>CALUPV010000034.1 GCA_944322745.1 Candidatus Gastranaerophilales bacterium | reverse complement strand
AATAAATATTCTAAAATAACTCATACCATTTTTTATGTAGTGTTATATTTTTATATTTCTTTTTTTAAAAAATATAAAAAAAAAAAGAAAAAATTTTAAAATTTTATATTTTTTGATACCCCGAAAATACCCTTAAAACGCTTGTGTTCAAAGGGCTTTAAACTAAAAAAATCCAACTTAACAAATTTTACATATTTTTTATACTTAATGATTACACAGTAAGGCAAAAATTAATCAATCATTCAAGATGATTTTTGCGTGAGTTGAAACCGTTTTTATATGCAAATATTTTGAGTAAGCAAAATAATACTTTGAATTATAACGAAAGTTTATATTTTTCTAAATATTTAATAATATAAACAATTTATATCTTCATTACTTCATCATAATGCTCTTTATCAATTAACTTAATAAAATTGAATAATTGCTCTATTTCATTTTTTGTTACAAATAGCTTAAATTCTTCCAATGAATCTATATCTTCGCTTTCTTCTGTATGACTTGATGCATTTGCAATATCATTCAAGTACATATATCTACATCTTTCTTCTTCAGTAAAACGACTTGTAATAACATCATATCTTTGTGTAATATTTTTTTTACTTGGTATTCTAAATGCTAAAAAAATTTCTAAGATTTTTCTTATTGAATTACCAATTGGAATTTCTTTAATTTCATTTTCTGGCATATTTAAAACATTTTTTAAATATTTAATAATGTGAACATATTCAGAGGTATATTTTCTTAAATATTCATCAGCATTATCAATGTATGATGTATCTTTTTTATTAATTTGAAATAATTCGAAAAAATCCTTTTTATATAATAATATATTCCGAATTTTCTTAAAAAAGTAGAAATTATGTGTTAATATAAATATTTGTTCAAAACTGTCTTTATCTTTAAATTTTTCATACAACAAATTAATTAAATTAAATAAATATTGTTGATCTAAGCTACTAACAGGATCATCTATCACAATAATTGCTTTTTTCATATTAAAATTATATGATTTTAATGTTGCTAAAAAATAAGCAAAGGAAATTACTGTTTTTTCACCCTCACTTAAATTTTTAGCCATTTCACCTGTTTCTCTGTATATATTATACGAGTTTGATATTTCATCATACTCCAAAGAAAACTTTTTATGACCGAAAACAATATATAAATATTTTTCAAGTTCTTTTATTGGTATTTTTTGATTTTTTAGTTCTGCATTTAAATTACTTATTTCATTTTTTATGTCTATAATTTTATCTTTTACATTATTTACTTGCTCAAAATAGTTTTCTAGTCTCTTTTTATAGTATTCTATGCTTTCTTTTTCTTGCTGTACATAATAAGCTATTACATTATTTTTGGCTTTATTTTTTATATCAATTATATTATCAACATTAAAATTATGTTCGATTATTAATTGATTTATCTTTTCACGACTTTTTATGTAATCAATTATTATTTTGTTATCATCTAAACAATATGTTTTATCTGGATTATTAATTTTTAGCTGAAGAGATTTAATTACATCTTCAATATATTTTTTGTAATTTTCATACATATATTTATAATCTTCAATATCAGACTGATCAATATTACAACTAAAATCATCAAGTCTTAATGAAAAATAAACATGTTTTATTGAAATATATAACGAATTAATTTCATCGAATATTCTTTTTATATTCTTTTCATACTCTATATATGAATCATCCTTTTTTATAATATTCTGAATTTCATTATATCTTTCTTCAAAACTATAAAGTGGTTTTTTGCAAAAAGGACAAGTATCACCTGTTTTATAATCAAGACCTTTTTCAAGCCATTGAACTAATTCTTCTTTTATGTCTGCACGTTTTATTTTATTTGATAAAATATCTTTTATTTCGAGTATTTGTTCATTTGTAATAATTTTAAAATTAATTACTTCTAATTTATTTTTTATAGGTTGTATATATTTATTTACAGATTCATTTTTATATTCTTCTGTAATTAAAACTTTACTATTAAAAAGTTTTTGATAATCTTTTTTAAAATGTCTTATATTATATTCTGGTGCATTTTTTATTTGCAAATCAAGTCTTATTTTGTCAGCAACATCTTTATATAAATCATCTAATTCTTTATTTATATTGTTATAATTATTTTCTACAATTAATTCTTTTTTGCCATTAACTTCCTCATAAAATGAAGTTAATTCAAAATTTAATTCAGATATTCGGTTTTTTATATCTTTTGATGTTTCACCTATCGTGTATGTTATTGTATTTGTTTTTGCACTTTGATTATCTAATGTTAAATTTTTGTCAACAAAATCACGATTAAATATTTTAATTCTATTAAAGAATGAATTATTCTCAAAATTAGTTATATGTTGATTGTCTTCTAATAAAATATCAAAATTTTCTTTAAATGAATTTTTATCTATATCTTCAGGAATACAGCCTTCATTTAAACACCTAAACAAATTTGATAGTGTTGTTTTTCCTGTACCATTTAAGCCCCATAATAAATTATATTTCTTAAATTCTTTTAGCTTATCATTTGCTTTAAAATCCTTAAAACACCCAAAATTTTTTATCTTTATTATCTTTTTTAACATACTATAATAATATTCCATCTATATAAGTTTATATATTATAAAACAAAGCAAACCAATATAGAATATTAAACAAAAAAACTTTTACTATAAACTGAAAACATTAATAAAAATTTTAGATTGAAAACTTTTAAAGGTGAGTATCTTTTTTATAATTTGTTGATTTTTCAACTTTGGGTTATAAATTATCGATTTTTAATAAATTTTTATGTATTCATATTAATATGTACATCTTTCAATTCTAAAAAAAATGTTCTAACATCATCAGGTGAGGGGTATTTAAAAAAAAAGGCAGAAAACTTTTAATTGAAATTCAAATTAATAAGTTTTATTGTCTTTCTTATTTTCCTTGCCACAGATGCCCTCTTTTAAGAATTTGTAGGCTAGGGTCAGACAAGAAATTGCAATAACTAACCCTGCAATAACTCTGGTTGGATTCTGCTTTATTCCTGATAAACCTTCTTTTTTTAGAGCTTCTAATGTTGCTGTGATTTTTGTTCTTGAAACTTTAAGTTTTTTTGTTGTTTTAAGTGCAAAGTCATCTATATCGGGAACAAAATTTTTATTGAAAAAGTCATCAGTTCCTCCGATATAAAATGTTTTTACCTTTCTTCCCGTTATTATATTAAAAATGGTTCCAAGAGTTTGTTTTTTTGAGGAAAAGTTATCCTTTACGATATTAGAAAATGTCTCAAGATTATCATTTTGACTTTTATTGATTTTAATGGTTGAAGTTGCGGTGTACATCATTTTTTGAATTTTTCTGTATCCCGCTCTTACAAAATTCAATAGAGGAGTATCAGATATTGTATGATATATTTTCTTTGCAGTGCTATAATTTTTATCACCCATTTTTTCTTTGATTATTTCTTTAAGTAAATCCATATCAGGTTTTTGTAGTGATTTTTTAAAATCTTTATGAAAACCCGTTATATGAACAAAATTCGATGAATTTTCCTCAAAAGAACCTATAATTTGCGAAGCCCCTTTGCCACCAAAAACTGGGTCTAAAACGCATCCGTTTTTAATTATATTTTTTGCATTTTCCTTACTTGTTGTGTGGTTTTCAATACGAATGCCTAAAATTCTTCTTATGCCGGATGTAACACCTTTTTCGGCCAAAAATAATCCGGCTATAATTTTGAAGGGGTTTTTATTTTGCTTATTATTTTCTTGAGTAAAATTTAATTTATTTTCAATATTTTTTTCTTGTTTTACAATATTACTTTTGCTTTGAAAATAAATATTGTTTGGATTTATATGTTGTATCCGTGACAGCATTTATTACCCCTATTTTATCGACAATTTTGCCGTTGCAGACAGATATATATATAAAGAAATTTTTATTGAAAAAATTGCTTATGAAATATTTATCGTTTAATTTTCAATTCTTAAATATTTTTCCATTATTTTATTTAAGTCATCTTTTAATAAAACTTTAGTTTTTTCTTCATATTCCTTGATGTTTTTGTCATAGTTATCTATGCTGGCACTTGCATAGTGAACAGGAGAACCAAAAATAAATCCATCAGCATTTTCAGCTTTATCAAGGAATTCATTCA
>CALUPV010000033.1 GCA_944322745.1 Candidatus Gastranaerophilales bacterium | reverse complement strand
GGCTTTATATTTTCATATTCTGCCGTTTTTATTTTTCTTGAATTATATTTACCGCCGGTTATATTCATTAATCAAGCTCTATCAAATTTTTTGCGGAAGCACCGTCAACTTCCGGCTCATAAACTTTAACTTTACTCAATATGTTTGACCATTGACCAAACATATTTTGCGAATAATGAGGAGCTTTATTTTGATATATAGCAAAAATAATTCCCTCTTTACCTTGAAAAGCTCTTTCTACTGCACAAGTATTCTTGATTTGACTGCACCATGTAACCATTGCATTATCAAAATCTCTAACTATATACTCAGGAGCTATATCCGGATAATTATTTCTATCCTTACCTAATTGTTTATGAAGCATTACCATTGGGGATAAGCCTTGATTCTTTATAACACGTTCCGAGAAAATAATCATTTCTGTATAATTATCAGAACTTTGATTATATGGTACATAACATTTCTTGCTTTCAATTCCGTCAGGGCTTGGAACTTTATGCCAACCTTCATTAGGAAAATCAAATTGCAAAGTATCTTTTGCCATCGCAAAACTTTGCAAGAATAAAATACTTAATATTGATATAAAAATCTTTTTCATTAAATTAACTCCCAAGCAGGTTTTTCAACTGCTGCTATAACTTCTACATCTTCATTTTTCAATATATTTTCAAAGATTTCAACAACAAATCTTTCACTATGAAAATGACCCAAATCAACAATAGTCATATTTATAGCATTCAATGCTTGATGGTGTTTTAAGTCACCTGTTATAAAAACATCTATGCCAATTTTTTCAAGGTCTTGAATATACTCAGCACCGCTGCCTGAACAAAATGCTATTGATTTATATGTTTTCCTATGACTGTTTACAACTCTGACACTTGGCAAACTAAAAATTGTTTTTAGAGTTGAGATTAACTTTGAAAAGTTTTTTTCTTCATCAAACTGTTTATACTTAATAAATTCAAAAGCAGTATCTAAATCCGTAAACCCGCATTTTTCAGCAAGATATTCACTTACACCGCCTTGTGCTACGTCCAAATTTGTATGAGCAGAATATACTTGTATATTATTTTGGATTGCTTTTATTATAAATGGTGATTCTATTGCTTTTATAGAATTAAAAAAAATAGGATGATGTGACAAAATCAAATCACATTTTTTATTAATAGCCTCATCTACTGTAGATGGTGTTACATCAAGTGCTAATAAAATCTTATTTGTATCTTCGATACCCAGATTTATCTGCCAGCCTGAATTATCCCATTTCTGCATTGTGTTTAACGGCGCAAATTCTTCTATTCTTTTTATAATTTTACTTACTTTTTCCATAAATTTTTTCCAAAATCTTCATAGCTATAATTTGTTTATCAGCTTTTTCTATATGACAAACATTCATATCTTTATCTATTATATACAATTCATTATCATTTGACGAGAAGCCTATATCTTTTTTAGAAATATCATTTGCACATATATAATCACATTTTTTCTTTGCAATCTTTTGTTTTGCATATTCTAAAAGGTTTTGACTTTCAGCACAAAATCCCACAACAATTTGGTCATTTCGCTTCATTTTAGACATTTCTTTTAAAATATCCGGATTTTCAACAAGTTCAATTGTTAGAGAATTTCCGTCTTTTTTTATTTTTTGTTCAGACTTATTTTTAACTCTATAATCACTTACAGCTGCTGCCATAATTAATGTATAAGCATCTTTAAACTCTTCGTTTACTTTATCATACATTTCTTGAGCTGTTTGAACATTTATCACTTTATATTTTTTATCAACATCAACGGTTGAAATAAGAACAACATCGGCTCCGAGTTTATATGCACTGTCAGCTAATGCAATACCCATTTTGCCTGAAGAATAATTTCCGATATATCTTACTGCATCAATATTTTCCTTCGTACCACCTGCTGTTATTACAACCTTTTTCCCTTTTAATATTTGTTCGGGCAATAAAATATCTTTAACAGTATCATAAATTAAATTTATATCAGCAAGTCTGCCTTTACCTTTAGTTCCGCAGGCTAAAAAACCGGTATCAGGTTCAATTACTTTTATTCCTCTATTTTTCAGAGTTTCAATATTTTTTTCTACAGCGGGATTTTCCCACATATTTGTGTTCATACAAGGTGCTATTACAACAGGCTTTTTAAAAGCACAAAATGTTGATGTCAATAAATTATCACAAATTCCTAAAGCCATTTTTGCAATTGTATTTGCGCTCGCAGGTGCAATAACAAAGATATCCGCTTCATCAGTCAAAGCTATATGTTCCGGTTTATATTCTTGGATATTAAATTGCTCAATATCAACAGCATTTTGACTTAATGATTCTAATGTAGTCTTAGTAACAAAATTCAATGCATTAGTCGTAACAACAACTTTAACATTCGCATTATTTTTTTTAAACAAACGAATTAATTCACAAACTTTATAAGCTGCAATAGCCCCTGTTATACCAACTAAGACGTTTTTTCCGCTAAGCATTTTTTACCCTTTATTATTAAAGATT
>CALUPV010000032.1 GCA_944322745.1 Candidatus Gastranaerophilales bacterium | reverse complement strand
TCTTTTATGGATTATGGTTGGTCTTCTTTAAATGGTATTTCTAAAAGGATACAAAAATTTATATCTCTTGATAATGTCAAAGATAAGGTTAGACCTATACAAGAAGCAATGGAATATGATACAAAGAAAGGAATTAAATAATGAATGTACAGCCTATTAGTTTTGGAAAAGTAATAAGAGTAAATGGTCCCAAATCTACTGCCCAAAATATTTTAGCACTTGCAAATTCAGATGTTACAAATAAAGCGCACCAATCAGTTCAAAGAGATGCAAAAAAACTATTCTCTGATAGAACAAAGAATGGCCCAGTTAGGGTTTTGACTCAAAATAAAGGAAAAGACGTCTTTCTATTAAGTGGGAAAGAATCAGAAATTGCAGCAAATACTATTGAAAGGGCAAGAAAAGATTTAGGTGTTGCTAAAATCTTTATGACTAATAAAGAACAGTTTCAGACTTTTCTAAGTAAAGTTACAAAACAAACAAACGATGAATTAAGTCATCTAATTACAACAAGAAAAGCTCCTTTTTCAATAGAAGTAAAAGAACATAGAGGTCAACATCGTATCCATAAAGTTAATATCCAAAAATAATTCATTAAATTATATCAACAGGGTCAATATCAATTATCATTTTTATGTCGTCTGCTATAGAAGTATTTTTCATAAAAGTTGATACTATATATTGACCTTTTTTGTTCATTTTATTTTTTATTATTATTTGAAAACGATATTCAGAATTTAATTTATACATTATGCATTTCATTGAGCCATTTATTTCTATATATTCAGATAATCCCAATTTTGTTATTTGAGTTTTTAATCGTTCTGAAATTTCTTGTGCACATTTATATGCTCTATCTTCATTTATAGAAGAAATTACAATTTTTATAATTTGACAAAATGGCGGATAATCAAACATTTCACGCCTATTAATTTCATTTTCATAAAATTCCAAATAGTTTTGAGATTTTGCATTTTCTATAGCATATAAATCAGGATTATATGTTTGGAAAATAACCTTTCCGTCAAATTCGCCTCTGCCTGCTCTGCCTGCTACTTGCATTAACAATTGAAATCCTCTTTCGCTTGAACGATAATCAGGTAATGAAAAACTTACATCGGCATCTACTACTCCTACCACTGTGACATTTTTATTATCAAGCCCTTTTGCTATAATTTGTGTACCTATTAAAATATCAATATCTCCATTTTGGAAACGCTCAAGAATTTCGATATATTTTGTTTTTGAAGAAAGTACATCCGAATCAATTCTTTCTATTTTTGCATTTGGAAATAGTTTTGAAGCTATATTTTCTATTCTTTGAGTCCCCATCCCTGACATTTTTATTTCTGTTGAAGAACATTTAGGACATTTATCAGGCAATTTTTTTGTTGTATCACACCAGTGACATTTTAATGTTTTATCTGAATTATGGTATATCATTGGAATATCGCAGTTAGGACACTTTATGACTTCACCGCAGCTTTTACATTGTACACTTGTGTAAAAACCTCTTCTGTTCATTAAAAGAATTGTTTGTTTTTTATTTTTTAACGCATTGTTTACTGCATTTATTAAAGTATTAGAAAAAATACTGCGTGATTCTTTATAGAATTCTTCACGCATATCTATAACTGTTACTTTTGCTAAATCTACATTATTGTATCTGTTTTTTAGTCTTATTAAATTGCCGGATGAAAGTGCTTTAAAATAAGAACTTACATCAGGTGTAGCACTTCCTTTTATTAAGGTTGCATTATTTAATTCACATATTTTTTCTGCAACCAAACGTGCATCATATCTTGGAGAAGGTGATGTTTGTTTATAGGTGTTTTCGTGTTCTTCATCTATAATTACCAAACCAATATTATTTAATGGTGCGAATACGGCACTTCTTGCGCCTATTATAATTCTGATTTTATTTTCTCTTAATTTATTCCATACATCAAATCTTTCGCCTTCCGAAATACTGCTATGCCAAACAGCTATTTCCTCCTGATTAAATCGTCTGATTAACCTTAAAGTTAATTGTGAAGCAAGTGCAATTTCGGGGGCTAAGAATAATATATTTTTACCTTTCTCAAGTGTTTTTTTGATTGCTCTGAAATAAATTTCTGTTTTTCCACTTCCTGTAATCCCGTTTATTAATATAGATTCATATTGCTTTTTATCCATTTTTTCTGAAATTTTGTCAAAAGCAATTTGCTGTTCTTCTGAAAGAGGGGGAAAATCATCTTTTTCTATATTTTTAAATACATTTAACGGATCTCGATAAACAGATTTCTCTGTTATTTTAACAAAACCGTTTGCTTCCAATTTTAAAATAGTAGCTCTTGTTGTTTTTACTTCTTTTTCAAATTCAATTAGAGGAACATCATTATTTTTTTCAAGTTTTTCCAATATTTTAATTTGTCTAATCTGGGCGTTTTCTTTTTTTATAAATGAAATATATTTTTCTTTTTTTTCTTTTTGTACTTTTACTGTATTTTCTTTTAAAAATTTCATTGGAACAGCAGCTTGTAAAACAGTATTGATATCACAACAATAATAGTTTGCAATCCAATCTAAAAGTTTAAGATAATCAAGGGTAAATACGCTTCTTTTATCTATAACTTTTATAATTTCTTTTGCTTTTATTCCTTCTTCTAAATATGAAGAAAACCCTGTGACAAATGCAACAATATTTTGTTTCCTGTATCCAAAGGGAACTAATACGGCTTGTCCTACTTTAATGTCCGCTTTCAAATTTTCGGGAATTAAATATGAAAATGTCCTTGTACCAAGATTTATAACATCTACAAGGCAAAGTGCATATTTATAATTTTCTTTTTCTGCTTCTTGCATAACTTTATTTTATCTGCTTTTTTATGAATTTCAAATAATAAGCAGGTCTTTTTTGAATTTTATAATAAAAAATTCCAATATAAGTCAAATCATATCAAATTA
>CALUPV010000031.1 GCA_944322745.1 Candidatus Gastranaerophilales bacterium | reverse complement strand
GCAAGAGTAAAAGTTAAAAATCCTGACATCGTAGGAATAATATCAATTGTTTTATGGTTATTTTCAATGCAGGTTGTACTTGATAAAGGACAGCAATACGGCTGGTTTGATGCAAGATGGATATGCTGGTTATCAGGATTTTCATTTTGTGCATTCATGTTTTTTATAGTATGGGAGCTTGAAAATAAGAATCCGATTACAAATGTAAGAGCATTTACGAACCTAAATTTCTTAATAGGAACAATACTTGCATCCTTTTTAAATGTAATAGCATATGCAACACTTGTTGCACTGCCAATGTTTTTACAAAGTTTAATGGGCTACACCGCGCAGCTTGGCGGTGCCTCAATGATAGCAAGATCTCTTGCTTGCTTTGTTGCAATCTTAATTGTCCCTAAACTTACAACAATATTAGACAGCAGAGTTCTTATTGGCACAGGATTTCTATTTTTAGGAATATCAACACTAATGATGACAAATATAAGTCTTGAATATTCATTTTCTTGCACAATCCTTCCCAATATTATTTTTGGTTTTGGTCTCATTATGGCTTTTATACCTGTTTCAGCGATGGCACTTTCCACTCTGCCAAAAAGTTCATTATCTTCAGCTGCCGGAATGCATAGTTTAAGCAAATGTGTAACAACAGCAATCACAATTTCTATGACAAATACACTAGTTGCCAGATTATCTCAGGCACATCAAGTATATTTGGTTGATAATTTAACTCAATTCAATAACGTTTTTCTCTATAAGCTTTCGATGTTAACATCAAAATTCTTGCACTATTCTGCTGATAATATAGCAAGTATCAAAGCAAATACTGTTTTATATAAACAACTCCTTGTTCAATCAAAATTAATGTCATTCGTAGATGTATTTGCAATATTTGCACTTCCGGCATTTTTACTTATACCTTGTGTATTTTTATTAAAAAATAAAAAAGAAGAAAAAAACTCGGTAAAATAGATAATATAAATTAAAAGGAATTAAAATGTCAGAAATTATAAATTTACATAATATAGAATACTTAGATTCAATAAACAAGAAACTTGTTTTTGATAACGAACAAAGTTCCTTAACGCTAATCTCCTTCAAAAAGGGAAATGAAAGAAGTCTGCATTGTGATGAAAAAGATGAAGTTGCACAGATAATTGAAGGCACAGCAGATATAACGATAGGCGAAAAAACATATAGACTAAAATCAGGAGAAATGATCATAATGCCTGCAAAAGTACTACACGGTTTAAAAGCTATAGAAGATACAAAAATGTTATTATTGCGTCCAAAACATACTCATTAATAATAAATATTATTAATATTAATTAATAAATAAGTTTCTTCTCTTATTTCATACTTTATAGGTTAATATAATCCGTCGCCATACTTTATTTACTTGCAGGTTTAGTAAGTTAAATAGCAGTTTTAAAAATATAACCAGAATTTATTCACTAAAACTTTCTGCCAATCGGAATTTTTGAAATTTTTACCGCTCGGTAAATTTTTATACAAAATATATATTTTTTAGAATATTTTTTACCGAGCGGTAAAAAAAATTGATTTTTTACATGAAATAGCTTAGAATTTTACCGATAGGTAAAAAATGAATATAAAAGACACTAAAAATTTAGGAGAAATTATAAGAAATAATCGAAAAGCACAAAAGCTTACACAAGCAGATCTGGCTATTGCAGCAAATGTAGGTGTAAGATTTCTTGTTGATTTGGAAAATGGAAAAGAAACTGCACAAATAGGTAAAGTTATAAATGTTTGTAAAGCATTAGGAATTATAATTGAGATAAAATCTCCTTATGAAAAGAATGTGTGAGGCAGCTTTTGAGTAATTTTTTAAATGTATTTCTAAATAACGAGCATATCGGAACATTAGAGAAGGACGGCAATGGAGGTATTATTTTTCAATATTCCGGTCTTGCTGAAAGAACTTTATCCTTAAGTTTACCAATACAAAAAGAACCTTTTGATAATAAAAAATGTAGAGGATTCTTTAACGGATTATTACCGGAAAGTGAACATACAAGAATTGCAATAGGTAAGAAATATGGTATTAATCCTAAAAATGATTTTTCAATTTTAAAAGCAGTTGGTTATGATTGTGCCGGTGCAGTATCTTTTTTCGATAGTTCGGATAAAGAAACTCCTTCAAAATACCTTAAAGAAATTTATGAAACAGACTATACAAACTTATCAGAAGATGAACTTGAAAAATATATTAATGAATTACCACAAAAACCATTAGCAACAGGTATTGAAGATATGCGATTGTCTTTGGCCGGAGCACAAGACAAAACTGCTGTAATTGTTGTCGATGGACAAATAGGAATACCCAAAAATAATGTTCCAACAACTCATATTCTAAAACCGGAAATAAATGGATTTAATGAAACAACCGAAAATGAATATATTTGCATAAAATCAGCTGAAATAGCAGGTATAAAAGTTCCTAACGTAGAAATCGGTTATGCGAATAATAAAAAATTCTTTCTGATACAAAGATATGATAGAGAAATAATTAATAAAAAAATAAGAAGAATTCACCAAGAAGATTTCTGCCAAGCTTCAAATATTGTAAGTGCATACAAATATCAGGCAGAAGGCGGTGTTGATTTTAAAAGATGCTTTGAAATATTGAGAAAAACTACTCAACCTGCCGTTTCTATTAATCAATTTTTACATTTGATTATCTTTAACTTTTTAATAGGTAATAATGATGCTCATGGAAAAAACTTTTCAATTCTTCATTATGATAATAATAAAATAGATTTTGCTCCCGCATACGATATTTTGTGCTCACAGGTATATCCTGAATTATCAGAAAAAATGGCAATGAAAATAGGGCGTCATTATAATCATAATGAAATTTTATTAAGACATTTCGAACAATTAGCAAATGAAGCTGATATTAGTTTTACACAATTTAAGAAAATTATAAGAAATCAGTGCGAAATTCTTCCTGATATCATAGACTCAGTAATAAACAGTTTTGAAAATAATATAGGAAAAGATATTTTAGCCGTAGTTAACAAAAATTGTAATAAATTGCTAAAGGAATTTTAATTTTCAATTATTCTTTTTATAATAATCATATCATTGAATAATGAATCAACTAAATATAGTTAATTTATAATAGAACAAACAATTTTATAAATAAGTTTCTTTTCTTCTTTTGTTGCTTTCTTTAATATTTTTATCACCTCTTTTTCAACATTAAGTTCTTCTTCAAGGTGCTTTGTTGAGAACAAATCTTTTATTTCAACATTAAAAGCTTTTGCAAATTTTTCTAAATTCTCGTAACTTGTAAAATAATAACCTGTTTCAATACGGCTGATTGTTTGGTAATCTAAATCTAATATTTCAGCAAGTTTTTCTTGTGTTAAATTATTCTT
>CALUPV010000030.1 GCA_944322745.1 Candidatus Gastranaerophilales bacterium | reverse complement strand
ACAACCTGCATTGAAAATAACCATAAAACAATTGATATTATTCCTACGATGTCAGGATTTTTAACTTTTACTCTTGCCGGATTATTCATTACATTGCAATGTATCAAAACTACAGAAAATACACTAATAGGAATATTTATTACAAATAATGCCTGCCAGCAGAAATTATCGACTAAATAACCTCCAATAGCAGGGCCCATAATTGCTGAAACCATAACCGCTATTGAAAATATTCCCATTGCTATACCGTGTTTTTCTTTTGGATATACTTGCAGCAAAATGGCTTGAGATAAAGGCATAAAAGGTCCACCGCCTATACCTTGAATTATTCTTCCAAATATTAATGTATTAAGGTTTGTTGCCATTAGACATATTAATGAGCCTACCCCAAAAATAACTGTAATTAATTTTAAGAAGTTTCTTCTTCCAAAGTAATTTTCCAACCATCCTGATATCGGTAACATTATTGCGTGGGTAATCATATAGCTTGTTACTACCCAGTTTACTTCATCTCTTGTTGAACCGAATGCTCCTGCCATATGCCCTACACCAACTGTTACGGTTGATGTTCCTAGTATTGATGCAATAGTAGGAATCATTATTGTAAAAGCTACCATCCAAATAGGAATTTTTAATCTTTGTTCAATAGTTCTTATCATTTTATTTTTACCCTTGGAACAACACTCATTCCAGGTATAATGTTATATTCTGAGTAGTCTTGAGTAAATGTTATTTTAACAGGAATTCTTTGAACAATTTTTATATAACTTCCTACAGCGTTTTCAGGTGGAAATAGACTTGCTTTAGCACCTGATGCTCTTTGAATACTGTCAACTTGTGCTTTAAATTTTTTACCGCCAAAAGTATCTATTTTTACAATAACTTCTTGTCCTTTTCTCATTTTCCCGACTTGAGTTTCCTTGAAATTTGCAACAATCCATACTTCAGGAGATACAACGGTTAAAATTGGTTGCCCTACTTTTACATAATTACCTATTTCAACATTTCTTGATGATATTGTCCCATCTTGCGGTGCATAAATTTTTGTATATGATAGGTTCAATTTTGCAAGTTCTAATTGTGCTTCTAATTTTTCTATATTTGCTAATGAAGCATCATTTTTTGCTTTTGCTGATTTCAAAGCGGAATTCATACTCTTTTGTTTTTCAACTGCTTCATTATAGTTTGAATTTGCAACTTCTAATTGAGTTTTACTGGAATCATATTCTTGCTTTGTGCAAATACCTTCTTTGTTTAAAGCATCATATCTTTTGTAATCTTTTTTTGCGAAATTTAATTTTGATTTTGCAGAGTCAAGATTTTCACTTGATTGTGCTAACATAGCTTCAGTTTTTTCGGTTTCACTTCCGGCTACATTAGAATTTGCAATTGCTTCTGATAATTCTGCTTCTATTCTTCTTACTTCTGCTTCATAATCTTTGGGATCTATTTCTGCTATTAATTGATCTTTTTTTACAGAATCGTTATCGTTTACATATAATTTTGTTATATGTCCTGATGCTTTTGGTGCCACTGATATTAGTCTTCCTTCAACAAAAGCATCATCTGTTGATTGATAATAAAGAGAATGTATTATTGCTACAATTCCCAATATTAAGAATAAGACTGCTGTTATAGCAGGTACTATAACTCTTTTCTTTTGATATGATTTTCTGTTCTTTTTCTTTCTTGCTTTTCTTTCATTCAAAAAATGATTAACCCTTTTTAACTCCTCTGGGGAGTGTTCTTTCTTTTTCTTTGTCATGTTTTTAATGCCTATTGTTATGTGTAAATATTTTTATGTTATTATGATATCACAAAAAAATATTAGAGATGGAAAACATGAAAAGATTAATTATTATTACACTGTCGATTTTTGCATTGTTATTTGTTTACAATAGTTGCGATGCAAAGAAAAATGAAAAGGAAATAAATACTTTTGAGTATATGAATATGCCATTTTGGCAAAAATGTAATGATGAAATATTGGTTAATCATTTAGAAGAGTTGTATAAAAATAACTTTGACCTTAAAATTGCAGCTTATCAAATAGAAGAAAGTAATAGAATTGTTAAAATTGCTTTATCGCAGGAATTACCGCATATTGCTTTCGATGGTTATGTTGGTAGAACACTGACATCATCAGATGAACATTTTGGTGACTTGGTTATACCTGATTATTCACAATACAGATATCTTTTACCTTTAACTTTAAGTTATGAAGTAGATTTATGGGGTAAAAACAGATTAAGAACCAAGAGTATGCAAAAAGAACTTGAAATTCGTAGGCAAGAACAAAAAAGTCTATATATTTCACTTTCATCTAATTTTGCTATTAATTATTATAATCTTATTAAAACCGATGAATTGCTAAAATTACAAGAAGAAGAAATCAAACTTCAAGAAAAAATATGTGATTTAATGCAAAAAAGATTTGATTTCGGTTTATCTGATAAAAATGAACTTTTAAAAGAGCAAAAAGCACTAACCGTTCTCATTGAAGGAAAAAATAAACTGCTCGAAAGAAGAGATGTTTTAGTTAACCAATTGAATGTATTTTTAGGTGACAGAAGTTTCAGAGACTTGGAAAGAAGTTCGTTTGATTCTGTTAAGACGAGTCTTCCGATTCCTGAAAGTATAGATTTTAGTATTACAGAAAATCGTCCTGATGTTGTTGCTTCTCGTTTTAGTCTTGAAAAAGCAGGATATGATGTAAAAATATCAAAAAGAAATATTCTTCCAAGCTTTGTTATAACAGGTAATTTGGGATATAACGCATATAGTCTTAGTAATTTGTTCGGTACAAATACAGGACTTGCTAATATAGGGGTTATTCCTTTTCTTGATATATTTGACGGTGGAAGAAAAATCAATGCAATGAAATTGATGAAAAGCAGATATAATAAGTATTTTGAAGAATATAATAAAAGACTTCTTACTTCCGCTCAAGAAATTAATGATGCTTTATATTCTGCAAAAATAGCTAAAAAGAATTATGATACTGTTTCTGATCGTTTGAAACTTCAAGAAAATGATTCTTATTTAGTTTCAAGAAAAGAAGAAATCGGTACTGCAAATATAATTGATAGTTTAGTTAAACAAGAAGAATTGCTTTTAGTAAGACAACAAAATGTTTCTTCTAGAGTTAATGAAATCATTGCATCTATTAATCTGTATAAAGCAACAGGTGGAGTTGATGTATTTAGTGTCCCAAATAACAATGATTTATAAAATACGTATAAACTAAGATAAAAAGCCATAATGTTTTCTCACAATTATGGCTTTTTTATTTGCATAAATATATTTATTTTAAGAAATCGACTTTTCCTGTATCTAAATGATAATAAGCAGGAACGATTTTTACATTATTCTTTTTCATATATTTAACAAGTTCATTATCTTGAGATAATAGTTCATTAATATCTTGCATAACGTGGGCTTTTACAACATTATCGGAATTTATTTCTTTACCTTG
>CALUPV010000029.1 GCA_944322745.1 Candidatus Gastranaerophilales bacterium | reverse complement strand
TATCTTCCAACATCAGGTGAATTAAAAACAAAACCATCTCAACATAGTGTTACTAATTTGAGAAGTTATGGTATACAACCTGAAATATTAGTTTGCAGAACTGCAAAACCAATTCCCAAAAAAGAAAAAGAGAAATTGGCACTATTTTGTTCAGTTCCAAAAGATGCCGTTATAGAATGCAGAGATATGAAAAGTATATATGAAGTTCCTCTTGCATTAGAAGAGCAAAATATGGCAAGTGTAGTACTTCAAAGATTATTTATGCAAGACGTAAAACCAAATTTAGATTCTTGGAAAGAACTTGTTAACAGAATAAAAAATCCTGAAAAAACAATCAAAATAGCAATTGCAGGTAAATATACAAAGTTGTCGGATGCATATATTTCTGTAGTAGAATCATTAAAACATGCAGGATATGAAAATAAAGCTCAAATAGATATAAAATGGATAAATTCAGAGGATTGTATAGACTTTGAAAAAGCCAAAGAAGCATTATCAGATGTTGATGGTTTAGTTGTTCCGGGCGGATTCGGTATAAGAGGAATTGAAGGGAAACTAAACGTAATAAGATATGCAAGAGAAAATAATCTTCCTTTTTTAGGATTATGTTTAGGTATGCAATGCGCAGTAATTGAATATGCAAGAAATGTTGTTGGTTTAAAAGATGCAAATTCTATGGAATTTAATGAAAATACTCCATATCCTGTTATTGATTTAATGACGGAACAAAAACATGTCGAAGGCTATGGCGGAACAATGAGGCTTGGTCAATTTGAATGCCATATACAAAAAGGTACCAAAGCGGAACAAGCCTACGGAAAGAATATTATATTTGAACGTCATAGACACAGATATGAAGTTAATAATGAATACCGTACACAAATAGCAGAAAAAGGATTAGTCTTCTCTGGACTTTCACCAGACGGAATGCTTTGTGAAATGGTTGAACTACCGAAAAATGATTGGTTTGTAGCTTGTCAATTCCATCCGGAATTCAAATCAAGACCGGAAAAACCACACCCATTATTTGCGGGGTTAATAAATGCAGTACTAAAGCAAAAAGAAGAAAAATCCAAAGTTTTAGAGAAAGTATAAATATAAAGAATATAAATAAAAACAGAAGCAATTGCTTCTGTTTTTTATTAATACATTTTATTCATATCTTTAGATTTTTTACGCCAATCTTTTATAACTTTAACCTGTAAATCTAAATAAACCTTTTTATCAGCAGTAAATTCTATTTCTTTTCTTGCTTCAGTTCCTATTTTTTTCAACATTGAACCGTTTTTACCGATTAAAATACCTTTTTGTGTTTCTTGTTCAACAATAATTTGAGCTTCTATTCTATCAATATTTTCTTTTTCTTCATAATTTTCAATAACAACAGCTACACTATGCGGAACTTCATCATGAGTATATAAAAGAATTTTTTCTCTGATAAGCTCTCGGGCTATATTTCTCATTGTTTCATCAGTTATTTGTTCATCGTCGTATACTTTTTCACCGGCCGGTAACTTTCTTATAATATTATTTATCAATGTATCAAAGTTTCGCCCTGTTTTGGCTGATATTTTCACACTTGAGTAATTGTTTTCAAACAATGTTTTATATGTTAATAAATTTTCTTCTCGTTTTTGTATATCCTTAACTAAATCATATTTATTAACGACTAAAATCATTTCATTCTTATAATCTTTAAGAACATTTTCGACAATCCATTTATCGCCTCGCCCTGCAGAGGTTGAACCATCCACTACAAAAAGTACCAAGTCTACATCAGGAATAGCACTTTTTGCTTCATCAACTAAACACTCACCTAACTTATCAATAGGTTTATGAATACCTGGTGTGTCAACAAATACTATCTGCGCTTCATCTGTTGTAAGAATACCATTAATTCTTCGTCTTGTAGTTTGAGCTTTATTTGTTGTTATTGCAATCTTTTGACCAATCAATCTGTTCAATATTGTCGATTTTCCGACATTTGGTCTACCTATAATAGCTACATAACCAAACTTATAATGTTTCATCTTCTTCTACAATCTCTTCTTGTTCTTCTTTATCAACAAAAGGAGTATCCTTTCTCATAATTACACGAGAGATTCTTATTCCATCAAGTTCTATAACTTCAAAAGAGAGGTTTCTATCTTCTACTTTATCACCAATTTCAGGTTCTCTTCCAAGTAGGCCGAATACATAGCCGCCTATAGTTTGGAAATCTTCATTCGGTATATCTAGATCATACTTTTCGTTAATATCTTCAATATCCATTTGAGAAGAAACATTTAGTGTATTATCATCTATTTTAATTAATTCAGGAGTCGGTGCTTCATCAAACTCATCATAAATTTCACCGACAATTTCTTCAATAATATCTTCTAGAGTTACAATACCGGCTATACCACCATGTTCATCAACCACAGCAGCAATTTGATTTTTCTTTGAAATAAAATCACTAAGTAAATCGCTTATAAATTTATTTTCAGGAATTATCATTATTTCACGCGCAATAGATTTTATTTCAAAACCTTCTTTTTCATATGTTTTATCTCTTAAAGCTTTTAATGCATCCTTTGCATTTATAACACCGATAACATTATCAACCGTATCTTCATATATTGGAATACGAGTATGCCCTGAGTCAATTATTAAATCCACCAAAGTATCCAAACTATCTTCAGCATCTACAAACAATACTTTAGGTCTTGGAACCATAATTTCTTTTACTACAGTTTGAGAGAAGGAATAAAAATTTGATAACATATCTGCTTCTTTATCATCAAAAACATCTATCTTTTCGCCTTCCTGAATTATTTTATCAAACTTATTTTCCCAATTTTCTTCTGCATCATTTGAATCAATTTCAACAGAAATATGAGATATATTTTTAAAACGCTCTCTGATTTTTCTTTCAACCATTTCTGAAATATCATCAGCTTCTTTAACTTGTATTTCAGGATCCACTTCAATTTTGATATTAACAATCAAACCTGAAGTTCCCATATTCATAGTCTTAAGTTCTTTAACACAGCTGACACAATGAAGATTTTCCGCGATTTGTTTTATAACTTCTTCTACCTGAGGTTCAGCGGATAACCCTGTCAAAAGATTAACATTATTTTTCAACATATAACCAGCCAAGAACAATAACATCAAAGCAATAATACCAGATGCTATACCATCAGGAATATGAGCAAGGCTTTCAGGTAAAAGATATTTTGAAATTGTAACTGCAATAAAAGCAACAATTACACCTGTTAAGGCAACTACATCTTCATACCAAACATACTTTGTTGTTGGTGTATTAATTTTATGTACATATTTTATTGATTTTATAAAATCAACAAAAGGATTAACATGTTTAACATTCGCCTCATCAATAACAGCATTTACAGCGCTATTTACGGCCCAAGATTCAAAACAAATACTAGCTATAAGGATTATAGCCAAAACACCGTAATGATTTAGTAATTCATCAACACCGTGTGTATTAACAAAAATTTTATTATATGCACTTAATAATGAAACAGCAGCGCCAAAAAACATTAAGATACAAGCAACAATAGTCCATACATTTGTTTCCAGTCCGTGTCCGAAGGGATGGACACCATCGGCAGGTCTTGAACCTCTTTTAAGTCCGACCATAAGGCAAATACTGTTAAAAGAATCAACCCCTGAGTGTACAGCTTCTGCAAACATTGCAGAACTCTTAGTAAAATACCAAGATGCCAATTTTATTAACGTTATAAAAATATTTGCAAGAAAAGCACGAACAACTGCTCTAAATTTAAGATTAATAGTTTTATTTTTTTCACTTTCCGCTTCAACTATATCAATTTCTTGCGGAGTCGAAACACTATCTGATGTCATTTTTTTCCTTATTTGTTAATACTAAAGCAATTATAAAATAAAGGCATAAAAAAGTCTATTATACAAATTTTAGCACTTTTTTAATTAATATTTTAACAATCAAAAAAACAAAAGAATAAAAAACTCTTTTAAAAATTTTATATGTGTAATACAATTGGGAAGTTGATAGTTATTTTATTATTTTTTGTATAATAGAAATAGCATATAGAACATTGAAACAAAGAAAAAACATATATCGGGATGTAGCGCAGTTTGACTCTGCCGAGCGAATTTTGCGAAAGGGTAAAACCCAAGTATGTGAGAACCGAAGTGACGACAAGGAACGACAGGTTCGAGAGACAGCAAAATTCAAGAAGCAAAATGATTAAATATCATTTTTGCGAGAGGTAGCACCGTAGGTGCGCTACAAAACTAAAATTAAATTATCGGGATGTAGCGCAGTTTGGTAGCGCACCGTGTTCGGGTCGCGGGGGTCGCAAGTTCGAATCTTGTCATCCCGATTTTTTGTTGGCTCGCAAGTTCTTCCAATCGTGATTCTCTAATAAAATAAAAAAGAAAATCATCTCTCGGAACCCGTCAAACTACGGCTCATTCTTCGCCTTGTTTGTCGTGGAATCTTGTCATCCCGATTTTTTGTTAGCTCGCAAGTTCTTCCAATCGTGATTCTCTAATTAAATAAAAAATCTAATTAGCCTTTTATAGATTTTTTCTGTTGGATTATGGAAAACCAGACATTTTTCACAAAATCAAAGATTTTGGAAAAAACTGTCAAACCCAATCTACATACTGTTTTCTCATCTTTTTCTCCTTTCCTTATTTTAACAGAATTTTTCCTACCTACTTTGTCCGCTTTTGGGGGTACACTTCATTAACCCAACATTTTTTATGTCTTTATCTCTTGTATTATTCATATATTTTTACTCCACTATCTTTAATATATATTTTTTTCAATTAATATTCGTCTTCTTTTGCTTGTTACAATAGTTATAAATATTTTGGAGTTTTCGATGTGTGCTCTACGATAATTCATTTTGTATCTTACGCAACTCTCTTTTCTTCTATTTTTATTGTTTCTGTTGGGTTAAAACCCAACCTACATTCTACATACTTAATGCTCATATTTATAAATTTGCATTCCTCTGCCTAATTGACCGCCTATAAATAATATGTCACCATTTTTCAAG
>CALUPV010000028.1 GCA_944322745.1 Candidatus Gastranaerophilales bacterium | reverse complement strand
GCCTAGAGAAGATAGCTGGTTGCCGGATTCAAGTTTAGAGGAGTTAGATGATTATTCATTTAACTCCTTTTTTAGTTGGAAAATATGTTAGTTCTAAAATCTGTATTTTATTTTAAACTTCTTATGTTGTTGATTATAAATGAGTTTGGAGTATTTATGTCTTTTTTTAATTTAAGCAGTAAAAATATTAGTCTTAAGGTTATAGATGGTGATATTTCTTTTAGTAATCCAAATGAATGTTTTGTTGAAGTGATTGTAAAAAGAGCTTTTTTAAGGGAATTTCTTGCTAGTCTGTTATTACCACAAGATAAATATCAATGTTCTGATATTTCTTTAACAAAAAGAGAAAAACAAGTTTTAAAATTTTTGTCATCTGGAAAAAATAATGCACAGATTGCTGAGTCAATGCATGTGAGTGTTCATACGACAAAAGTTCATATTCATAATATTTTTAGTAAATTATCTGTTCAAGATAGAACTGAGGCTGTTGTTAAAGCTATAAAATATAAATTAATAGATATTTAATATTAACTTTTGTTAACTCTTGCGCAATTTTGTCTTTTTAAAATACTTTATTACTATGTAAGGTAGATTTTGGGGTTTAGTATATTTATGGTTGATGTTTCAAAATTTAGTAATATTGAATCTTCAAAAGCATTAAATATAGCTGATTTTAATTCTTTGAATGAAACAAGTTTAGCTAATGAAGATGTCAGTATATTTGCTTCTTATGATGATTCGCAACAAGAAGGTGCTGATATACTATATCAACAACTAGATTCCGTTGAAGAGAAACAAGGATTTTTTTCTCAAACTTGGAACGGAATAAAAGAGTTTGTTGGTATTGGTACTAGTGCTGAAAAGTGTGATGAAGCAATCGAAAAATATAAAAATGGTGAAATATCCTTTGAAGAAGCGTCTGCTGTAATTGATGAATTTTCAAATAAACAAGATGCAAGTTTAGATTTATTTTCTAATATTGCTACCGGTGTTGCTGCTATAGCTGCTGCAAGTCTTGCCGGTGCTGCAATTATTGCTTCCGGTGGTACGGCAACACCTCTTGTCTTGGCGGCTATTGGTGCCGGTACAGGTGCTGTAACAAAAACTGCTTATAAATTTACAGATAGAGCAACTAATGATGTTGAAGGTGATGCTTTGGATGGAAAGCAAATGTTAAAAGATGGGCTGTCAGGTGCTGTAACTGGTGCTATTGGTGCTGCTACTATGGGAACTGGAAGTGCATCCGGAACGCTTGGAAAATCAATTGTTAACAGTGCAAAGGTGAGTGCTAAAACAGGTTTTGTAACAGGTGCTGTTTCAGGCTCTTCAAATTATGTTATAGATACTGCTTTTGACGAAGATAAAGATTTTGATGCAAAAGAATTTATTTCTGCGACTGCAACTGGGGCTGCTGTTGGTACTGCAGTAGGTGGTATTATGGGTAGTGCAAATGGTGCTATGCGTTATACCGGTGTGTTGAAACATGGTGGTATGGTAAAAGTTGATGAAAGTACCGGTAAACTTCTTAATGCCACTACAGAAGATATAGTAGCAAATTCTGCTTGTAATGCAGAGTATAAACTTATTAATAATGGAATTCGTTCTGTCGCTGCTTAATTTTTATTTCATATAATATATCATCACAAAAAGCAATGTATTTCATTGCTTTTTTAGTTTAATATATTTATATGATTAATTTTGATGCCTTAATATTAAAATTATTTTGTGAAGAGAATAGCGAATTTTTAATTGGTGCAAAAATTCAAAAAATTCAGCAGCCTAATCGTTCTGAATTAATTTTTTCTATTCGAAATTCAGGTGAGTCAAGAAAGTTTTATATTAATTTTAATCCGAGTTTTTATCATATTTGTTTTATGTCTAAAGATAATGAGTATAAAAGAAATATAATTATTCCCAAAACTGCACCTATGTTTTGTATGCTTTTAAGAAAATATATTCAAAATGCTAAGATAATCAAAGTTGATGTTCCAAAATATGAGAGAATCTTTGAAATTTATTTTGAATATTATGATGAACTTAATGAAAAATCTCAATTATGTTTAGCAATTGAATTAATGGGAAAATATAGTAATGTTATTTTATATAATTATGATACTAATGTAATAATTGGTTGTGCTCATAATGTAAGTTCTGAAAAAAGCAGAGAACGTGAACTTTATGGTATGCTTCCTTATATTTATCCTCCGAAGCAGAAGAAAAATAATCTTACTAAAGTAACTTTTGAGTCATTTAAAAAAAATATTTATATTGAAAAATTAGCACAATCTATAGCATCAAAATATCATTACCTTACAATTTCTTTTGTTCAAGATATTATAGATTCTATTAATCCTTTTTCTTTGGAAATACTTTATGAAAGGCTTAAGATTTTCTTAAATCAAAATAAATATAGATATTTTATTACTAAAGACCATTCGAAATATTTTCTTGATATGGTTGAAAATGGGACTGAATATAATCACGTTAACGATATGATTGATGAATATTTTTCGTATCATCAAAATAAAGTTATAATATTAAATCTTAAAACTAAAATTTTCAGATATATAAATACGCAGTTAAAAAAGTTATATACATTAAAATCCAAACAGGAAATTCTGATAAGAAAAATTGATAAAGCTAATTTTTATAAAATAAAAGCAGATATTATTATGGCTAATTTGTATTCATTAGAAAAAGGACTTAGAAAAACATTTTTATACGATTTTGAAGGTAATATTCAAGAAATTGAGTTAGATGAAAATCTTTCTCCTGTTGATAATGCAAACAGATATTATAACTTATACAAAAAAGCTAAAAATACATATGAACATGCAGTAATAATGATTAATGAAACTAATTCTCAGATTTTATATTTTGAAGAAATTTCTTATTTTGTTCAATCTACTATTGATATAAATGAACTTAATGACATTTATAACGAATTAATTGAAGAGCAAGAATCTAATATGGAGAGTATTCAGAAGATTGATTTTATTGAATTTCAAGGAACTAAGATTTACATTGGAAAAAATAAAAAACAAAATGATTATATTTTGTCTAATTTATCATCAGGTGAAGATTTATGGTTTCATCTTTTAAATGCACCAGGTGCTCATATTTTGGTTAAATCTAATAATAAAAAAGATATTATTTCCGATGAAGTCTTGTTAAAAGCTGCGGAACTTACTAAAGAGTTTTCTTCTCAAAAGAATAATTCAAAAACTTCTATAATTTATACCAAACGAAAATATGTAAAAAAAGCCAATAATAAGCAGGCTTTTGTAACTTATAAAAATGAAACGGAAATTATTGTTTAGTTATTTTGTGAATTCTGTCATATCTGAGAATATATTATTTGTTTTTTGATTTTGGTTAAAGAAATTTGGATTCAGCATTTTTATAATATTTTCTTTATTTGCTATTTTTTCTGCTTCTTCTTTTCTAATACGTTTTTTCGTTGCTCTTTCATTAATAGCAGGTAATAAGAAGCCTAAGAATACCGGTACTAATACAAGAACTGAAAGTGCCGTAAATCTTGCATTGAGTGTTTTAGCTTTTTGCACCCAAGGATTATTTTTATCTTTAAATAAATTTGTTAATTGTTTTACATCATCAGAGTCTATAGCTTTAGATAAAACTTCTTTAATTGTTGAATTATCTGCTGTAGCTATATCTTTACCTTCTTTTGCAAGTAATCTTTGGACTATATTTTTGGCTTCATCTGTAATACTAAATACTTTTGAAAGATTACCGCCTTGTCCTTCTATAAATTCACAGAATCCTTTTATTCCGTCTTTGTAATTATCAATACCGCTGTACTTCGATATAATTTGATCTGTAGATAGAACTTGAACACCTTTTATAGGTCGTAGATAATCAAATAACTTCTTCGCAAAACTTTGTTGTTTAAAACCTTTGTCTTTTGCTGCTAAAACAAGTCCTGATTTTGTTTCATTTAATTTTGAGAATCCTTTACGTAGTTCTTTTTCTGCAAAACACATTGTTGCACACGTTACAAGATCTCGTCTTAGAATTTCTTCTCTATCATATTTGTCTTTTGCCTGAATTGTTCTTGGAATGAGAATTCCAAATCCCATTATTCCTAGTAATAAAGGAAATGAAACATTGCAGCCTTCAAACTCAAATGCTTGTGCTAATTTGCCTATAACTCCACTGCCTGTTAATGTATTTACTACTTGAGCTGATGACCCGAATGATGGATTTGATTTATCTTTCTGTGTTTGGTTTTCATTAACTTTTACATTATCAAGGGATTTATCTTTAAGTGTTTCTTCTTTTAATAGTCCCTTTAAACCTGCATTACTTTTTCCTTCGGCTCTGTTATATAAGCGAGGAATAATTTGTAAGAATGCCATTACTGCTGCATACATTGCTATATTGGCACCAAGTCTTCCGATAACTTTTTTATTTGAAAGCTTTCTAATATAGTCATTAATTTTGCCGGTATCGCAATTTTTTGCTTTTTCTACTATATCATCTGCATATGACATCATATGGTTAATTGTTTCTTTGAATGGCGCTGATGTTGTTTTTGATATTGATGCTATTGTAAAATCTGTATTTGCGGCATCTTTTGCATGGCTCTTTACTATGTCTACGAATTCATCTGATAACTGTGTTAATGTTTCTTTATGAGCCAGTTTGTCTTTTGCTGTTTTTGCTAGTCTTTCAGCAAAATTTGCAGCTGTTTCAATAGTTTCTTTAGATGCTTGTGGTTCTGCTTTTGCATTTTGTATAATTTGCGTAAATGCATTTTTGTAAAAGTCTTGTTTACTTATTGCTTGACCTGCTTCATTTAAGGCTTGAGAGGCATGGATTTCTCCAAAAGATTTTATAAATTTCATTGGTACATTTACTGTTTTACCCAAAAGTTTTTTTCCTGCACCAAGCATTCCCATTGGTATTAGAAACATACTTGGACCTGTAAGCATCTCCCTTACAAGTTCTTTTGCTGCAAATTTGAGATTTTTCTCTCCTTTATTTTCTTTTGTATTTCTTCTTAAACCCATAATCGGTCTTGGAAGATTTGTTCCAAGCATATCTTGAAGCGTGAATGATATTGCAAGTCCGCCGTTTTCTATTAAATCTGCAACTCCCAAACAAAAAGAATCAAGACCACCCTTAAATGTTGGCATTTGTCTTGAATTCATAATATTATTTGTACTTTTTTTGTTATTATCTGAATCTTGCTTTATTAGTTTTCTTGGAACGGCTGTGTTAATTTGATTTACTTGCATTTGCTTCCTGAACTATTATACTTACCTTGCTTACTTTCGCATGAAATATTGTAAAATAATAAATTTGCGCATTTTCATGCTATTTATTAACATTTTTTACAAAAGTTAAATAAGTGTATTAAGTATACTTAACATAAAATTTGAATTCAACC
>CALUPV010000027.1 GCA_944322745.1 Candidatus Gastranaerophilales bacterium | reverse complement strand
GTTAATGAATTAAGATTGTATTTTACAAAAAAATCAAGTTTACAAGTAAAATATGAAATAAGTGCAAAAACCGCACAAAATAATATACCCAATATTGGTGAATTATTATCTTTTACCTCTATTTTAGGCAATTCCTTTATTTCTTGCTCATTTTCTTGAGCTTTTAATGTTTCAGTTTCTATCATGATTATTATATTTTAGTTTAAACATATTATATTAGCAAATGTAATATATATTTTTGACTGAAACTTGATAATTATAGTGTTTCTTTTCTTTTGTGGGTTAGCATAAGATCTTCAATTATATTTCTTATTTTTTCTGTAAATATCTTTGTTGCAGAATTATCATAATATATTGAATCAGCAATATAAATATCAGATATAAAAGGAACCAAAATAGCGTCAATTTTTGGGAGAATTTTATCAGGTCCGTTTATATATAACGGAATAATCGGAACATTTGGGTTCATAGCTGCAATATGGGCTATACCGGTTTTAAAATCATTTAATTTATTATCTTCTCCTCTTGTTCCTTCAGGATAAAGAATAATAATTTCATTATTTTCTAACGCAGTATTTATTTCTTTAAATATTTCCCTTTTGGGAAGTCTTACAACTTTTCGTTTAATAGGTATTATTCCAATTAAGGTTTTAAAAAGAAATTCTTTGAATTTTGTATTGCAGAAATAATCTTCTGCAGCAATAGGATGTATATTTAATATAGTACTGCAGGGAAATAAACTCATTATAATTAATGTATCAATATGACTGTTATGGTTGGCTACAATAATAGCCGGACCGTTTTTAGGCAGTTTTTCCATTCCACGAACATTAATTCCTAAAGCCCATAATATAAATGGTTTTACAATAAATAGGAAAAAAAAGAATTTTATAAAATTATTTTTATTTATATTACACATTTTTAATGCAAAATTCCTATATTATTAGTATATGCAATGTAGTGGAAAAATAATGGTACTGTAAAAATCAAACTGTCGAGTCTATCCAAAATTCCGCCGTGCCCGGGAAGTAGTGCTCCTGTATCTTTTACACCAATATCACGTTTAATTGCAGACATTGTAATATCACCAAAAAATCCGGCTATTGCAATAATTAGACCAACAAGACCTGCTTGTATAATGCTCAATGGTGTTAAAATTGGTGCTATTAACATAGAAAGGACAGCGGTTGAAATAGCTCCACCAATAAAACCTTCCCAGGTTTTATTAGGACTGACATTCGGAGTGATTTTGTTTTTGCCCATTGATTTCCCAAATACATACTGCATAAAATCATTTGATATTGTTATAATCAATATGAAAAGTAGTAATCCTAAAGCTCCGCCTTGCGGATTTATTTCATTTGGTATAGAAAAATATACTGCAAAATATCCTATAGTATATACACAGGTCATTAATGCCCAGTGAATTATCCCGCAAGATTTTAGAAAACCTTCCGTATCTCCTACCATTACCATCCTTAAAGGTATCAGAATAAATAAATATAATGGTATAAATAAATAGAACATTACAATCCAATTAGTATATATAAAATAAAATTGAATAGGGATAGATAAATAAGCCCATAACAGAACCCTTCTGTCCGAGCGTCTTGTAGGAATCATTGAAAAAAATTCTTTTAAAGCCAAATAACTTATCAGCATTATGAAAAATACTGCGGTTAATTTATTAAACATAAATGCAATAGTAAAAAGAATAACAATTATCCAAAATGATTTCATTCTTGTGAATAAATTTGATGAGTTTTCTTTTACTTTACTCATAATGTATGCATAAAGAGTAATAAGAAATAAAACAATATATAAAATAATAATGCATAGTTTTACATTATTTGTTAAAAGAATTTGTTCCATTATAATTCCTTTTTATGTTAAACTTTCTTGGCTAATAAGACAGGATAATGTCCCTTATCATCGGATCTTGTTAATATAACAGAAAATCCTATTTCTTTAAGAATGGAATTAATAATGTCCATATCCCAAGTAACCATCTTCAATTGGTGATTATTAAAGTCTTTAAAAATTTTATTTGTAAGACTTAATGCAACATGACCTGCCTGTATTGAAAATACAAAGTATCCGTTTTTAGGTAAAGCATTATATATTAAACTCATAGATTTTTTTATTATTTCTTTATCATCAAACCAATCATAAAAACCGGATGCAACCATAATATCAGGTTGTTTTTCAAAATTAAAATCATTATCTTCTAAAGCATTTGCAGTTTTGTATTCAATATTAATACCTCGAGACTCTGCTGTTTCTTTGGCTTCTAACAACCACCTTATATCAATGTCACGCAATTCTGCTGTTACAGCTTTATCTTTGTAACTTTCTAATGTTTCAATAATATAACGAGCAGGACCTGAGGCTACATCACAAATTCTGGCTGAACCTTTTTCTTGTAAGGTTAAATCAACAGCTTCTTTCAAATTTGCAACTAAATTCTGCTTTCTTGTTCTAACATCTTGCCATCCGGGGTGGTTAAGATAAATTTTATCAATCAACTTTCCTATTCCAAGCTTTCCTGTAGGTTCATTTTTATATATATAGTCAAGCATTTTACCAGAGGTAAAACCTTCTTTAGATGCAAGACATATACCGTTACTTAATTGCCCTAATGTATCTACAACAATTTTTAAAATAGAAATTTCTACGTTTTCAATAAACTTATTCATTAATTAAATCCTTTCATATATTTTGGCTGCGAATAAGTAAGCATCAAGCAAGTCATTTTCATTTGGTCTGTTTTTGTAAGTCTTTGCAATAGAGTGATATCCTTTTATATTTATTGAACCAATAGGATTTTTATTTAATTTGGTTTTAAAATATTTAATGCATTTTTTATTTGAAAACCAACGCTTTATAGGCATTCCTGATGTCATTAGCAGAGCATAGTTTTTTATGTTGTGGTTATCTTCCAAGAAATTAATCATTTCAGAAGTCATAATTTTTCTGCCCAAATGAGGTGTTGCTAAAAATACTATGTCATAAGCTGATAAATCACTATCTTTTACATTTCTCACATTAACTAATTCACTACAAAGAGCATCTGCTGCTTCTTTCGCTACACTTTCTGTATTTCCCGTTTGTGAGTCAAAAATAACAATTGCTTTCTTATTAATGTTACGATATTTTATCCAATCTAATTTTCTACATTCCCTTAATTGGGCTTTAAGTCTGTTAAATACTGTAATTTGTCCTAAAACTACAAATAAAATCATTAACCATTCAAAATATGTATATTCTCCGATTTTTGAGATTTTCCCTGTAAGTTGTAAGTATTCCAATACTGAAAAAATCATAATAAAAATAAGACGTTCAACTTTCCCTAAAGGGCCGTGGTGCTGCCAAGAAGCACCGATGGCTTTTGATAGCATACCTGTGTAACTTACTAAAAACATTGATGCCATACCAATTATTCCTAAAAATGGATTACATAAGGGAGACATTGCTATACCAATTAAAACAAAAATATCTGAGTATCTGTCAGGTAGTGCATTTACTATTTCGCCTTTTAACCTTAAATTTCCTCTTTCTATAGCAATAACCCCATCAATAGTGTTTAAGGTCATTCTAAAAAGAGTTAATATGATAGAAATCAATAATAATTGAGGTTTATCAGAGGCATATAAGTAACAAAAAGCTGTCACCAAAGCGACAAATGTAGCTAAATATCCAAGAATATCAGGATCTATAAACTTCATTTTTTTCGCAAGCGGTAGTAAAATTTTACGATACGGATATTTTAATAAGTATAAAGCCATAACTATTCTCCTTTTTCTTTTATGGTACTTTTTTGAGTTTAAATTGTCTATATGTTAAATAATTGATAGATATAAGTTAATCTCATTTTTATGTTTGTAATAGAATATAAATTATAGAAAAACTAGTTTTGATTGGAGAAAAAGATGGAAGAAATCAGGGTTAGAATTGCCCCTTCACCAAGCGGTAATTTACATGTAGGTACAGCTAGAACTGCATTGTTTAACTATTTATTTGCAAAAAAGAACAATGGTAAATTTGTTTTAAGAATTGAAGATACAGATGCTGAGCGTACAAGTCAAGCATATATCGATAATATATTTGATAGTTTAAAAGCTTTAGGCTTAAATTGGGATGAAGGTCCTGATGTTGGTGGCCCTTATGGTCCATATACTCAATCTGAAAGATTTGATATTTATCCAAAATATGTTCAAGAACTTTTGGATAAAGGATTTGCTTATGAATGTTTCTGTACTCCTGAAGAATTGGAAGCAGAAAAAGAAGAAGCTACTAAAAATAAACAAGCATATGTTTATTCTAAAAAATGTGAAAACCTTACAGAAGCAGAAAAAGAAAAATTAAGAGCAGAAGGCAGAAAACCTGCAATTCGTTTTTCTGTTTCAAAAGCACAAAAAGCTTTTCACGATTCACCAATTATTCATTTTGAAGATTTGGTTAAAGGTGATCTTCATCAAGATACAAGTCTAATCGGCGATTTTGTAATTATGAAATCAAATGGTGCTCCTACATATAATTTCGCGGTAGTAATTGATGATATGTTAATGAAAATATCACACATTATACGAGGAGAAGACCATATATCAAATACATTTAAGCAAATACTTATTTATGAAGCATTAGGTGCTGAAGTTCCAAAATTCGGTCATTTGGGTATGATTTTAGCTCCTGACAGAAGTAAACTTTCTAAAAGACATGGTGCAACTGCCGTATCTGAGTTCGTTGAAAAAGGTTATTTAACAGAAGCATTAATCAACTTTGTTGCTTTACTTGGTTGGTCACCTTCTGATTCTAATGAAATTAAATCTTTAGAAGAAATAGCTCAAGATTTTAGAATTCATGAAGTTTCTTCTTCTAATTCAATATTTGAATATGACAAGTTAAATTGGATGAATGGTCAATATATAAAGAAAATGGATATAAAAGCTCTAACAAAGTTATCTAAACCATTTCTTGCAAAATATGATTTATCTGAATTAACTGAAGAACAATTAGAAAAAGTTATTGCAGCAACAAGAGAACCAATTACAGTTCTTTCTGATTTAACAAATGATGTTGCATATTTCTTTGGTAAAGATATTGTATATGAAGAAGGCGTAAAAGAAGCCAATATTGATACGGAACAAGCGCAAACAATATTGAAATACTTTGATTCACAGCTTGATAGTTATGATTTTGACAATGAAGAAAAACTTCATGAACAATTAGCTGATTTCAGAGCATACTTCAAAGAACAAGGTATAAAACCTAAAGTTACCATGTGGACTGTTAGAGCAGCTTTAACAGGTAGAACTCATGGTGCTGATATGGGAGTAATACTTGAAGTATTAGGTAAAGATAAAGTAAAATATCGTATAGAAAAAGCTATTGTATAAAAATGGAAGATTTTTTAAATTTACCAAAAGTATCATTTATAGTAATCACACACAATTTTGAAAACTTTGTGTGTGATTGCTTAATGAGTATAAAAAAACAAACATATAAGAATTATGAAATTATTATTGTTGATGATGTTTCAAAGGATTCGACAAGAGAAAAAATACAAGAGTTTATAAATAATACGCCTCAAATTCCTATTCGATTTATAAAGAATGAAAACAATATTGGGCAGTTAGCTTCTTTTCTTGAAGGTTTAAGACTTGCAACAGGACAATTTATATG
>CALUPV010000026.1 GCA_944322745.1 Candidatus Gastranaerophilales bacterium | reverse complement strand
TTCAGATAAATACGTAAAATTTGCAGGAAATTTTCAAGAATGGATTACAAATGAAGCCGATCCATATCATAATAAAGAATGTAGGTTGGGTTTTAACCCAACAGAATGTAGGTTAGGTTTTAACCCAACAGTAAAAAAGTAAAATGAAAATCATAAAATCAAAATTGTTAAATAAAAACTAAGGTAATGTTGAAGATTGAAAAATTAATACTTATGAATTAATTCCTGAATAAAAAATGTTACAAAATGTTATGGTCTTAGAGTGAACAAAAATATGGTTTAAAAACTACTATAAATCTGCGTTTGAGGTTGTGTGTATTATACAAAAATCAAATTGTAACATAACTTTAGAATGACGTTGAAAGCATTACAGATATAGCCAAAAGGATTAAATTTATAAAATTTATAAATCAATTTAGTTATATACAAGAATGAAAAAAAATTGTAATATGGAGTATAACAAAAATTTTAAGAATTAAGATGAAAAAGATTTTAATTTTTAAAATAAGTGAGGGAAGTTGAAGAGATATTTTGCTTTCTAAAAAAGAAGATAAAGCTGATGTGGTAAAGACCATATCAGCATTTTGCGTTTTAAGACATTTAATAAGGTTTATACGATGAGTGACGAGAATAAGAATATAGAAAATAAACAAGAAGAAAATCGAAATAAATGTGAAGATAAGAAAAGTTGTTGGGTTAAAACCCAACCTACGAGCTGATGTGGTAAAGACCATATCAGCGTTTTGCGTTTTAAGACATTTAATAAGGTTTATACGATGAGTGACGAAAATAAGAATGTAGAAAATAATCAAGAAGAAAATCAAAATAGAGAAGGATGCAATAAAAAATGGTGGGAAAAGTTGTTGGGTTTAAAACCAACCTACAAATGTTGTTTAATTTTGTTTTTAATTGCATTTATAGTGATTATCGCATATGTGTGTATCAAAGTATTTTCAGATATTCCTGATAAAGGGAAATGGATAGTAGCACCAGTAGAAATGAGTAAAAAAAGAAGCTTTGCAACTGCAAACTTATTGCCTGACGGTAATGTTTTGATTATGGGAGGTGAGGATAACAGCGCAGATACAGCCGATATTTTTGATCCAAATCAAATGAAAATTGTTAAAACAATAAAATTGAGTGATAAAAGATATTTTGGATATAGTGCTATAACTTTAAAAAATGGTGATGTTTTCGTTGCGGGAGGGTATATTTTCCCAGAAAAAAGAGTTCCATTTATTACAAATACAACAATGCTTTTTGATTATAAGAAATATTTATTCAAAGAAACAGAACCTATGAAGGAACATCCAAGTGACATTAAAACTTTCTTATTAGAAAACGGTCATGTTTTAATTCTGCATAATCCACATAATCATCTTTTAGAAGAAATAAAAAAGCGAGAACATATTAAATTTCAAGTATATGATCCAATTAAAAATGAATATTATGAAACAAAAAATACTATACACAGACTAATGGTTGGAAAACAATACATGATATTAGATAATGGAGATATTTTATTTAAGTGTTTTTATCGTTTGCCGGAAAAAACTGATAAAGGTTTAGGGTCTACTTGCCTTTATAATTGGAAAGAAAATAAATTTGAAGTGGCTGACGAAATCCCGCATGAACGACTTTTTATTCAATTGGATTCTGAAAATTATTTAACAATGACCCCAGGATTAGAACATACAGAAGGATATACATATAACATTAAAACGAAGAAAAAGACGCGTGTAAAAAATAAAATTAATAGGACGTTTTATTCTGCCAGTTCTTCTATTCCTAAAATGATACTTCTTGCAAATGGAAATGTTCTAATTGCCGGAATTAGTCTAAAAAAACTTCCACCTCCTTTTATGCCGAACAATCATGAAAAAAGCAATTATGATTATTCCACATATATATATAACAAAAAAGAAAATTTCTTTTATGAAATTCCTTCTCCTAAAATTGAATTTGATAATTGGGCAACAAGTGTAATGTTAGAAAATGGTGATATTGTTGTGTTGGGCGGACGCTCCGACGATGAAGGTAAAAAAATACAAATATATAAATATAGACATTAAGGGGTAAAAAATGACAACGACAATAAATTTATCACAAGAAGAAAATCTTTCTTTATATTTACAGATTTGTGCAGATTCTTATACAACAACACCTAATAATCCACTAAGTTCTGGGTGGGAAAAATTAAATTTAGTAATCGATAATAAACTTTCTGGCGAATATTATTATGATTTAGATAAAATATTTAAGAAAAATAACGGGTTTGATGCTGCTATATATTATAATGCAACAAAAAATGAAGTGATTGTTGGAATTAGAGGTACTGAACCAACATCAAATGACGGTGACGTTCAAGAAAGTGCAAATATCTTAAATCATTCTAATGAATTAACCCAATTTAATGAACTAAATTCTTTCCATGAAGTAATACAAGCAACACTTACGAGAATTGGATATACCGGTAAATATAAAGTAGTAGGACAATCATTAGGTGGTGCTTTAGCTTCTGTATATGCGTCACAGTATGAAACAGAAATTTCAAAAGCAATTACAGTTAATACTATCGGTGTTGCATATAAATTCCCACAAAGTGATAAGGTAACTAATTATCTTGTAATGAATGATATATTTGCAATGCTAAACTATGACCAGCAAATTGGGAATGTAAAATTAGTCTTTCCTATAGAGATTGAAAATGCTTCAGATTTACTTGCACCACACAATGATGTTATATTTCTACAAAAAGAAGCAAATAATTTTGTAAACTATGTTTTAGATCTTGATCCTAATAAATGGTCAAGTGAAAAAGGTGTTTCAATATGGTACTATGACAAAAATAATATTCTGGCTAATCAATTAATGAAGTTTGAATATAAATCAATGTTGGGGCTTCTTTTGGTAATTGGAGTTACATTACAATCAGCTTTACCTCTTGATTCAGTTGAAGCAGTTGCTACTGTTGTAAATCTTTTTTCAGGTGCAATAAAAGATAATATTAATGATGTATCAAATATTTTTTTTACTACCAATGATGTAGAACAAAGAGAGAATGCTCTTATTCAATTAATTATGAGCGATGAAGATACTGTTTCTGTCCTTGCATTAAACCAACTTACAATGAATGATTATATTAATACTATTTCACCATTATTAAATCATCTTTGTAAAAATATAGCAATTGGTGCAGAAAGCAATGAAAATGCATCACAAAAAATATTAGATGTTGTAAATGGAATAGAATCTATTATTCCAACTGTACTTTACCTTTCAAAATCAATTCCTGGCATTGATAGAGTAATAGATAAAATATTAGCGAAAGCTAGCGAAGAAAATTTGAAAGATGCAATAGATGTCATGAACGAAAATATTCAAATTTTTCCACATAAATTGCATTATAGTACAACTGATGGTGATTTTGTAATTGGTTCGGATGATTGCATTAAAGATGGAAAAATATTAAATATAGGAATAGATTATTTAGAAGGTTCAAATAATGATGACATTATTTGGGGACGAGGAAACGATGATACAATTGTAAGCAAAGCTGGTAACAATGTATTAATCGGTGATTATTCAAATCATACAGTAGCTGAATTAGAATTTTTAAGAGATAATCCGCTATTAGTTGTTGAAAGCGATTTTGAACATGAAAATGATGGAAATGACACCATATATGGCGGAATTGATGATGATTTGATTATTGGTGGTGGTGGTAATGATGTAATATATGGTAATGGCGGTTCAAATGTAATATATGGTGGAAGTGGAAATGACTGTATATATGGAAGTGGAACAATTGGACTAACAACAGATTCAAATATCATATATGGCGGAGTTGGAAATGATATATTAGTAGCAGGTGTAGGAACTGATAACATATATGGTGGTAAAGGAAATGATATTCTATGCAACTACATAGAAAAAGCATATATGTATGGTGGCTCTGGAAATGATAGATATGAAATGGTATCTTCTACAAGTAATGAAATTCAAGATGAAGATAATGTTGGTTACATATTACATGATAGCAACTGGCTCACTGGAGCAGAAAAAGAATATTATAAAGGCTCTAATTTATGGGAAAAGAATGGGTATCAATACCAGTGGATTGAATCTTCAAAATTATTGTTAATATATAAAAATGGCGATAGTGGTTATATAAAAATTCATAATTTTGTTAATAAAGCATTGTGCATAACATTAGAAAAGCCAATAGAAGAACCAAAATACGCAGATGGAATACAAAGCGACCCGTTAATATTTGATTTAAACGGAGACGGAATAAAAACAAGTATATCAGCATTTCAAGGAATATACTACGACTATAACAATGATGGTTTTGCAGAGAAACTTGCTTGGGGTGCGTTTGGTGATGGTGTACTAGTGGTTGATGCTAATAATGATGGCAAAATTCAAGGTTCAGGAGATATTTTAACCTCATTAACACTAGCCTCATATGATACAAATTTTGACGGCAAAATTGACTATCAAGATGAGTATTTTAACAGTTTAAAAATAATGGATGAAGAATATAACCTGTATTCATTGGAAGAAGCAGGAATAGCATCTATTGATATTTCTAATACTCAAGATGTTAATTACACCGATGAAAATGGAAACAATTGTCATAAAATAGGAACATTTACAACAACTGACGGACAAGAATTTGAATATGGAGAATATCTTGTACAAACAGATACGGGAAATTCTTTAGAAGTAGAAATACTTGCGGAAACAGAAGCTGTAACAGCATTACCTGATATAGCAAATTCAGGTAATGTATATTCATTACATCAGGCAATGTTAAGAGATTCAGAACTTCAAACACTTGTAACATCATTTACAACAGAAACAAATGATGAAACAAGAATGTCACTTTTAGAACAAATATTACTGAAATGGACAGGAGCTGAAACTGTAGAAACAAATTCAAGAGGTGAACACATAAATGCTCAACATCTTGCAATTCTTGAAGCATTTGACGGGATAGGTTTTTATTCTAAATATGAATCGGAAAATGGAAATCCGACACCGCAAAATCCTAATATGGAAGCGGCAAATCTTTTACAAACGAAATATGAAAATTTCATAATTAATATTTATGCCGAATTAATGAAGCAAACCCACCTTGAAGCATACTACAATGCAATTGATAAAACAGGTATTAAATATGATTTATCTCCGGTTGTTGCATTATTGCAAACAGCAATAACACAAGATGAAGTAGCAGGTAAAGAGCTTGTATATCAGGTTGCTAAAATGCTAAAAGGTCTTGGAATAACAGATTGCAGCAACTATTTTGACCCTAAAGACGATAGTTGTTTCTACACAACATTTACAAAAGATGACAGAGAACTAAAATGGCTGATAGATTCAATAGGAAAAGTGCCATATACTGATGAAATTGGAGATGGAGAAGGCAGTGCAGCTGATGATTCGTACAGATTAGAAGAGCAGGGGCATTTCCACTCTTTATCAGGTGATGACGTTGCATACGGCAGCGATGAAGAAGATAGTTTTTCTATGTGCTCGGGCGATGACCTTGTAGATGCAGGTGATGGAAACGACATAATAGATACCCATGGCGGAAATGATATTGTATATGCAGGTGCAGGTAATGACATAATCCACGCTTCAGATGGTGATGATATTATTTATGGTGGAGACGGTGATGATACTATATACCCAGACCACGGTGATGATTTTTCTTGGTCAGAATTTGGCAACGATACAATAATAGGCGGTAAGGGTAACGATACAATAATAAGTATGACAGGTGATGATACCTTCATCTTTAACATTGGAGACGGACAAGATACAATAATTGAACATCAAGGTGTTGATACATTATACTTTGGACCTAATATCACTTGGGAAGATTTAACTTTCACACAAAGTGAAAATGATATGGTTATTTCTATCAATGATACAACTGATAGCATTACAATTAAAGATTGGTTTGCAGCAGATGAAGACGGTGTTTATCGCTATGAAAATCATAAAATAGAAATATTTGAATTTGCAGATGGTTCAAAACACTATAAAGACGAAATAACCGTAGGAGACAACACCGAAGCCATAACATATAATATGTCTGAAATGCCTGACAGAATAGGTGTATCAGGTAATTATAAATCAATAGTAAACTTAAGAGAAGGCAGAAACGAAATTT
>CALUPV010000025.1 GCA_944322745.1 Candidatus Gastranaerophilales bacterium | reverse complement strand
GGGATTCGAACCCACGGCAGAGTTTCCCCTGCACAAACGTTCCAGGTTTGCACCTTAAACCACTCGGACACCTCTCCAAACAGCCATTATTATTTATAACAAAGATTATCTTTACAGTCAAATATTTGTATTTATTTTTTATTGTAGAGTTTTCTTCTTTAATCTTTCAAGTTGTTTTGCTACAGTAAGAACATAATCAATTTCTATATCAGAAAGTTTATTGAATAATTTTAGTAAACTTTTTTGCTGTGGACTAAGTTCCTTATCTTGTTCCAAATCTTCAGAAAATTCTTTTAATGAAATGTTTAAAGAATCTAATATTTTTACAAAATTTTCAAATTTTGGATAGTGAATTCCTGTTTCTATTTTTGAGATCTGCTTTTCTGTTACACCAATTTTTTCTGCCAAATCGTGTTGTGTCATTCCTCGTTTTTGTCTGAATTTTCTTATCTTTTTCCCAATAATAATTTTTGAATTGTTCATACTATCACCATAATAAAACACTATATATATGTTAATTTCTAATAACTGCAAATTGAACACATTCAAACGCACTAATTTAAAAATATTATATGACGTTCAAGAATACCAATTGCAATAATCAAATATTTACTGAGTTTACTGTATAATAATATTTATGAAGAAAAATATTTTATTGTTTATATGTATTATTGCAATTCTTTTGTTATTTTTCTATATACAATCGAATAATAAATGCAAAGTCTATAAAATTGTGTCACCGAATATTATTTTTGTTGATATAAATAAAAACTTTATTTTTGATGAAAATTCTCCTTTGATACTTAGTGATGTTCATTGTATAGAAAAGGATTCTGATTTAGATAAATATCCTATTTTAAAAAATTTATCCTATGAAGAAAAATTTTTTTTGGATTATAAATCTAAAGAATTTGCAAAGAAATCTTTATTTAACAAATATGTGAATGTAAAAAATAATAAAATATATCTGAATAATAAAGATTTTTCTAAAATACTTATAGATGCAAAATATGCATTTGATGATAATGAAGATACACAAAGGCAGTTAGTTACTGCAATAAAATCCTTTAATCTTGATGAGTACTTTATATATTTTCCAGTTACAAAAAAAGCTTTTTCGTTAGATTCTGCATATAAAATAAAATCAGATAATTATAAAATTATGCATATTTCAAAATTGCCGAAATCAGTCAATAAATTTAATCTAATAGATAGTAATATTAATAAAAATAATAGTTATATTCACACTGAAATTTTAAATAATAAAAATTTAAATTTATTTGAGGTAAATAATCTTAAAATTTTTTTTCAGGATTTAAATAAAATATATATGCCAAGTGAGAAATGCAATTCTTTTGCTTGTTTAGCCCTAAAGAATGAAATTGATAATGCAAAGTTCACAATCGATTTTGCAATATATGGAATAAATAATCAACCTGAAATTTATGATGCTCTTATAAATGCACATCAAAGAGGTGTTAAAATAAGAGGAGTTTGTGATTTCAATAAGCGGAATATCAACTATTATCCGGATATTGAATATTTGAAAAAACAAATAAAAACAATAATTACAGATGAAAAATTTGAAATTCAAAATTTTCCTGCTATTATGCATAATAAGTTTTTTGTATTCGATAATTCAACTGTTTGGACTGGTTCTTCTAATATATCTAGTACTGATTTGACAGAATTTAATGCGAATTATTCTGTTTTAATTAATTCTGAAGATGCTGCAAAAATATATACTTCTGAATTTAATCAAATGTATAATGGGAAATTCCATACCGACAAAAAATCTTTTGAAAATAATACTGTGATATTAAAAAATGGTATCAAAATTCAAATTCTATTTTCTCCACAAGATAATATTATTGATAATTTAATTATTCCCATAATCTTGAGTGCGAAAGAATATATATATATTCCAATTTTCTTTATTACTCATCCTGCAATAAAAGATGCGCTAATTACTGCACATAAAAATGGTGTAGATATAAAAATTATTAATGATGCAACAAATGCACATTCTAAATACTCAATTCATAAAGAACTTAGAAAAGCAGGTATAAAAGTAAAAACCGAAAATTATGCGGGTAAAATGCATATGAAAGCAATGTTCGTAGATGATAAAATTAGCGTAGTAGGTTCTATGAATTATACAAAGAGCGGAAATAATAAAAATGATGAAAATGTTCTGATTATTTATAATAAAGAAATTACTAAATACTTTAAAAGAACATTTATGCATTTATGGAATAAAATACCTGATAAATATGAGCATTATGACCCTCGAGCTGAGTCATTTGAGTCAATTGGTTCTTGTTATGATGGAATTGATAATAATTTTGATAGTAAAACAGATTCAAATGATATAGGCTGTATGATAAAAAATTAAGCTGTTTCCTCGAGATATTTCTTGTATGATTTTTTCTTTTTCTTCTTTTGTTTTGATTTTTCTTTACCAAATTTGTCAGGATTCTTTAAAACAGATTTCTTAAACTCAATATCTGAGTCTTTTGTTCCAACTAACATAGAAAGTATAAACATTGTATTTCTTCTTATAGAATCATATCCAATTGTCAATCTTGCATATTCCGGTCCAATACTTACAAGAATTCTATTCTCTTGGAATAAATCATCATTTCTATAATCACTATTCATTGCAAGAGAAGCCATATAGCCAACAGTTAAATATTTACATACCTTTAAACTTTCAATTAATATAAAGTTTGAACGACCATATCTGTATCTATCAAAAGAAAATGGAGATTGACCTGCTGAAGCAGTTTGAAAATACATTAACGCTTGTTTCCAAGGACCAACATTTGTACTTAAAGCAGGACCAATTCTGAATAATCCAACTGTATCACCGGTTGTATATACAGCAGCTGAAGTTTGTGCAACTAAGCTAATATTTAAACCAATATTTCCTTCTTCATTTGAATATTTATATATTGGTTTATTAGTTTGAGTCATCCATCTAAAACGTCCTTCAGCATCTCCCCAATCGACATTTCTTCTGTTATCTATAAACATACCTGCTGAGTACATCTGTGAAAATCGTAATTTTAAATCTTTTACATAATCTGTTCTGGAATATGATAGCTGTCCTGAATATTTAGGCATTCTATAACCTAAGAACCATTCATTTTGGTTTGTATATCTTGAATAATTTAATAATAGACCTGGTGCTAATTTATGTCTGCCTCGTATAAGAAGCTCATCTTTTGATGTTCCGTAAGCAACTTCAGTCATATTATATTGATTTCTAAACCGAGCTATACCACCTATACCTATTTTATCATCTTTATATGTAAGAATTGGAGCAAGTTTTAGAGTAGAACCTCCCGGCACATTTAAGACTACAGCAGGACCAATATGTGAACCTAACATACTTTGTGAACCTAGTTCCGGGAAATTACTTTCTATACTGTTATGGGTTTTATTTGTTACTATTTTTACGGATGGTACTTTCCCTATTCTGTGATTTTTTAAATATAAATCGGCATTTTTAATTGTTATTATTTCGTGGTCATCTTTGGAATCTATTATAATTTTATTAGCTTTTAACTTATATACACCTTTTGACTCTTTACTCATTAAGTTTGGCTTTTGTTGGAAAATTCTGCCTTGGTCTACATATGAAGCAAAAGATCTGGCACCTAAACTTAATACTTCATCTCTTAATATTTTTGCAACACCATCATTTTCTTCAATTCTATCAGAGTATATATATGCTTCTTTTGCAGATAATTGTATATCTTCCATTTTTGTAATCGGATTTTCAACAAAACCGCTGGGTTGACTTAAATCTATTCTTAAAAAGTCACCTTCAGTAACGGAATCTTGAGTTGTTAATACAACATTTTCATTTGCCTTTAATATATTTCGGTCATAATTAAAAATAATCTTATTTGATGTTAAAGTCATGTTTTGTAACTTAAATTCTACTTTTGCATTACCTACAGCTTCAACTTCATACCTATCAGGAAAATATTCCATATAATCAGCGGTCAGCTCAATTTCCGGAGCTGTATTTGGTTTATTTTCTACAAATTTATTCTTTTTTTTCGTTAGAGGGAAAAGTTTATTTATAAATGATTCATTATTATTATTTTGATTTATCTTCTCTAATTCTTTTTGTTTTTCCCTTTCCTCTTTTTTTAATTCTTTTTCAAGCTCTTTTTTCGTTAACCCTTTTGATGGTTTAGAGATGAATGATTCATCTGCCGTATCAATAATATTCTGTTCAGTTGTTTCTTTTTTAACTTCTTCGTTTACTGCTGGAATTAATGATTCTTCTTTTATTTCTATATTCTCTAATTCTTTCGTATTTATAGATTTTATATCTATAGACTTTTTATCATTTTCCTTTTGTTTTTTCTTGTCTTTAAACTCCTGTTTCTTTTTCTTTATTATATTAATTATTGAATCTTGATTTTCAGGCATTTCTTCCTCATTAATATAGTTAGGGTTTAATGAGGAATAGAATGGATCTATTCCCATTTCAGGATAATAATCTGCAGATAATGCAGGAGCATTTGTTAATGTAAATATTATTATTAATAGTAATAAATACTTTTTATTCACGTTTTAATACCTATAAATAATTGTTTGGGTTTTGTGGTTTACCGTTAATACGGACTTCAAAATGTAAATGTGGTCCTGTAGAATAGCCAGTAGTACCGACTAATCCAATAGTTTGACCTCTGACAACGTTTTCTCCTACGGAAACTTTTTGTTGTGACATGTGTGCATATAATGTTGTTGTTGGTGCTCCTGTACAAGAACCGTGATCAAGAATTACAACTTTGCCATATCCGCCATACCAACCTGAATATATTACTTTCCCTGAGTTTGAAGCTTTAATTGGGGTTCCATATGGAACGCCATAGTCAATACCAGTATGATATATCCTTGATTTAAATATAGGGTGTGTTCTCCATCCAAATGGAGATGTGACTCGACCCGCAACAGGTAATATAAATCCGCTTGAGACGTTTACACCGCTATTTTTTGTAGTTTTAGAAATCATTGAAGCTAAGTTCGCTGATTGTCTCATTAATTCACGTTCCGAACGCTCATATGCCCTTTTGTCTTTTTGTATCTTTTCAATCATTGACTTATTTTGGCGGATTGTTATTCTAATATTTGAGTTTTCTCTGTCTATATCACGTATAATTTTGGAAAGTTGTTTTTTCTCTAATTCTAATCTTTGTTTTAATAACGCAATTTTTTTTGCTTCAGAACGTAATTCATACATTTTTTTCTTATCTGATTGAATAATAAGATTTTGGTAATATATTCTGTCTAAAAACTGACTGATACTGTTTGTAGATATTAGTAAATCTAAAATAAGTGTATGTTTTGTTTTATATATACATCTTATTCTTTCTGCAGAAGCACTTTGTCGTTTATTGTACTGCGTAAGATATGAATTTAATTCATCTTGCAGGTTTGATATTGTTGTTTGTTTTTCACTATATTCTTGTTTTGATTCTTTTAGTTCTCTTTGGTTTTTCTCCAGTTTCTGTTGATTTCTGCTTAATTTGTTTGCCTCTTGTCTCTCAAGTTTTGCCAACGATCTTATTTTATTTTTTATTTCGATTCTTTTTTGTTCAACTTTTTTTATTTGCTGTGAATTGTTTGCATATGCAGAAGTTCCAACATAAAATAATGTTGCTAATACTAAAATTATACATGTTAAAACCCGCTTCTTTATATGCATATCTATCCATCAACTGTTAAAATATAAGAAATATGATTCCTGCTCCAAAAAACCAAGCAACTAAACATACTAATAATATTAATAATATAGCTTTACGATTCTTTCTAAAAAATTCCATTTTTGTATATCCCCAATGAATAAATACCTACTATAATTTTACTCTAAAAATTAAATGAAACAAATATATTAAGGGCTTTTTAACAATATATTCTCAATATTTCTTTATCTGTAACTATTATATCTGATTTTTTATCGTATTCATTCGGGAAAACATTTGGATAAATAAGTTCAGAATATATAACTATAACTTTTAAAACAGGATAATCAAATGAGGATAGAAACCTGTCATAATAACCTTTACCATAACCAATTCTATATCCGTTTATATCTGCGCCAATTGCAGGAATTATAACCATGTCAATATCTTTCAATGTATTGATTTTGGGTCCTGTAGGTTCCAATATTCCATAAGTCCCAATTTTAAGTTCTGCTTTGTTATAGCGACAAACTTCCAGGTCTAGATTATTTACTCTTGGCAGAAACCAGTTTTTTGAATTGTCATTTAAACATTCTTGTGTTTGAACTTCATATTTTAATGGATAATAGCATAAAATGTTTTTTGCCTTTTTATATTCTTCTAGTGTAATAAGATTTGCAATAATTTTTTTGCTAAGCAAATCTGTAGATAAATTTTTTCTTTTTTTAAGTGAAATTTTTCGTAGTTCATTTTTCATAAATATATTACAACACAAAAAGAGGACTTTTTAAAAGTCCTCTTTCATTGTAAAAAATAATTAAATTATTTAATATTCGAGAAAGTCCAAGCATCAGAAGCCGGAGTTGTTGCTTCTTGATATTCCTGACCGGAAATTCCGCCTTCATCTGCACCATGAGCTATTGGTTTATATAACCTGTTATAGTATTCAACAACCATTCTGTCTGAGTTGAAATATGCATCAGCAGTTCTAATTGCTTGTCTCATCATTGTAGCCCATTTAACTTTGTCATTATAGTATGTTGGGATAATTTGTTCTTCAATTATACTCATCATACATTCATAGTCTTTTTTATGTCTTTCTTCCCAAGGAATATTATCGTCTAATCCTGGATATTCAATAGTATAACCATTAATACCAGGGAATGTACCTTCTACAGTCCAACCATCAAATGTTGATAAGTGTAATGCACCGTTTGCATTCGCAGACATGCCGGAAGTTCCGGATGCTTCAAATGGCCTTAATGGAGTATTTAACCATATATCAGAAGCTCTTTTCAATTTTCCGCTTAAGTCTAATTCATATCCGGTAAGAACAACAACATTTTTCATCGAATAAGAACTTCTTAAAATTTTGTTAAACATTTCTTTACCAATAACGTCATCAGGATGGAATTTACCGGCAAATATTAACTGAACTTTGTTTTCATTTAATAGTTTTAAAATTCTCTCTTCGTCCATGAAGATTAACCAAGCACGTTTGTAATCAGCAAATCTTCTTGCCCAAGTAATTGTTAATACGTTAGGATCAAGTCTTTTCCCAACAGTATTTGCAATAAAGTCAAATACTTCTTTTTTCATTTCTTTCTTTGCTTCTAATAATGCTTCAAGGTTATCCGTTTTCATTCTGTCATCTTGCCAATAGTGAAGATTTACAGCATTTGTTATAGCTCTAATAGGACATCTTCCTTCAACCCAATTCCACATTTTATTTGATACTAAACCGTGTAATTGAGATACTGCATTAGCAATTCTTGACATTCTTAAAGCCGCAACAGTTAAAGAGAATTGTTCTCCTCCTAATTTAACAGCTTCTTCTCTTGAACGACCTGCAAAAAATCCGCCTTTTAATAAGTTATCAACCCAGTGTACTTCATTACCTGCTGAAACAGGTGTATGAGTTGTAAATACAACTTTTTCTTTTACTTTTGCTAAATCACCATTGTATTGATTTAACAATTCAAATGCTGCAGGCAAAGCATGACCTTCATTTAAGTGAACACAGTCAAAGTTGTATCCTATTTTTTGAAGTAATCTAATACCTGCTATACCAAGAACTGTTTCTTGTGCTATTCTAATTTTTTCATTACCATCATATAATTTGTGTGAAATGGATCTTGCCCATTCTGAATTTTCTTCAATATCCGTAGTTAAGAAATATACAGGACAAGTGTCAAATATGCCTGGATCCAGCTTAAATGCTTTAACTTTTACTTTTTCACCATACACATCAACATCAACTGATTCATTAATATCAGTTAAAAAATCACAGTGTTTTCTTATGTAGGCAACTTCAACATTACCATCTTCACCAATTCTTTGATTGTAATAACCGAATGACCAAAACATTGTTACACCAACCATTGGCATTTGTAGGTAACCGGCTGATAACATGTGAGATCCGGCTAAGAAACCTAAACCGCCTGAATATGTTGCTATAGATTGGTCAATTGCAATTTCCATTGAAAAATATGCTACATTTGGTAGTCCCATTGGTTCTCCTTTATCTTCTGAACATTTATTTACCATCTTCTAACTTATATCAACAAGATAACAAAAAAGCAACTTTTTCTCTACA
>CALUPV010000024.1 GCA_944322745.1 Candidatus Gastranaerophilales bacterium | reverse complement strand
AGTTTGGTAACTGATGATGAACGTGTAAAATTACTTATTGAAATTCTAAATCCTATTGTTGGTAAGATGATACGTGAGCGTGTAAAATTAGGTCAAGAAGTAAAAGAAGAAGAAGAAGCTATACAGGAGGAAATAGACCGCCAACGCCAAGAACAAGAAAGATTACAAGAAGAAGCAAGAATAGAGGCAGAAAAACAAGCGGCGAAAGAGAAAAAAGCGAAAGAAGAAGCTGAACAAGAAAAAGCTAAAGAAAAGGCTAGACGACAGAAAGCAGAAGAAGATGCAAAAAAGGCAAAAGAGGCTCAAGAAGTTGCTGAAGCAAATTTAGAAAGTGAAACGAGGAGAGCAAACTTTTTAGAAAACCAAAATGAACCTGATAAAGTTCTAGATGCACTGATTACACATATAATTAAACAATTAGCAGGTGGAATTGAAAATGATGTTAATTCAATCATTGCAATATACTATGAAAATACAGATAGTGTATCAAAAGAAGATTTGATAGAGGTTTTAGAAGCAGCTTCTTTTGATATGGCTCTAATGAAACAGGCGGCAAAAGTTTCATTAATAGCTAACTTTAATTTAAAAGAGAATAAAGTTAGAACAGATTTATATGGTTTTATTGAAGATTATATAAATCAGGTAGCTCTGAAAAATCCAAATAGAAATTTACAAATTAGATTTATAAACAACGATAAACTAATTCATAATATGATATTTTCTCCATTCGAAATATGTTTATTTATGGTCAATATTATTGATAATACTATTAAATATAAATCGAATGAAAGACCTTGTGAATTAAAAGTAATATGCAAAAAAAATAAAATTATATTTAAAAATAATGGTATGCCGTTGAAAGAGGGAATAGAAAAGCATCGCTTTTTTAAACAAGGATTTACAACTTGTGAGGACATAAGTTCTGGTTTAGGATTATATCATTGTATGAATATTGCAAAAAATATCAAAGCAAATTTAGATATTAAAAACAATGAAGATTATGGAATTAAATTAATATTGGAGTTATCAAATGAAAACTAATTATAAGATGTTATGGATTGATGATAATTTTAAAACATTACGCGGTGATAAAAGAAAATTTGAAAATTATTTTAAAGGGCATGGTATAACATTTGAGCCAATAGAAATAGAACAAAATCCTGATGAAAAAGTGGTTGAGGATGAAAGATTCTTAAATGCAGTTAATGATATAGAATTAGATGTAGTGTTAATTGATTTTAATATGTCGGGAGAAAGCGGAGCAGATATTATAAATCACATAAGAAAAAATATGCATCATTATCATATTCCAATATTATTCTACTCAGGAGACGGACCTCAAAAAATACAAGAAGTAATTTTTAAGTCCAATACAACAGATAAATTCAATATTTCTGATGGAATTTATTTTTGCGATAGAGAAGATATTTTTCGTAAAACTCAGAATATATTAGATTCCTTAATTAAGAAAGAGGAACAACCCCAACGCGTAAGGGGATTATTAATGGATAGGGTTAGTGAGATTGATGCTCAAATTCTAAAAGTATTAAACTCTGATATTCTTGAACAATTAACAGAAGAACAAGCAAACAAAATAAAACAAAAATTTATTTTAGATAAGATAAAAAATAAGGAAAATAACAGTCATTCTTTACTAGAAAATCTTGTACATAATTCTTTAAAAGAGATAGTTCAATACATTATTAATAATCCTTGTCAATTTGATTCTCATCTACGCGCAGAATTATTACGTAATGTCTATAAAATTGTAGATAAAGATAAAGGTGAAATCTTATCAAGTTTTTATAATAATATAAGTGAAGAAGAAAAATGTCTTAGCAAATTAAGAAATGATTACGCTCATCAAACTGAAAAAGAAATTGGTTCTTTACACACTGCTACTAGGTGTAAGTATATAAGAGAAGAAACAAGACGCCATCTAAAAAATTTAGAAAATGAAAGTGCTAGTACAAATATTTTGAGCTAACTATTATAACATCAATATTTGCAACTCGCATAAATTAACATGGTGCACAGAAATTTACTTTTGCGTTATTGTACGATTATGACTTAAATCCACGCCATCCCGTTTGGACACCTGTATAGATTAGCATAAAATAGCTAGATATACGTATATAAACACAAAGGAGGAAATTTTAATGTACGATAAAAATCGTTAAAACTATTAGAAAAAAGAATTTCGGACGCAAGAATAATTTTATACGATTTGCAAGTATTCATAGAATTAGACGCCCTCGCTAGCGATTCAAGCATTATTGATGATGATTTACAATTTAATAAAGATAAAGATGATTATTACATACTTTTCAGAACGCTAAACAAAAAACTACAAAAAGCGATAGATACTTTACAGCATTAAAGTTCTTCAAACAGATTATACGGCTTGATTCCTAATGCTCTTGCAATTTTAAACACATTTTCAACTGTTGTATTTCTCTCGCCTCGTTCAATCATTCCAATGAAATTGGGTGACATATCAAGAATTTCAGCCAATTCCAACTGAGTTAAGTTTTTATCAAGTCTTAACGATTTTAGCCTTTTTCCAAACTTTTGTAAATCACGTTTGCTCATATTGTAATTTTCGTGATAATATAAATTTAATTAAACAAACTGACCGTGCGCTTGTGTGTATCAATCCTTTATACATAAGCATTTTTAGAACAAATACTAATCGCGTTAAGAAAGGTTAAATATGAGAATATTATTTGGTATTTTAGCAGTAATCGTGCTTTCAGGGATTATTAACTTAATAAAAATTGGTTGGCAAAAATTATTTTTTGAAGATAAGGACTAAGAAAATTATATGAAAAAGTGGCTTATCATTTGCTTTCTATTTGTAATTACATCTCCATTTTCTCTTGCAAAACCGGATCTGAAAATTGAAGATACGAATTTGAAATGTTTTCAAAATAGTTTTTCAAGTAGTGGATATGATGAATGTAAATTAAAAATCAAATTGCGAATTAACGATTATCAATATTTAGAAAAATATAATAAATTACAATACAACATTAAATGTTCTGCAACGTTTGATTATCTTACGGCTGGGAGTTTTAGCCACACTCCTTTACGCAATCAGGAATCAAATAACACAACTATTTATGGCCCCAATAAATATGATTATTTGTATATAACAACACATTTTTATTCCTTTCAACCTGTAACACAAGTTAAAGTTTCTGAATTGACTTGTGAAGTAAAAAATATTTATTAAAATTATAAGGATATTAGTATGAAAAAATTTTTGTTATTAATTACGGTTTGTACATTATTGACTAATATTGTTTATGCAAAAGAAACATCTGGATTTGAAATGTTCGAATCAATGAAAGAGTATGCCGCAAGTCCAGAAGATAAAGTTCTAATGACCTCTTTTACAGATTTAATAAAAGAGAAATATCAAGAATCAAAAATTTACCCTCAAATAGTTGGCGATGGAACTCCTACCAGTTTTATATTATTTGAAGATGGGGAAATTGTTTTAATTTTAGATATGACAAAGATTAAAATGGGTAATAATACAACAGTCGATATTGATAACTTTCTCGAAGTATTAACCAAAAGGGTTGGAAAGAAAAATATGCACTCTTATTACTTAAATAACGAAGATAATCCAAATCAAAATAATATTTATGTAAGACTTAGATTAAAATAGGAGGACTATGTTTCTAAGATTTTGTTTTGCTATATTAGCATTAGCTTCAATTTGTTTTACTTGTTATTATCTACATGAAAATCGTGTAAATAATAGAATATCCTTAGTTATTCATAATATTTGAGATATTAGTGTTTATAGCAGTAGAACATCAAGTTTGGGGTGATTAGAACTTCCATAATCTAGTTTCGGCGTCTTCTTCGAACTTTGATTCTGCTATTCATAAGCAAAAAGACCGCGATTTTTATTGCATTTATTAAAAAATTTTTGCTTGTAGTTAGAATAATTTAGACACATTTATAATCTTAGAAAATATTCTTATATAGACATACATATCTATATTTTAATTTTTATGAGATATAGACAAATACTAAAAATCTCATTTTGAGGGTTGGTTAGTTATGAGTAAAATAAAACTTGATAAAAATTAAAAAAGGATAAAATTATGAACAAAGATACTTATGAACTTGACTTTTTTGATTATTATGCAGATCCAGTAGATTATTTAAAAAAATGCTTGTATCTTAGAAAAATAAAGACTCAAGGAATATGTATATACAAAAATAAAAGAATTCACTTAAGTCCAAGACTATTCGATGCATTATTTACTATGGCAGAAGATACATCAAAAACACATAAACTTGATACGATTATTAGAGAAAATGGTGCAGCAGAGGATAACGAAAGGCAAATTGCTGCAAGAATTAACAAAGCTTTTAGAGAAGAAGGTTTTACAAATATTATTAAAAAGAAAATTAGAGCAGGGTATTGCATTAATTTAGATATTATACAAGATGATTTTATTGTCACAACTACAAGGTAATTTGTCACAGACTTGATGAGTGAGAATTTTAGCACTTTTTGTTGAAATATATTGGTGACACTGCAGAGTCAACGAGTATTAAAAAGAAAGGTCGCTAAAATGAGCAATAACTATAATTTTGAAATTAAAGAAGTAGAAAGTTTCTTAGGATTTGAACTGAAAAAAGTCGGAATAAATCAATATCAAGGGAAATGTCCTTATTGTATAGAAGAAGGACATGACAGACATGGTGATAACTTAAACTTTAATCCAGATAAGGGTTTTTTCTGTGGAGCATGTGTCGATAACGAACATGGAAAACGATTAGCTCAGGGTATTATAAAATCAAAAAACAGTAACACGGCTATTTTCAAAAAATTAAATAAAGCAAAATACGACACTTGTAATCTGGAAAAATATAGTTCAAATTTATTAAACAACAATAAAATGTTAGAGCTTGTGAAAAAGAACACAGGCTTAACAGAAGAAACGATAAAAGAATGCAAAATCGGTTATGATACAGAAAATGATGTTTTCTTAATACCAATGATAGCAATTGACAACACTGTTACAGGTTATGAAATTCGAGTTCCGCAAAACAATAAAGGTACATTTAAATTTTTATCCAAAACAAAGGGATATGCTGATAATCCTGAAAAATGTTTATCGAAAATAAACAATCCGAGCAATCCTCAAAATGCTTTTATTTGTGCAGGTTATAAAGACGGATATGCTATTTATGAATACTTGAAAAGGTTTAATCAACAAGATTTTTATCAAATTTTGACCAATACTAATGGTGAAGGCAATACTGCAAATACACTTAAATTGCATATTGATTACCTTAAGCAGTTTGAAAAAATAATTATCTGCATGGACAACGACATTCCAGGTCGAAAAGCAGCTAAAAAAATTGAGCAGGAAATTCCACTTGTTTTTCATTCATTCAATTTAAGTAAACTTGATCGAATTAACACTTACATAAACGATTTTACCGATTTGTACAAATACATCCAAACAAATAGAATAACAGAGAATATCTTAGCAGATAATATCAAAATTTCGCCATATTCTATTTTGAAATTATATCTTAAGCATACCAATATTAAAATGGATATGCCAGCTACAGTTGAGGTAAAAGTAGAGCACAAAGCAATTATGGAGTTTTTTGAAAGGGGAATCTATCCATACAAAGGATGTTATTACCACGTAAAATATGATTCAGATTCTGGACAATTAACCTATGTAAAAAAATCAAACTTTACTCTTAATGTAACCAAAACAGTTGTAGTCAATACATATAGTTTTGAAAACCATCAGGAATATCAACTTGAAATTGTTACGAATATTGGAAATAAAACGACAAAGCCCATAATTTTATCTCAAAAAGAATTGTTAGATTTGAAAAACTTGCATGATGTATTGAAAGAAGGCGGTATTCATTTACATTGCTTAAAAGATACAGAACTTAAAAACATTCTGCTTGAAGAACTAAGTAATATACCTGAAGAACTAAATATTTTCAAGAATCCTTCTTTAGTTTTGCATAATGACAGCCCATTTTGGATATATAAAAATGCTGCAGTTGATTTAAAAAATGGCAAAGTGTTAACTCCAAAGGCAAATTCAAAAGGAGTAATTCAAATTGATTACAACAACTCATTCACACTAAAAACAGATAGAGATATGTATGCTCCAGAGCTTTACATTCCAGAAATCTCTTATTCGGAATTTGTAGAGCAAAATAAAAATAACGAACTTATAAAAGAGTTTTCAGCAACATCAACCTCAATAGAGGAACTTATTGCTAAGTGTGTATTTGTTAACACAATTCGCACGTATGGAAATAAGGTTGAGCCACTTTTAACAATGGGAACAGCTATTATGAGTCCGTTCGTAGATATTATTTTTAGCAAAACTATGGGATTCCCTGTTAACTTTATGTACGGTGAGGCTGCAAGTGGTAAAAGCAATTTGTTAATTACTATAGCTTATTTATTCGGATTCAATACAAGATTTTTAAGTAGTGGTAATGATACTGCTATGAACTTATTGCACAACATGGAATACTACAAAAATATTCCTATTCTGTATGCTGAAGTAGAAGGTTACATGCGCAAGAATTTTGAAGCTACAACAAAAGCTGTATATGACAGAAATTCAAGAAAAAGAATGACAGGTTATGGCAAAGAACAGGATGTTCGAGCTGTTAATGCAACATTAAATTTTGCAAGTAATGATAGAGCACATCGCAATCCACAAACTGCTACAAGACTTATGTATACTGAATTTTATAAAAATGATTTCCATCCTGAAGAAGCAAGCAAAATAAATCAAATCAGAGAAAAGTACCTTTCTTGTGTTTTACCCAAAATACTGAAATTGTATGCAGATAAAGACACTATTCTGAAAATGTTAGATAGTAATATTAAAATTGTTCTAAATAACAACTCAAATCTTGACCTAAGATGTGTTAATAACATTGCTATTGCCATGTGTGGAATGGATATTTTGTATCAGGTAGCCAATTTCAGTAAAGACTTTAAAGGGGGAAAGGAAATACAAACCTTAAACCAAAGTCTTGAAAGCTATATTAAGTCATATCAAGACATTACACATACGGAAGATTGTTTTGAAAAGTTTATGGCAATATTTTTGATACTTGCTAAAAGCAACAAGATTCAGTACGGTAGCGAATATGTTTTTAATCTTCAAAAAAATGAGATTTCTATATATGTTGACGGTGTACATCCGCTATTCAGTAAAGAATTCAAACAATCAGAAGAAACCGGAATACCGATACCAAGTGCAAAAGACATTAGAACAAAAGCCACAAAAGAACCTTATATTGAATATAACAATAAATATTTTAGAAAAGGTAATTCGCCAAGAGCACTAATTATTAAAGTGTCAGAAGATAATCCAAAACTATGGTATATCCTTAATGAGTTGCAAAAACATCAGGAAGAATTGAGTGAGCAAGAATACCAGCATGATAAGAAAGCTCAAACACAATATTCGCAAGACAAGGCAGGGGAAGTAATTTGAGTGTAATTTTATCGTAATTACCAAAACGCATATATAACAATACTTTTAAACTAAAAACTACGAAATTACGATATTACAAAATTTTAATAAATTTTTTCGTAATTTCGTAATAAAAAATAAAAAATACTTAAAACGTAGTTATAACAATACTTTTATAATTACGCAAACAATTACTAAAAATTACGAGGGAATAAAAATGCACGGAAATTTATTAGATATTCCAGAAACAGCTAGATATTTACGTATTTCTAAGAGTACACTTTATCGCTGGGTACACCAGAAGAAAATAAAATACATCAAAATCGGCTCTAGAGTAATATTTTCTCAAAGTGACATAGATGAATTTATTAACAGTAACAGAACTAACACCGGATAAAGCCTGGCACTGTGAGCACAGTGCCACCTCGTTGGTACGGTGCTCGCTCCTTAGGGGGATTAAGTTAGCAAAAATTAGCAAAGGGGCTTACAAATCCACTAAAACACGTTAAATTAAAATTAAAAGAAAGTTTTACAATATGATTGATTCAGTAAGAAAAAATCCAAAAACTGCTAAATGGGAATTTGATTACAAAGACCTGAAAGGCAAAAGAAAAACTAAAAAAGGTTTTAAAACTAAAGCAGAAGCTGAAAGAGCACAGGCAAAACGCTTTGAAGAATTGAATAAAGGTTTTAATCCCATAAACAAAAAGACAACGATAAAAGAAGCCGGCGACCTTTATTTAAGGCTTCACGCAAGTACAAACTGTAAGCCCTCAACCTATCAAACTTATCAAGGTTACTTAAATAATGTA
>CALUPV010000023.1 GCA_944322745.1 Candidatus Gastranaerophilales bacterium | reverse complement strand
TATTCTATTGTCAATGTTCTATCTTCTCGCTCTAAAGAAAGTCACAAAAAACTCTTCTTTCCGTTCCCTTCTCTTTCTCTCATCGCCTCCTCAGCGACATCTTCCATCCTATCACCTCAATCTCCTTTGTCAACTTATTTTTTTATTGAGGATTTTGGATTTTTTAAAATCACCATTCAAAACCATTAGGTGACCACACTTTAGCTTGTTATTATTTGTTATATAATGTATCAGCTTTTGTGTTCGTGGCATCAACCACGTTTAATAATGTAATTTAAACATATTTTCTTTTCAACATGTATTTTTTAAAATGTTAAGCTTTGTAAAAACGAGTTTTTCTATTTATTAATTCTCTACAACCATAAGCATTTCCCTGTCAATAGCAATAAAAAAACGAGCCTATTTTATCTCGTTTTTTATTTATCAAATTTATATTTTTATTTATTTTATTGTTTTTAAAACGTCTACAATTCTCTTACAAGCATGTCCATCTCCATATGGGTTTATTGATTCAGACATTTTTTTATACTCACTATCATCTTTCAATAGTTTTTCTACCATTGATATTATTTTATCCTTATTTGCACCTACAAGCTTAACTGTTCCATATTTTACTGCTTCGGGACGTTCCGTTGTATCTCTTAGTACTAATACGGGCTTACCTAATGAAGGAGCTTCCTCTTGCACTCCACCTGAATCGGTTAAAATTATATGTGCTTTCTTCATCAAATTACAGAATTGCGCATATTCCAATGGTTCTATCAAGTGAATTCTTTCTTTTTCACCTAATAATTCATATACCGGCTTTCTCACATTTGGGTTTGGATGAACAGGATAAACAACCTCTATATCTTTGTTATTCTTTACAAGTTCTAAAATAGCATTACAAATTTCTCTGATTGGTTCTCCAAAATTTTCTCGACGATGAGATGTTAATAAAATCGTCTTTAAATCAGGGTTTAATTTTAGTCCTTTTACTTCTTCTTTATGATTTTCAACAGTATAAATAAGTGCATCTATTACTGTATTTCCTGTTTTATATATATGTTCCGATGGTATTTGAGACTTTTTCAAATTTTCACAAGACTCATCTGTCGGCGCAAAATGATATGTGCATACAGCATCTGCAAATACTCTGTTTATTTCTTCAGGAAACGGATAATACTTATTAAATGTTCTCAAACCTGCTTCTACATGTCCAACCGGAACTTTTGCATAAAAAGCAGATAGTGCTGCGGCCATTGATGTTGTTGTATCACCATGCACCAATACAACATCAGGTTTAACCGTTTCTATTACTTCTTTAGTTTTTAGAAGAACATCGCTGGTTAAAGACCATAAATTCTGATTATCTTTCATAATATCCAAATCATAATCAGGTTTGATTTCAAACAATTCAAGTACCTGATCCAAAATTTGCCTGTGCTGTGCTGTCACACACACTATACTTTCCAAAACTTCAGAATTTTTTTCTATTTCTTTCACCAATGGAGCCATCTTTATCGCTTCAGGACGTGTACCAAATATTGTTAAAACCTTTATTTTACTCACTTCTTATACCTTATATATTTATGGCTTCTCTAACTTTTTGCATTGTTTTCTCTGCTTCCAATGCAGCTTTTTTATTACCTTCATTGATAATATCATATACTTTATTTGTGTCTTTTTGATATTCTGCTCTTTTTTCTCTTATAGGAGCGAATTTTTCATTAATTATTGCCCCTAATTGTCTTTTACAATCAGCACAACCTCTTTGACCCAATTTACATTCACATTCAACCTGAGAAACAATCTCTTCTGATGCGAATGCCTGATAATATTTAAATGCGACCTCACATTTATCAGGATGACCCAAATCATCTTTTCTTACACGGCTTCTATCTGTTATACACTGCATTATTTTCTTTGAAGTCGTCGTTTCATCATCTGATATCTTAATATCATTATTAAATGATTTCCCCATTTTTTGACCATCTACTCCTAACAGTAATGGTATTTGAGTCAATTTAGGTTTTGGTTCATTAAATAATTCCGTCTTATATATATTATTAAATCTTCTTGCAATATCTCTTGTTATTTCCAAATGTGCCAATTGATCAACACCTACCGGTACTATTGCTCCATTCATTGCCATTATGTCTGCTGACATTAATACGGGATATCCCAATAATCCATAGCTTAATTGCGGAGCATTTTCACTGTTTTCTCCATCTTTATTTCTCAACGCTTTTACCATATCTTTCAACGTAGGATCGCGTTCCACCCAGTTATTTGGGGTAATCATACTTAACAGTATATGGAGTTCTGCTATTTGTAATACTTTTGATTGAAAATATATTGTTGATTTGTTTGGATCAAGCCCGCAAGCCAACCAATCTAAAACAACATCTAATTTATCCTGTTTAAGATTTTCTGTTTTATCAAATTTAGTTGTTAGTGCATGCCAGTCTGCAACAAAATAAAAACAATTATATTCTTCCTGCAGTTTAACCCAATTTGTCAGAACTCCCATATAATGACCCAAATGAAGTTTACCAGTTGAGCGCATGCCTGACACTAAATTCATCTTTTCCATTTTTGACCTTTCAATAAAGCACATACGCATTTATTATACACAAAATATAAAACCCTACAAAATAATTGCTTCTATTAAATTAAAGATCAATATCTATTGTTAAATTATCCAAACCAAGTTCTTTAATTAGTGACATATATGCATTATAATATTCTTTCATTGCGTCCAGAAATTCCTTTAGTAATTCCTGATGCGAATGTTCTACTATAATCAAATTTGTTAATGATGTTTGACCTTTTTTGTATTGTATTTTTGATAAATTCAATATTTTATTTGATTCTTCAAGTATATCTTTATAATGTTCAACATTTTCTTGTGCCATTACAAATTTATCATAGTTTGTATGAATAATATTTTTTGTAATATTTATTATTGAATTATATTCTAATTGAGTCTTATCCAATTCAAGTTTTGCACTCTCTATTTCAGGGGTATATAGATATAATGAAGGAATATCTATCCCAGCACCAACATATGCACCTGATGTACCATCTTGCGCAAAGGCATATCCACCCGCCAAATATACATCGGGGATTCTTTGTTTTGTTGCCACTGATAATTCTCTCTTAGCTTTCTTTATTTTAGATTCTGACATTTTTATGTCATATCTGTTATTAAATGCAACCTTTTCTAAGTCTTCATATGGAGGCAGTTCTAATTTTGTAAAAAATTCCTGACCAAAAACAGAATCTTCTTTTGAATCATATAAAGACGGGTTATTTTCTAAATTTAATGTTTTATTAAAATTATATTGTGCAGTCCTTATATTTGCTTTTATTCTGTTTATTTGAACCAAAATTTTCTTTAGTCTCATATCTGCTTGAAGAACATCAATTTCATAATTTGTATCAGAGCTGTGTTTTTGCTTTGTTATTTCCAATAATTCTTCCAGCAATTCTTTTCTTTCTTGCAGAATTCTCAATTCTGATTTTGCAACTAATAAATCAAAATAAGCTGTTCTTACTCTTAATTTAAGTTTGAATTCATAATCTTTAATTTTATTATCGGTATAATCAAGTTGTGCCAAGGCAGCTTGTTTTCTTTCGCCTCTTTTATTTATTTCTATTGGAAGCATTAAACCTATTTGGCTTGAGTTTCCCCTAGCGATTGGTCCCATTAGAACATTAGATTGAAATTGCGGATTTTTTAATGCATTTGCTTTTTCAACCGTATATTTTGAAATGCCTAAATTTTTTCTTTGTTCTTGCAGCTCGATATTTCCTTCAAGAGCCATATTTATAGCTTCTTCAAGTGAAATTTTATGCAAATCACTTTGAGAATTTACAAAATCTGCTTCTTCGATTGCATTAGCACTTGAAACAAATAGCATTATATATAACAAAAATATAATTAATCTTTTCATACCATACAATATGCTATCGTAAACAATTACAAAGTGAAATACATCTTAAACAAATAAATCTATAATGGTTAATACAATTATAAGCAACAATGCTATAACAACAGGCAAGAATGTTGCAATTGAAGCTATTAATGTACACTTATTCTTATTGTTATTATAAAAATATTTATCTAAGAATAAATAATTTGAACTAAAAATAAGTATTTCATAACATAACATTATAAAGAATAAAATGATTAAGAATACATTACAAAATTGTTCTATTGACCAAAATCCTAGGAACAAAATAACATTCAACGCTGAACATAAAAAGGAAAGTATAAACATTAATACATAAATAACTTTTGTCCATCTTTTACTATTAAAAATATACTTATTTTCTTCGTTTTCTAACATTATAAAATCTCCGTAAATATATTTTTTATTCTTTCAATGCATCCTTGCTTGCTTGTATACCATTCTCTATATGATATTCTTTCAACGATCATGTCTGAGCGTTCCATTAATGTTTGTTTCTTAATTTGAGTTTTATTTGTTTTTATATTATCTTCCAAACCGTCACACTCTATTATTATACATTTACCTGTCGGGTCTTTAACCATTAAATCAGCACTCAAACCCGCTACAGTCTGTCCTGCTGTTACTTCAAAACCTTCGTCCCTCAATATTTGAGACACTTCTTTTTCAAATGAATTTTTATAGATATTTTCATCTATTTTTAATTCATCTTTTAATTTATTTCGTGTTACATATGCTTGAACATATTCAATATAGTCTTTTAATAAACCTTGAGGAAGTGTTTTAGAATCTTTTGACAAAAATACTATTTGTTTCTTTCTTGCACGTGTTATTGCAACATTGAACAAATTTGGTATTTGTAAAAATGTCAAACTCTGATTAAAGCTGTTATTTGCAACTGCCCAAGAAAGCATTATTATATCACGCTCATCCCCTTGGAATGTATGCGCTGTTCCTACTTCGATTTTATGTTTTCTCAATAATGTATCAGGATACAATTGAGAAAGTGCTTTCTTTATTAATTCTACCTGCCCTCTAAATGGAGATATAATTCCTATCGTCACAGGTTCATGTTCAGGATCTTTATTTCTGTCATCTTCTTGAATAATTTCTTGTAATCTTTGCATTATTGCTTCAACTTCCGGCATATTTCTTGTCATGTCAGAATCAACTTTGCCTTCCGGTACTTCTATATATTCAAGAACATCTTTTTGTCCTGATTTAGACATTATTCTTATTCTGTCGCCATAAAATTCTTTATTACTAAAGTCTATTATCGGTCCATAACTTCTAAAATGTTCATCCAATAATACCGGTTTGGTCGAATAATAATTAGCCAAATCAAACATAGAGTTTGTTCTAAATCTCCACATTAATTGATATTTATCCGGTATTTCATATTGACTTAAAAATGATTGTTCTTTTGATTTTTCCAAGAAAGATAAATGCGGCAGCTGCTTATCATCACCTACAATAACAGCCTTTTTACATCTGAATAATATAGGCACACAACTTGCAATATCGCATTGTGATGCTTCATCTATAATTGCAACATCAAATAACCCCGGTTTCAAAGGTAAAGAATTTGAAACGGCATAACTTGTTACACACCAACAAGGGAATGCTTCCAACAATGGTTTAAAATCTTCATCTTCAAGAAGTCTGTTTTGAAGATTTTTCTTTCTTGTAACCAGTGCTTTTGTATGCACTATTAATCTTTGTCTTTTTACCTGATCACGAAGTAATCCTTTTAACGAATTTCTTCTTTTTCCTTTTAGAATTTCAACAGCTAAAGTTTTTTGCTTTCTTTTTAGCATTTTTATTTCTTCTAAAAGTTGATGAATATTTCCTATTTTATATATTTGAGTTTCTACATATCTTGCTTTTGTTGATAATCTTGCAACATCAAGCTCCATCTTTATACGTTCAAGATTTTCAAAATCAGGCTTAAAATCTTTATTTTGAATAATTTTCTTTAATTGATGATTTGCAAATTTAATCGTAAAATCGGCAAAAAAGCCTTGTTTCTCTGTATTTTTTTCAAGATTTTTTATTGCACTATCTATATTATCAACTTCTTGCATTGTTAATTTGGAAGTTAAAAACTCCAATTTACCGAGTTGTTTTTCTTTTTCATCTCGTTCTTTTATAAGTTTTTGCCATTGTTCTTCCAGTTTTATAATTTCTTCGCACTTATTTTCTTTATCTCTGATTGTCATTACTAACTTTTGCATATCCTCAACATCTACTAATATTGAGTTTTCAAAATCAGTATCCAAATCAACTTTATTAGAAATTAAGTCCTGTAAATCAAAAGAAAGTTGTTTTTGATAATTTGGTCTTCCTGCTCTTAGTGCTAAATAAGGTGCACCGAAATCATTTAATCTGTTTGCTACAACATCTGTTGCTTTATCCATTCTTGATGCAACCAATACTGTTTTTCCGTTAGAGACTAAATGACATATTAAATTTACTATCGTTTGTGATTTCCCAGTTCCCGGTGGACCATATACAGATAAAATCGTATTATCTTCAAGATTTTTTATTACATCTTCTTGTGAATCGCTCAAAGATAAAGGAGTTACTGCAACAAAATCCTTTAATGTATTTTCCTTTATAGGCTTTGATGCCATTTTACCTTTGCCTTGCAAGTATTCTTCATTAACTACATTTAATGCTGTTTCTCTTATTATTCCTGAAGGTTTTTCTGCTATTTGCATTAATTCATACAATACACCAGCAGTTACCAATGGTCTTTTTGTCAATATTATTGCACTCTTATTTGTTAGAACAACTTTATCGGCTTTTAATTTTGGTTTCGGTTTGTCATTTTCTGCTTCATCCAAAACTTCTTGAAGATTTTCATAGTTTATTTGTTTTTCTTCATAAAATTCTTCTGCTAAATCTTGTACATTGTTTTCAAGATTTTCTTCTTCACTTAATTCAAATTCCAAATCGGGAATCAGTGATTTTAAAGTTGTTAAAAATACATTTAAATCTTCTTCTTTCAAAGGAAGCTTTGGTACAACACCTAACAAGCCGTCCAACATATTATCTATTTCATCTTCTTCACCTGATAAATTCATCAAGCTTGTTAATGCCGCCGTATTTAATGATAAACCCTCTTCTTGTATTGAACATTCAATACTCATTCCTACTCTTTCCAATTTACAAGTAGAATATAATAACGGGGTCAAAAACTCATTTTTTCTTTTTGTTTTTGCATTTTTTCCAACTAAAAATAAATAACCGTATATTAAATACTTATCTTTTTGACTGTTTTCACTTAAAAGCATTAACTCAGTTAAATATGAATCTGAACCATCTAACTTTAAAGGTTGGGGATAATTTGTGAAAAGTTGTTCGCCATCTAAAATAGATGCGTTTTCTTTATTCATTTTTTCTGTTTCTAAGAAAATCCATTTATTTTCTTTATCTTGTTTTAGATTTCTAAATGTCGAACTTTGAACTTCTTCTCTTACACAGTCATGCAAATAAAGACTCAATCTTTTTATAAAACTGTTATGAAATGCTGAGTTTAAAATTTTTGTTGCTTCTTGAAGCATATTTTCCCCTATAAATTAGATATAATAAGAAATTATAGCATTTTTGATTTTAATATACAAAAAAATCCACATGTTTCATACAGAAAAAGTATTTCTATATAACCATTTTATATACTTTATTCTTATTTTCGCCATATAACTTTGAAATAATTCTTGAGATGTCTTTTGGAGAAAAACCTTCTTCTTTTAAAATTTTTATTTTTTGTTTTAATTCATCTTCACTTACATCAGAAGTTTCTTTTGCAAAAAGCATTGCGACAATTTCACCTTTTAACGGATTTTTTTGAAAATAAGATATTATTTCTTCTACTGAATTTATTTTTATCTCTTCAAAAACTTTTGTGAGTTCTCTTCCCACAGCAACAAGAGCATTTTGTCCATATTCTTCTTTAATATTTTCAAGTGTTTCCATTAATCTGTTTGGCGATTCATAAAAAACACAATTCGTATAGCGGTATTTATTAAGAATTTCTATTTGTTGCTTCTTATTTCTTGGAATAAATCCTATAAAGGCATATTCTTCGTTTTTACGGGGAATCATACTCAAAAAAGTTGTTACAGCACATGCTCCGGGCAAGGAGGTTATTTTTATTCCCCTTTCTATTAAAGAACTTATAAGAACACTTCCGGGGTCTGAAATCCCTGGAGTTCCTGCATCTGATACCAATGCTACATTTTTTCCTTCTTCGAGCAAGTTTATTATTTTTTCACTTCGTTCTTTTTCATTAAACTTATGACAATCAAATAATTTCGCACTAAACCCGTATTTATCCGCTAAGATTCTTGTTACTCGAGTATCTTCGCAAGCTATATAATCAACATCATTTAAAACTTCTATTGCTCTTAACGTAATATCTTTTAGATTTCCAATAGGAGTTGCAACTACAAAAAATTGTGAGGACATCTATATACTACTTTCTAGCGATAGGATTTGTTGCAACATTTGCGAATGTTTTATTTAAACCTGTTACATCCAATATTCTGCTTACTTTTGGACTTACATTACTTATCGAAATAGATTTGTTATTTAAAAGTGCAACTTTTTGTATATTTAAAAGCATTGTTATTGCTTTTAAATCGATAGATTCTATATTTGAAAAATCTAAATTTATTTTACTCGATTTTTCAAACTCATTATTATCAATGTTTCTTATACTTTGAAATAATTCAGTTGCTCTAATTACTTGCATAAAACTTTAACTACTCATCTATTTGTTGCATAAAAATATATTAATATTTTAATCAAATTAATGCAATAGTTTAAACTTATATTAACCTACTTTTCTTATCTCTTCATCTTCATAGTTTTGATAATGATTATTAACATTTAAGTCTTTAGGCGTACTGATATGATGATTCAAAGAATTAAAACTGCCGTTAACTTTATAATTTATTGATGGAACATATTGTGATTGTACAAGATTTTTATTTCTTAATGTATTTGCATTAATATGCTTTTTAACATTTGTATATTTTTTAGCATTAGCTTCTGTGTATCTTTTTTCTTTTGGTCTTGATAATAACATCATAAAGAACAAGAATATCATACCTACAATTGAACTTGTTAATGCTTTTTTATCAGCAACAAAGAACAAATCGCCAAATATATTTGTTTTATTATCCAATTGTTTTACAAGACCTGTTGATAATTCTTTTGTATATATTTGTGCATTTTGAATATTATCTGCCTGCAATAAAATTAAAGTATTATTATCATTTTTCTTTTGAACAATAACGTTTTTTAAATCTACGGCATTGTCATAGACAATATCCATAGACTCGGATGGCAAAGTAGAATTCATTACCAAAGTTAAATTCCCGTCGTTATCTATTGACTTCTTTATTTGAGATTTTTTATCAACCTTTAATACAACTTTATACTCACCATCTGTTTTTTGCTGAATATCAATTCCTGATAAATAGCTTTCTGCAGCTAAAGAACCCAATGAAGAAAATATGAGCATTGAAATCAATAAAGTACATTTATTTAATATATTTAATCTTTTCCCTGTTTTCATTAAATCTCCAACGACTATACTACCCTTTAAAAATCATTTTAAAGATTTTCTCATTCGGCTACATCAATCAAATGGTTTATATATTTTTCTAAACCTTTAGATTAATCTTTTCTATAATTTAAAAATCATATATTTTTTATAGAAACCTTAATTGGATATCAGAATAATACAATATTCTAATTTCGTTGTGAATTTTGTTACAAGGTCTACAAGAAATTAAGAACGAAGTTCGGGCACAAGTAAGTTGGGTACAAAAAAAATGCACCCAACTTACTTATTTTTATAAATTTTAACTATTAGCTCAATAAATACATTAACTAAAATCAAAAGCAAAATTGAACCGATTATTCTATAAACAGAGAAAATGAT
>CALUPV010000022.1 GCA_944322745.1 Candidatus Gastranaerophilales bacterium | reverse complement strand
AAACCTTCAACAGGTTTAAATGTCATTTGGCTAATCATATGTCTTGCAATATCTGCACCTTCTTTGTCGTTTGAAGTTATTGTAACTCTGCCATCATCTTGAATATCTATTTCCGCACCTGAAGCTTCAATTATACCTCTTATATTCTTTCCGCCAGGTCCGATTACAGTTCCGATATCTTCGGTTGGAATTGTCATTGTAAATATTCTTGGTGCATATGGTGAAAGTTCTTTAGCAGGCTCTGTAATAACTTCTCTCATTTTTGACAAAATGTGAAGTCTTCCTTCTTTTGCTTGTGCTAAAGCTTTTCTCAATGTATCGTTAGCAATACCTTTTGCTTTCATGTCCATTTGAAGAGCTGTAATACCGTCATCATTTCCTGTAACTTTAAAATCCATATCTCCAAGGAAATCTTCTATTCCTTGAATATCTGTTAATACGACTGGTTCACGTCCGGGCTCTGTAATCATACCCATTGCAACACCACCTATCATACATTTTACAGGAACACCTGCATTCATTAATGCCATTGATGAACCGCAAGTTGACCCCATTGATGTTGAACCGTTTGATTCTAATACATCAGAAGTAACTCTTATTGTATAACCAAATTCTTCTTGAGATGGAAGTGCAGGTACATTTGCTCTTTCAGCTAAATTCCCGTGACCAACTTCTCTTCTTCCGGGACCTCTTAATGGTTTTACTTCGCCTACTGAATATCCCGGGAATATATATTTATGCATATAATATTTTTCCGTCTCAGGATCAACACCATCCAGTTCTTGCTTCATACCAGGACCCGCCAATGTTGCAACAGATAATATTTGTGTTTGTCCTCTTGTAAATACAGCACTACCATGAGCTCTTGGAATAACTCCAACTTCACACCAAATAGGACGTACTTCATTTGGTTTTCTCCCGTCTGCACGAACTCCTTCATCTAAAATCATTGCGCGCATTATTTTCTTTTCTGCAGCTTTAAATTCTTCTGCAACAAAGTCTATACCGGTTTCTTCTATAATCTTGTGAATATAATGATCTTCAGGAAGTGCTTCAACTTTTTCTTTTACAAGTTTTTTCGCTTCATCAAGCTTATCTTGTCTATATTTTCTGTCAAAATTATGATATGCGTCGAAAATCATATCATGTGCAACTTCGTTAATTAAATTTTTAAGTTCTGTTGTATCGTATGGATTTACAAATTCTTCTCTAACAATACCGCAATCTTGAGCAAACTGAAGTTGAGCATCACACTGTTTTCTAATTTCTACTTGTGCAAATTCAACTGCTTCCATAATTTCATCTTCAGTAACGAATTTACAGCCGGCTTCAACCATAATAACGCTGTCATGTGTACCTGCAACAACAATATCCAAGTTTGATTTATCAGCTTCTTGGTGTGTTGGATTTGCAATTAACTGACCATCAATTTTTGAAACTCTAACAGCACCTATAGGACCTTCAAATGGTGCACCTGATAACATTAAAGCAGCAGAAGCACCTAACATAGCTAAAGTATCAGGTTGATTTTGTTGATCGTAGCTAAACAATTGAGCTACTATTTGAATATCATTTCTATATCCTTTGGGGAATAAAGGTCTAATAGGTCTATCAATCAATCTTGATACCAATATAGCCTTATCACTTGCTTTACCTTCGCTTCTGTTATATCCTCCGGGAATTCTGCCTATCGCAGACATTCTTTCTTCATAATCAATCAATAATGGGAAAAAGTCTATACCAACTCTTGGTTCAGGACTTACACAACAATGTATAAACAACATTGTATCTCCACATCTTACCGTAACTGAGCTGGTAGCTGATTTCGCATACTTACCTGTTTCAATTGTAACAACTTTGCCGCCTACAGGTATTTCAATTTTCTTTGTTTCTACCATGTTTTTCTCTTTTCTTTTTATACACTTCTATTTTCGCTTAATATTATAACTTAAATATTTATTTATGTATATTTATTCCATTTTATTTATTATTGTTGTAATATCTAGACTATGATAGGGCGTGTAATTAAGATATTTTCAGATTTTTATTATGTTGAGACTTCAATCGGAATTATTGAAGCAAAACTAAGAACTGTTTTAAAAAAGCAAAAAGCCCAAGTTTATACGGGAGACTATGTTAAACTTGAACAACTTGACAAAAATTCCCTTCAGGCCTTTATTTCTGAAATTCAGGAAAGAAAAACGTTAATTTCAAGACCAAAAGTTGCAAATGTATCACAAGTAATTATTGTATCAGCATTAAAAGAACCCGATTTGAATTTTGAACAACTGAACAGATATATTTCACACTGTGAATATCATAAAATAAAACCGATTCTATGTTTTAACAAAGAAGACATTGAAGAATTTGATGATTTAAAAGCAAAAATTATTGATATATATGTGCCATTAGATTATCAGGTTATTTTTACATCTGCACTAGCAAAAACAGGACTTGATCAAATTGAACCGATATTAGAGAATAACACCTCAATTCTTTGCGGGGCCTCAGGTGTTGGAAAGTCATCTATAATAAATGCAATTTTAAATACTTCAAGACAAAGAACACTTCCTGTCAGTGACAAGACAAAGAAAGGTGTTCATACAACAAGACATTGTGAATTAATTGAAGTTCAAAAAAATGCTTTTATTGTTGATACCCCCGGCTTTTCACACTTAAAATTTGATTTTTTATTACCAAGTGAAATTAAAAATCTGTTTGTAGAAATGAAAGATTACGATTATGTTTGTAAATATAAAGACTGTTTGCACATAAATGAAGACGGATGTTCATATGAAGAAATCATAATAAACATGGATGAAACACGATTTGAAAGTTATAAAAAATTTGTAACAGAAGCTAAAGAATACGAAGAAAGAATTTCCAAAGAATCAATAAAAGATGAAAGAAATACAAAATTCAATCAAAATAAAATAATGGCAAAGATATCACATAAAAAGAGAACAGCTTCAAGAAAAACATTAAAACAAAATATGTATAAGGATGAGATAGAATAAATTTATGAACAATTTAACAAAAGAAAAATATAATAGATTAAAAAATATTGTAGATGAACATATAGATAAATATATTGAAGTTGTATATCCTGAAAGTGTATATAAATCAATGAAATATTCGCTTCTTGCAGGAGGGAAAAGACTAAGGCCTGTAATGGCAATAGAAACAGCAACAATTTTAGGTGCGTCTATAGAACAAATTATTCCTACTGCTACCGCTATAGAAATGCTTCATTGCCAAAGTTTAATTCACGACGATTTACCCTGTATGGATAATGATGATTTTAGAAGAGGAAAACCTACAAACCATAAAGTATTTGGCGAATCTACCGCGGTTTTAGCGGGTGACGCACTGCTAAGTTTTGCACCAAAAATTATTATAGATAAAACGCCATCTTCAGTTAAACCAGAAACAATACTAAAAGTTTTAAACGAATTTTTTATAGCTGCAGGTGTTGATGGAATTATTTCAGGACAAATTGTTGATATAGATTCTGAAAAAAAGAAAATATCTAAAGAAACTTTGGATTTTTTATATGAATATAAGACAGCAAAACTTTTCAAATTAGCAGTTCGTTCAGGTGCTATAATTGCAGGTGCTAATGAAAAACAGCTTGAAGATTTAACAAAATTTGCACAATATTATGGTCATGCTTTTCAAATATATGATGATATCCTTGATGTAACTGCAACTCTGGAAGAAATTGGAAAAACGCCGGGAAAAGATATAAACGCAGAAAAATCAACATACGTTTCAATGTATGGATTATATGAAGCAAAAAAACAAGCACTATTCCTTTGTGATAAAGCTTGTGATATACTAAATTCAAATAATATTAAATCGGAAATTTTGATAGGAATAGTAGAAAAGATTTCCAAAATCTTAGGTAAGCATTAAAAAAACGTATATTCATCCAGAATAAAATATGACAAATTTAAAAAAAATAATATTTGTAAATATAATATTGACTTTTTTATTATACTTATGTTGTGACTACTATGTTTACAATAAATGGAAAAAAATTTCTATTTCTCAAAAAACATATATATATGAAAATCTAAATTTTGTGAATGACATATTTATTTTTCCAATATCAAATTTTAGTAGAGCTATAAAACTTGCAGATGAGGAAAAAGGAAAAAGCGAAAGAATTTTTTTTAGAAAAACTATTTTTGATGAAACAGCATATAAGAAAAAACCAATTTTATTATATGGATGCTCATTTACTTTTGGTTCCGGTCTTAACGATAATCAAACTTTATCTTTTAAACTTCAAAAAGAAACAAATAGAATTGTTTACAATAAAGGTTTAGCAGGATACGGAATACAACATATGTTATATCACGTTCAATACCAGTTAGAAAATTTATTAAATAAAAAAAAATTAGAAGAACCTGAATTTGTAATATACACATTTATAGATGATCATATATTCAGATTATATAAACCAAATGATTTTTTCGACAAATACGCTATGTTTTATAAATATGACAAAAAAAATACAAGACTTATTCCTATATCTGATTTTGATTTCTTGTTTTGGAGCTCACATATCTTGAGAAATTTATATTTTATAAATACAGACAAAACTTTTAAATATAATGATGGAATTATTTTATTAGATGAAAATAAGAAAAATTTTCTTTTAAAACATTTTGTAGAAACAAATAAAGAACTGAAAGAAATTTGTCCTAATACAAATTTTGTAATATTTGTTTATAATGGAGATTATTTAATTAAACAAATAGAAAAAGACTTAATTAGTAATAAAATCCAAATAGTATATTTATCTGAATTAACTAATATAGACTTTTCTAAAGATAAATATAAGATATCAGATGGACAACACCCTTCTGAAGCAGCTTGGGATATAATTGCACCTTTATTAGCAAATAAATTGAAACTATAAATAGAAATTGCAATTACAACAAAATTTGTACAATATTACGGTCATGCTTTTCAAATATATGATGATATACTTGATGTAACTGCAACTTTGGAAGAAATAGGTAAAACACCGGGAAAAGACATAAATGCAGAAAAATCAACATATGTTTCCATGTATGGATTAGAAGAAGCAAAAAAACAAACACTATTCCTTTGTAATAAAGCTTGTGATATACTAAACTCAAATAATATTAAATCTGATATTTTAATAGGAATAGTAGAAAATATTTCCAAAGGGATAAATGGATGTTCTTAAATACGAGTTATGAAATAATTATTAATGGTATAGAAGCTGCAATTGTAGCACAATTATTGAAATTTATAGGACATTATATAAAAACAAAGGATATAGATTTTCAAGTTTTAGCAACTACCGGAGGTATGCCAAGTTCTCATACTGCAGGTGTTATAGCACTATCAACAACTGTTGGACTTATATGCGGTTTTGATTCTGTTGAATTTGCGATTGCAATAGGTTATTCGCTTGTTGTTATGTATGATGCGGCAGGTTTAAGACGTTCAACAGGGAAAATTGCTGCTTGTTTAAATAAAATCCGTGAAGATTTTTATTCCAATAGACCGGTTCCTGTAGAAAGACTAAAAGAATTACTAGGACATACACCTTTTGAAGTTTTCGTCGGCGCTCTTCTTGGTATATATATTTCTTTTATAAATCATTTTTATCTTTTTCAATAGGCAATAATGGAAAATTTAGATTTCTTTAATAATTATTCAGATGCTGTTTGTGCTATTTTAAACAAAAATAGTATTATTTTTAAGAATAAGTCTTTCCTTTCCGCATTTCCTGATTTCGAGAATGTTGATAAATTTAAAAAACATTTTAATTTTAATTTATGTTTTTTATCATTAGAAAATATTAATAATAAAACACCAATTGATTTATTACTTCAATCAAAAGAAAATTTTCATACAATCTGTACATATCAAAATGTTAATGACGAATATCAACATTATTATATTTACACATTTTATTACGAGAAATATAAGATTGTCGTATTTAAAGATATTACATCTATAGATAAACTCGAAATTATAAAAAAACAATATGAACAATTAAAAGATTTATATGAAGAAGAAAAACAATCCACTGATAAATTCTCAAAATTACAAGAACATGCACAAGCTCAAGTATTAAAAATGGGAATAATAAACAGAATTTCACTTGTTATTAGAGAAACAAATGATATAGAAACAATTTTATCTTCTGCTTTAGAAGAAATACATAACTTATTGGGTTCCTTTAAAACATATTTTTCAATGAAAGAAAGAAATGGATTTAGAGTAAAATATTCAGTTTTAAAAAATGATATAGAGATTGATTCATTGACTGAATATGAAGAGGGAATTCTTACTCAGATAAAAAACAAAAATATTATAGTTTCTAATTGTTTAAAAGAGTTTTTAAACTCAGAAAAATTTCTAACCAAAGGAATAAAACGAATTATTATTCCTGTATACAATAAGAATCGTCTACTGGGCATTATTGTAACTTTAACGAAACAAAAATTTAATGCGGCAGATAACGAAGAGATATTACAATCAATTTCTGTTCAATTGGCAAGTTCAATTATTCAAGCAGGATTAATTCAACAGTTAAATAAGAAAAATAAAAAACTTCAAAAAACATTAAACGAATTAAAGAATACACAAATGCAATTAATTAATACAGAGAAAATGGCATCTATTGGTCAATTGGTATCAGGTGTAGCACATGAAATTAATACTCCTTTAGCTTCAATAAATTCAAATAATTCCTTAATAAATAAAATATTATCTTCTACAGAATCAATATCACAAAATCAATTAGAACTTTTAAGAGAATTAAATTCTATAGATATTGAAGCAACTAACAGAATTTCTAATATAGTTAAATCATTAAAAAGATTTGTCCGTTTAGATGAAGCAGAATTTCAAGAAGCTGATATAAATAAAGAATTAGATTTAACATTAAAATTAATAGCCCATGAAATTAAAAACAATATTAATATTGAAAAACAATATTCTGAATTACCCCCGGTACTATGCAGTGTTAATATGTTAAATCAAGTTTTTATGAATGTCTTAGTCAATGCTTGCCACAGTATTAGTGATGATAGAATTGGGAAGATTGTTATCAAGACATATTTTGATAAAAAAAATCTGTTTGTAAAAATATCTGATAATGGTTCCGGTATTCCTACAGAAATGCAAAGCAAAATTTTTAATGTTGGTTTTACAACAAAAAAGATAGGAATTGGTACAGGTCTAGGACTTTCTATATCAAAGAAAATTATAGAACTACATAAAGGAAGTATTTCTTTTACATCAAAAGAAAATTTTGGTACTGAATTTACAATTAGTATCCCTTTTAATCATTAATAATATATTTTTCCACAATAATAGGCAAAATCAAGTTCCAAGCTTCTTCTGTGGGATGTATATTATCAGGCAGCCAGTATTTTTCATCATAAATATCAATATCACCAATTATATCTTTAACTCTTATCACTTTTATACCGTATGATTCAAGTTCATTGACCTCATAATCAGGCAATTCTTTTCTTGACAATTCCGGGAATTCAATAAAAATAAACTTTGAATTAGGATACCTTTTTTGAGAAATATTATAAGTTTCTTTCATAATCTTATTAAACAATTTAAAATTATAACTTTCTTCTTTTGCTTGTTCATAAACAATTTTATTAAGAATTCTTTTAACAAAGAAAGAAGAATATAATGGATTAAATTCAGGTGTTATATCAACTAAATTTCCATCAATGATTTTATAACGTAAATTAAACATATCAATTAGCGGATTAACCTGATAGTTATATAATCTTTGAATATGATTCCAAATAAAAGTATAAATAACATATTCGGCAGACTTTGCATCATTCATAATATTCTCATTATTAATTTGATAATACATAAATTGGGTACCTGTTGCACCTTTAGATTTATTTATACAACTTTTTCCGGTTAACTCAGATATTTTAAAACACGGTGTTTGATTATCATTTAAACCTGCACCTTCTGCAAAAGAACAGCCAAACCAAACAATGTTATTTGCATTATCTTTTATAAAAGAATTTCTATAAATTTCAGTATTAAATGGTTTTAGCAATCTATATTTTGTTTTATATTTTCTTGTATTGTTTGCTTCAAGCTGATCCGCTTGCTTCTTAAAGTTATCATTTTCAATTTTTGTTTTATAAAAAGAATAAAATTCAACAGAAACAAGAACAACAAAAATTAGTAATATATTAATAAATACTCTTTTTAGCATGTGTACTCTCAAATTAATAATTAATATTTTAACATGCATAAAATAGTAAGTTAATTTATGTTTATTATATAATTTGTTCAAAAGAGGTTAATTATGAGTATAAAAGCACAAAAAGGCACAAAAGACATTTTACCTGAAGAAATAACAAACTGGCAAAATATAGAAAAAATTGCATATGAGGTATTTTCAAAAGCCAATTTTAAAGAAATTAGAACACCGATATTTGAAGATACAGCATTATTTGAACGTGGTGTTGGAGATACTACAGACATTGTTAACAAAGAAATGTACACTTTTACAAAAAGTGACAGAAGCATCACTTTGCGCCCTGAAAATACAGCTGGTGTAGTAAGAGCATATTTGGAACACAGTTTTTACAGAGAAAGTCCGCCAATAAAATTTTGGTATAAAGGTCCAATGTTTAGATATGAAAGACCACAAGCAGGAAGACAAAGACAATTCCATCAAATTGGTGTTGAAATGTTTGGAGTTGAAGATGCTTCTGCTGACGTTGAATGTATTGTTTTAGCTACCGAATTTTTAAAAGGGTTAGGTTTAAATGATTTAGTAGTTGAAATAAATTCTTTGGGTTGCAGCGTTTGCAGGAAAGAATATAAAGAACAACTAAAAAAAGCAATTGCACCATTTTTGAGCGGATTATGTGAAGATTGCAGAAATCGATATGAAAAAAATCCGTTAAGAATACTTGATTGTAAAAATGAAACTTGCAATAAGTTATTTGAAGAAAATCATTTAAAAGAATCTGTATCAGGAATAAAATTATGTAATGATTGCGCAACTCACTATGAAAAATTAAAATCCTACTTAGACGCATTAAATATAAAATATGTAGAAAATACATTTTTGGTTAGAGGATTGGATTATTACACAAGAACCGTATTTGAAATTAAATCAAATAATTTAGGTTCTCAAAATGCAGTTTGTGGAGGTGGAAGATATGATGGACTTGTAGAAACTCTTGGCGGTCCGCACACACCTGCCGTAGGTTGGGCTATGGGTGTTGAAAGATTAAATGCACTTATACCTAAATTAGAAGCTCCCAAAATAGATTATTTTGTCGTATCAGATAATCAGGTTGAAGCAATAAAACTTGTTGACAAATTAAGAAAAAATGGTTTTTTTGCAGAATTCGATTATACATCGAGAAAGTTTGCAAAACAGCTTGAAAAGGCAGCTAAAATAGCAAATTATGCAATTATTCTTGGAGAGGATGAAATAAGGAATAACTATCTGACCATAAAAAATCTTTCTGATTCAACACAAAAGAAGCAAACTTTTGATGAATTGGTAATAAATAACTAATAGATTAAATGCTTAATAACAGATAGCTCTTCATAAGCAGCACCTGCTTCTGAGAGTTCTTCTATTGTGATACCGAATAAACTAATAAAGTTTCTTGTTTTATCGTTTAAATTATTTGATCTTATATCAGAAAGTATTTGAGAAATAATATCGTCTCTTTTGAATGTACTACCTTTTAAATCTGTATTTTTATTAAAAATTCTTTTTTTTGACTTGCCCATAACATTTCTTCCACGTAATATTGTATATATAATTTCTTATCATTACAAGATTGTCTCTGAAATTTAATGTTAATAAATGTAAAAATTAAAAAGAAAATAGTTTATAATTCGCAATTTTTACTTTTTAGAGCATTTATCTTTGTAAGCATTTTTACTTAAAGGAGTAATAAGTATGAGAATTGGTCATATTTCAACAAATACGCAGTATAACATATCAAATAAGCTAGGCAAGAAAAATAAAAATATCAATATATCACAAACGAATCCTGTTTCGTTTGGTGATGCGGCAAAGAATATAAAAAGAGCCGGACTTGCTGGAACTGCTGCTTTAGTTGGAGTTGGTCTTGCAGGATGTAATGCAATACAGTCAAATGTTCCGCCATCCAGTTCTACTATTATTGAAAGTAATACAGAGAGCCAAACTCCTGATGATATTGCAAATGCAATTGATGCAATGGCATCTTCAGGTTTAATTAATAAAACAACTTTAGCCGATATCTCATTAATGTCGCTTCCTGTTACAGAATTTTACTTCACTAACTCAGATGGTGTTATTTTACTAAAGCCTAATGAAGATATACCTACAAATGAATCAGATTCTATAATTATAACTATTTCGGAAAAAGAATCAGAATTACCTGATGAAGGTGCAACTCTTGGTGAAATCATTGAAAAAGTATATTCTGATGCGTTAAATTCTTTCGAAGGCGAACAAAAAGCTTCTATTTACAATAAATTAATAGATGAAATTGTACAAGCAAATCCAAGTTTAGCTGAATATATAAAATCGGAATTAGGTGAAGATGCAACAAGTTATGAAAAAATAAGTAATTTGAATTTATATAATGGAAAATCAAGTTCTGATGAATCATTAGATACAAGATTAATCAATATTCCATCATCTATAGTTTATCAAGTTCAAGCTGAGGCTCCTGATGATGTAACTTTCTGCTATTCTATGGATTCATATTCATCTAAAAATGCCATTGCAAGTGTTGTTAAAGATTCTGACACTTTATTGGATGGTGAATATTCTTCTTTTGAAGACTTAATTTATGGCGAATACGGAGAAGATATTTCTGATGAAGCATATAGAGATATTGTATATGCAGTAGTTAATTCTCCTGAAAATGCAGAGAATTTTGAAAATGTTCTTGATGATATGAACTTTTACAGTATCCTTTCCTCTGGAAGTATTACTGATTTAAACAGAACTTTAGATGAAAATACAGATAAAGAAATGATTGGTTTGGTTCTTCCATCAGTAACAACTTTAAGAACACAAGCTCATAATGCAGATACTACAAATACAGACAAAGATGGAATTATATATCAAATTTCTCCAGCTGCTGTTGAAGAAGGACAAAATGATAGAATTATTCTAATACAAGACAATAAGAATACAGATGGAAAAATGAAATCTGGTGAAATATACACTCTTCAAGATGCTTTGCAATTCTATTCATCTCCGAATGGCGAAGGCAGATTTGCTAATGTAGTGGATGGTAAATTAGTCTTAAATTCAAACATAGACTATAGTGAAGAATTTTCAAAAAATATTTTGCAACAAATAGTTTATGCAAATTTAGATATTTTTGCTACAGAATATGAAGATAAAAATGGTGTTCATAAATATGGTGTCTTTGATGTAGAACCTGGTTATGATACAGAAGGGAAATCACTAGAAGAGATTATACAGCATTCTTCTATAAATATAGATAGAATGATGGATTACAGTTTTGTAGATGATAATGGTGTATCAAGATTTGAAGATGGTGTTGAACTAAGATTACCACAATTCAATTACAGAATTAATCATTGTGCAACACTAAAGCCTTGTGGAGACATTACAACCCCTGAACCAACAAAAACACCAGAGCCAACTCAACCAACTGAACCAACAAAGCCGACTGAACCAACTCAACCGACTGAACCGACAAAGCCGACTGAACCAACTCAACCGACTGAACCGACAAAGCCGACTGAACCAACTCAACCGACTGAACCGACAAAGCCGACTGAGCCGACAAAGCCGACTGAACCGACAAAGCCGACTGAACCAACTCAACCGACTGAGCCAACAAAGCCGACTGAGCCAACAAAGCCGACTGAGCCGACAAAGCCGACTGAACCAACTCAACCGACTGAGCCAACAAAGCCGACTGAGCCAACAAAGCCGACTGAGCCAAC
>CALUPV010000021.1 GCA_944322745.1 Candidatus Gastranaerophilales bacterium | reverse complement strand
ATAACCAATTTGTTACTACTAAAAGCAGGTTATAAATATATTCCATATAGTTCTATGGAGTCAATTATTGAGGATAATAAAGAAGCATATTACAGAGCATTACGTCAAACTCAAATAACATTGAATAATAATCCGGATTACACTCCTTGGCTAATGTTTTTCTTAAAGACCTTGCAGAAACAAAAAATAAGACTTGAATATAAATTGGAGCATACAGAACTAAGAAAGATTTCCAATCTTGAGTTGCCGGAAATATCTGCGAAAATAATGACAGTTTTTGAAACAAAAGAGAGAGCAACAATTTCTGAATTATCAGAACTAACGAATACAAATATTAATACTATAAAAAAACACCTTGCAAATTTAGTTAAAAAAGATTATTTAATAAAGCATGGAAACACTCGTGGAGCTTGGTATACTAAAGCATAGTATAATGAGTATAAATGAGAAAATTATTTTTCCAAAAAATAGAGAATTTCTTTTTGTGATTTTTTTAAGATTTTTTGCGATATAACTTAAAATTCTCTTTTTGCTGATAAAAAAAGTCCTTTTATATTAATGAGTTTAGTGTTGAAAAAACACAATATTTACATTATAATGTAAGTGAAGTTAGGTAATAGACTTGAGTACAAAAAGAGGAAAAGGTGACCATTATCACAAAACTTCAGGTATAATAGTGTTTAAATATAAATTAAATTGAAAAAATTCATAATATATTGAAAGTTTGAGTAAGTTTTTCAGAGAAAAGTAAACGCTTTGTAATAAAGTATTACTTGTTAGCATAGAATAATAAATAATTAAAATAAATACAAATAGACAGGTTTTATAACTTGTCTATTTTTTGTGTCCCCAAAAAGTCATAAACAAGAAAGGAGAAAAATATGGCAGTTTGGAATGAAGTTGATTTTGTGTAGAGTGAAGACGAGTGAAACGAGCGAACTCGAAGAAATGAGAACCGAAATGAGCAACAGGCAAAGCCTTGCGAATGACAGGTTCGAAATAGAACAAAATCAAAGACCTATACAGAAAAGGCAGTGGTAGTTCTGCAAAAGAGAGTTATAGTGATAAAATGCAACGCAGAGCAGATATTTTGTACGGAAGTGATGAGGAATATATCAAAAAATATTATGGTAAAGGTCGTGAACAAAATCCTTTAAAAAAATATGAAGATATGGAATTAGATAGTTTAAAAGAAAAAGTACAAGAAAAGTCAATTGAAGTTGCTCCCAAAGTCAGTAAAAACGCAGTATTTTCGGATGATGAAATATCGAAAGCCCGAAAATTTATACATGGAAAAGAAGACCTAAGATTACAAGGTTATGATGATGGAGGTGGTGTAATGACAATCTGATATGGACATACCGGAAAAGTTGATGGCAAACCCATAACAAAAAGTATGCAAATAACTAAAGAAAAAGCAGAAGAATTATATAGAAAAGATTTTGAGACTCATATTAAACCATTAAATGAAGTTAAGGTTCCATTAACAAGTAATCAAAAAATAGCACTTTCAAGTTTTATATATAATATTGGTCCAAGCGGATTTATTCGTTCAGGAGTTTTAAAAAAATTAAATGTAGGTGATTATAAAGGAGCTGCTGATAAGTTTGAAGATTATATAAAACAGAAGAATAGAAAAACAGGTAAATATGAAGTTTTAAATGGATTAGTTGATAGACGGAAAAGAGAAAAAGAATTATTTTTAACACCGGATGGGGAGTGAAATCACTTCCCTTTTTTTATATTGCATAATGCATTGAAATAAATTTCGCCGTTATTTACTCCACTTGGTCCAGAAAAAACATTGTAAGAGTTTTGTGTATCTTGAATCATATTACCATTAATATCAAAAGATTTTATATGTAATAATGCAAGTACATCTGAATCACATCCTGCCTCATATTTTACTAATTCATATAGAACGTAGTTATCATTGATTGTTCCTAAATTATTATCTTCTGAAGCATATACTTTAAACCAAGCAGATGTTGAGTATTTTTCTTTAACAACAGAATTTTTATCTATAAAAATATTATTACTTAATTGTACCCAATTTTCTTTAGAAATCTTTTCTTCCTTAGCTTTCATACTGTTTACAATAGTAAATAATAAAAACAAAACAATAAAAAATACTAAACTTATTTTCTTCATAGCAAAAGTTATTATATCATAATTTTATGAAATTGCCTTAGGCAAAGATAGTAATAAAAATACTGTTTTTAAGAGATATCCCTCGCTAACATTCATACGACTAGTATGGGTTAGCAAGGGATAATAATATTATAACAAATTTTTAACAAAAAGTAGATATGTTCAAATGATAACTTTGTACTGCAAACACTTGATGTTACAATAATTCAGAGTAATACTGTAAATATAAATAAGTTAAAATGGAGAAACTCTGGATAGTATCTCTTGTCTTGATTTTTCCACCATTTAAAACCTTGCTAAAGTTATTAAGTAGGTTACAGAAAACAATTCTAATTAACTTTTTTTTCTAATATATTTTCTGCAATAATTAAATCAGATGGGTATGTTATTTTTATATTTTTTTCATCACCTTTAACAATATATATTTTATCTAATTTGTATTTTAAAATAAGCCCACAGTCATCAGTTGCAGTGTAGTTTGGATCATTATTTGCAAATTCATGCGCTTGCTTTATTGTTGCCAAGTTAAAACATTGTGGGGTTTGACATCGCATTAAATTCTTTCTATTGGGAATACTTTTTATAAAATTATTTTCATCTACTTCTAATATAGTATCAGATGATTCTATTGCAACATTTACTGCATTATATTTATCCAAGGCTAATATACAATCATCAATTATTTGTTTAGAAACAAATGGCCGGACTGCATCATGAATTAAAACTTTCGCCTCTGCATCATTAATTGAACTAACACCAATATAAGAACTTTTCTGCCTTGTGCTACCACCCGGTAAAAGCTTTTTCACTTTTTTATAATCATTTTTTTCTATTATTTCTTTTGTTAAATCTATAAAATTAGGATTTGAAACAACAATTATATTGTCAATATTTGGATGATTCTCAAATATTTCAATTGAGTATTCCAGAATAGTTTTATTCTTTAACTTATAAAATTGTTTAGGAATATCTAAACCAATTCTAGAACCGGTTCCTGATGCCAAAATTATTGCATAATATTTCATTTTATTTTAAATCTCAAAATTTACTTATATTTAAATAATATTACAATATGCTCCATTCTGCAAAAGCTTAAATATTTTACCTTTCACAGAATATTTTAAATAAACATTGTTTTATGCTTCTTCTCATATAATTATTTTAAAATCTTATAAAAATCTTATTTTTGGCTAATTGTCTTATATTTAGTATAATATAATTATGCAAATATATTTTATGATATTAGTTTTATTATTCTTACAGAGTTTATATGTATGCTCTATAGCTCAAGATTCTAATGCAATTTTTTTAAAGCTTGATGATGAATCAATTGAAGCAGTCAATAATGATATAGTAAAAAAAGGCAGCATAGAATATAACCAAATAGACTTAAAAAAAGCACCTTCCAAAAGAAACTATGACAAATTGTTATATCAAGATGTTAATAGACCACTTCCGCAAAAAAGGTCTATTTCAAAATCATTAGAAAAAGATATAAGTAAAAATACTATTTTAGGTACAACATATAAAACAACTTCATCTTCAGGAAATTTAAGTGATTCATTGTCTTTATATTCAAAATATCAGAAAGATAGATTTTCTTTTACCTCATCATATAGTCAAAATGATCTGGACATAAGAGGAAAAAAACGACCCGGTTCTATTTCTTTTGCTCCGGAACTAAAAATAAGCGAGCACATGTCATTAAAAAACATATTTACAAACAATATGACAGATAAACAGCATAAAAATGAGGTCGTTATTTCATTGAAACCATTTAGAGATGACCGTATGAACCTTAACTTAGGAGCAGGTCAGACATATACTTATCAAAATGAACCAACTAAATCACAATTAAATTTCTCAACAAATTTTAGATTTTAGATAATATGACATACTAAATTATAAGATAAACCTTGTAGCAAATAATATGCTATTTGATGATGGTTGATTAGTTCCGTGCGTTAGAACATAATTCAATAAGAATTTTATATTTTTATATGGACTATAAATCAGTCCAAGCGTATATTCATTAGTAGTATCATTATTTGCATATATATTCTTATCAAAAATATCGTATCTGCCAAGTACCGTCAACTTTGAAGTAATATCATACATCAAGGTAGTATAAAAACCCTCGGCAGAATTCCGGGATTCATAAATTCCATTATAACCGTCTGCTGATGCATATTCTACTTTTGCATGAAATTTTTTGTAATCATAACCTGCAAAAAATGAGTATTGATTATAACTAATATTATACTTGCCTATATTGTAGCCTGTTCCAAGCTTAAAATCACCTATTCTTTCTTTGAAATCAGCAAACGGTTTGAACATTACATAGCCGGTAAAATCAAATCCTTTACCAAAACTTTGCATAAACCTCGTACTATCATATATACCAATATCATAGTCAACATACTTGTAATTTCCTATGTTTCTTACACCTACAGACATTGTATTTCCAAAGATTCGTCCGAGCTGCGTTTTATAAAAAGCATCCTGACCAAATAAACTTCCTGCACCATCGTATGTTGTTGGCACACGAGTATATTGACCGAATACAAACATCTGATTAGGAGAAATTTTGTGCGATATGTATACCATTCTCAACATTTGAGCAAAGTGCTTTTCATATCCGGGAATATCACTTGTAAGATTAATATTAAACATTGCTTGATTTTTGTTATTATTAAAGTTCATTGAAATTTTCGGTTCTACAGAATAAAAAAAATATTTTGTTTGATCTTTTGAACTTTCGGAATGAATATATGATAAATCACCTGAATACAAAAAATGGAATTTGACAGAATTAATAAAAGATTTTTCAATCTCTAATCCATTTTTACTTACCAATTTCAATATTGCAGGAGCATTTTCAACCTTTCCATAATAAACATCTGAAAGAAAATCTCCATACTTAGTCAAATTTAGGCCTTCTGCTTCAAGATAAACTTCTTCAATTGCATATGAAGGACCTAAAATAAAAAATAAAGTTATTATAAGTAGTATCGTTTTTTTCATGAAATCAATGAAATAATACTTTTGGATATATTAAAAAGAAAAATAAAAAATGTATACAACTATCGCAACCAGCAGGTTATGAATATTATTATGTAATAATATTTACTTGTCAAACATAAAAGAAAAGACGTACATAATAATTATAAAATTTATTAAAGATGAATGAGCGAACCCTAATTTACAAAGTAAATTATTGGTTCAATTCCCTTATATAAAGTCTAACTATATCAAAACTTTGCGCCCGATGGGAATTGAACCCACACCTAAAGACTTCGGAGATCTTTGCTCTATCCAATTAAGCTACGGACACGAATAAAAATATTATAACAATTATTTATATAAATAAAAACTAAATTCTCAACCCTAATGATTGAGATGCTATCTTGCTATACGAATCAAATGAATTAAACGGCCTTGGAATTTGTTCAGGTTCCTTAATTTTCTCTGATGCAGAAATATCAATTTGTTTTGCTTTTGTTGTTGAATTATCAAAATTTGAGAAAGTTTCAAATAATTTAGAATCTTTCTCAGAGATAATAGGAACAGAAGTGAATTCATAACGTTTCTTTCTTTTTATACTTTCTTTAGTTTCACCCATTTTAGCAAGTTGTTTTTCATATGATCGATTTGAAAGTTTATTTTTAAGAATTGGCATAATAATATTACTGGCAAGAATAGAATATGCAATTGTTGCCATAATAAGAATTCCGTTATTTTGACCGCATAAATCATCATAAGCACTGCCGTTTCTAAACTTTCTTAAAATACCACTGCTGATTCTTTTTTCTTTTGCAAGATTATCGAAATCACAAGCAATATCTTCTAAAGTAACAAAAGGCAACATAGTAGTTGCATCAGGAAGAACAGATTTTGCTTTTTTATCAAGTGAACGTATTACATTTTCAACCTTCATTGGTAATTTTTTATTTTTCTTCAGAATTAAATTTAAAATCTTTGAAGTCAAAGAAGCCACTGTTTCTTTTATTGGTCTAATATGTTCGGTACTATACAGTTCATCCCTTGAGACACCTACAACAGGAGCAACAACATTAATCAATTTTTCTCTTGCTTCAGAAGTTGTTAAATTACCACTTTCCAGCTTCTTCTTCAAAAAATTATTCAAAATAAATGGAGGAATAATCGCAAGCAATAAATCAAGAGATAATTCTTGTTTTTCTTGTGTAATTAAATATTCTTTGTTCTCACGATTACTTTTTTTCAACCCACCAATTTGAGCAATATGGCTTGAAACAATAGATAATGCATTACAAAAAAGCATTATTAAAGCAGTTTCTTTGCTACAATCAAATATAAAATCGGTTACTGTACTAAAGAACTTTCCTCTGGCCGTTCTGCTGAGAAAATTCTTGTGAAATTTATGTAAAGGGGCAAAAACAACTTTCTGTAAAATTCTTAATGGAGCCTTCATTTATTTGACTCCTTACTTTTTGCAGAATTAGGATTTTCTCTAATGACACCAATAATTTTTATAAATTTATCTTTAAAATTAGACAAAATTTTCTTTTTCTTTGTGAACCAATTTGAAATCTTTTCTTTACGTGCTTTAGAAACATCACCCAATGACTTCAACCAAGTTTTATTTTCTTTAACCACACCGGTTATAAGATCTTGCATATCACTTGTTAAAGGAACATCAATCTTAGAATTGGAGAAGAAAGTCATAAATATAATAGCAAATAATGTACCCATTGTTTGACTATACTGTTTTACTTTCTTAGAAAGAACCAATTTTTCTGCTTCATTTTTTGCAGCAGAAAGTTTCGCATTTAATTCGCTGGCCTTAGGGGGCAATAAATAAGTATTAATAACATTATGTTTACCTAATCCAACAAATTTATCCATAAATTTAAGGAAAGCAGCTCTGATTATAACACCTGTTAATCCACCCATCATGGCCTTTGAAGCAGATTTAATTGCCGTATCAACCTTTTTATCTTCATCTGCATACTTTAAATCAATCAAAGGTACAAACATTAAAGCTGTAGTAGCAAGAAATAATTTTTGTTCCGGCATGCTAACATATTCCCCTGCAAGTTTTCCGATTTTTCCCAAAATATTAGGCATAAAATGAGGGTTTTGAGGAATACCTTTAAATGATTGAGGAGAAGATTTTTTACTATATATATTATTATTGAAAGAAGAACTTATTTTCATAAAACCTGATACTAGCCTTACTTTTCAAAGTGATAAAAAAGATAAATATAAATAATTGACATAATGACAAGAAATGTTAATTTTTATTTACAAAATTTAGATAAAAGGCAATTTTTAAATTGTTCTTTTTTCAACTGTATATCAAAGGAGTTTTGTATGAATATTTCACCTATTTCAAATACATTAAATTCTTTATTTCCGAAACAAAACAATAACATTAAAAATAAAGAGCAATCACAACTAGGTCCATCCTTTAAAGGTATATATATTGAAGATATTGTTGATTTAGGGGAAGTTGCTGAAAAAACTTCTATACCGACATTTCTAAAAAAAGATGCATTGTTATTAAATGAAATTGCAAATCAATATCCATACCAAGATTGTTTCATAAGAAGAGGCAACGTTGGTTTACCAAGGTTAGAATATAGAGAACGTCCACCCCAAGTACAAGTATTTACCGAGACTCTTGCAGGCGAATATAAAACAGAGGTAGACCCAAATGATGAGGAATATCCGTCAGAACCGCTTTTACTATACGAAGATTCTAATCTAAACAGATTCTTTGGTGTAACATCATATATTTCATTAAATCCATCCCTCCCATATACGGTAAAAGTTGGTTATGAGCTTCATAAAAGACTATTAGAAAAAAAATATCAAATTATGGAAGTAATAGGTAGAACAGATAATCTGGATTTAGGTGAAGAAACACTAATTCAAAAAGCACATAAAGCAATAGAAGATGTAGAAACAGCTGTAACAAGATATTTGTTAGAAGCATCATATGCCGCAATAACAGATAGAGCAAGTGCAAGTCAGATATATGCATCAAACTATCCAAAAGTACAAACAAGAATGGATGCAAAAAGAAAGTTAGAATTAACAACAAGTGCAGCAAAACTTCCCGACCTAAATGCAGAAGAATTAAGAAAAAACAAAATTGATATTTGTGAACTTGCAATGCAAAACTATCCAAATATGGAAGAAAACAAAAAAAGGATACAAGAACTCTCAGAATATATGTTCAACAACGGTCTGGTGTTAGGATAAAAGAGAGCAGTTCATAAGCCGGATTCTGTTTCTAAACAATCATCTGTCTGGGAAATAGGTTGCCCTATAGCTCAAGCGATTTTTCTAAAGACGGCGGGTCACCTTAATCTTTAATTCAATCTTGCACCCGAACGGAGTTTACCGAGCAGGTATTTCTCAATACCTCTGGTAGTCTTTTACACTACCGTTGCACCTGAACCTTATAAAAAGGTTGTTTACTTTTCTGTGGCACTATTCCTGAGGTTACCCTCGGCGGACGTTATCCGTCGTTCTGCCCTAAGGTGTCCGGACTTTCCTCATATAAGAATACTTATACGCGATTGTTCGTCTGCTCTCTATTTTATTATTACACAAAATAATTACATATCTTTAAATTTATCAGCGAGTTCTTTTGGAAGTTTTACATTTTGAATAGATATATGAAACTTCTTCATTTGAGCCAGTTTTTCTTGTTCTTCTTCAAGATTACGAGTCGGTTTTCTTATACTTTTTAGTGTTTTTTGAAATTTAGACTCAGCGCTGCCAGATGCAATATGCATAATAATATCATCTATATTACCGTAATTTGTAGAATATAATTCATTTAAGCTTTTAGCTGAAGCACCATAAGGAAGAGAATACAGCCATTTTACAGATGCGATATCTCTTTTTGATAAATTAATTACACCATATTGATGGGGAGTATACATAATATCTTCAGGATTACTGGAGTGTCCTAACCCTAGTGCATGCCCGATTTCGTGGAGAATCGTATGATATACCTCATTTTCATCCATATATTTTCTGTGGATTATACCGTCAGATATACCAATTGAAACTTCGGCAGAATATAACCTTGATTCATTATCATAACTAAAACTGCAATTTCCCAATGATTTTCTGTCAACTCTTCGCCATTCAACATTCATTTGAGATTCATTTAATGTATTAACTAAGTAAAAAGAAAATTTACCTTCTCCAACTCTTTCCCAAGTATTTAGAGCCTCTATTACCATATTTACATATGAATATCTATCAGCTTCTTTCATAGAATACCAAGTGCAAGGAGCAATATAAACAGGCATTGGGAAGCACTGATGGGGCCATCTTATAAGACATCCTTTTTTTAAATTTTCGTTTAAATAGGTAAGTCTATGCATTTAATTACTTTCTTTTTTTTCTTCTTGTTTTATAAAATCACACATTTCTTGTAGTCTTGTATCTTCCATTGCCTTTATTAGTTCATCAGCATTTTTAAATTTACCGATAGCAAAACCCGTTTCAGCCAATAGTACGCAATCATTACAGAGTCTGTATTTTCCATATTGAATAGAACCGGCTAATGATTTTGTTTTTCCGCAACAAGAACATTCAAAATTTTCATTCTCTAATGAAGGATCTTCTTCTAAATCATCAAGCCTCATTTGCTCAACTACTTGCTGCATATCTTCTATTATTTTAAGTTTTTCATTTTTATCCATTTTATCTATCCTGCTTTCAGTTAAAGTATATCATATTAGATATATTATTTTGTATTTAGTTAGGAGCTGATTCTTTTTTCTTATATATAGCTAACCAAAATTCTTTTCCGAAAACAATAGGTTTTTCATAATATTTTGGAATTATAGAACATATTTTATTCCCAAAACTTTCACAGAAATATGTTTCATTAAAATTCAGGTAAGACATTGGCTGAATTACAAGATAATCAGGAAGATTATTTTCTAAATCCTTTACAATATTATCTTCTCCAAAAATTTCAATGTTTGGAGGAATCAAATAATAATATTTATTATTTGATTTTCTGTCTGTCAGGAAATTAATTGCAGCACCTTCAGGAAGAACAAGTATTGTATCATCTTTATTTGTATTATCTTTTATATAGCTAATAAGATTATTTATTGCCAATCCTTTTTGTTCATCAACAAATATAATTCCTTTTTCTGTTTCTATAGGTATAGAAAAAGCATATCTTCTTCTTTCTATATTAGAAAAACTATATAAAATAAATAATAAACAAAGAAAAATACAACTTGAATAGTAGATATTCTTTTTTATTTTATTATTTATCATCATCAAGTCAGGAATATATGACACAAAAAATAGAATAACTACAACAAAAAGCAAAGGAAAATAATATGAGCCATAATTATTAAAATTTATAGAAAATATGCATTTCATTGACGTAAGAATGGACGATAATAAAAGAATAAAAAAGAATTTATCATTTTCGTTAACTTGATTTTTTTTAAATCTCAGATAAAAAATAATACTAAAAATAAATAATAGAATTAAAACAAATATTCCAATCCAATTAAAATAGAAAGAATTAGATATATAAAAAGTTGGTAATAGAACTAATATACATATAAAAGAAAAAATAATTATAGTAATATAGCGAAAAATCTTATTTTCTATAAACAATACTTTAAATACAAAAAATAAGAACAACATAGAAAAGGAAAAAGTTTTTATGAAATATTCAAAAATATCTTTCATAGACTCAGTGGAAGGTATTAACCCAAGAAACTCATAGCATTCCGCAACTTCTTGTGATTTTGATAGTAAAAAAATATAATTAACAGCACTTTTAACATCTTGAAAAGAACAACCTTGGAAGAAAAGTATTATTGTTGATAAGCAAGGAAGAGAAAGAAAGGCAATAATACAATATATTTTAGTTTTAAGACTGGTTTCACTATCGAACAGAACATATATAAGTAAAAGACCCCAGAAAACAAATTCATATTTAAGCCAAAAACTTATACCAAAAAGCAAAAAAGAAATTATTATACATATCTTTTTTCGCTTTTTTATATAGTAAAGAAAAAAAATGATTGCATATAAAATAGCAGTTAGTGAATATATAATTGAATATGAATATGGAAAAATATAATTAACAAGAGAAACCGCATAAATACAAGAAACAATTATAAACAACACTATAGTAGTATTTAATAAATATCTATCTTTTTGAAAAAACCGTAATAAAATGTATAATCCAATAGAAAAAATTAATGAATTTATAAAACCAGCAAAATAAAATGTTCTTAAATGTTCACCAAATAATTTTGTTAACAAAGCATTTAATTGATAACCTAACGGAGCATAAACATTAAAAATATCTTTATAAAGAACATCTCCATTATTCATTACCATTGGGATATAGACTTCTCTTGATGTATCAATAAAAAACATTCCAAAACGAGAATATGAAGATATAAAGAATATAGTACTAACAAACAATATAGCAAATATACAATAGATATCCTTTTTATTTATCATAAAATATTACACCTCAATAAAAACAGTATACCAAAATATTTTTTTTAACTAAAATATAAATATGAAATTTCAAAGATTATCAAATATTAATACGAAGAGAGATGCGTGGATTGAAATAAACCTTGACGCTATAGAACATAATATACTTGAATTAAAGTCATTCGTAAGACCAAATACCAAAATACTTGCAGTAGTAAAAGCTGATGCATATGGTCATGGAAGTTCAATGATAGCACCAACACTTTTAGCATCCGGTGTAGATTATCTTGGTGTTGCATCAATTGATGAAGGAATGGAACTGCGTAATAATAAATTCACTTGCCCTATTCTTGTTCTTGGGGCAGCACCAGTTTGGGCATTTGATTATGCAGCACAAAATAATATATCTCTTTCTCTATTCTTAGAAAATCATATTGAAGCTGCTGATTTAACTTATAAAAAAACAGGCTTAAAAACAAAAGCACATATTAAACTTGATACAGGAATGAATAGAATTGGTGTAGAAAAGGAAGATGCTGTCAATTTTATAAAAGAAGTTCAAAAAAGAGAAAGCATTGAACTTCAGGGTATTTTTACTCATTTCGCAAATGCTGAAACAGAAGAAAAAACAAATGAACAATTGTCAATATGGAATGAAGTATTATCACAAGTAAATACCGACGGATTAATTCTACATTGTTTCAACACAGCAGCAACAATATCCGGCTATAAAGAAGATAAATATAATATGGTAAGACTTGGACTCGCTTTATACGGTTTAGTTCCGGATTTACCAAATTTCGCAAAAAAAATTCCTGACTTAATTCCTGCAATGAGTTTAAAAGCAAGAATAATAAATATTCATACAGCACATAAAGGCAGTGGAGTAAGTTACTGCCATACATATACAACAGATAAAGAGACAACCATTGCAACAATTCCGATTGGTTATGCAGACGGCGTAGACAGACGCCTTTCAAATAAAATTTACGGTATTTTAAATGGTCAAAAAGTTCCTCAAATCGGAAATATAACAATGGATCAAATGATGTTTGATATTTCCAATGTAAAAGCAAATGAAGGAGATGTTATAACCTTAATTGGCAATGATGGAAAAGAATCAATTTCAATTAATGATTGGGCAAATATTTTAGGAACAATAAACTACGAACTTACTTGCAGATTAAAAGTTCGTTTATCAAGAGTTTATACAAGATAATAATTAAACTGCTTCTTCCATATAAATTTTAAAGTTTTCATTATTAACTTCTCTTACAAAGAAATTCCAAGCATTATAAAATTCAGCTAAAGCATAAGTATGAGCGATGGTAATCATACGGTAAGACTCTTCCATTGTGATAAGAGTAGTTAAATCAATTTTACCTTCTTTATAACTTTTTCTTGAAGCAAGAATCAATTCTTCTGAATTCGAAAGTAATTCATCATTATAGTAATTCAAATTTACTTGAGCAGTTAAAAATTTTTCATAAGCTTTCTTTAAATCATTTTCAGCTTTATTTTCAACAGAAGCATAGTTTAAATGAGCCTGCTCCAATCTTAGTTTTGCATTTTTTATTTCAGGAGAATAATTATATAGAAGTGGGATATTCACAATATTAGCACCGACAAATGCCCCGTGTTTAAAAATACCATCACCTGATTGACCGGGATTTTGATAACTGTATCCGGCTTGCAATTCTAAATCAGGAATTTTTTGTCTTAAAACAACAAGTAAGTTTTTTTCTGCAACTTCTATCTGCTGTAGAGCAATTTTAATATCAACTCTGTTATTAATAGCTTCATTAGCTATTATTTCGAATGGAGGCATTTTATCAGATGGTTTTGGCATAGTAAGAGGTTGATATTCTTTAGTAAAATGGTCTTGAACCGTATCATAAAAGCCATCAGGACTGTTAATAACTTTATTAAACTCATATAAAGCTGTTTTAACATCATATTTAGCAGAATTAACTTCTGTTCTGATTTGATTAACAAGCAACTGAGCTTGAAGAACATCAATTTCGGCTACTTTGCCTGACTTATGTTTTTCCTTGGCAACTTCAACTAATTTATTTAGTAAATTTTCATTCTCTTGCATCGTTGCAAGTACAGATTTTTTTGCAAGTAAATTGGTATAAGCTTCTCGAACGTCCATTCTTAAATCAGCTTCCAAATATTCAAGATTGCGTTGAGAAAGATAATAATTTGACTTTGCGAGGTCTTTTCTAGGTGACCTTTTAGCAATTTCTATAGTCTGCGATACACCAATCTGTTGCGGATTTCCTTTTCCAGCCTGCCCCATATTAAAAAATGTCCCCAAAGATGGATTCTGAAGTCTGTTCACTGCTTTTATATTATTGTCTTCAATATTCAAATTCAATCTTGATGATTGAATATCAAGATTATTTTTACTAGCAATTTCAACAGCCTCCTGGATTGTAATTTTACTTACATCTACAATTGCATAGGAGTAAGAAGCTGTTATAAATAAAAAAACGACTAATGATATCTTTTTCAATAATTTTAAATCCATATTAGTATTATAAATC
>CALUPV010000020.1 GCA_944322745.1 Candidatus Gastranaerophilales bacterium | reverse complement strand
TTGTTAAAACATTTAGTTTTCTAACTTTTTAGCCTTTTATAGATTTTTCTGTTGGGTTATGGGAAACCAGACATTTTGCACAAAATCAAAGATTTTGGAAAAAGCAGTCAAACCCAACCTACAGACTCCTTTAATTAATATGTATAAATCCAAGCTGATGAACTTACAGCACCAGTTTTTTCATCTATACCTCCAGTTATTAATACCTGATTATCATTTAAAATTAAAAGATTTGGCAAATAGACATTTAATTTGGATATGTTTTCAAGTCTTTCGAATTCAAATGTCCTAGAATTAAATATTTGTCTTATTTGATTTCTTTCAAGAATAAGTATATTCCCATTTGGTAGTTTAATTGTTTTAATTGGAATTAAAACATCCTTAAATAAAAAATCTATTTTTTTTATAATTTTATTTTTGGAAATATCATATATTTGGGCTTTACAATAATATTTTTCTCCTATTTCATATAGACACATTGAAACATTATCACACGCTTTATATTGTATTCCACCTAGAAATAAAATCTTATCTTTTCCTATTTTTTCTGGTGTAGACTCAATAACATTATGATGCTTCCCCATAGAGTCTAATTTGCAAGATTTTATATACTTTTTAGTAAAAATATCAAAAACATATATATACATAATTTGTGCATTTTTTGCATTACAGGCACGATTATATAGTAATATTTTTCCATCTTTTAAGTTAATTTGTGATATATAATTTGGATTTTTACGATATTCAATAGGAATTTTATATTCATTTAATGTAATATAATCTATATACAAATCATTTTTATTTGTTATGTTTTCAGAAATGGGTTGTTTATTATAAAATTTATTATAGATAGTATTAAAATATTCTTTTGACTTCTCAGAAGTATAATCTAAATAATCGTGTTCATAATCAATTTCTGGCTTTGTACTTGTATTTATACCATAACCCGTTTGTTTTATGTTTTTAATTATTTTGTATCCACCAACTATTACTATATCATTATTTTTTAATTTTATAGTTTTGTGAAATACTCTAGGAACATTCATCTCACCTATATAATGAAGCCCTTTTTGTTTGCATTCCTCAGGCGTTGCTATTTCCAACGGTTTAATTTCTTTTTCTTCAATATGAGTTTCTTTTTTTTGTTCTTTTATTGCATTATTTTCTATTGTTTTCATATTTACATATTTATCATTAGTTATTTTTTTACAACCGGAAACTAATAGTATGCTACATAAGATTAACGTCATCAAAAATAATATTTTAATTCTAGCCTTTAGGTTGTGTTTTAACCCAACATTTTTCCACCAGCTTTTATTGCATTCTTGTCTATTTTGATTTTCTTCTCGATTATTTTCTACATTCTTATTCTCGTCAGTCATTATATAATCCTTATTAAATGTCTTAAAACGCAAAATGCTGATATGGTCTTTACCACATCAGCTTTATCTTCTTTTTTAGAAAGCAAAATATCTCTTCAACTTCCCTCACTTATTTTAAAAATTAAAATCTTTTTCATCTTAATTCTTAAAATTTTTGTTATACTCCATATTACAATTTTTTTTCATTCTTGTATATAACTATTTTAAAATATAAAATTTTCAACATAAAAAAGGAGGGGTTTAACCCCTCCTTTTAAAATAATATGTAATAATATCTTATTTCATAGCATTTTCAACTGCAACAGCAACTGCAACTGTAGCACCTACCATTGGGTTATTACCCATACCAATTACACCCATCATTTCTACGTGAGCAGGAACTGAAGATGAACCGGCAAATTGAGCGTCACCGTGCATTCTTCCCATTGTATCAGTCATACCATAAGAAGCAGGACCAGCAGCAACATTATCAGGGTGAAGTGTTCTACCTGTACCGCCACCTGATGCTACTGAGAAGTATTTTCTACCGTTTTCCCAGCACCATTTTTTATATGTACCTGCAACCGGGTGTTGGAAACGAGTTGGGTTTGTTGAGTTACCTGTAATAGATACATCAACACCTTCTTTTATCATAATTGCAACACCTTCTGATACATCATCTGCACCATAGCATTTAACTTTTGCTCTTTCTCCATCTGAGAACGGTGTTTCTTTTAATACTTTCAATTCGCCTGTTTTATAGTCATATGCAGTTTCTACAGCTGTAAAACCGTTAATTCTTGCAATGATATAAGCAGCATCTTTACCTAAACCGTTTAAAATAACTCTTAAAGGTTCTTTTCTTACTTTGTTTGCATTTCTTGCAATACCAATAGCACCTTCAGCTGCTGCAAATGATTCGTGACCGGCTAAGAAACAGAAACATTTTGTTTCTTCTCTTAATAACATAGCACCTAAATTACCATGTCCTAAGCCTACTTTTCTTGTATCACCAACTGAACCCGGAACTGCAAAAGCTTGTAAACCTTCACCGATAGCTTCAGCTGCATCTGCTGCATTTTTGATACCTTTCTTTATTGCAATTGCACATCCTAATGTATATGCCCAAGATGCGTTATCAAATGCAATTGGTTGAATACCTTTAACAATTTCATCTACATTTATACCTTTTGATAGACATAATTCATTTGCTTCATCTAAAGATTTGAAGCCATATTCTTTTAGAACTTTATCTATAGTTTTTTGACGTCTATCTTGTCCTTCAAATTTTGCCATAGTTTTATTTCCTTATTTTAATTAGTTATACAAATTTTATTATTGTTTACGTGGGTCGATTGTTTTAACAGCATCTTGGAATCTGCCGTATGTTCCGATATTCTTTTCATAAGCTTCTTTTGGATCTTTTCCTGCTTTAATAGCATCCATTACTTTACCCAAGTTAACAAACTTATAACCGATTACTTCGTCATTTTTATCTAAACCAAGTTCTAAAATATAACCTTCAGCAAGTTCTAAGTATCTTACACCTTTTTGTTTTGTAGAGTGAATTGTACCGACTTGTGAACGAAGACCTTTTCCTAAATCTTCTAAGCCGGCACCTATTGGAAGTCCGCCTTCAGAAAATGCTGTTTGAGTTCTTCCGTATACTATTTGTAAGAATAATTCTCTCATTGCAACGTTTATAGCATCACAAACCAAGTCTGTATTTAATGCTTCTAATATTGTTTTACCCGGAAGAATTTCACCTGCCATAGCTGCTGAGTGAGTCATCCCTGAACAACCTAATGTTTCAACTAAAGCTTCTTGTATTACACCTTCTTTAACGTTTAATGTTAATTTACAAGTACCTTGTTGCGGAGCACAACATCCACAACCATGAGTTAAACCTGAAATATCTTTAATTTCTTTGCACTTTGTCCATTCACCTTCTTGAGGGATTGGAGCAGGCACGCCTTTTACACCTCTTTTTACACAACATTGATTTTCGATTTCATGTGTAACTTGCATATTACCTCCTGTTTCTTTATCCATTATTTTATAAATAATTATACGCTAACCTAATATCGGTCTACTAAATTATATTGTAAACAAACTTTCTTGTATATAATTATAAAAAAGATTAAATAAACTTTTCATATCTTTTTGAACACAAAAAACTAAGGACTAGTTATTTTTTAGTCCTTAGTTTTTAAAATATTAGAAATTTAAACAAATTTCAGATATTATTCCGAAATACCATATTTTTTCAACACTTCTTGATATTTATTAGAAACTCTATTACTTAATTCTGATTTAGTAATATTACCGTCTCCATTCGCATCAAGTCCGGAATTTGCATTATAGTATACAGATGTAGAGCTATCAGATGAAGAACATAACACCTCTTTATCTAAGAACGCAGGCAAGAAACATAATGTATACAAGTCACCACCTGTTAATCTTTGACCTGAACCGCCTGTCCAGTTAGAGAAATATTGTTCAACATAATCTAATTGCTCAATAGCACTCATATTAAGTAGTTCCTGAGTAGTTGTTCCCAGACTTCTTGCAGTTGAAGGCATAAATTGTATTAAACCGGTTGCACCGCCATTGTTATTATATGCAGATGGATTAATACCAGATTCACTCTGCATCATACCAATTAAATCTTTCGGATCACAATTGATATTTTTTGCAACTTCTTCAAGCTTAGCACAGAATCCGCTTCCTAATTGAGCATCCAATTCCGCAACCAAAGCATCAGGTAAACTTCCGCTATAGTGCATATTTTCTGTCTCAGTTTCTTCTGCTTCTTTTGTTCTGATTAATTCATTTACTTCACTTAATTCATCTAATGCTTGAGTTAATTCTTCTTGTGCTGTAGGCAATTTATCTCTCAAGGTGTTAAGTTCTTCCTCAACAGCCTTAAACTCTTCAAGTGCCTTTACTACAGGACTGTTTGGATCATTTTTACAAGCTTCCAGGATTTCCTTTTCTATATCATCCTCTTCCTTCTGAAGAGTTTCAAGTTCTTCCTCTTTCGCTTGAAGTTGTTCTTTTAAGCCTTCTGAACTTCCACCGCCATTTAATAATTCGTCCAAACGTTTACATTCTTCTTCATCTGCAGGAATTGTATTATTTTCCAATTCATCTATCTGAGCTTGAATTTCTTGTTTTGCTTGATCTATTTTTCTTTGTTCTTCAGGATCATCTGACGATACACCTTCATACGAAGATAATGCACTCTTCAAAGAAGATAATGTTTTATTATCAGCATCAAGTTTATCATTTGCTTTATTTAATGAAACTTCGGTTTCTGCTATCTGGGAATTTAAAGAATCAATTTCACCGGTTGTTGATTCAATTGCTTTTAGATTTTCTTCTCTTCTTTGTTTAAGTTCATCACTTATATTCTCATCATTTTCTACAGCTTCATCATAAGCAGCTTTAGCATCCTGATATTTACCGTTTTTAATTTCATCTATATCTGAAAGAACGGAATCAACATTGTTTTGGGCATTATCAACATTTGTTTGTCTTGTTGACTGTTCTTTCTTTAGTTGATCCAAATTCATATCATTTATATCTGTTGGTGAAGTATTTGGAGCAGTTGATAATGAACCGCCGCTGCTACTATAACTTCTTCCTGTTGAAGTTAAAGTTTGGGTTGGGTTAGAGGTCTGTCTCGCGGATACATTATCAGAACTTGTACCGCTTTCTGCGGCAACAGTCTCGGGTATATCTTCAACCGCTATAGCACCTTCCGGAAGCTTAACATCATACTGATAACTGCCATTTTTCATTTCTTCAAAGGCTTTTTCCAAGTCTTCTATACTTAGTTGATCTTTATCTCCTTGAACATAACTTTCAAATAATTCTTTTTCAAAGTCACTTATTTGACCGTCGCCATCAACATCCAGATATTCCATCGCTTCTTCACTGCTATATATAGATTCTAATACATTATCAATAGCAGCAGAACCCTTTATGTCTTGTATTCCTTTGGCTATTCCGTCAAATATTGTTTCAAAACTATCAGGATTTTCCTGCATTATTGCATCTACAGAATCTAAAAATGCAGTTATTTCTTCTGTATCAACAGTCTTATTAGCATTTGTATTGACAGCTGCAAATAAATCTTCATCGTTATTAAATGCTTCTGTTAAAGCATTTGCAAGGAAATTTTCATTAATGGCATTTCCATTTGCGGATTCACTTACAAATGTGTCTGAACCTTCTTCTACTGAATTAGTTTCACCAGATTCTAAAACATCTTTAAGGTCACTTATACTTTTTGTAAATATGGAAACATCAGAATAGCCGTTTTCCTTTAAATATGTCTGAAAATCGGAACTATACATAAATATACTAAGGTCAGGACTATAAGAAGAGATTTCTTTGGAAGCATCTTCTCCATACTTATCAATTAAATAATTAATAAACCCTGTTTTAATTTCTGAAATATTCTCCATATACTTCCTTTTCTTACTTTTTTATTATTTATCGGCAAATCAATTATAAACTTAATACTTTTTTCTATATATTATTAATTCTTAAACATTATAAAATCTAAATTTCTTTTTTTAATTAAAATAATCAATGTAGACTATACAAAAATAAGAGAAACTAAAATATACAAAAAGATTATGAATTTCAATAAAAAAAGAGCTTATAAATACTTCTGATATCAGCACAATATTATCAAAATTCAATATTAGATTTTAAAAACTCACATAAACTTAACTTACACTATGAACAGAACAAAGAAATTTATAATTCTTATAACTATTGAATATATATATATTAAAAAATAATTGCAAAACTATCAGTAAGAACATTATTATCGTCATTTGGACTATGATATACATTATTTTCAATTAATTTTCAGTTTCGCTAAATATAAACAATTCTTTTTTATCTAAACCTTGAATAAATATATAATACAGCATTAAATATTATCTATATATTTCTCTTTTAAAATAATTAATATAATTACATATAACTTGTTTTTTTCCAATATAATCAAGCGTTAAAAGATATGGTGGCATATTATTAATATATTCTTTAAATATATCTCTTTTTATTATTCTAATAAAGTCATTATAATTCCTATGTAATGGGGAAGTTATATTATATTCAATTTCGTTTGATGCATATTTAGCATTTGCATTATAATTTATCAACGAAAATGATGGTCTTGCAGAAATTTTTTTTGCCAGCTTTATAAATAAAGGCATATCTTTATAATTTAATGAACATATAACAAACATTATTTCAAAATTTCTAATTTTATTGTTCTCTTTCAATTTCTTTATATATCCAAGATTTTCTATAACTTTACCGAAATTATCTTGTCTAAATATTTTTTTATATGTCTGTTTTGTAGCAGAATGCAAGGAAACATGTATGGTGTTAATTTTGTTTTCTATACCCAAACGTTTAATGTTTTCCTCATTAAAAGAAACACCGTTTGTTATCAAATTAAATTCTATATCAGCATTAACCTCTAACATTCTTTTTATTATATTTTTTGAGAACATCCCATCCATAAATTCGCCGGCATGATTCAACTCAACAATACGTACGTATTTTATAATCGGGAGTATTTTTTCTTCAAATATACAATTCCATTTTTCTACTTCATCCTTTGACATCATTGATATTTTATCTCGGCAAAAAATACACTTTTGGTTACATGAACTGTCAAAAGCAAAATAAACTAGTTTTGGATAGTTATTTGTATATTCCTCTGAATTGTCAGGGAATTTAAATCCATATGTTTCAACTGCTTTTTCTCCAAATTTCAAGCATAATTCGGTCTTACAATATGAATAATCAGATTTAAAAAGTATATTCTTTCTAATCTTTCTAATCACATCACCATTCCAAATTTCATCAAATGATTTTTCAAATATATTACCCAAAGAAATTTTATGAAAACTACTTGTACAAATATAGCAATTACCATTATTTTCAATCCTAAGCATATTCCAAGGTGCTATGCAAATATCCGAATTAAGTAATACCATCTATTCAAATTCCTTTACAATATTAGGTATAACCATTTTCCAATATTCTGCAGATGGATGAGCAAAATCATCACACCAATATTTATGATCAAGCTCCCATATTGTTTTTCCATCAGTATATTTTGTTAAATCAATTAATCTTATACCATAACTATTTAATTTTTTATTTTCAGTACGTGCTCTATCATCATAAAGCTCTGCTATACCATCCATATCAAGAACAATAAATTTAGCATTTGGATATAATTCTTTTGCTTTTTTATATGATTCTATTATATAAAAATCAACTATTTCTTTGTCAAAATGATTTCTACAATGAATAGATCTTATTATATAAACAATTAATGACCTATTTAATATTGAATTTAGACTTTTTACTAATTTTCCATTTTTTATTTTATATGTTAAATAATACGGTTCATTTGCGCTACTATTTGAATATATTCGTCTATAATGATCTCTGATAATTGTATAGACAATATAATCAGGTTTTAAGGTAACTTCATCTGTAAAATTGGGATCATTTAGTTGATAATACATATGTTGTAGACCCCATCCGGGATATCCTCTATTTATAACAGTCTTACCGGTATACTTACTTAAAATTGCAGATAATGTATCGGCATCATCAACAAATACACCATAAGTCATACAACATCCAAACGTCAATATTACACCTTCTTTACGACCAAAAGAAGTCGGACGAAAATATTTCTGATACTCACCGCGATGATACACATCTTCAAATTTTTGTTCTATAAACTGATATCTAAAATTGGGATCTTCTTTATTTAAAAGATAAAATGAAACCACCTCTGCTACAACAAGAATGAATAAAATAATAGAAATATTAATAAATAATATTTTAAAAAATCTTTTCATGTCTAGGATTATATCACAGAAATAGGCATATAACTATTACTACAAATTACCTAGACTAAATATATTATAAATTTCCTCATCTGAAAGTTCTGTAATAACTTTTTCACCTTCAAATACTGCTAAATTTACAAGTTCTTTCTTTTGCTTAATCATTTCATCAATTTTTTCTTCAAAAGTACCTATAGTAACTAAACGATGCACCATAACATTTTTGTCTTGTCCTATACGATAGCTTCTATCGGTTGCTTGTTCTTCAACTGCCGGATTCCACCATAAATCATAATGGATTACATTCGTTGCAGAGGTTAAATTCAAACCGGTACCACCAGCCTTTAATGACAACAACATTATTTTTTGATCAGGATTTGTTTCGAATTCGTGCAACATATTTTGTCTTTGGTTAGTATTCAATGAACCGTGGAAAAATAATGGAGATATATTTAACTCATTTTTTATAATTGTTGAAAGAATATTTCCCATTTCTTTATATTGCGTAAAAGCTATAACTTTTTCATCATTTTCCAAAATCTGAGATAATAAAGAAATGAATTTTTCAGTTTTTCCTGAAACATCCTTTGTCATTTCGCCGTATTTTAAATATTGGAACGGATGGTTACATATTTGCTTTAATGCAGTAATAAGTTTGAATATAATACCTCTTCTGTTTATTCCCTTTTGACCAGAGATATCTGTCATTAATGTGTTCAAAGTTTTCTCATACAAAGCAGCTTGTGTTTTTGTCAGATAACAATATTCATCCAGAACCATTTTTTCAGGAAGATCATCTATAATTGTTTTATCTGTTTTTAAACGTCTCAAAACAAACGGGGAAATGGATAATTTTAATTTGTCTGCTTGTTCATATTGTTTAAATCTTTCAATCGGAATTGCATAACACTTCTGAAAATCTCTAATTGACCCTAAATATCCTTTATTGATAAAATCGAATATACTCCATAATTCAGTTAATTTATTTTCGACAGGAGTACCTGTCATTGCTATTTTAATATCAGATTTTAAAGCTTTAACGGCAGCGGTTTGAGAAGTATCAGGATTTTTAATATTCTGTGCTTCATCAACAACCACCATACCCCAAGTTGTTTTTTTGACTTCTTCAATATCTATACGCAAAATTGCAAATGTTGTAATTATAACATCAGATTTCAAATCAAGTTTACGTTCAGGACCATGGTACGCACTTGCTTTTAAAGACGGTGCAAACATATTTAATTCTTTTATCCAATTCCCCATTAAAGTTGTAGGACAAATTACAAGCACCGGATCTTTTAGCTTATTTTCTTCCTTTAATTTTAAAATTAAACTTATAACTTGTATCGTTTTCCCAAGACCCATATCATCAGCGATACAAGAGCCAAAACCTTTTGTAGTATTTGTATATAACCATTTTAGTCCACCCATTTGATATGGTCTTAAAACACCATTTAAACCTTCAGGCGCTGCTACTTCAACTGATTTTCCCAAATCTTTGACTATGTTTGCAAACGCTTCATCATAATCAAATTCATAATCACTTAAATGACCTGAAAACGCAGCATGCAACATTTCCATCCTTGTTATTTTGTCTATTTTCGGATTTTTTAATTTATTTATGATAGACTGGGCTTCATTTTGATCAATTAATATATATTTATTCTTAAACTCTATTATTCCATTTGCATCTTTAATAAGTTTTTCAAATTCTTCTACAGAAACTTTCTCATCTCCGATTGAAACTTGGAATGAGAAATCAAAAATGCTTGATAAACTAATATTTCCACCTTTACCATTTAGAATATCAGCAACATCTTGTTCTCTTGACGCCTTAATTTTGGCATTTATAGATGCCCTTGGAACTACTATATTACCAAAGTTTGGCGGGAAATTAATATTTATACCTGCTTTATTTAAGTAATATGCAGTATGAATCATTAACTTATAAACATCATTCAACGATAAATACATTTTCAGATTGTCTTCATCTTCAAATAATGTTTCCAGCTCTTTATAATAACGAAGCGCATAGTTCAATTGTTTTTCGACTATATTGACTAAATATGAACTTTGATATCCCCAATAAATACCATCTTGATAGATTTCGAGAAGTTGTTTTGGTGGCTCTTGTTCATTCAATTTTTCATTATTCGCTTTAACAGAGATTGTTAACAAGAATTTATCTTCTTCTATTTTTTCTATGTCTAACTGCGGACTTACAGGATATTTACCTATATATATTTCATCCAACCATTCACTAATCGCTTCCGCCAAATCCAAAGAACGAAGATATCGTTTATTATTTGCAGGCTTTATAAAATATATTGATGAAATTATTTCTTTGAATTTATATGCTTTAAATCTTAAAAACTTAAAAATAACATAATTCAAATATTCTTCAATTAACTTATCGGCAATATGCTTTTCATTTGAAATTTTTGTGAAATCTAAAGTGTTCACTTCATCAATAGAATCTTGCAATAAATCATTAATTGCAAACATTTCATACGTTATCGTAAAGAAATTATCAGTTTTATTTACTTTTGGCATAAAATAAAGCTTTTCTACTACTTTCTTCACAAACTGCGTAATTATATTAAAAATTCTAAATGAGTCTGTAATATTAGGGGCTTCGACAATAGAATCAAAACCTGAGAAATATTCCCAAATCAGTTCCAACGGTACTCTATAACCAATTTTAGTCTCCTTGTTTCCGTTTTCATCAATTTCATATGTAGTAGAAGAAAATCGATACATTGATCCTTTTGACTTTAAATAAAAATCAAAATTATTTGTCGGGGTAACAAAAACCTCGTAATTTTTTCCTTCTTTGATTAAATAGAAATATGTATTTTTTATAACGTGGCTTGAGTTCTGGAATGTAGTAGCAAATTCATCTTCAACAAGCTGATATATATTGCTAATCATTAAGCGAAAATCTTTTTTTTCACAACCGACAGGATTCTCCGTTAAATTATGAAACATCTCATCTATATTATTTTTCTTAAAAGAAAAAGCAAACTTATTAGCAGTAATTGTTTCAGACGTCATGCAAGCCCCTTCATCTAACCTTTTATACATTATACAATAAAAATTTTTAACTAATGTATACTTTCTTGTTATGAAATTCCTATTTTGATATAATTAAATTTTATTATAATCAAATTAGTCTTATTATTAAATTATATTGAAAATAAAATGAAAACTTGCAAATATATTAATAATACACTTATATTTACCTCTGATAATATAACTCCTTGTTACTCTTGTTTTTCAAACAGGGCTCCTTTTTACTTTAATTTTAGTATTAAAGAATACGAGAATATAAATTTTGAAGAAAAAAAACAAGAGATTCTAGAAAAAATAAACAGTGAAAATATAAAGTCATTTCCCTGTTATAAATGTTGTCAACTTATTGAAGATGAAGAAACTCCATCCAAGTATACTCATATAATATTGAGTTTTTGGAATAGTATTACTTTAAAATACAATATTTTTGATGTAATTTTAGATTTATATAAGCAAAATCTTTTAGATACAGATAATTTGCTTATAGAATTCCAAAGTGGAGACATAGATAATTTTAAAGAATTAAATAAACTCATAACTCTTTTTGAAGCAAACGGATATAAACAAATTAATTTTTTCATAAATAATATAAAATATAGACCAATCATAGATGAAATACTAAAACAAGGGAAAGGGAATTTATCTGTCATTTTCGATAACAGAGACCAACAACATTTATCTATCAATGATTTTTCTAAAACACTTAAAATGTATATGGAAAACGCAAAAGATAAAAATGGAATAAAAATATACTATACATTAATAAAAAATTGCAATGATAATAAAAAAGATATTAAAAATTTTGTCGAATCAATGTATAAAATAGGTATAAATATAATAGGACTGAGACTGGATTATAAAGACATCTCTAATTGGATAAATAATCCAATCCCCCTATATAACTGTAAAAAAGATTTTAGTGAGCTAATTTTATACTTTTTTAGAATTACAAAAAAATACAGTTTTTATTTAGATATGGATTATACAGAACAAAATATTGTATTAAAGAAAATATTTAAAACAAATAAATTGCAAAAAATATCTTTTATTAACAAGATAAAAGCTTTTTTTCATAAATAAAAACTGTGATAAAATATTTTCGGGAGAAATTATGAAATATAAAAGCTGCCACTTAATAGAACATGGTATTTCAATTGACGTAGATTCAATTAAATCTTGTTGTCTATCCAGAGAATTTAATAAAGGGCAACCGATTATTATTCCTCAATTTGAAGCCAGCATAATAAATTGGGATCATATCTTTAAAGTAAAAAGACAACAAAGAAGATATCAACAGGAGAAAGATATCCCTGATTGCGAAGGATGCTATAATCTCAGAATAGAAGATTGGGATGATGAAGATTATATTTCATACATAAATTTTGATCACTGGAGCCAATGTAATTCAAACTGTATATATTGCGGAGTCCAAACAAATAAACCTAAAACAAAAAACAATACATTAAAAGCAATAAAAGAACTTATAAAATCAGGTAAATTTAAAAATAATGGAGAAATAACTTTTCAGGGGGGAGAACCCACAATCTTAAAAGAATTTGAGGATTTAATAAAGATTTTTATAAAAGAAGGTTCAAAAATAAGAGTACATTCCTCAGGAATTTTATTCAGCAGAGCAATAAGGAACGGCTTAAAAGAAGGGAAAATAACTGTTGTAATATCTCCTGATTCTGCTTGTAAAGCAACATACAAAAAAATAAAAAGAGTAGATAAATCAGATAAAGTCTGGAATAATATAAAACATTATAGAAAAAAACTGAAAGATGATTATGCAAATCTTGTTAAAGTAAAATATATAATAATTCCAGGAATTAATGATAATATTGATGAAATTAATTTATTTTTGGAAAAAATCAAAAATCTAGACATAAAAAGTATTATAGTAGATATTGAATACTCATATGCAAACTCGCATATTAATAATATTTCACCACACATATATATTTTAATGGATTATATAGAAAATTTTGCCAATAAAAATAATATTCACTATGAACTATATGATTCTGCAAAATATGCAGTTCAAAATAGAATTGAAGAAAAATTAAAGCAATTTGATTCTGATTTTATAAAACAAGAAATTGCAAAGTATACAAGTAACTTATAAATTTTTAACTCTACCTTGCTTTTTAAATACGTTAACAATATTAGATAAATCCCAATATCTGGTCTTTATTTTAAATAAAGCAGTCTGGATATATAAAATATTTTCTGATTTATCATAATAAGTATGATCGTAATCATCAAAACAATATTTACTATAATCACAAAAATATTTTGATGGAAATATTATTTTTGATTGTTGTCCTTTTTCAGTCAGAAATATTGCTTGTAGCATTGTACCAAAACACATATTATAATTTAAAAACGTATATTTATTAAAATCATGCTGCGGAATATTTACAACCACATTATTTGATTTATCAATCAAATTCTTCAAATATGCTTCATATTTGCCAAATTCATAGAAAGAATGTATTTGCCAACTTAAATTAAGAATGCCAAAAAGACTTGCAACTATAATTAGATTTGAAAAAACGAACTTATTATATCTTAATATATCTACTTCAAAATAATCTAGAAGAATGATTATTAAAAAAACAGGATACAGAAACCACAAAACTATGCTATAATAATGCAATTCGATTTTAGGATCAGGAATAAATCTCGTTCTCAGATACAGAGTTAAAATCGTAAACAAAACAACGGGCAGAATAAAAATTAATATACTTTTCCAATTGAATTGTTTTTTATATATAAACGCAATTATTACACATAAAAAAGCAAAACAGGTAATTATTAAGTTTCCAGAAAAGAGATGATTAAAAGTAATAATTGAACCGTTGATCCATTGTTCAAGCCCTACTCCAATTTCGACCTTATTCATTAATCCCAAATATATAGTTCTTATCGGAATATAAAAAGCATATAAAATACCCCAAAAACCAATAATTAATTTTTTCCACAAATCATCATTCTTACCTTTATTCACTATATATAGATTACTAAATATGAAGAATATAAGCCCTAAAATAGCAGAAGTTTCAAACGATTCAAACATATATATTGATAATAAACTAATAGGAAGAATATCTATTAATTTAAATTTTTCTCGAGAAAGGAAATACGCAAGTAATGAAAAATAAAAAGGTATAGAAATATGAATTTCTCTAATTGCCCAAATAGCATTTGGTATACATAACAAAGAATAGAATAGAAAACCAACAACCGCTATATCATATCTTTTCGTTCTTCTTGCCGATAAATACATTATCAATAAACCAAAAAAATGCATTAAAAAATAAGAAGCAGACCAATATTTTAACCAATATATAATCGGCTGGTCTTTAATCAAAAAGAAAATCAGATTAAATGGTATAGAAACTAATACATTATTAAATAATCTTGCTCTATTAGGCCAATATAAAATATAAGCATCCTCTGTGTTTCCTAATTCAAAAATTGCACTTGTGAAGACAGATGGAATATCAAAAAATAACCCAACAGAATTTTTCCAATAAGAAAATATAAAAAAGAGGAAAGTCAATACAAAAAGACCTAACCCAAATTTATTTTTAGCAAATATGTCATCATTACTCTTCATTTTTTCAAACCATAACACATAATAAGTAGATTATTTATAATTATTAGTATTATATAATTCTAATAAATAAATGCAATATAATCAGATGAAAAACACATATTCTTATGATAAAATTTTAAAATATATTGGAGGAAAATCATGATAGGTACAGAAGAAGTAAAGCACGTTGCAAAACTTGCAAGACTTGAACTTACAGAGGAAGAAGTCAATAAATATTCTCAGCAGCTAGGTTCTATATTAGAATACGTTGAACAAATGAATGAAATTGATACAACAGGAATTGAACCAATGCCACATGCTATTCCTGTCTATAATGTAATGCGTGAAGACGTTGTTAAATATGAACAAACGAAAGAAGAAATGATGGCAAACGCACCGTTTGAAGAAGACGGATTTTTTAGAGTTCCCAAAATAAACTAAAATTAAAATAATAATGGCACCAAATTAGAAAGAATAGAGGAAATATGAGCACAAAATATATTTTTGTAACAGGCGGTGTTGTATCATCCCTTGGGAAAGGGATTGTAGCAGCGTCTCTTGGTCGCTTATTAAAAGCAAGAGGCTTTAGCGTTGTAATACAAAAATTTGACCCATATATAAATGTCGACCCAGGTACAATGAGCCCGTTCCAACATGGAGAGGTTTTTGTTACAGATGACGGTGCAGAAACAGATTTAGATTTAGGCCACTATGAAAGATTTACAGATACTAATTTAGGAAGAATCAACAACGTTACTTCTGGTAGCATCTATCAAACCGTTATAAATAAAGAACGTCACGGAGACTATTTAGGGGCTACTGTTCAAACAATTCCTCACATAACCAATGAAATCAAATCAAGGATAAAAAAAGCAACTCAACAATTCAAACCTGATTTCATTATTGCTGAAATAGGCGGTACAATTGGTGATATTGAGAGTTTGCCTTTCATTGAATCAATAAGGCAATTTAGAAGTGAAGCAGGATTTGGAAACAGTATTTCTATACACGTAACATTACTACCTTATCTTCCAACATCAGGTGAATTAAAAACAAAACCATCTCAACATAGTGTTACTAATTTGAGAAGTTATGGTATACA
>CALUPV010000019.1 GCA_944322745.1 Candidatus Gastranaerophilales bacterium | reverse complement strand
CTTTATCTTCTGAACATTTATTTACCATCTTCTAACTTATATCAACAAGATAACAAAAAAGCAACTTTTTCTCTACATGTTTTTTTACATTTTAAATTTAAATTCTTGAAAAATATTGTTTTTATTGGTTTTGTTTAATATAATCAACATAAATTAGAAAAGGATATAAAAATGAAATTAGCGGTTTTTGATTTTGACTCTACTTTAATGCAAGGTGAAACTTTAGAATTTATTGCACGTGAATATAACTTGGAAAATTTAATGAAAAAAATCACGACTGAAGCGATGGAGGGGAAAATAGATTTTTTTGAAAGTCTTGTAAAAAGAGTTTCATTATTAAAAGGTGCAAAAGAAAGTAAAGTTACTCAAATATGTAAAGATTTACCATATACCGATGGGGCAAAAGAAACAATTATTGAATTACAAAAAATAGGTTATAAAGTAGTATGTTTTTCCGGCGGTTATGAAACTGCTACTATACCAGCCCAGAATGTTTTAGGATTTGATGCTCAATTTGCAAATATATTGCACTTTAAAGATGGAGAAATGACAGGTCTTTTAGGCGGAGAAATGATGTTTTCTGACAGTAAAGGGAAAATGTTAAAAAGGCTGCAAACGCTTTTAAATATATCTGAAGTTGATACTCTTGTTGTTGGAGATGGTGCTAATGATTTAAGCATGTTTAAATATGCCTCTAAGAAAGTTGCGTTCTGCGCAAAACCAATACTTAGAAAAAACGCCAACATTATTATAGATACAAAAAACCTGACTGAAATTTTATGCTATTTGTAAATTTAATAATCCTTTTGCTTAATTTCCATATAAACTGCTAATGAAATTATTATTTGAAGTCTCTTCAGTTTCTCCATTTGATTTTTGAGAATTATTCAATTGGTTCAATAATAAATTCTGAAAATTTTGATTATTTGTTTCACCAGCAAAAGGAGATGACATAAATGATAATGATTCATCTTGTGAACTCAATTCTGAATTTTCTGAAGATTCACCATTTTCCAGTTCTTCGAGTCTATCATCTAATTTTTTTCTAAGTTCACCAGCTATTTCTTGAATATTTTTCTTCATTTGTTCATATTGTTCTTTTGTATTTTCAAAATTAACCTTATCCATTTCAAGCTTATTTTCAGCATTTGTAATATTAAGTTCTGCTTGTTCTAAAGATTTTTCAGTGTTTACCAATTTTTCTTCAGCTTGTTGTAATTGTTGATTTTTTTCTTCTAAAGTTTGTTGAGCTTCTTGCAAACTTTGTTCTGCTTCTGCTTCTTTTTGTTGTGCTTGAGCAAGTTCAGCTTGTGCAGATGCAAGTTCTGCTTCAGCAGCTGCCAATTTTGCTTGTGCTGCAGCAACTAATGGAGCAGTATATGGCAACCCCGCTTGTGCTGCAGTTAATTCAGCTTGAGCAGCTGCAACACTACCTTGTGCAGATGAAACATTTGTTTCTGCCTGTACTACTGCTTGTTGCGCATTTGCAAGATTTGTTTCTTGTTCTTGAACTGTTTGTTCCTGATTCTCTACTGCTTCTTGTGCTTCTGCTTTATTTTCTTCTGCTTGATTCTTTAATTCTTCACTTTCTTCTTTTTGTGTGAGTGCATCATCATAATTTTGTTGTGAAGCTTCAACTTGAGATTGTGCTTGTTGTACAGACTGTTCCATCATTTTTACAATTACTGATGAATCAGGAGATTGCTCTATTTCCGCAACTTTATCTCTTGCTGCTTTTACTATTTCTTTTTCTTGACTTGATAATGCACTTTTAGCCGATTCTATTTCTGATAAAGAAGATGAACCAGCATTTTTATTATTCAAAAAGTTTACTCCAATTTCAGTATTATTATTAACGTTCTGAGGTTCTCGCTGTTTTTGGTTTCCCTTAATTTCAGCATCTTGTTTTTCTTTACCTAATTCAATTTCAGTCTCTGTCATATTTTCATATGACACTATAGCTAAATCTTGTAAATTTGATACATCAGAATATTCAAAAGAATCACTAATAAACTCATCTACATCATTAGATACAATTTGTATAATATCATCATCTGCATTATTAACATTAAACTTCTCTTGATAACGGTTAATATCAAGCACTTCATTATTTTTTAATAATAATGTGTAATTATACGTAGACATATGTATCTCCTCTATATTTATTATATGTTAGATATGTATATCTTTTGTATATATAAAGTATTTTATCACACGAAAATTGACAAAAATTAAATTTAGTTTAAAAAATATTAAAATAAAATAATTATATTTATATTTTATTCAATAACCATAGCAATATTTAAATAAAAAAAAACATCATCTGAATCAGTAATAGCCCACCGCAATATATCAAGACCTTCTTTCTTAAAAAAGGACTCAAAATGTTCGCTTTTCAGTTCTTTATTTTTTTTTATTTTTACTATTTTTGTCGTTATCATTACTCAACCGTTACAGATTTTGCAAGATTTCTAGGCTGATCAACATCTTTACCTAAGAATTCAGCAATATAATATGCTAATAATTGTAGAGGCACACAGGTAATAGCCGGTGATAAAATCTCACTAACATTTGGTATTCTTAATACTACATCAAACAATGTATCAATACTTTTATCTTTTGAAGATGTCAGAGCAATTAATTTTGCATTTCTGGCTTTTGCTTCTTCACTATTTGAAAGAACTTTCTCGTATGTAATTCCCCCGGGAATTAATATTGATAGAACAGGCATAGTTTCATCAAGCATTGCAATGGGTCCATGTTTTAGCTCGCCTGCAGCATATCCTGTTGCATTTATATAGCTGATTTCTTTTAATTTTAACGCACCTTCATATGCTGAAGCTAAATTTACGCCCCTAGCAATATAAATAAAGTTTTTATATGAAGAGAATTTTCTTGCACATTCTTGTATTTCAGATGTATTTGATAAAACTTCTTCAATTTTTGTAGGTAATTGTATTAATTCGTGTTTTATATTTTTTATGTAATTCTTATCCAATGAGCCTTTAATTTCAGCAAGATGAATAGCTAGTAAATAAAATGATATTAATTGTGCTGTATATGACTTTGTAGCTGCAACACTAACCTCGATTCCTGCATTTACAGATATTAAACTGTCTGCTAGTCTTGCCATATTGGAATCTGGTCTATTTGTAATAATTAAAACATGTGAATTTTTAGCTCTTGCTTGTTTTATTGCTGTTATTGTATCAGCTGTTTCACCTGATTGTGAAACACCAATAACAAGAGTAGAAGAATCAGTAGTGGTTTTTCTATATATATACTCACTTGATGGTTCAACATCAACTGAAATACCTGCAAAATCTTCAATTAAATATTTACCAACTAAGGCAGCATGTAAAGATGTTCCGCAGGCTATAATTTGTATTTTATTGAGTTTCTTTAACCATTCTTTATCAATTTTTACTTCATTTAAAGCAATTGGTACATCTATATCATACAACTTGCCGTTTAGTACATTTCTTATTACATCCGGTTGCTCATGTATTTCTTTTAGCATAAAGTGTTTATATCCAAGCTTACTTAAAGCAACTGGTTCCCAAGGTAACATTTCAATTTTTTTGTTTACAATGTTTCCATCAATATCAATAACTTTTACATTATCTTTAGTTACTATTGCAATTTCATTGTCTTCTAAATATATCGTTTTTTTTGTATATTCAATAATTGCAGGTGTATCACTAGCAATGAAATTTTCACCTTCACCTACACCAATAAGCATTGGAGCATGCTTTCTGGCTCCAACAATCATATTTGGAACATCTTTATGCATTACACATATAGCATATGCTCCTTGTAATTTTTTAATAGAATTTTTTACTGCAATTTCCAAATTGTTTACTTTTGAATATTCATCTGCTACCAAATGTGCAATTGTTTCTGTATCCGTTTGAGATTTAAAATGACATCCTTTTGAAATTAATTCTGTTCTTAATTCTTTATAATTTTCAATAATACCATTGTGTACTACTACTAACTTTCCGCAAGTACAAGTATGAGGATGTGCATTTACTAAAGATGGACTACCATGGGTTGCCCATCTTATATGTCCAATACCGCTAGTCGGGTGTTTTAATTCTTTTTTCTTTGTTTCTAGCTCATTTTTTAAATTTATTAATTTCCCTAATGATTTGTATATTTTAATTTCGCCTTCATCTTGGAGTGCTAAGCCTGCTGAATCATAGCCTCTGTACTCAAGATTTGTTAGTCCTTTAAAAAGAACACTTACAACATCTCCCTTTCCTACATATCCGACAATTCCGCACATATATCTCTCTTCCTATATTATACTAATAATTTATATAATACATTATAAAATAATGAAAAGATATTAAATTATTATTAAATTTTTTTATCTGAAACAAATATATCTCTTTTTCTAAAAATTTTATTACATAACGACAACTGAACTAAAGTATTCCGAGACATTATAGATGTTTTTAATCATTTTCTTCAATTTCTTCCTTTGGGATATATATATAATTATTTTTTAATAAAATAAAGAAAAGATATTAATGTTAAGAAATGTTAAGCTGAATATATACTTGCAATATCAGTAATAATAAGCATTTTACTCTTTGATATAAAAAATATATATTTAATATAGCAATTTTAAATAATTATTTTTTTTTTATAAATGTAAGAGATAAAAAAAAAGAGGATATTAAAATGGCAATTGAAAAAATTAATCTTAATTCTACACAAGACGGTATTACATTAAACGTAAATGTGTCAAGTGAAAAAAAACAACAAAATAATCCATTAGTTATCAGAGCACAAGAATTAGGAATAAATGTTGAAGCATACTATGTTTATAATGATAAAAATGAATGTACCGGTGTTGATAATGTTAAATTAAATGCCGCAATACAAGAAGCAATGCAGGCACAAACAACTGCCATAGATAATAATAAATTTGAATATGATTCATTTGAATTTACAAAAACAGATGATGTATATACTTCTGAGTTAAATGATAAAGAAGCAAAATCTTCACAAAAAACAATTGATAATGAATATACCAATGCTGCATTAAAATATGCTCAATCTTTAGATCCTGACGCATTATCTACAAGTGAAGAAGGCAGACTTGTTAATCAATGGGAAACGATAGAAGCAGATGCAAACAAATTGACAAGTTTTACTGCTCCAAATACAACTGTTCTAGAAGGTGTTAAAGAGTTTATTGCAAATCTTACAGGATTAATCAATAGCACTAAACACTATAATGCTTCAAAAGACATAGAAAAAGAAAGCTGTGTTTCTATTGATACAACAAGAGATATAGAAGATAAAAATAATAATATTGAAGTTTATGAAACAAATATCTTTACATCAAATCCTTTCAAATCAGCAGTAGAAACATTTGATTATGAAGATGAAGAGTTAGCAGTTTAATTTCTGAATTTAATAATAAAAAGAGAAACTATTATTTAGTTTCTCTTTTTTATTAATTTGAGGTATAATATAGACAATTAATAATATGCCTCTGTAGCTCAGCTGGATAGAGCGCTTCCGTCCTAAGGAAGGCGTCGCACGTTCGAATCGTGTCAGGGGTAGTTTTCTTTATTTTTAGATATTTTTACAAAGAATGAAAATGGCATATTATACTCATAGCTTAAATTTCTACCATTTAGCGTAGTGTTCGAAAATAGAATTTTTAACATTTTTCTTTTTTCTTCAGTATTTTGTTTGTGATACAATCTATATGCGCATTTCGCTAGTTCGATAATATTTTTTCCTTTGTTTATATAATCAAAATTAGAACCTTTATAACTGCTTATTTGTTTTTCCAATTCAATTATTTGTTCTGTATATTGTTTGTTTTTTTCATTCCATATTTCTTTATTTATATCACCATCTATATATAATCCAAGTAATTTATCTTGCCTGGTTTTTATTTGGCTTATTTCTTTCTTTATATAATTATGTTTCTCTTTTGTTATAATATTTAAATCTTTATAACTTTCCTCAAGTATTTTATTTAAATAATCAGATAAACTATCATCAATAACAACTTTTTCTAATCCCTGCTTTATTTGTTCATCAATTATTTCTTCTCTTACATAATTTTTTTTATTTTTACACTTCCCATAATTACCTGTACAGTGATAATAAATAAATTTATTTCTTTTTATTTCACTTGTAATAGCTCTACCACATTCTTCACATTTAATTAAACCTGAGTATAAGAAAATACGATCTTTTTGTGTTTTGGGTTTATTATCTTTTTTAAAGGCAAGTTGTACTTGATTAAACAATCTGTTACTTATGATTGGTTGATGTTTTCCTTCATAAAGTTTTCCGTGGTGTCTAATAAATCCCATATACTCTTCATTTTTCAGCATAGCTTCAAGCTGACCTACTGATATCTTCGGATAGTTTGTTCTATATATATATCCTTCTTCATAAAGTATTTTTCTTAAATTTTTTAATGAAATATCAGCCTTTGCATAAAGCTCAAATGCTCTTTTAACGAAATTAGCTGCATTTATATCTATAACAGAAATTTTTTTATCAATTTTTTTATAACCATATGGTGGTTTTGCATTAAAATATCCTTCTTCAATCTTTCTTTGCACACCTTTTTTTGTTTCTTCTGAAAGATTATTAATAAACCTTCTTGCTAAAGCAATATTTATATCATGAATGAATAAATCATTAGAATTTGATGTTTTATTTAATATTTTATTTTCTTTTACAAAATGAATATCAATACCTAAACTAAAAATATAAATAGGGTCTTCGGAATTTCTATATAATCTATCTGTTTTTTCAACTAAAATAGCACTTATATTTTTATTCTTTTTTATGTATTTTATCATTTCATTAAATTTTGTTCTTCCTGCTTCTTTTGCACTTTCTGCCTCAACAAATTCTTTTATTATTTTAATATTCTTTTTTCTTGCATATTTATTTAATAAATCTATTTGTGCAGGAATTGAAAACCCCTCTTTTTCTTGTTCTTTGCTTGAAACCCTTGCGTATAATACTGCTTCTATTTTAACCATGCCTTTACTCCTTTTTTTTGTGGTAAATTATTATACTGGATTTTTTAACAAACTTTTCAAAGCCCATACTTATCTTTCAAATTAGCGACAATATGAGCGAATTTTGGATTGTTGGCAAATTTCTCTATTGTTATTTCAGCCATTTGTTTTGCATTTATTATTTCTGACTCGACTATTTCTTCTTCATTTATTAAAGATTGAGAAATTTTGTTTAAAGAAGTATTTTTAATATCTTTTATTATATTTTCCTCATAAGAAATTTTGGGTATATTACCTAATTTCTTTTGGGTATTAACATAAATAATTTTGGGTGTAAGTTTCAGATACCCTAATAATTTTAAGGTAAAGTAGTAATATATTCGTTTATTTTTCTTTCTTTTTTCTATTAAGCCTGTATTATCAAGCTCTTTTACTGCCTTTCCTACTGCAACTTCTGTTAATCCTGTGCATTTTGCTATTGTTAATTGTGTTGGATATGCACAACCTAATTTATAATTCCAGTAATCAACAATACATCTTAATACAAGTCTTGCCGATACAGTTAATTTAATATTAGAAAACAACTGTGTAGCTGTAATCAGCTTATTTATTTCAAAACTTGTTGAATTTATTTTTATTACTGTGTCCATTATATTTATACATATCCTTTTAAAAAGTTATATAAATTAGGAACACTTGTTTTGTATTGCTTAGCAATTATAGTTTTAGGTACTTTTAAATCAATTAGTTTTAAAATATCTGATTTATGTTCATCTAGTTTTGACTTACCTTTGCCTTTGGGTCTACCTAATTTAATTCCATTTATCTTTCTTGCTTGTAATGCTTCTTTTGTTCTTATACTGATGAGTTCTCTTTCTATTTGAGCTATAAGAGCAAATATTGTACTTGTTACGGTTGATGTAATACTTTTATCATTATTATTAAAATTTTCTTTTATTGTATATAGAATTATTCCTTTTTGCTTTGTAATATCTATTACTTCAAATATTTGTGTAATTGAACGTGCTAATCTTGAAATTTCAGGAACTATTAAAATATCACCTTCTTTCATTTTTTCTAAAAGTGTACCTAACTGTCTATCTTTAAAATTTGTTTTACCTGATATTTTTTCTTCTATAAACTCAACATTGCCTAATTTATTTGAATTTGCAAATTTCAGGATATCAAGTTTATTTTTTTCTGTATTCTGTTCTAATGTACTTACTCTTAAATATGCATAAGTTGTCATTTTCTTTCTCCTTTAGTATTCACTTGTAAGCAATAATGTAAAAAGAATTGGCTCTGCCGAAGCGAGAGCCAAGTAAAATTTATAATCATATTTTGGTAAATCTATATAAGGGATTTTTTGTTTTATAACAGTGATATGTTCATTATATTCGTCATTTATATACCCCTCTCGAAAGACTTCTATTGTTCCACTACTATCATCATTTATTTTTATTGTTATTATATAAAAGTAATCGTCAGTTTGTTTATAAGTCTGAATTATTTTGGGCATATAGCTTATTATGATATCAATAAACCAATAGGCATTCAAAGTAGTTTGAAAATCCATTAAACCCTCTGTATATCTTAAATTATCACAATAGGCTCTTTTATAGTAATAGCCTGAACCATAGTTTCTACCATATATCTCCTTTACTGTCCTACTATTCATTTTCGTTCCTTTAATTGCCTAAAACTACAGTCTGTTAAGTAAAAACTTATCTTTTGTATTTTTATTATATATATCTACAAGATATAAATCAAGCCTTTTTACTTTATATTTTAATAAAGTTTATAAGAACATTTTTAGTTTATAGAAAAATTTTTATATTAGAAAAAGGAGTAGAATATGGATAAGGAAATATATAAAAGACAACTTGAATCATTAAAACAAGAAAAACAAAGGGAAACAGACAGACACAATAATGCAATATCGGATTTAGACAAGCGTAAACAGTCAGAAAATGAACAACACAGTCGCAAAATACAAAGTATTAATGATAGAATTAATCAATTGAAAAATTCTAACTTCGCAAGTTCTAATGAAAGTTATAATCTTGACTACAATATTGAAGACTTAATTAATATTTTGAAAAATTTAGTTGATGGTATTCAATAATTAATATGCTTTAATTTTAAAGATTGTAATATCTTTATCAATTTTTATGATTCTTTTTATATATTTTTCATCTTGTGGACTTTTCATTATTATAGCAACAGCGGGAAGTTTATTTGTCATTTTCGAATAATACAAAGTTTGTCCTACGCTTTCTGCCCATTTTTTTGCCCAATCAAATTCTATTGTATATTTTTCTGTTAGACAGTCTATTCTTGTCTTATCATTTAATACATATTCTATGCTGCCATTACAATATGCATTTACATAATCAGATTCTTTATAATGATGTTCACTATCTCTTATCAAAGGTTTTTCTTCTATTTTTATAGGATATGAAAAAGAGTATAACGGAAAATGTGAACATAAAAATAAAATTAATATTAATATTTGTAATTTTCTCATTTAGTTTCTTTGCTTATCTCATTAAGGTAACAATCCCTAACTGAAACACTACCTTCATTTTCTTTTATTATGGAACAATATTCAAACATCAAATTCAAAATTTGTGTAAATTCTGCTGTTTTTTTGTTTATATAATCTGTAATATAAATTGAATAGGAACCAGAACCATTATGTATAAGAATACCATTTTCATCTTTATCATATTGATGTTCTTCCCAATCAGTTTCTGCTTCTTGATATAATCTATAAAGTTCTTCTTTATTATATTTTAGATTTTTATATTGATTAATTATTTTATGTTCTTTAGCTTCTTTTTCTTGTTCTTGTTTTATTTCTTCTTCCTTTACAATTTCGTTTTCACAAAGCCTTTTATAATATTCATATCCAGTATAATCATATATGATTTTATAAAACTCTGAACTTGCTTTAAAATTATTTTTTTCTAGTGCATCATAACAATTTTTAATAAAATTATATTCTTTTGTATTTTTATTAACTCTTTTAAAAAACTCTTCATAACATTGTTTTTGCTTATTAGTTATTATTCCATTTTCATCAAATGATAAATAAATACTATTTATATCTTGATTATTGGCAACAAATATAACCAGATATTTTAACGTTTCTTCGATATCTTTATTCATCACAAAACTTGAGTTTTCTTCTAAAAATATTTGCCAAGAAATTATTTCAGTTATTAACTCGCTAATATCGATACAAATACCTTGACTTATATTATTGACTTCACTAGTTTCAGATATTTGAAGATATTTTTGCCAAACCTTATTCAAATATTTTGAATATCTTTTATATAAATATTCATCATTTATGAATATACTGCTCCAATTTTCTATTTGAAATTTAAATATATCTGTTTTAGGACTTAATACATATTGTATATCATCATTACTTTCAATCGTATCAATAATTAGATCATCAATATCAATATTATTTACAAAACCTACAAGATTTTTATAAAATACGCCAAAAAGTTTATCTGGATTGGCATTAAAAGAACTTTTTACAAATTCAAACATATCTTTATCTTGCTGTATCGCTAATTCAACCAAAGAACGTGATGTCATATTTTCTATTTGTGATTGTTCAATTGGCTTAACTGATTTATATGTAGCAACTTCATCTGAATCTACTTTTGTCTTAAAAAGAAATACTGTTACAATAACTACTATGAGAAATGAAGACAATAAAATAATTAAAGCAGCGATTATAATATTTTTTTTGTTCTTATTTATTCTGTTAATAACTTCTGTCTGACTTAAATCGTTGTCTTTTATAATATTTTCAAGTTTTGAACCGCATCGGGTACAAAATTTGTGATTTGCAGATACTTCATTTCCGCAATTTGGGCATTTCATAGTTTAGTCTTTCTTATTAATCATTTCTTGAGTTTCTATAATTCTTTTTTCCAAACGACTAAATTTAAATATATTCCATATAGTAAAAAATATTAAAACTACCAAAATAATCAAATCTATCATTAAATTTATTTGCGAAAAGCTATTTACCATATTTGCCAAATCATCAAGCATTGTATTGGAATTACAGCTTACATAGAATATTTGCTGCCAAATCGAGTCGGCTTTTTCATAAATATCATTGTTTGAATATGCACGAGAAAGCCCATGAGACAAGAATAATGGGCTCAAAATGTTTAGAATTAAAAATAATGCACCTATAGAACATCCAATAAAAAATATTATTTCTACAAGCCAATGATAGATAAAAGGCTTTTTCCAATTGTCATTTAAATTATTTTTTTCGTTTTCGATTTCAAGTTTTACTCCGCATTCTTTACAAAATTTTCTGTCAATACTATTTTCTACTCCACATTTAGGACATTTTTTTATTTCCATTATATACCCCCTTTTGTAACATACATAAAATAACGTTCCGTTCTTCTCATTGCTTCTTTTTCATTTGTTGTAATTTCCCTGTCAAAAGTATCACCATTTCTATTTGATAGTCTTATTATTGCTTTGTTTGAATTTATAATTTTGTGAATTAAACTTGAATAATCACTGTAGTTTAAATCAGCATGTGTCCAAAACTCATAAGACATAAAAGGTATCAAGGCGTCAAACCCCCAGAAACTTGCCTGTTCTGCTGCTTTCAACGTTTCTGTTATATTATCGCCTTCTTTAACAGTTCCAAATGGAAGTTCATATTGAAATATTTCGCCATCTATGTTATATGTCATCTTACTCCAATATAATGACTCTGAAGCAACATGGTTAATAATAAATCTTAATGCAACTCTTGTGTTTTGCATTACATCAAGTCGGAGATAAATAAGATCTTTTTTTAAATAGTTTACTATATTTTTGTCAAAATAAGATTTTACAGCTTCAACTTCATCGTAAGCATAGATAAAACATTCTTCCAATTCGGCAACTTGATTTTTATAATACGTATTTGCTTTATCTATTTTTTTTGTAATACCTTTTATATGGTAAATATTTTTTGATTGTTCATAAAAAGAAGCTGCTTGTTTATATTTCCCAATGTTAAAAGCATTATCACCATCTTGTATTAATTTCTTTGCTTTAACTTCATTCTTGATTTCTTTATATTTATCTTTTCTTGTAGAAAGTTGTTTAGCATTTTGTATTGCATTACTCAAATCATTCTTGGCTAAAAAATCCACAATATTTTTATATAGTTCTTCTTCTTCATACTCTATAATTTCATTTTTAACAGCAGCATATTTTGAAATGTTATCAGGCAGTTTTAATGCTATTTCTTTTGCTGTGTTAATATCTTTTTCATCAAATGCTTTTTTTGCTTCATCGTATAATTTTTCATTGTTTAATATTGGCCTAATTATAACAAGAAATACAACTATAAGAACAAATAGAACACCAAAAATAATTAAAGATATATTTGTTCTATCACTTTTTTCTTCTAATAAATTATTTATAGTTTCAGATTCTTCATTGTTAGGATTTTGGTTTAAGTTATACCCACATTTCCAACAGTAGGATGAATTATTTTGATTAGCTTCACCACATTCTGGGCAATATTTAATTTCTTCGTTTTTTTCTTCCATTACTTTATTTCCTTTTTATATGGCACTATTAAGACTCTCAGCTGTTCGTTTTTTCTGAATAATATTATTCAGCTCTTTATTATATTTATCTTTATATCTATTGAATTTCTTATTATAATAACCAATTTCTTTTCTGTACTTATCAACAGAAATATCCATATTTTCATTACTATAAACATCCTTATTTGAACCATAGTTAGAAGAATATGTTTTATATTTTCCATATTTATTTCTATATAAATCTATAAGTTCATTGTTAGTATTTGAATTATAGTATGTGATATTATCTTTTTCTTCAAATCCCATACTTTCTATTTCATAAAATGGTACAATCCCACCTTTATAATATTTTAGATTTTTATTTTTGTTATAGAAATAATAAAAAGGTTGTGCTTTAAGATTTATTTTTATTTTAAATGCTATTCCAGCTATAGAAACACTATCTATGTATATAGGTATTGTTGTAAAATCAACAAATCTAGCTGTGGAACCATCATAAAAAGTAATATTGCAAAAATAAACAGAGGGATGTAATATAGCTTGAGTATAGAAATCACGAGTAGAACTATCTGACATCATTTGAAGTACTGCCAGTCCAAAACCTCCTTGATTTAAAGTATTCGAAATGTTTTTTAATTTATTTTGAGTAGATTTATTTGTTGTTTTATATTTTGCTGCTTCTGTATCTAATATTAAAAAATAATCATTGAGTATATTATCTGTAACTAACCCTTTAAAATTTTTACTGCTACTTCCAATTTTTATACTGGTTACAGTAGGAAGTTTATCAAAATATTTTAAAATTTCAGTATAATTTGTATCATAAGGAAATCCTCCAAAGAAAGTTATAGCAGCTTTTTGCTCTGCTTCGATCTTTGCAGCTGCTATTTTTCTTGCCTCTTCTTTTGCGATTCTTTCTTTTTCTCTTTTTTCAAATGCCAGTTTATAAGTTGAATTGCTTTTGGGGTTATATCCTACGGCTTTTGCTGTATCTACAATTTGTTTATGTGAAATATATTTAATTTCTGGAGGATTATTTGTAGTTTGTGCTAATGTAGACAAAGCCCCAGGCTTTTTAAATTCAATTTTATTTTTACTTAAAATTTTTGAAAGTTTTTTATATTCATTGTTATATAATTCATTTTCTATTTTGAACTCATTTTTCCATTCATTAATTTTATTCATATTATAATCAATCTCATAGCTAAAAGAAGATAGCCTTAGACTTGCTAAATATAATAAATTAGCAATAATTCTTGTATTATATACATATTTTGCATATTGTTTTTTTTGTTCACTATCAAATTCGGAAATTTGTCTATCTATTAATTGTTTATTCTGTTCAGTATATATAGCAAGTTCAAGAAAATATTTGCATGATTTGCCTATTACTCCATAATTTTTATAATTACTCAAAAGTAAATTATATAATTTATAATATACTGAATTTTCATCATTTTTTGCTTTTATTATTGATTCTTCAATGTTTTGTTTTGTTATATTGAATAATTCAATATATTCTTTTGAATTATTTATTGATATAGCATCAGCATAATTAAAATAAGCATTCATGTATTTTACATGTTTATTATTATCTAAATAATCTGCAAGTAAAATTTTATCAGTGTTATAATTTTCAATCTGATACTTTGTATCGTTATTGTAAGTATTTTTCACGTTATTATATGATTGAACTAATGTAATATTTTCAGGTCTTAAATTAATCTTCATATCTTCTTCAAAAGTTATTTTAAGTTGTTTATATTTATTATCGATATCTTTTAACATTTCATCCGATATTTTTTGGGGCTTTTTACCATTTAAATTTATAATTTTTAAACCATCTTTTAAGCCTAATTTATCAGCTTTTGAATTTTTCATTACTTTTTTTAATACAATATCATCATTTTGTTTTTCGATTTCAATACCGTAACCAAAATAATCTTCTGCAAAACAATTTAAATGTATTGATAAAAATAAGATCAAAAAAACTAAAGCCTTTTTCATATAGTTAACTCCATTTTTACTCAAATATGTTTTCATTATTGCATAAAAATCAGAATAATTCTTAAATTTTACGAATTATTAAATGCCAAATTCTTACATTTGGGATTATATATCTGTGAGCTTTTATTTAGAATTCTAAAAGAGGGCTGATATGGTAAAATCGGACAAAAAAAATGAAGCATATATTGTTGGTAAAAAAATACAACAATTAAGAAAGCAAAAAGGGCTTACACAAGAGAAGCTTTCAGAAAAAATAGGTATAGATAATAAAAGATTATCAAGAATTGAGACTGGTAAAAGTATGCCAACATTAAAGGATGCAAAAGAATTATCTAAAATACTTGATTATAATTTTTTTGAGTTGATAGACACTATTGATAAACAAAATATTGAACCGCCCGACAATATATTGTATCAATCTCTCTCTATTTTAAATTCAGCTGAAACTGAAAATGAAAAATTATATTATTTAGAAATATTAAAATCTGCACAAAAATGTTTAAAAATAATTTCATTAAAATAGAGTTAGTTTTGTTTTTTAATTATCTTATAAATAACTAATAGAAATATTTTTCTTTTTTTTTATAAAGAAAGAATATTTATTAAGTTAATATAAAAATACGAAACAGTAATGGTGTACTATTTCGTATAAGATTATATTTTTCTAAGAAACTGCTTAACAATATTGATACATATATATTTTTTAAATTAGAAAAATATTAGAAATTAAAAAGGATTATTATATAAATTAAGACTTGAACTATAATTGTATCTATTTGTATATTCAGTTCTTTGTTGTAAATATCTCAACTCATCAAAATCTTCAAATGGAAGTAAAATACCATATATAGAACAAGAATGTTTTTGATAATATGCATTTTCCATTTTTGCTCCATTGTCCTTTAATAGTTTTATATATTCTTTAATTCGTAATGGTGCCATATCTTTATAAAATATTCTAAATATTTTATAAAAATGTATCTCAAATGTTTTTCCATATTTTCCTGTGTGTAGATGAACACCATTTTCTGATATTTTATAATCTAAACCATCTGAAAGCTTGCCATTAGTTTCGTTTAACAATTCCCTTAAAATTGTTATAAATCGCTCAATATCATCATTTTTTTGTAAATTTATATTTTTAATATACTGATTCAGCCTGTCTTCAAATTGTTCAAAGTTAAATTTTTCTGTATCATTAATCAATTTAATTAGCAATTTTAGACCACTAATTGCTATTGCAAAGTTTCTTTTGATTCTGTTATCATCAAGCTGTTTCAGCAATTCTGAATCTTCTTCACTTTTTATCATTGTTTTTATATCGTCATATTGAATGTTCTCAATTATATATTGCGAAATAAATGATAAATATTTAGAAAATTTATTAAATTTTTCTGCTTCATAGCAGTTAAAATTGACTCTTTTAAAATTCAACTCTATACATCGGCTTTTAAATTCTGCTCCATATACAAATGAGTAATTTGAATTATAAAATATTGTTGTATTTATATTGTTTTTAGTACCAAACTTTTTTCTTCCTGTTTGTCCATAAACGGACTTTATAAGACTTTTAGTTGAATCAATCCCACCAAGTTCAATTTCATCTATTAAAAGAGGTATATTTATGTGATTTTCTAAATCTTCAATAATTCCTGCAAAGGTATCCATTCCGCCATGTAAAAAACTTTTATCAAAGCCAAATGCATTTGCAATTAATGTCAACAAATTGCTCTTACCACTACCAGCTTCTCCATATAATGTAATTAATGGAGTTCCAACAAAATCATTACTAATTTGCTTTAAAAACAAATTAATAAATCCCATACTGATGACAATAAACGCTTCAATTTTTGTAGAATATGCTTTAGTCAATACATCAAATAAAGATACTAACAGAAAAGAAACAATATTTCGCTTTGTTGGTTCAACTACATTTTTTCTGATTTCATTGTCATTTATAATATCTTCATACTTAATAAAATTTGGTTGAAGTATTGATGTTTTACTTAATCGAATATTATATAAATTTTCAACAGAAGATGAAGCATAGCTAATGCAATTATCTACACATGCAAAAAACTGATTTCCATTGATAATATTATATCCTGCGGTTTCTACTTCTATAATTGTTTCAACAATGCTATTAAATGAAAGTATATCTACTATTAATTTTTTATGAAGTTTATCATCCATTGCACTATTAAAATGAGCGTGTTCTGAAAGCCTTTCTTCAAATCTATTTAGAGTCTTTAATTCATTTGCTGAAAGAACCATTGTTATTATCTTATCTTCTATTTGTACTTCAACCTCATAACAATATATAGAAGCACCTGCATTATTAAAATTTTTTTTGATTATTTTTCGATTTAGTTTAAGAGTGTAATTTGTGAGCCTAATAATTCTGTACTTTTTTGATTTTGTTTCAAAAGCACAGTTATATATTCCATTATCTCCCATCAAAAGATGAGCTGAATTTGCTATTAATAAATTTATGTTTTCTTTACCATATTGCTTTTCTGCAAATTCATTTAATGTATAGACTTCATTTACAGATAATCTAAGTCTTGAAAGTAATTGAGCAATTGTTGTTTCTTCTTCTCTCTTTAATTCAACCAAATTTAGCATTTTTTGTTTATTCTCCTCTTCTATTTCTGTATTTTTCTGTATGTTATATGTCATTGCTAACCTCCTTTTTTTCTAATTCATCCTGTTTCTGCCAATCAAGAAGTAACTCAAAGAAATCAAGCAGACTTTTTTGTATGTATTCCGCAGTTTCATCACTCATAGGATCCTGAAAATACTTTTGAAAAGTTTGTTTGGTTAATTCTATTAAGTTGTAATCCTTTATTTGCAAAACTTTTTCCTATTTTTTTTTTACACTCACTCATGCCATTTTTCATGTAGTGGTATATTGTTATACTCGTTTTTTTTGCGAATCTAAAAAAAAAGAAAAAATTTTTAAAATTTTTTTTTTTTTTATATTTTTATAATATTTTTTATATTTTTTTGTTC
>CALUPV010000018.1 GCA_944322745.1 Candidatus Gastranaerophilales bacterium | reverse complement strand
AATATAGTCATATTTTATCGTGGTGCAAAAAATTGCCCTTACATATTGTTGGGTTATGGGAAACCAGACATTTTTCACAAAATCAAAGATTTTGGAAAAAGCAGTCAAACCCAACCTACAGACTATATAATGTTTCAAAATCATTATTTTGTGTATATGTATTTAAATTCTTTGTCCTAGTATTTAAACCCATAATAAATCACTCCTTTTCTAATATATAAGTTTCCATATATCATTGCTTATTGCCTCAGTCTGACTTTGATTAGTTTTGTTTAATCCACCTGTGATAAATAACATGTTATTAGACGAACTTATAAAATCCGATAGATAATTGAATTTGTATATTTGAGAACTATTTTTAAGTTCAAAAGATTTTACATCTAAAATGTTAGAAATTTTATAATTTTCAACAAATACTATATTTCTATCATTTAACTGTATAAAAGATATATTTTCAGAAGATATACCTTCTAATTTATATCTTTTCTTTAAAGAAAAAATATTATTTTTTATATCAAATACTCTAATTTCTACATCTGTATTGTTTCCTACAGTTTTACAAGTTAAATAAATAATATTTTGATCATTATAAATAAATGCTTTTTGCTTATCATATTCATATGAAATATTTATTTTTTTGTACGAAAAATCATTTCTATCTATAATAACAATAGGTGGTTTTTCAAAAGTATAATGTAATGGATATAATATATATTTTGAATCATGAACTAGCTCAATAACTTCAAAATTTGGTCTATTATCACGATGATTCTGATTCATTGTATTATAAACAAAGTTAGTTCTTTCTTTAGTTTTTATATTGTAAGAATTAATTTGAGTAAGATTTGTTGTAATATAGTATATTAAGTCATTTTTTAGGCTAAATATTTTTAAAATATTTATATTTTCATCTAATAAATTACATTCTTTTTTTTCTAAATCTAATAAATATAGATTTTTTCCAGCAAGAAAAACTTGATTATCATTAATTTTAAAAATACTATTAATATTACAAAGATTTTCAACATTAATTAAATAGTGTTCTTTTAAATTATCAATATTGATTATTTCTATTGATTCAATTTGTTTATAATAACTACCATCTGAATTTGATTTGGAAGGAAAAGAGTATAAAATATAGCCGCCAATTAAAATTAGTTTATTTCTATTTAAGACATAAGACAAATGGTTGACTCTTGGTTCTATCATCTTTCCAATATAATGCAACCCCTTTTGCTTACATTCTTCTGGTGTTGAAATTTTCATTTTATCAGTATTTATATTTTCCATTGTAATTTCAGACTCCTTATTTTTTTGTTCAGCCTTTGAACTTGCATTAGTTTGCATTTTACAACCACAAGTAAAAATACTTACAATAAAAATTAATAGGACTATCTTTAGAATATACTTCTGTCTAAAGTCTAAATTTTTTTTCAGCCTGCTTTGTTCTTTTTCTGATTGATTTTGATTCTCTACTTGGTTTATATTTTCTTTATTTTCGTCAGTCATTAATTTTTCCTGTTTATTAAAAAAGCAATATTTAGTTTATATTCCCTTTTTCTATTTCATTAAAACATATGTTTTCTAACTTGCAGTTAAATTAGTACTATTTTTCAAATATAAGAATTAGTTTTAAAATAAATCTGCACTTAAATGTTGCACTATACTTAAATTTATAATAAGCTTTGAAGAAAAAGGAGCTTATATGAAAAAGTTTTTACTTATACTTACAGTATTTTCGTTTTGTATTTCATCAACATTTGTTTCTGCAGCAGAGCAAAAAAAAGATGTTATTTATTCAGTAGAAGATGGTGTAAAACTTGAATGCAACGCAAAAAGAGTTAGAGGCTCCATTGATGATTATATTGATATAACTGATTATTATTACTTTAAAGATGGTAAAATATACAGCCCAAATTTAGTAAAATTGTACGGGAAAATAAATGATGACCCCAGAAAAGTTTTAAAATTAAAAATTACAGACTCTGAAATAAAATTTAAAGATAGATTTTATGAAACTTGGACAATGGATTATAAATGGGTAACGATTGATAGGAAAACAGGCGAATACAGATTCTCTGCAAAAAGAGATTTCGGAACTTGGTATAGAACAGCAAATGCTGTAGGTCAATGTAAAATCATTGAAGAATAATCTATATTTTATCTTTCAACCAAATATTTTTAGCACCGCAGGTTAGTTTTTAATCTGCGGTTATATATTACATAATTTGATAAATAACATTGAACCGTTACTTTTTTATAAGAGACCTTGCTTTAATGACAAAATAATACTATATTGGAATAAGGGGTGGGAATTGTGTTACAAGGTTGTATGAGGTGTAATTATGTTAGATTTTCTTTTCAAAAAACAAGAGGTTGATAAATCTGAAATATTTAACAATCTATACTCAAAAATAAAAGAAATATACTTAAAAGAAATTATCTCTGCTAAAAGACAAAAAGAATTATCTGACGAAATAGAAAAATACGGATATCTTCCATACTCTCAAGCAAAAGCACTTAATGAACTTACAAGTTCAGAAGTTATCTTTTGCCTTGAAAAGAAATTAGAACTAAATTCAACCCTCACAAACGGAAAACTTAAAATAGCAAATAATGAAATTAGTGCAGTAAAACGTTTTGGATATGCTGATGCGGATTGGATAAAACAAGAACAGCATGATATAAAACTTATAAACCTTGCAGCTCTTGGTGACGGAGCAAAAGATTCTTCTCCTGCAAAATTTATTGATTGGCTTCGTCAAATAGTAATACTTCCATCAGGAAACCCCAAATATAATATATTATCAACAACAATATATCTTGTACCGTTTCAACCTCGTGATTTTGGTAATGCTTATTTATCCGCAAGTACCGAGGAAGTAAGCGAACGTCTTACTGATAAAGGTTTAATAGAAAAAGGCATAAGTGCTAAAGAACAAATACAAACTTTTATAGCATTAGCACAATTGGCTGGACACCCTGTTATATATGATGTATTTCCACAATGCGGAAGATATTCTAAAACAGTTATGGTTCACCCTGAAATTGCAAGATGGGTCGATGTTAAATTTTTAACTGAAGAAATTTCAAAAGCATTAAACTTTGTAGCAATAAAATTATCACAAGAATTTGATGAAGATGATGTAACTATTGTAAGAAACATTTATAAAACAACTCTTAAAAGCGGTTCAGTAGATTTGGCACCGGAATTTATGCCGATTTATAAACGATTTACCGAAGAACTTGAGTCTAAACGTAAAGAACTTTCAAACTTTATGACAAAGAAAGAAGAACAAAAAAAGCTTCAAAAAAGAGTAACAAATATAGTAGCCAAAATTGAAGGTGTAAAACCTAATAAACTAAAAAAAGATAAAGATATAACTAAACGTGGTGAGATTATTAATGCCTTAATAGAAGAAGGTCTTTGGACGCTTCCTGACGGAGCTTGGTGTTCAAGCGGAATACCTGTTTTTGAAAGAATGGCAGAATGTGGTTCTTACCCAATGTTTAGACATTATAATCAAAAAGGTGATGATGTTTCCAAGTTTGCAGAATCAGACTGTCAGACTCCTTTTTATTTTGTATATCTTGAAAACGGAGACTATAATCTTCCTGTAATTAATTTTTATTTGGAACAATTACAAAAATTACAACAAGATTACAACTTTGACGGGTTCAGAATATCACATACAGATTTCGTTGTTGACGAAATGAGTGAAAAAGATTTAAGACCTATAAGTTATAGAGCACCAAGATTCTTACTCAAAAAAATCAACGAAATAATGAAAAAAGGAACACCATACTTTGCAACAATTGCAGAGTATAGATTGTGGAACTCTTACTTTAAAGAATATCATCAGGATATGAATTTCGACCTGCTTTGGGGTAATGATACAAAAACAGATTATGAAAAAATTCCAACTGAAGTAATTAACAACAATCGAGAACTTCAAGATTATAATGCTACAGTAACAAAAAATTCTCTTTTATCCATAATAAAAACATATAATAATCAAGATGGTGAATTTAGAACTGTCAACAGATATTTAGGCTTAATGGATAAAGAAGAAGCTTTATTTAAATGGTTTAAGTTTAAGTTTCTTCCCGGAGGTAAACTTGCAAAACGTCCTGTTATGTACGTTGATGGTGATGAGTCTTTTTCAAAAGACGGAATTGAAGCAACTATACAAGAAGAAGTATCTTTAATACGTGAACACGATGAAGACTTTTATCATAAATTTGATGCAATAAGAAGATTAGCCATTAATAATGAGCTGACTGTTGATGGTGAAGCTCAAATTATCAATCAAAATAAAAATGGATTCATAAGCTGGATGATATCAAAAGAAACAGTTAAAGAATGTTTCATAATAGCGGCAAATTATCTTCCATCAAATGAAAAAATATTAAAACAGAATTCAGAAGGAATTATGGAGTACTCAATAAAAACAAATAATGCAATTGAAAACAAAAAAATTGAAATTCCGGGTGATTTTGTTCTTGCTTCTGAATTCATATATGAAGAAGATAAACAAGATTTTATCGAGCATTACAATTCAGATAATATAAAAACAATTGAGATAGATAAACTTGAGCCTTCTGAATTCAGAATATATAAAATCAAGAGATAAAAATGGACATAAATAACTTAACTCTAAAACAAAAAATATCGCAAATGTTTATTACAGGTTTCACAGGAAAAAATTACACCTCAAATAAACAATTTATAGAGCTTCTTACACAAGGACTCGGCGGAGTTATATTTTTCTCTCACAATATTGAAAGTGAAAAACAATTTAAAGATTTAATTTCAGACCTTACAAAAAATGCAACAATACCAATGTTTTACAGCATTGACCAAGAAGGCGGAAGAGTTGAAAGAACGGAAAAAATCCATAAAGGGAAAAAATACCTAAGTGCAAGACCTGCATATGAAATGGGGCTTTCCTATTTGCAAAATCAAACAAAAGAAATAGCACTTGAACTTAAGAGCTACGGAATTAATATGAATTTTGCTCCCGTTCTTGATGTAAATACAAATCATGATAATCCGATTATTGGAGAAAGAGCATTTTCAAACAATCCTGATGAAGTAATAGCAGCAGCAAAAGTTGTTATAAAGGAATATGAGAAATATAAAATTATAACGGTAGGCAAACACTTCCCCGGACATGGTGCTGCAAGTGCAGACTCACATAAGACATTGCCAATAATAGATTTACACATAAAAGATTTAGAAGAAAAGCATATAAGACCGTTTAAAGAAGCTATTAAAATAGGTTTACCCGCAATAATGGCAGCACATGTTTTATATCCCGCACTTGAAGATGAAATGACACCGGCATCTGTATCAAAAAAAATTATAACTGACCTATTAATTAAAGAACTCGGATTTAATGGCGTAATAATTACAGATGATATGGAAATGAACGGAATAAAAGCTCTTTCAAAAATTGAAGCTTGTACTAAAGCAATAAATGCGGGTGTAAACATGTTTATATACAGAGACACAACAAAAGAAATTATTAATTTAATAGATGACATTGAAAAAGCAGTAAAAGAAGGATCTATCATCCAAGAAAAAATAGATGAATCAATTAACAAAATTATTAATCTAAAACGCCAATATGGAATTATCCAATAGGTGCATACAGATTTTATAGCTAATAATAAATAATAATAAAGAAAATAAGAATATCATAAAAAGGAGAAATCATGAGGAAATTATTTACAATTTTATCAATTTGTATGTTTACAGCCAACTACTGCTTTGCAGCAGGAATAGAACTTTCTGATTTAATCGAAACAGCAAGGGAAACAGAAGTTCAACAAACAATGCAAGAACAAGCCCCAACAGCAAATACAGAAGAAGCAATGACACCTGTAAAAAATGAAACAACATCTCCTGTAATGGAAGAAACACAGGCAGTTGAAAAAGTTTCTCCTGATACAAAAACTATGGACACACAAACAATACCGGAAATAACTGAAACTAAAGACTCAACAGAAACAACTAATTCAACAAAATAAAAATTAATTAAGAATCATATAAATAAAAATTTCACCTCGAAATAGTTTAATGGTGAAATTTTTATTATTGTAATACTAAAATATAAAAAATGCTAAATTATAATCTTTGGTAAATCCCAAATTATTTTTGTAAATATTTACTTAATATCTATTTGAAATAATCAATAAAAAAGCAAATAAAAACTTTATTATTATAGGGATTAATAGGGGATTAGAGATGGCAGAAATTAATAATAGAATGTTTTCTCAAAACTATTTAGCCGATATTAAAAATATTACATTTAATAGAATGGATAGTTCTAAGAATGGCGGAAATGGCGACGGTCAAGTAGATATAAATGAAGCGTTTAATGATTTAGATATTGGCAGTTTGCTATCAGGGCAAAATCTAGAAGATTCATTTAAAATTATGAAAGCTGCTGAAAATATAGGAGATGCCCTGAGCGAATATGCCGGTGAGGATAGCATATTTAGTGAAGAAGAATGGGCAAATTTTATAAACGGTGATGAATGGGGCAGTGTTCTTGATGCTTGGCACAATTCAAGCAAAAAAGCCGAACTCGAAATGAGATGGATTGACAATGCACACATTGAAGACGGTAATGTAACCAAAGGTGAATTAAAAGTTGGTATTTATAACAATCTATGGAAACAAGGATTAGATATTTCTACTGATTCCATTGAATCATTAATTGATGAATATGCCGGAGATGATGGTATTTTTACAGAAGAAGAATATATGGCATTGAAACAAGATGATGAATACAAAAGTTTTGTCGAGAAATACAATGTAACACCATGGTTTAATATTAATTTAGAAGGATAATTAATTTTGATTTCAATAAACAAAGTGACCGAATGTATTTATATACACGGTCACTTGGTTATTATTATATACTAACTATTCTAAAGAATAATTAAAAATCTCTGGGTTTTACGTTATTTAACCAATTATCTTCAATTGTTTCAAGTGAAATACCTTTCGTTTCAGGAATAAAGAAATAAACAAAAATTATACATAAGAAAGAAACAAAACCAAACATCCAAAATGTTAAATCCCCGCCAATTCTGTTAAGGAGTACAGGAAAACTTGCAACAACAAAGAAATTAAAAGCAAAGTTTGAAAGAGTACAAATACTCATTGCTAAACCTCTTATTTGCAAGGGAAAAACTTCAGATACTATTATCCAACCAATAGGTCCTAAACTGAATGCAAAACATACTATATATGAAACTAAGCTACCAACCGCAATCCATTTTAAGTTATCACCCAGCATTTCTTCAAATCTAAATGCACAACCTAAGAATATTAAACTTAACATCACGCCTGTTAAACCTATATACAACAAGGGTTTTCTTCCGGCTCTATCTGTTAAAAATATAGCAACTATTGTCATTAAGAAATTCACAACTCCAATACCCGTTGTTGCATATATTGCATTAAGATTTGAGTCAAAACCTGCAATTTTAAATATCGTAGGAGCATAATATATTATTGTATTAATACCCGTACAAATTTGGGCAAACATTATACCGATACCTGCAACAAAAGGCATTATCATCCATTTCTTAAAATGGAATTTCTTCGCTGTTTTATATGGAGTTATTGTTGACTTTATCTCTTCTATTTCTTTATCAGCGTCTATATCTGGTTCTATTTTATTAAAAACTTTCTTTGCTTCTTCATATTTACCTTTAGAAACAAGCCATCTTGGAGTATCACTTAAACATAACATGCCAATTAGAAGAATTATACCGGGCACAACACCGGCAAATAACATCCACCTCCAGTTATATACAGCATTGGCAAAAATAGCATTTATCATATAAGAAAATAAAATTCCTGCGGTTATTGCCCATTGATACAATGAAACTATTGTTCCTCTTAAATTCTTTGGTGATACCTCTGACAAATACAAAGGGACCACAAAATTAACTATTCCTACAGCAAATCCAACCAGAATTCTCGATAAAATTAATATATATATATTGGGCGCTATAGCACATAAAATTGAACCTAAAATAAAAATTATTGCTGTTGCAATTATTACTTTCTTTCTTCCAAAAATATCTGCTAAAATACCATTTATAGCAGCACCAACTACAGCACCAATCAATACTGAACTTACAAGTATACCTTGAATATAATCTGTTAAATCCCAGCTTTCATTGATAAAAAGTAAAGCTCCTGAAATTACACCTGTATCATAACCGGATAACAATCCACCTAAAGAAGCTGTTATTGTGACAAGAAATAAAAATAAATATTTTATTTGCATAATAACTCCTAATAGACCATTAAAACAATATTTTAATGCCACTTATTTTATATTTTATAACCTTTTTATTTATTACTATATAGAGTATATTATTATATTTGACCTTTAGGTAATGACTAATCTAACTATTTTATATTAAAAATTCATCTAATACATTTCAAATAGGAAAATACGTTATGTTTTTCTATTTTTTGGAGATTCAAAATATAAAAATGAAAAAATTAGTTCTAACAGTTTTTATATTAATATTTATATTCCCAATTAAAGCTGAAGGGAAAAGGTTACACAAAGAATTTGAATATCAAAAATTTTGGTGTAATAAGAATAATGGAATATTAGAATATGAATTAGATGATAAAACAAGAGTTGATTGTCTGACCGAAGATTTAGCAGTAGAAGTTGATTTCGCAAATAAATGGGCAGAATGTATTGGACAAGCTCTATATTATGGCTTAAGGACAAACAAACAGCCCACTTGTTTATTGATTATTGAAAATATGGGAAATGACTTAAAATATTTAAAAAGATTAAAATGTACTGCAACATATAATAACATCAAAACTCTAACCATAACTCCTAATCAACTTTAATATTATAAAACTTTTACTTATAAATAAAATTAGCAAAATATCAATTTATGATTTTTAAATATAATATATAACATTTAAAGAGGTAAACGTGATTAATAATAATTTTAGATACAATCCAACTGGATACTTACAATATGGATTCAGTAAATTTTGTACAGATGAAATACAAAGCATTCAAAAAGGTTATATTCTTGTTCCGCAAGGAGAATCTTGGCAAGAACAACAAGCAAGAGAAGCCGCAAACAGACTTGTAGAATGTATAGGTAAAGAAGATAAAGCAGATGATGTAAAATATTATGCTATGTTTTGCGATGCAGTACATCGTGATTTTCCTGATTCTCCCGCAAAAACGTTAAAAGATAAAAATGACATTCCAATTAAGGCAACGCATATAATAGGAAATTATGGTAATAAATTAGCAGTTGTACCAAATGCACTTGCATCATATGAAGATGTAATTAAATCTGTTGCACAAAGTTTAGACGATTTTCCAAATATAATTGATATAACCAAATAATTATATTTCTCCACAAACTTTATTGAAGTCTTGAATCTGAAGATATTTAGCACCAAGTATTTTTGATTTTATATTATTTCTTTCTATATAGTCTTTTTTACTGCTTGCTATAACTTTAACCCAAAGTAACATCAAAAAATTCATCTAAAAATATACATAATTTTAGAAATTCGTATATTAAATATGCTATTCCTCCATTGTATATTATTATATACACAATTGGATGTATAAATTTAATCATTAGTTTTGAGATAAAACTAAAAATAAATATACAAAAAGTTAATGCAATAAGAAAATATAATATATGTATTTCCCCGAGCCCTTTTAAAATATCATATAACGCAGGAGGCATTAAAAACCATACTGAACTTGGGGTCTTGCTTGGCATTATTAATATATATATTATCTTTACTATTGCAAATACGGTTAGAATTCCATATGAATATAATGTAATTTTACCTAATTCTTCTAAATTATGAGCCTTTTTATTTAAAAATGTATATACACTCATTATAAAAAGCAATACAGGTATATATATAAAAAGAAAATATTTCTTTAAAACATAGGTATCATATGCTTGAGGCGATTTATAAAACCCTGTTTTATCAACTTGTAAAATATTTATATCTAGAAATATACAAACAACTAAAAATATCAATACGGTCAGTATTATTGTTATTTCGGGACTTAAAGAAGGTTTTCTTGTATTATCTTGTACAAGCATATTCGTTCCTTTATTTTAATATTAATATTTATTTTATTATATTTTTGATACTAATACCTAAATCTGCAGGGTTCTTGCAAACAGTTACTCCGCTTAAGGTTAGTGCTTCCATTTTACTTGAAGCAGTTCCTTTTCCGCCTGATATTATTGCTCCGGCATGTCCCATTCTTTTACCCTCAGGAGCACTTAGACCTGCTATAAAACTTACAACAGGTTTTGTAACGTGAGTTTTAATATAATCAGCAGCTTCTTCTTCAGCACTGCCGCCAATTTCTCCTATCATGCAAATAGCCTCAGTTTGTTCATCTTTCTGAAATGCTTCAAGAACATCAATAAAACTTGTACCTATAATCGGGTCACCACCTATACCTATACAAGTTGATTGACCAATTCCAAGTTTTGTTAATTGATAGACTGCTTCATATGTTAATGTACCGCTTCTTGATATTACTCCAACATTACCCTTTCTATGGATTTTTGATGGCATTATACCTACTTTTGCTTCGTCAGGAGATATTATCCCCGGACAATTTGGACCAATCAATCTTGCACCATTTATAGTTACAGCCTTTTTGGCGTTAATCATATCATATACAGGTATACCTTCCGTAATACATACAATTAACTTTATGCCCGCTTCAGCAGCTTCTATAATAGCATTTGCAGCAAACCTTGCCGGAACAAAAATCATACTTGTATTAGGCTTTACTTCGTTAACAGCTTCTTTTACGGTATTAAAAACAGGAACACCAAGAATTTCAGTTCCGCCTTTTTTCGGAGTTACTCCACCGACTATGTTTGTTCCGTATTCTTGACAACTTTGTGCATGAAAGGAACCCTCTTTCCCTGTAATACCTTGTACTATCAACCTTGTGTTTTTATTAACAAAAATAGACATTATATTCTTCTTATTACCTCTATTGCTTCATTTAAATCGTTTACTACTGTGAATTTTAATCCTGAATTATTCAATATTTCAGCACCTTGTTCTTTATTTGTACCTTCCATTCTGACAATAACAGGACATTCTACATTTAGTGTTTTTATTGCATTTTTGACACCTTCTGCGAGAAAATCACATCTTAGAATTCCGCCAAAAATGTTTATAAAGACAGCTTCTAAATTCTTATCAGATATTAAAAGTTTGAAGGCTTTTTCTATTTTTTCACTACTTGCGCCACCACCGACATCTAAGAAATTTGCCGCATCTTTTCCTGCGAGTTTAATAACGTCCATTGTTGCCATAGCAAGACCAGCACCATTTACCATGCAGCCTATTGTACCATCTAATTTAATGTAATTTAATCCGTATTTTTGAGCTTCTAATTCATATGGATTTTCTTCCGATTCATCTTTTAATAATAATATATCTTCATGTCTGAATAATGCATTGTCATCAAAATTAATTTTGGCATCTATTGCAATAACTTCTTTTTGTTTTGTTATTACTAACGGATTAATTTCAACAAGAGAAGCATCTTTTTCGATTGTAAGTTTATATAGCGATTTTACTATATCACATATTTTGTTTGTTATATTTTCGTCAAAACCAAGTTTTGATACGATTTCATATGGATTGAAGTTAATATCTATATGTTGAGTATATATTTTATCCGGCATAGATTTTGCCACTTCTTCAATATCCATTCCGCCTTCAGATGAAATAATAAACGTAATACATTCATTTTTTCTATCAAAGGTCAAACTTAAATATAATTCCTTATCAATATCAATACCTTGTTCAATTAGAATTTTATTTACTTTTTTTAGCCCTGCCTGTGTGGATTTTAACTCCATACCTAAAATATTATTAGCAATTGCAACTGCTTCATCATATGTTTTTGCAAGTTTAACTCCGCCAGCTTTACCTCTTGCACCTGAATGTACTTGCGCTTTTATTACACATGGCAAAGATACTTTTTTTATTATATTTTCAATATCTTCTCGTTTTTCACACAATAGAGAAAACGGAACTTTTATTCCATATTCTTTAAATAAATTTTTTGCTTGATATTCGTGTATTTTCATCTATTTAACCGTAGCTTCTTTCCTAATCATAACTGTTAATATTGCTGCCATTGTCCAAAACAAATATTGTATTTGAGGTCTAAAATATACTGTATCAAATAACCCATGTACCATTACCGCTAAAATTGATATTAATGGAACAAACAATAATATTTTGTTAATTATGTCTTTTGAGTTTATAAAACATTTTACAGCAGAATATACTAAAGTACCAATAAACAAAATATAAGCTATAAGCGCAAAAATTCCGCTTTCCACTGCCATTTCAAGAAATATACAATAGCAACTTAATGCATCAAAGCCTGATAACATATATAAACCATATATTTCACGAAAAACTTTATTTCCCACTCCAATTCCGCAAATAGGGTTATCTTGAAACATCTGAATTGCAGAGTTATATACATTCATTCTGAAAGATGTTGAAGAATCACCCCTCAGAATAAATATAGACATTAATCTGTTAAATATGCCATGGTTAAAGAACATAAACAGAATAGCCCCTATAGACCCCAATCCAATCAATGTTTTCCATAGTTTTTTTAGTTTTTCGTTATTGAAATCATAGAAAATTATCAGAAATGATGCAATAACAATACCAATGATAATTGTAAATAAAGCAAGATAAGCACCTCTACAACCCGTTAAGAATATACAAAGAGCACTTATTAATAAACAAATACCTGCTATTGTTGCTAATTTTATTTTTCTTTTTTCAATAAACAAACTAATTACAGCTAAAATTGATGCAATTCCTGTTATTAAATATCCGCCAAATAAATTGGGATTATATGGTTTTAAAGTTCCATATACTCTTGATAGTACATCTTCAGGATTAACATAACTTGTATCTTGCCAAGTTGAAATATTTTCTACTCCTATTGTGTTCTGTATAAGTCCTATTATGCTTTCAATACTTATTAATGAAGCGATTACAAAGAACAACATAGGAATATATTTTTTATTATTTTTTAAAAACTGACATAAAGCAAAATAGAAAGCAAAATAAATAAGCGTCTTCATAAAACCATACAGGCTTTGAAAAGGCATTGAAGATGTAAAATTTGTTATTAAGCAAATCAAAAGGCAAACTAACAAATAAAAATTACAATGTTCAAGCTCGAGCTTTTCTCCTTTGGTAATTATTGTTTTAAAAACAACAAGAGCAGGAACAAGAAACGAAATAACAGCTATCATTTCTGTATTAGCGAAAGTAGAAACAACAAATGTTGATATTATAAAAAACAGTATTAGATAATCAATATTAGATAATATAAAGCTGTTTTTTCTGACATTATCTGTTTTGCTTTGGATAAAAGCCAAAATGCTGTTTACGAAATTAAAAATTCCTGATTCTAATATTCTCATTATTTATTTTGATTTTCTTCAACCTCATATACATTTGAAATAGTGCCTTGGTATTTGTATCTTTCACCTTCTATGACAACAGGAATACCCATTTTAAGTTTATTTCCGCCAACAACAAATCCGTCAGGGGTTTTCTTTGCGGTATCTTCGAGTTTAACAATTAAATCAAACAAGTTAGGCATAGAAACATCTTCTATAATTCGAACCCCTTCATTTGTATTAGCAGGAATTGTAGTCATTCTTGGACGTCCATCCATTGCAACTATTTTTAATTTTGTATATGGAACATTTCTTATTGTTATAAAGGCATCTTCACCCGGTTTAAAAGGGCTTTCTGTTGAAGATATTGTAACACCTCTGAAAAATACATCAAACTGAACTTTTACTTCTTTTTCAATAGGAAGATTTGAAAAATTCTTTTTCTTAAATATAACAAATGCCCCAACAATGATTAATATAACAATAACGGCAATTATTACATAATCAGTTAATTTTAATTTTTTTAATATATTCATAAAACCTCCTAAGTATTAATTTTACAGCTGTTAAAATCCATTTTTCTTAAAGTTTCTTTTAAAACAGGAATTGTAGTAGTAGCACAACCAAAATATCTTATTACAATACTTGCGGCTAAATTACCCAGAATAGCAGAGTCCTTTTTACTTAATCCTGCAGCCATTGCAAGTGTATAAGTTGCAACTACGGTATCTCCAGCCCCTGTTACATCAAACACATCAGTTTTGTTGAAAACAGGTATTTTCTCAAAATTTCCGTTCTTTTCAAATAATGCCATTCCATCACCGCCAAGAGTTATTAATGCTGATTGAGCATTTGTTTTGGCAAGCATTTCTTCTCCTGCTTTTTTTAATGTTGTTTGGTCTTTAATAAAGAAACCTACAAACTTTTCGCTGTCAGGTTGATTTGGAGTCATTGATGTAACACCTTGGAATCTGTCTAAATCTTTTTGAGAGTCAACAACAATGATTTTATTATATTTATGGCATAATTCAATAGCTTTATTTATAACATTTTCAGTTAACAGACCTATATTGTAATCTGATAATATAACAGCATCATGTAATGGTATTGCTTTTTCCATTTGTGCAATTACTTTTTCTTCTGCTTCTTTTGAAAGAGGATCAATTGTTTCTCTATCAATTCTTACAATTTGTTGTGTTACAGATTGAGAACAAGAACCTGAAATTCTAGTTTTTACAGTAGTTGCTCTTGTTTCATCTTCAACCATATAATCCGTATTAACATTTGCATCTTTAAATGCTTTTAATAATATAGGTGCATAATAGTCTTTTCCGTATGTTCCAATAACACTCACTTTTCCGCCATTCAAGGATGAAATATTATGAGCAGCATTAGATGCAGCACCGAGAATAACTTTTGTATTGTAATGACGCAGAATTAAAACAGGAGCTTCTCTACTCATTCTGTCAGTAGTTCCGTATACCATTTCATCTATAGCCATATCACCAATAACTAAAACAGAAGGTTTTGAAAGATTCTCTATTTCCCTTAAAATCTCTTCTTTTTCTACAGTGAACATTACCATATCTCCGATTTACAAAATTGTTTAAACTAATAATTTACTTTATAATAGTAGCATAAAATTATAGAATTGATTTATGGATATTATAAAAGATAAAGAATCAAAGATTTCGTTTATAGGATTATCTCTTGGCGGCTTGAGTACTACAGAGTCTGCCGTTGCTGTCTTGGATAAAAATTTGCACGTGGTTTTATTAGATAAACTATTTTCAATGAATGATGTAAAATATTTCCTTGATAATTGGGCAGGCAAACAAAATTCTCTTATTTTAGTATCAATACCTGAAAATGAAGTAATGCTTAGCAGTAAATGGAAATATAATTCAAGAACATATGATATTGTTAACTTCGATAAAAAAATGATAAACCGTGACAATTGGACAAAAAGATTTTCAAATCGAGGAAGTGAATATTTTAAAGAATTATCTGATAAAGGTATTGACATATATAGATTTGATGTTGATAATATGAAAAAATTCTTTGGAAACTGCTATGCATATAGAGAAAGAACACCTATCGATTGTAAATCTTTGCAAGATACCCTAAGACTCAAATATAATATGTGGGAACTACCTGTTAATATGTTACCGGTTGCTCAATTAGAGGCAATTTTGGGTGCTTTCTTAGCTCAAATGATTGCAACTGATAATAAAGAGTTTGAATTTAAGAAAATTGGAATGTATGAAAATCTTCCTATATTGGGAATTTGATTAAATATTTAAAATAAGGGAATACATTTCTTTTATATTACCCATTTCATTTTGGCCATTGGAATCAATATTTTCAAAATATTCTTTATGCTCATAATTTTTTTGCATAAAAGAGAAATATATAATATCTCTTACAATGCTAAATTGCTCATCGAGACTCATTGATTTAAAATCTTTGATTAATTGCAATCTTTTCAAATGTTTTTCTTTTAATTTATTATTTAAGCCTCTTTGTTTCATAAGATTACTGAATCTATACAATGGAGATTTTTTTATTTTCCTCATAAAATCAGGCGAAAAATTATTTTCATTAACTATTCCGTCACGAATCAGTTCAACAAGCATCGCACTTTTATAATACTGTGTTCTTTTATCATTATCTTGGGGTATAAAACTTGCCAATCTTATATTAAACTCTGCTGATTTAACAAAATCATTAGTATCATCTGTTAAATTCTTTTCAAATTTTTCTAAATCTTCAGACGAAAACTTAGCTTTCCTAAAGGCTTCATCAGCCAGATTTAGACCTTCTTCTATATAAGAAACCGATAATACCTCTGGGAGTCCTGAAGCGTGTGTACATAATACTCTTTGATTAACATAGTCTTTAAACTGCCACCTTATAGCTCCGGGGTACCAAGGTTCTTCATGCCATTTTGGATCTATTATCATAAATAAAGCATCACAATCACTACCGGGGATTGCAACACCTCTACCGATAGAAGAATTTTTATCATAACCTATGAACTTAACATCAAAATCTTCCCTTTGCGCTAAAAAATGAATTGATTTTTCAACCTCATTTTCAGCTTTTTGTTTAACTTTGTCTAAATCAGGAAATCCTGTTTCTTTACAAAATAAGTCTACAAATTCCATTTTTTGACGAAGCGATAAATTATCCAGTATGCTAAGCTTTCTAATTGCTTCAATATTTGGAGCTATATAAGGTCCTCTATCAGGATTAAAATATTCTTTCTCAGGGTTTTCGTACTTTATATCATCCCAAAAAGCTTGCAAATCAGCATTTTTACATAGCGAAACCGGTTGATAATAAGCGCCCAAAACACTTTGGGATTGTTGCTCAGTATTGCATTCAGTTTTATTTGCTGAATTTTGACCATTAAAATTAATAGACTTTATTAATTTATTATAGATACAAGAATTTATTTTCATATTTTATATAAAACACGAGAACATTTTTTCTTGCCATCATAAGAAAATACCGCCATTATAATGGCGGTATTTTCTTTTATAAGCTCTTATTATACAGCAGTTAATTTCGCTGCATTTTCAAGTCTTAATGTTTCAGTTGTAATGTCACATACACTTGATGGTCCAAAGTATTGAATTGAACCCGGGAATATGTATTTATCTTCCATAGCCCATTTTTCTCTGTTTTCTTCCAATACTTTAAATACAGGTCCGTTAAGTTCAACTAAAGCTTTCTTTATAACCGGCTTGAATTGACCATGGCGTTTTTCCATATTCATCATCATTGTTAATGGTACACCGCCTGCTACCCATTCAGATGCAGGAGCTGATAAGTTCTTAACAGATGATAAATAACCTGTTAAACCAAATTTCATTAAAGCAAATGCATTATAACCTAATGAATAGCAATAATCAGCATCAAAGTTAGAAGGGAATGCACATCTTCCTTCATAACCGAAGAAGTGACATTGTGCCGAGAATTTACCGTTAAATTCACCTGCTTTTTTCATTTCTGATAATCTTGCACTTACCATTTCTATTAACAATTTTTCAGTTTCAATTTTAGAAACTTGAACATTACCATGAGGATCTCTGTCCATTAACAATTGTTGTTTAATCATTACAGGTAATGACGTAAATACAGCTGCATCTTCAGAATTTAATTTACCTTTTATAATTTCAAATTTTGTATTTTCATCAGCATTTTTATATGTTGAATCATTTTCAAGAACAGCTAAAGTATCATTTAAATTTGCAATCATTGCCTTAAATTCAGGAATAAATTCAATTAAACCTTCAGGTATTAAAGCAATACCGAAATTTTTACCTATTGCAGCTCTTCTTGCAACTATATCTGCCATATAATCAACTATTTGTTTTAATGACATTTTCTTTTCTTCAACTTCTTCAGAAATTAAAGTAATATTAGGTTGAGTTTGAAGTGCAACTTCTAAACCAACGTGAGTAGCGCTTCTACCCATCAATTTTATAAAGTGCCAATACTTTTTAGCAGAATTAGCATCTCTTAAAATATTTCCGATTAATTCGGCATATGTTTTTGTTGCTGTATCAAATCCGAAAGAAATTTCAATTTGATCATTTTTTAAGTCGCCGTCAATTGTTTTAGGGCATCCGATAACTTGAATACCTGCATTATTTTTAACAAACCATTCAGCAAGCATTGCCGCATTTGTATTAGAATCGTCGCCACCAATAATTACAACGCCTGTTATACCTAAATCTTTACAAACTTTTAAAGCTTTTTGGAATTGTTCTTCAGTTTCTAATTTTGTTCTTCCTGAACCGATAATATCAAATCCGCCTGTATTTCTGTATGCATCTATTTTTTCAGGAGTAAATTCAATATAATCGCCTTCAATAATACCTGATGGTCCGCCTAAAAAACCGTATAGTTTACTTTCAGGATTTGATTGTTTTAAAGCATCATATAAACCTGCAATTACATTGTGTCCGCCGGGAGCTTGTCCGCCTGATAAAATTACACCAATGCTTCTTTTTTCACATGCTTCTTTTGTTGAAGTTGTTTTGAAAGTTACAACAGGTTTTCCGTATGTGTTTGCAAATAATTCTTTAATTTGTTCAGCGTCTTTTACACATTCTGTTTTGCTGCCTTCAATCATAGCAAGATTATTAATACCACCGGCTAATGATGATGGGAGTTTTGGTTGGTATTTTAATCTTTCAATTTGAAGTGAAGAAAGTTCTTTCATTTAGTTCTCCATTCTTTTTGTACCAAATTACACAAAAATTGTAGCATAAAAATTTTTAACTATCTAAAAAATTAGCTGTTTGTGTAATTTAAATGCTCTTTATTTTCCTAATAATAAATTCAAAGAGGTGGACTATGAAGAATATAAAATATTGGATTCTTATCTTTGCATTAAATTTCAACTCTGTTTTTGCTTTTAATTACACTGAAACAGATAAAGAAATGTTTTATGATGCATTTTTAGATGGCTATTTTACAGAAATAACCAAAAGTGTTAATAAAATGGATATTGAACAGTCAAAAAAAGATAAGCTGGTTGAAACAATAAAAAAACAAACAAATAAACAAGAATTAATAAATTCTTCTTGGGATTGTATTCAGAAATATCCTATTCAACAAATAGTCCCGGCGTCTGTTATTTGCACTTCGACTTGGACTCAAAAACAAGCTTTAGAAAACAAAAAAATCTTTGATTCAATTAAATAAAAAATGATTTTATTAGTCCCTTAAAAAATCTTTTATCAAATGATAAAAATATTCTTTTGTATATTAAAATCAAATTTGTTTTATTAAATTTTTCTTTAAAATATTCTTTATTAGAAGATATAAATTTGAACATTTGACTTCTTATTTTCTTATTATTTCTAAAATAATTATTTTGTGTCTTTTCTTTTAAGTATTTTTTATTTCCCATAACAGGATTTGCCAGAGAATAATTAGAAGAGTGTCTTCTGTATGCATATAAAACCTTATAAATTATGGCACTTGAACCTATAAGATGACAAAATGAAAACATAAATTTATCAGCTGTTATTTTTAGCTGTCTTGTCTTTTCTATAAGAAGCAACATATCACAAACTGATTTTCTCATCATAGCAGAGGTTGTAGGTCCCCAATGCCAAGTTGCAAAGCTGTATTTATCATTATCTAATACTTTGACTTCAGCATCTTCTTTATTAATACCTTCTGCGTGTCGGTATTCCAAAAATTCTTCATATGATTTATTTTCTACCTGAATTTTATTTCCTTTTTTTCTGGGACTATCTATTGAACTCAAAGTATGAATCACATTATTTTCGTCAATTTCAGCTTGTTGACAAGTTGTTAAGGCTACTGAGACTTTCATATGTGCTTCAATATGAACAGCACAAAATTCAGGAAATAAAATATCATCACCATCTACAGCACATATAAATTGTCCTGTTGCAAGTCTTAAACCTTCAAGAAAAGAAGCTAACTGCCCAATATTGTTTTCATTCTTTAT
>CALUPV010000017.1 GCA_944322745.1 Candidatus Gastranaerophilales bacterium | reverse complement strand
TAGTACACAAACTTCAATAGAGCCTCTTAATGAATCAGTCAAAAAAAAGTTTGCCAATCTTGCTTTTAGACCTTCTAATTTATAATAACCAATGCCGGTTAAATCAACATCAGTTAATTTAATTAAAGTCCCGGATTTATACATATTCCAGATATCAATAGTTTCTATGCTTACATCTTCAATTTTACATCTTTCTAAAGTTGGTATAGATGAATCATCTGCATTTTTTGAATCTAAATACCAAGAAGTTTCACTATTTTCTGCTTTTTTAGTAATAATATAATATTTTTTTGATAAAAATAATGCAGCGAGTTTGCCAATTCCTTTGCGTCCCATTACTGAATTTTTAAGTTCTTTTGGTAAATTATCACGTTTATTTTTACCCATAAACACATATTTATTAGCTAAATCGTTATAACTCATACCCGTACCATTATCTAAAATTTCAATGGTAGAATGTTCTTTATTTATCATATTAATAAACAATTTTACAGAACTAGCTTGAGCATCTAAACCATTTGCGACCAACTCAGAAATTGCACTCCAAGGGTTGCTATATAAATTTTTTCCTAAAAGTTTAAGAGCATAGTATGAAAAATTAAATTGTATACTATTTTGTGTATTTGGCATTTACACCTCACTTAAAACTTTTTCAATTTGTGTAGCAATTTTCATTGCTAACAATGGAGGTACCGCATTTCCAATTTGAGTTGTAATATCTTTTTTAGTTCCCACAAATTCAAACCAATCGGGAAAAGACTGAATTCTTGCTCCTTCTCTAGGTGTTAAAGCTCTATTTTCTTTATAATGAATACACCTTAACCCTGAAGGAGTAGACATATTATTGGTTATAGTTGTGCTTGGCTCACTTTCAATCAATCTGCCATAAGTATTATTATAACCAGAGGTAAGGCGATATTCTTTAGGAATCTTACCTTCATCAACTAGTTGATTTATATAATTCTTACCCTCTCCTTGAATTACATTGTTTATAATGGTTTGAATTTTATCTCCATAGACTGGGGAAAAATGACAAGTAATATAACCATTATGACTACGCATTATTTTTTGATAATTATTTGTTGGACGCCGTCCTTTGTATGACTTTACATTATTTCCAGCAGAAACAGAAGGTAAGTCATTAATTGCTTGTCTAATAGAAATTTGTTTTGTTGATTTTTCTATATTATCAAATGACCAATTTATATTTAAGTCTTTACGCCAACCAATAATAAAAACTCTTTCCCTATGTTGAGGAACGCCATAATCAGCAGCATCGAGTACTCTAAAATCAATCTCGTAATTTATACTTTTAAATTTTACTTTAATATCATCAATGACTTTTCCACCATTAGGATTTTTCATTGAAAGCATACCTTTAACATTTTCAAACAAAAACATTTTAGGTTTTATTATAGATAACATGCGATAATATTGCTTATACATTTTAGCTTTATCATCGTATTTGCGACGCCCTATTGTACTATAGGATTGGCAAGGCGGTCCACCAATAATTAAATCTACTTCTTGATTAGAAATATTATCCAATATTTCTTTTTTTGTAAGCTTTTTAATATCTTTATTAATCATTTTGATTTTAGGAAAATTTTTACCAAAAGCCTCTGCAGCCGCTTTATCCCACTCGTTAGCAAACACAATGTTGCAATTTTCGTTTTCGATAAATTGTTCATCAATTAGTTTATAATAAAATCCAAAGGTTAAGCCTCCAGCACCTGAAAACAAATCTACAATACGCATTTTGACTTAACCTCAACAGCATACTTTTTCATAAGATAATCTTAACAAAAGTTAACATACAAGTCAACAATGTAAAAGTCATTAATTAAGTTCTATTACAGAGTTTTATGGTGTGCCTAGCGAAGGTTAATCTTAAAAACTACAAAATTTTTCTGTTGCTCCGATTAAAGGAGGCTAAATAGAGGATTTGCCCTCCACTGCCCTTGTGAAAAATCACAATTCTTCAATTTTTAATCTTTCCTTAATCGTTATTTTAAGTTGGTAGTTATAAATTCAATCAAATACATTTACCCGAAGTTGCATAATAGTTGCAAAAATTCAGATAAATCAAAATTAAATCTGATAAAATACGAGAATAAAATTTACTCCAAATATATGCACCGCAACAAACAGAGATAAATTCTGATAAACTCTGCAAAATAGCGAAATATTGCATTATACAACTCATAACCCGAAGGTCGTTGGTTCAAATCCAGCTCCCGCAACCATTTATAAAAAGAGAGTTTCAAAAACCTTGAAACTCTCTTTTTTAGTGTCGAAATTTGCAAATAATTCAACAATCATATTAACAGATTGGTTTGTACGGATACTTTGATTATTTTGGCGCAGTCCAGTTGAGTAAGGAATTAAAAATTTGACACTAAGTTTCGGAAAAATTAACACAAGATTTTGGAAATTTTTTAAAATTGATACAAAAACGACACAAAGCTCGGAAGTGATGTTCCAATACATTTAATTCCGAGTTAATGTGTATCTACGATGAAAACTAAGAATATATAGTTTATGCTAGTTGCTCTTCAAGTGTTATGTGCTGGTTTTTTCAAACCTCAAGGGGAAATGAATCTTTAGGTTCCATTCTGTCTTTGAAATATTCATGAGGTGAAGTTCCAAAATAACAGCGAAATGCTTTATAAAAATTGCTGCTATTACTATATCCAAGCATATCAGCGATTTTCTCTATAGATAAATCAGTTTGTTTCAATAGCAATTTTGCACGTCGCATCCTAGATGCCAGTATAATTTCAGAAAAAGTCCGCCCTGTTTTTTTTGGCAGAAATTTGGAAATATAAACCGGATGATAACCAAAATGTGTGGCGACAGATGACAATGTCGCAGTATCTGAATTAATCTCTATATATTGCACAATCTGGTCTTCCAAAGATTCCTTTACTGTTATACATTGTTGTTTATATTCCGAGGACAGATACATAGAAAGAGCCATGACCATAGGCTTGATAATCTTCTGAGTGTGTTCAGTCTTATTGGCGTACTCCCAAACGATTAGTCCTAGCAATTTCCAAACCGGCGAATGGTCAGGGATGGTAAAATGAAGAAACTCTTCAGAATAGCGGTTTTTTTGTGGCTCCAGAAAAAATCTAAGCATGGCAGTATCCGCAGAAAGTGCTTGTAGATACTCTCTAATGAATGTATCTCGGCGAATTAAAACACCGATAATGATGCATTCCTTATCGGACACACGATTGGCTGCATAACCACTGTAAGGCTGCCCTATGTAACAGCTTCCCTCCGACACGCAAATTCGGTTACGGTCTGCACTTAGGGTCTCATAGGCATCTTGATAAGCAAAATGAATAAAAAAGAAGTCCTGACGATGAAAAGGCTCTTGGATTGAAGTTCCCTTGAATACATTTACCATAACTTCTTCCGACGGATCCCCAAGCCAATGGGATACCAATTCTCTGCTCCCGGAGGTGTGATCAGGACGGAAATTCCAATTCAGGTCTGGAAAATCCTCCCCCAGCTTTTCCAAGGCAAGTAGAATTTCCTGATCCATATATTTATACATATCGCTAATCTCCTTTGAGTAATTATGGAGATTAAATAAAGCCATACTTTATCTTAATATATAGCACTGTTTTCTGTCAATGAATGCAATATTATATTAGTAAAAAAGGAGGCAATATGCATGGAATGTTAAAGAATTTGGGACCACACGCATTTGGATATGGTTATCCCGTGCCGGTTTTAATGGTAGCGACTTATAATGACGATGGTACGGTAAATGTGATGAATCTACATGAAGCTATGCGAACCAATGCCGGTGATTTAGCTCTGTGTATTGGACCACGTAGCAAAACTCACGCTAATGTAGAAAAGCGTGGAGCCTTTACTGTGGCACTGGTCAATCAGAATTTACTGGCACAAGTGGACTATTGGGGTAGCGTATCCGCCAGAAATATTCCTGACAAATTTGAGCGAACAGGAGCAATAGCTGCCAAAAGCCAGTTTGTTAATGCACCAATTATCGAGGGAAGTCCTCTTGTTATAGAATGCAAACTTGTTGAAATTGCACGTGGTACAAATTTTTCCACGGTTCTTGCCAAGATTATAAATGTTGCCGCCGATGCTTCTGTATTGGATCAAAACGGCAGGGTGGATTCCCTAAAAACAGGTATGATTTTGTATGATCCTTTCGGTAATGGCTATGTAAGCTTAGGACAGAGGGTAGGAACCGCTTGGAGTGAAGGAAGAAAATTCATGTAGATTATATAGTACGAGATTTCATCGTTGAATTTTTACTTATGATTTGAGTATTGTGGGTAAGAACATTTGAAATTTGTCTTTTATTATTAGGGGTGCAGTCGGAATAACTTCCGATTTGCACCTTATTGGTTATGTTACTCCCCCCCACTGCTGAAAATATGAGAGTTTGAAATGTCTTATCTATATTTTGCTTATTTACAGGTTAATTGATTAACTAATTTAGTTAGTAATTATTTTCGATTATTCAAATAACCTTAAACCTTATTGAAAACCTGTGTATCCAGCTAAATTTATAACTACAGAATAGCATTTTACAAGTTATGTTATTTATAAAAATTTATAAAGAGTTTGAGAAAAATTAGTGTACTAATTTACAAAAAGATTAAACCATCTGTTTCTTTACAATTAATATAAGTTTAAGAATTTTTAATTTAAAAATTCAGAGTTTATTCTATCATGTTAAATTTGTGTTAGTAATAGTGAAAAGTTATAATAATATTTTTAATCAAATTGATAATATTCTATATATGCAATTTTATCTTTGAATTCTTCTTTAGACATTTCATAAGATAATTTTGTGTTACTTGGATTGATAATTTTTATTGTTTCATCATTAATACTTTTAATACTAAAAACATGCATACCAAAATCGGTTAGTTCTATATTACCACCACCATATATTTCACCATCTAAATTATCTTCAAATAAATTTAAGTTTAAAAAATGAGCTACAGCTATAGTATTACTAGGATTATTCTGAAACTTTTCATAGAAATCATCAATACTTGATTTTGTAAATGGAGTATTTACAACATAATTTACTTTATCACCGGTAAGGAATTTTATAACGTCTGCCAGATTGCCAAAAGTTAGTGGGGTTTTATTCCCTCCGCCCTTTTTAAAGAATTTTGATATATCATATGAAAAATTTCTTATGGTGTTTAGTATAGGTTCTTTATCAGCTCTTGCTTTTTCGAATGCAAGTTCAATAATTGTTGCATCAATGTCTCCTATCATACAAGTGTCACTTTGTGTTCTTTCTATTATTTCATCCATTGTTATTGTATATTCTGAACTAATTCCTGACATTGTTACAGTGTATGAGCCATCTTCATTCTTTTTAATTGCGTTGTTAATAACTTTGGAACCGCCTTCGCTCATACTAAGTGATTTTAAACTTGCTATCAGCCAACAATCACCGATTCTTCTTTGTCTCATATCAGAAATTATTCCATCTTGTTCGCCTATAGATTCTTCAATTTTGACTTCTTCATTAGCGTCTTCAAGTATTGATGCTATATTTTTAGAATAATCTGAAATTATATAATCTCTGCAATCGATATCAGAAGAAATATATTCTTTTTCTGGAGTGTATTGATATTCGAGTTTTCCATCTCCTTCAATATCTACTATTTTAGATTCTAAGATACCGTTTTGATTATATTCTCTGGAATATAATGTTTTATCTTCTTCTCCTTGTTGTTGCAATACTTTGTATGTATTTACCGCTTCTCCGTTACTATTGAAACAATATGTATAGTTTTGTTTCCCTTCATCTGCGTTTTCTGTAATATATATTTTGTCAATTTTCCCCATTTTCCTTAATTCATCAAGACTATATTGTTCTAAGTCATTTTCTGTTACTGTATCTTTATCAAAATCGACAGAAAAGGAATAGCCGTCCATACTATTTTTTATAACTGCTCGAGAATCCGAATAATATAAAGAATCACCATTATCATTATAAGAATAATAATTATTGTCTGAAAATTCTGAATCAGACACAGAAAAATCCATAATTGTTTTACCTTCTTCAAATATTTTACATAGTATAGAACTACTAGAATCTTTTGGTAATCCATATTTGTTATTTGCAAGGTATTCCTTATCCAATAAGTCTATTGAATTATTATCATCCCTTAGTGCATTTTTGACCTGCAGTTTGTCATTAAGCGAATTTATAATCATGTTTTCTATTTCTACATCTGTATCCTCATATATAATAAAAAAAATATATAAAAAATATTTACTTTTTCATTATTTTTTTGTTTTTAAATTTTATAAAGTTAATTACAAAATTATATTAGATTTATCTTGAGAATATACTTTTTCCATGATTGTCTAGTCCACCTGTGCCTGATTTTCTTGTATATTTAACTGCATAGTAGCTATTTATAAGGTTAATCCATTCTTTCAGACTTTCATTTGTTAATTTATCTTCATATTGGTAATTATATTCAATGAAGTCTCCATTTGCTTTTATAAAATCATCAATAATTTTCTTTATTGATGTTTCACCTTTTTCGGCGGTTCCATCTAAAATGATTTTTGCGGGATGTGCTATTGCACTTAATCCATTTGCATTATTAATTAATTTAATTACTTCATTATATGGCATTGTTAATGGCATTAGACAATGATTTCCATATTTTGCTATGTGATTTTGAATTATTTCATTTATCCTGTCTTTCATTATTTGTTTTTTATTCTCTTCAAGTGTTTGTGTTACTTGTAATAAATAATCTCTTAGTGCATTGAATATTCCAGGACTTCCCATATATGTTAGATGACTGTTTTGATTTTGGGAACTTGTTAATTTTATAGCTTCTTCTAAACTAACATTGAAGCCTTCTTTTTGAAGAATATTAATTATATTTTTTATGTAATTTCTGTTTGCTGCCTGATTTTCGTGTATAAACTTTTTTAATTCTACATCAAAAGGATTTATACAATAACCAATAATCTCCATTTGAAATGCGTGATTTGGTCCTAGTTCTTGTTTTGAAATAGATGGATTTTGATATTTTGCTGTCATTTCTATTGATGGTGCATATAATATCATGTTATATTTTTGAGGATTGCTTGCAATTGCTGTTATTATTTCTTTTGCAGCATCAATATTGTCATGATCTGTGATTGCAAATAAAAAAGGTTTACCTCTTTTCTCTGCATATTCCTGTATTTTATCTAAAAGTTCTACAGGTTCCATTTCTCCATCTGATTTTTTAGTATGCATATGGAGATTTATATTAAAATCAGGATTTATCTGTTGTGCATCGATACTTGGTATAAAATATTCACTTTTTGCATTCTTTATTATTCTAACAAGTTCTTCAGAACCAACTATTGATGATAATGTGTCAGAATCTTGAATGTGTAATTCTTGTGCAATTTTTTCTCTGTATTTTGCATCATCTTTAAATATGATATTTCTTTCTTTTATAGGCATAATACCTGATTCGAAAGGATTGTATTTTGATAATTTTGATTCATTTTTTATCATATCATCAATTTCATATAATAATCTTTGTTCATGTTCTTTCAATTGTGTTATTAATTTATCATTATTTCCTTTTTTTGATAAAGCTATTGATAAAACCTGATATGGATTAAACGCTACATTATAGCTTAGATTTTCAAAATAAAGCCGCATGAAATCATTAGGAATTCTTAGTCTCCATTTGGGAACACTTTTATCTCCCGGTTTATTATAATATTCATCTATGCCTAAAAAACTTGGAAAGAAAATATGGATATTTTCTGCCGGAGATGTAAAAAGACAGGCAAATTCTGATTGAATTGCATTTTTTAGTCCTTCGCCATTTTCTTTATAATATATAGATTGTTCTTGTTCTGTTTGTTCTGACAACATTCTTGTTCTTGAATAATATGTTCCTCTGTCCATTGAGGAGACAAAGGTTATTTCAGGTGCAGTATCATGTGTACCTGTTGTTATGACATCATTTTGTTTCGCATTTGAAGGTATATATTTATGTCCTTTATTATTAGGGTCTGCAAATTGTGTAATTATCATTTTGGGTAGATTATATTTATTTATTATATATTCGACTGCTTCTGTAATTGCTCCTGCATCTTCGGGAAAAATGTTTTCTTTGTTTAATCCGTTTTCTTTAGCCGCAGAAATGATTATTTTTTCAAAAAAGCGAGAGTATTTTTCGTCAGTATTATTATCATATGTATAACGTCCAAGTATAGAGTTATTTGGAGATGAATATAATCTTCCGGAAAAATTATTAAAATTGCCGTTATCATCAACACATACAAAAGGATCAACAATTCCTATAAAATGATCGATTCTTAGTCCACCATTATATCTTTTAAATGCTTCGGAATATATCCTTTTTATTTTTTCGCCACCTTTAGTCAAATTGCCATTATTATCAAATAATTTATTATAGTCTATTACTGCCATCCCCCAGTTGCGTGGATTTCTTGAGAAATGATCACCAGGTACACCAAGTGTAATTTTTTTCCCTTCTGCTTCAAATAAAATTATATCCTGCAGTTTCCATATGTCAGAACCACATATTGCCACTTGTTTGTCTCCAATATATTTAAGATATAGTGAAGAATTCTTTTCTAATTGTTTTTGAGCTATATATTGAGCCAATATATATTTACCAATTTCAAGATTATTTTCTTTACATAGCTCATTAAATCTTTCTTCGGCTATTTGATTATTATCTTCAAGAAGTATTGGTAATTGACTGTCTATATCTGGCCAATTATGGAAGTTATTTCCATTTTTATTTACAAGAATTTCATATATTTTATCAAGAACTATTCCTCTGTTTTTCTGTGCAAAGCTTTTTATTTCATTTTCTCTTTCAATTGCATGTTTGTCTCCTTTTGCTAATTTTTCATTGTGAGTCTTATATATTTCGTCAATCATTATGTTAACTGCTTTTTCACTATATTCATAATCAACAGTTACAATTTGTGAAGACTTTTTCTGGGCATAGTTATCTGTTAGTTGTTTAAATGTTTTTTCACTTAATAAATAATCCCCTTCTTCTGTTGTTAATTCTTTAAAGTTTATGAAAAATGGATTTAATGATTCAAGTGTTGACATGTATGGTGAATGTTTGGCATTACTCTTTGTAGCTCCCCAAGGACCTAATATAATAGATTCAATTAATCCGCCAAAGAAACTTTTTATGCAAGAAGCACCAGCTGAATATGGAGACCCTATTCCGAAGTCTTCACCTTCTTTACTTGGAAATGATGGTCCTTGTATAATCATTGATAGCTTTTTATTGCCAAGATTTATTAATGCTTTTTCAAATATAGGTTTTGATTTTTGCCATTCTTCAATTGCGCCGTTATAACTTTTAAAACTTATATTTTCTCTAACACTACTAATTTTCAATTATTAAACTCCTGCTTGCACTCTCTACCGCATAAATTCCCAAGGCTAATATGTTTTCCTATTTGTGCCGGTTTTAATGGGTCGTAATAATATACATGTCCAGAGTCTATTAGTGTTAAATTTCCCAGTTCATCTTGTAAAAAATTTCCGTTATGTACATCATTTAGTTGTATTCCATACTGCTGTAATTCTTGTATAATTTTATTGCCTTTTAACAAATATAAATTATTTAATGTTCTTTTATCAATTGCATCTGTAGGTTCTTTACCTTCACTTGCTTTGTATATTATTGCTCCAAGATCATGGCTATAATATTGTATTTGAGGTGCATATTTCGAGTGATTTAGTTTTAAATAAAAATCTACCATCGCATTTAAATATGGCATATCAGGTCTTAAATCCTGATTTTCTTTTATCTTTTTTGCCATATCACTTTTATCTTCAGGATCAGGTCTGTATGGATCAATTTTTAAGAAAAAAGCATCACCATTTGGTGTTGTTACTTTAAATATTAATTTGGCTGAAAAGGATTGAACAATTGGTTCAAGTATACATCCATTATTTGTTATTATTGGTTTTTTAGCGTTTCTAGCAAGATTTTCATTTAGTATACTATCAACCATAAAATTGTCTGCAGTTGTATTATTTTTTCTGGCAATTCTTTCTCTGATGTCTTTATCGTGCGAACCATCTTTTGCTAATTTGTATGCTTCGTAAAAATCAGAAGATTTAATTTGTGAAATTAATTCTTTAAATGCATCTACACTCCCAAAATCACTTGGTAATGCACCTAAAGTAAAATCTTTATTTAGAATATTTGCTTTGTTTTCAAGTGCCCAAGGTGCAATATTCGGAGAAATACGCACTAATTCTTCTAGACTGTTGGCATTTTGCCATAAATTTTCATAGTATTTCGAATAAGCAAATTTATATCCTGCTTCTTCATCATTTAACCACGCAAAGAATAATTGTTTTGATTTTCTATCATCACATACAGCTTCTTTTAGTTTTATAAATTTACTTCTTGTTTTTTTCGGCTCTTGTGTCAATTCTGTTATCATTCTTTTTGACAGTTCCGAATCTTTTGATACCGAATATAGAAATCTTAATGTTTCTTTCGTGTCCGGCTTTTCATATTTTATAAAATCAATGATGCTAATGGTTTGCTTCTTATATTTCTTTGTTAATACAGAAGGTTCGTCTCTTAATTCCATTATTTTAGCTGTAAGTTTGTCAACAGTATAAGCATCTTTAGAGTGTTTTGATGTAAAGTATATACATGCTTGTTGATGGTTCGGTAGTTGATAGTTCTTATTCGTTACGAGAGAAAGGTTGTTATTGCCTTTTATTGATTGTATTATTTGTCTTGGTTTTATACTATAGTCTGATGCTTGTATTTTCATGTTTGTTTCTTCTTTTCTATTTTCTAAAATATTGAGAAAAAAATAATTTGTTAATATCTTATTCTTTATTTACAAACGAAAATAAATTTTATTATTTAATAACAAAATTTATTCAATTGGATAAAATATAAATCCTGTGTCTAAAAATGTTTGTAGGAAAACTTTAAGCAAGGAAATTATAAAAATTATTCCGAGACATAATTTATTATTTTCATAAACTTAGTTTTTAGTAATTGACAAAGATAAGTATAAAAATATATAATGTCAGTTTATCGTTTTATTTTTTATCTGGAAAAGGAGTAGAGTATGAAAAAAATACAAGTATTAATGGTTTTAGGTTTAATGCTTTTGTTCCCTGCTCAAATGTCTCAGGCAAGCGAATCTGTTTATGGTCTTTTTTACAAAAATGCAACAGAGGCTGGTGATGGATTTAGTAATGTAGCTGCTTATAAAAAAGGTAAAGCAACTTGTAAGAGCTATATTGGGCTAGTTGGACTTGGTGATTGTAGTATCACGGCTGCAGCAAAAGATGGTAAAATTAAAAATATTGCATATTATGATATCCATACTCGTAATATTTTGGGTTATAAAAAAGTTACAACAACTGTGTATGGTAATTAAATTTCTAAGAGAAAGTAAAATCCTAAAACTAAATATTAGTTTTAGGATTTTTTATGAATTAATGATATTTAAAACCTATGATTAAATAGCAAAAAAATTTTCTCTGAGATTTTAAGAACAAAAAAGGGTGTAAAATATGAACATGGAAAAATTATTATCATATTCTGGTCCTTCATTTAGAGCGAAAGTTACAATTAAAGCTCCGGAAAAATTATTAAAGCCTGAAGATAAAAGTCATTTTGAAGCGTTGGGACCTTATATCGGTGACGAATCTGATACCTTTGAAATTATAGTAAGCGATTTAAAACAAAGTGATCTTAACCCTTCTGTTCTAATTTATCAATGTTCTCAAAAATATATTTCTAAAAATAATAAACAAGCAATAAGTTCATCAACTAAAGTTATTCCTTATGTAAAAGATGGTCATATTATGGAAGATAAATCCCCCAAATTTTATCTGCAAAGAATTTTTGACAGAATGCTAAAAAAATAAAGATATTATTTTTAATTTAATAAAAAGGGGTTTAGTGGTCCATCATTATAAAGATTTCTTTCCTTTGTAATAAACTTAGTATCATAAAATAAACCAACTATTTCATCTGAAAAAAATCCACCTTTTGATGTTAATTTTATATTTTGTTCATTTTCTTCTATTAAATCATATTCTTTTAATAGCTGGATTATAGAATATAATTTTGAGTCTTTTATATCTATGCCGGTTACTTCTTTATATCTTTTTTTTCTTACATAGTAATTCTTTAAAGGAAGAATTAATGCCCATCTTTGCTGTGCTTCGGAGTCTCTTATGTATCCTCTGTTAAATGGTAATAGTCCATTTTCTATTCTGTTGTAGTACTCTTCAAAATGTTGTGTGTTTAATATGAATCTATCTCTTAATGAAGAAAAACCTGTTAATCCGAATGCAATTTGATCTTTTTGTTCACAACATTGATTGAATGCATATAATGAAATATTTGATTTCTGTTTTGTGAAAACTCGTCTTAAATTTTCGTTATATCCAAATTCTTTTAAATAATCAAATACCATTTGTTTCATTCTTATAGTATCTTCTGCGCTCGGACAATCATCAGGATGAAGTTGTTCGTATTTCTTTATTGTACCTTGTTGATCCCCGTATGCATCAACTTTTAGCCTATAGAATTGAATCTCATGTACATTAATTTTAACGATTTCTTTTAACTCTTTGTACCAGCTTTCAACGGTTTGTCCCGGATAGCCATATATGAATTCTATATTTGTTTTAAATCCCATTTCTAAGGAATTATTGATGGATTTAAGAGCTTCTTTCTTATTGTGTGAACGATTCATTTTTCTCATAATTTCCTCGTTCATTGTTTGAACCCCAATTGTTAATCTGTCTACACCATATTCCTTTAATAAATTTAAACGTTCTATTCCTTCTTTGCCTATAATGGTAGAAGGAGATAAGTCATAGTTGAATTGTCTAACTTTGGACATATCACATCTTGATGTAAACATCTTTAAAAATCGTTCTAATTGTTTGGGAGTTAAATCAGTAGGTGTTCCGCCTCCTATCAAAGCAACACGCAATTTGATTTTGTCAATTCCCAATGTCCTAAGATATATATCCATTTCTTTTTCAAGTGCATCAAGATATTTATCTTTTTCTTCGTCAGGAGAATTATAATGAGACGGATAATGACAGAATATACATTGTTTAGTACAAAACGGAATATGAACATATACATCTAATAGTCCATCATCAGGCATTGTATAGCCTTCAAACATTTTATCATATTCTATGTCTGGGTATTCTGTAATTGGTGGATAATGAACACCTGCTGGTATAAATTCACCTGTTTTTATAATCATGCCCAGTCTTTGTAATTCTTTAAATTCTTCTACTCTTTTGTTTGCTTGTTTTATTAAATTATTAAAATTCATATCTACCCAATACTAATTATAACTATCCCCAGTATTGAAATGCAAACACCTTTTATTTCATCTTTAGATGGAATGTGCTGACAAAATAATATACTAAATATAAAAATAAACAAAGGCTCTAAAGACATCAAAGTACTTGCAACTATCAAATCACAATATTTAATAGCACTTAATGAAAGCCAAAATCCTCCATATGAAGCAAGCATGATTGTAAGTGATAGCTTTATATTGTAATTCCTATCATTCAATGATTTTTTCCAAATTAAAAACTTTTTTGAAAAAATAGAATATAAAAGAAGCGTAATCGCACTAAATAGCATTCTATACATAGTTACTGTTAGTGTTGAATTTTGAACCAAGACAGGTTTTATTAAAACCATAGAATATGAGGTACAAATCAAAGATGAAAGTGCTAAAATGATACCTATTGTAGATGTTTGAGAATTTTTGTCTGCTTGATTCTTAGAAAAAATAAAGAAACTTAGTCCAAACATTGTAATGACTATTCCTAGCCAAACAAGTAATGAAGGGTTTTCACCTAAGAAGATAATTCCAAATATTCCTGTAAAAATATCGGGGCCGGCAAATAAAATTAAAGATAATACAATTGGTGATAGTTTGTTAAGAGAAGCAAAGAATAAACTGTCTCCTATTGTTATTCCTAATAATCCGCTAAGAAATATTTTTAAAAGAAAATCTATATCTATTTTAAAACTTGTATTTGTTAAAAACATTAGAATTGCAAGGAAAAATACACTTAAGCTTGCTTTTATTAAAGTCATAGCTATCGGTTCTAGTCTTTCACCAAATTTTTTAAATGCTAATGTACATGTTGCCCAAGCAGCAGTTGAAGTTAGTGCAAATATAATTCCTATTGTTGTTTTTTCCATTTTCTTATTTGCTGTTTTATCATTTCAGTTATAGTAACGGTATAATGAATATTGCTTTTCGGTGTTTCATAGATTGATCTATAGAAGAGAACATTTTCACCTTTATATATTTTATCTGTATCTTGGATAATAGATATATGATAATTATCAAATAAATCTTTTTTTGCAAATGACAATATTAACATTGAATTACATAAATAACCTTCATAATATTTTGAATCAATCGTATATCTTATATTATATTTATTTTTATTGAGTAAAACCCAAGAATTAGCAGTTGCCAATTCAGTGTTTCTTCCAATAAGAATATAATCTTGATTAATTTTGTCTAATATTTGACTAGCATCAATTATATTGTTTGTACTATTCATATGTAAAAGAATAATATATCCTTCAATAACATCTGTGTATTCGATGAGTTTTGAAAGAAGTTCTTTATCTAAACCTTTTATATCGATTTCCAAGATTATTTTGCTATTCTCATTTCTAATTTTCCCCAAAAGTTTGGTCAGTTTGTTTATTTGTTCTTCTTTTTCTGAATCTGAATTGTATCCTAGTTTGAATATTTTATGTTTAAAGACCGAACCGACATTGTCTTCATATAATTTGTTATCAATTGGACTATGAATAGATACATCATATAAGCTAATAAAGTATGAAGTATTGTCAAATATATAGAAAGGATACCATATCATAGAGTTGTCTATTTTAGCAAATGTTAATTTTTGATTATATGCTATTGCATCATATATCAATAATTTGGGTAAAATTAATTCAAACATTTGTTTATAGCAATCTGAATCATTATTTTCTCTACAATAGCTTAATCTTTTTGTATTAACTTTTTGTGCTTTTTCATACGATATAAACTCTAAACTAAAATACAAAAATACTAATAATATAAAACTTAAAATACAACTTAAAATAATTCTACTCTTCATATCTTTTTTCTTTGGTGTTTCTTAAAATATTCTTTTACTTTTTCTGTTATGGTTACAACATATGAAATATCATTATATGGTATTTGTTTTGCAGACATTAATCTAATTACTGATTTTTTCTTATAATATTTATCTGTATTTTGTTGCATTGAAATTTTATAAGAATCAATAATATTTTTATTTATATATGAAAGATAAAAAATTTTATCCCATATAATTCCTTTATAATATTTTGTTTTTGGGCGGAAAAATCCAATATTACTATCAAAATATATAGGATTTCTGGCTACTAGGACAAAATCTTTATTTATTTCATCTAATAAAGGTAATCTGTCAATAATATCTTTAGGTTTTTTAATATGAAGCGCAAGAGAAAATCCTGTAATATTCTTACTATTTTTTAATATTTCAGGAATTCCAACAATATCAGCTTCTGCAATATCCATTTTTATAAAAACTTTTTTATTTTCAAGATTTAACTCTTTGATTTTTTCAGACAAAGAATGTACTTTTTTTGAAGAAACTTGATCAAAAATTAAAAAATCATCTGAAGCAATGCATTCACTTCCGAATTTACAAAGAGGTGTTTTGGTATTAAAATAAGGAATTCCACAATCATAAGCATAAGAATACCGATTAAATAGTTTTGAATATTCTTCTTCATAATTTGCATTTGTATATACACCGTAACCAATTAAAGCATCAGAACGCCATAATGCATAAGCTGAATCAATTCTTGAGGCCATTTCTAACTTTATTAAGTCATGTTCTAAACCTTTTATATATACTTCATTAATAAGTATTTTGGGAAGTAAAAGCTCGAAGGTGCTTGTATAACATTTATCTGTATTATTTTGGTAACAATATGCTCTATTGTTCATATTATATTTTTGTTTTACAAAATATATCAAAAAATCGGATATAACAAACAAAGATAAAAGGATTGATATTACTATAATAAAAACCAAAAATTTCTTTTTCATACGAATTTCATAACATAAATTATAGGTTGTGTCAATTTTGATAGAATATGATTTCCGTGTATACTGTAAGATGAGGAATTTTATATGATAGATATTGAAAAAATAAAAAAATTAGATAAAGAAAAAATACGTGAATATATAACTTTAAAAGGTTCAAAGCAAAATGAATTGTTTGATAAAGCCAGAATTATAAGAATGAATTCTGTCTATAAAAATAATGTTGAGTTGAGAAGTGTTATTGAAATATCTAATATATGCGAGCAGAAATGCAAATATTGTTCTATGGGAAAGAATGGAAAATCTCTTTTTATATTATCTTACGAGGAAATTATAGAAAAAATAAAAAGTCTTGCAAATAAAGGCAGACGTACTTTTCTTCTTCAGTCCGGAGAACTTAGTAAACAAGATTTCATTGATAATATATCTCAAGTATGTGAGAAGGCTGTATCTTTATATCCAGATATCAAAATAATACTTTGTATGGGGAATTTATCCAAGAACCAGTATAAGCAGTTAAAAGATTCAGGGGCTTCTAGATATATTTTAAAATTTGAGACATCAAATCCAAGTTTGCATAAATTTTGCAGACCATCGGATACTTTGGAACATAGATTAGAGTGTATAAACAATCTCATAAATATAGGTTTTCAAGTAGGTAGCGGTAATATTGTAGGGTTGCCTGGGCAGACCATTGATGATTTATTAGCAGATTTGGTGCTTATTAATAAATTAAATTTATCGATGGTAAGTGCTACAAAGTTTATACCGAATAATTTCTCAGAATTTAAAAACTATCCAGCCGGAGATATAAACATAACTTTAAATTTTTTGGCGATTTTAAGGATACTTAAACCTAATTGTTTGATTCCTTCTACTTCATCTTTAGAACAAGGAAGTGTTAACGGACAAACTATGGGGCTTTTGGCTGGCTGTAATACTGTTACTGTTCATGATGGTACTCCTAAAAAATTTGAGAAAAATTATTCTATATATTCTGATGATAGATTTACTCCTGAAGAACAATATTGTAGGGATATTATTAAAAATGTTAATATGCAAGCAATACCATATTTAATATAATTATTTATATTAACTTATGCGAAGGATTAATTTAATGAAAAGTAGTTTTGGATTTGATAATAAAAAATATGATTTTATATTTAGGTCGCCTGAAAGAATTCTTCCTATAACTTTTTTTATTCTGTGTGTTATAGGTAGTTTATTATTAGCTATTCCTTTTTCAAATATAGGAAAAATAAATTTTTTAGATTCTGTTTTTACAGCTGTAAGTGCTGTTTGTGTTACAGGCTTATCTGTTTTTGATGTTGGCAGTAAGTTGTCTTTGTTTGGACAATTAATTTTAATAATTCTAATTCAACTTGGCGGTTTAGGTATAATGAGTATTTCTTCTATCGTTTTTTTACTCCTTGGTAAAAGAATGTCATTATCATATGCGAAAACGGCAAGAAATATTTTTGATGTTGAAAGTAATCTTGAAATAAAAAATAGTTTGTTTTTGATTTTTAAATTTACTTTCTGGACTGAATTTATTGGCGCATTAATCTTATCATTTTGCTTTATTATTGAAGAGAATAATCTTTTTTATGGATTAAAACTTGGTATCTTTACTGCTGTTTCAGCTTTTTGTAATGCCGGTTTCTTTTTGAAGTCTACAAATTTAATTTCTTATAATACAAGTCCGATTATTCTTTATACGATTTCTTTTCTAATAATATTAGGAGGAATTTCTCCTGCTATTTGTGCTTATTTGCCAAACCTTTTAAAGAAAAAGAAAATACCTGCAATGGGCGTTATCGTTTTTTATACTACAATTGTTTTATTATTTGTAGGGACAATTTTCTTTTTAATTTCTGAATACAATGGTGCTTTACAAGGTCTTAATTTTATTGATAAATTCAACAATGCTTGGTTCCAGTCTGTAACAACAAGAACTGCAGGTTTTAATTCGGTTGATTTATCTAATATTAATACTGTTTCATATATTTTATTTATCTTTTTAATGATAGTAGGCGGTTCTCCCGGTGGAACTGCAGGCGGTATTAAGACTGTCGCTTTAGGGATTTCTTATATTACTTTATATAATGTTATTACAGGTAAAAAAAATATTGTAAGAAACAGACTTATACCTAGTGATGTTTTACAAAAAATTGTTACTTTGATTGTATTTTATCTAAGTATTTTATTATTAATTATATTAATGCTTTTAACAACTCAAAGTCTTTCTAACAGAAGTTTGATATTTGAAGCAGTTTCAGCAATGGGTACAGTGGGCTTATCTTTGGGAATTACTTCAAGTTTGGATGAGGTAGGCAAAGTTATTATAATAATTGCAATGTTTTTGGGACGTGTGTTCCCGGTTACATTATTATGTTATATTAATTCAAAATCAGTTGATAGTAATATTGAATATCCAGATGCAAAAATTTCTTTAACTTAATAGGAGTAAATATGTCAAAACAAGTTTTAATAATAGGATTGGGACAATTAGGTTCATCATTGGCAAAAACATTATCTGAAAAAGGAATGGAAGTTGTGGCTGTTGATATAAATAAGGATATTGTTGATAAAACTGCCGTATTTATTGATGATGCAGTTTGTTTAGATGCAACTGATGAAACATCTCTTGAAAAATTGTCACCCAGAGAAAAAGATATAATAATTTGTGCTATAGGTTCAAAAGAACCATCTATATTGGCTACTGCACTTCTAAGACAGATGGGATGCTCAAATATTATTTCAAGAGCTACTGATAAAACTCATGAAAGAATTTTAAAAGCGGTTGGTGCTAAAATGGTTATTAATCCCGATGAAGAGTATGGTAAAAAATTTGCTTATAGAATTCTTTTCCAAAATGAAATCGCTGACGGCAATGATGATGATATACAATTACTTGATATTAATGTTCAACCTTTTATGGTTGGAAAATCCTTAATAGAACTTGCTTTGCCAAATAAATATGGGATTATAGTTGCTGCTATAAAAAAAGGCAATAAACTGACTAAGCCTTTACCTACAGGGATTTTAGAAAAAGATGATGTATTATTACTTGTTTGTACTGAAGCATCTATAGAAAAAATGCTCAAGGAGAATTCATAATGCACTTTTCAAAAAAGATACATTTTTATTTTCTTATATTATTGATTTTTTCAACTGTTATGGCTATAGCCGGAATTAGAGGTTTCTTGAGGTTAGCACCTGCAATAGATGAAATTAATCTTCATAATACTCGTTCATTGTATTATGCGGAACAGATGTTATCAGAACTTGTTGTCAATCGGAATATGAAAAACTTTGAAAATGCAATGCATTTGGAAAAAGCTAATATTACTGAGGTTGGAGAAGCTGATTTGATAAAAAAAATTGAAAAGAATTATAAATCTGCTTTCTCTGGTAATATTAAAAAAGAAGAAGAAATAGTTGATTATATTATTGATTTATCTACAATTAATCGTAATGCAATGAAAAGGGCAACTATTGAAGCTAATCAACTAAGTTCAGTTGGTGCGTGGGTAATTGTATTTTTAACTATATTTATTTGGTTTTTGGGATTTATGCTTATGAAATCTATAGAGAAAGGATTTATTAAGCCTTTGGATGAGCTTAATGATGTTTTGGCAAAATATAATCAAGGCAATAAATTAAGACGTTGTCCAAAACAAGCGCCTAATAAAGATTTTCAAAAAATATATGATTCTGTAAATGTTTTGTTAGATAAATTGAATTAGTTATTATAAAAAGAGGCACTTAATTTAATTAAGTGCCTCTTTTATTATCTATGATACATATTGATTAAAATTAGAAAATGGATTTTGTTTTGTATCCGTCGTTTTTTCTTGTTTTATTGGTTCATCTTTTTCTTTTTGTGGGTTCGTACTTTTGATTGGTTCCGTTTTAACTTGTTTATCTGACTTTTTATTTGTTAGTTTCTTTGTTCCTGCATAAGTTAAAATACCGGCACCGATTGCTGAAAGTACACCTACTATTGCCATATTCTTTTTATTAGCTTTTGTTATTTGAACAATTTTTTTCTTGAGATTTTCATCTTGATTTAGAAGTTGTTGTTGCAGTTCTGCAATTTTGGCATTTAATTTATCTTCTTGACCTTTGAAATCCGCATTTTTTGTTCTTGCAAATAACAATCCGCTAAGACCGGTTAAAGCACCAATGAAGTATGCGCCTATACGACTTTTCATATCTTCATGTTGTCTTTCTTCAATTTCATTTCTTATAAAAGAATCGTCTTTCGCAATTACATCAGCCCGGACAGGTTTTGAATAATCCGGCATCATATGTCTTTCTTTATAAAGTTCATAACTTGATTTATTTGTCGGATGAAGTATTGCATTACATTTCCAGCCTGTATCCAATAGTTTTAAGTTGTTGAACATTTTTATTTTTGTTTCTTCAGGAGTGTTTACATATGCACTTATTGCGGCTGCTGTTTCTCTTGAAAGGATTGCGTCTTTTAAATCTCTTGCAAAACCTGTGTATTTAAACGCATAATTTTTTGATAGTTCGTCCCAATCATTCCATCCGGTCGGAAAATCTTCTTCTTTAGGGTATTCAAATAATAATTCTTTTTTTCTTGCATCTATAAATTCTTTATATTTTTCAGCAAATTTTATAAAAGCTGAATCGTCATATGTCTCTTCGCCATCTTTTACTGATTTAAATATTGGAAATTCTGCTTTTACTTTTTCTTTTGCATCTTCATCTCCATTTACATATCCATCTATAATCAAATCTACTTGCGATTTTAAAAGATCAAATTCATGTTGAGTTTTAAA
>CALUPV010000016.1 GCA_944322745.1 Candidatus Gastranaerophilales bacterium | reverse complement strand
ATACATTGAATAGCTGTTTTAGCATTGTTTTTGACTTCTTCGGAAATATTTGGCAGAATTGTAAGTTGTCTTAAAACGTCAACTACCCTTTTTAATATTCTTACAATGTCACCTTCAGAAGAATCAACTTGTTTTGCTATGTCTTCCCAAGGGGTACTTTGTACCCATTGTTCTACTAACGGGCAATAATATGAATTTAAGTACATTTCTGTTGTTATTTCATAATCACGTTGAATAATTGCAATTTTTCTTCTGATTTCTTTTATTCTGTTTAGGGCTTTTCTTGTATTTTTGCTTATTGGCTGATTTGGAAATACATCACTACGTAAATCTTCTGTTACAAGTGCACATATTACTGATGCAAGTTCGTATGGTTCTAAACCTTCAAGAACACCTTTTAAAATTATTTCTGATATATATAATTCATTCTCTGCTCTTATCATTGAACAGGTTATTCCTGCATCTGTCGGATAGCCGTTTTCTAAATATCCCATTTTCTCAAGGATATCTTTATGTGCTAAAAATTTATTCCAATAGATATCTTTTTGGTTTGCAACATTTTTATTTATATCTTTTAGTTTCTTTTCAAACCTGTTGATAATTTCTAAATTTCTTACGTGTTTTTTATAACCTTTGCATATTTCACATTTATATTTTTCTAATGTTTCACGCATTTCTCTTGTTTTATTCAGATATTCCGTAACTTCAGGTGTATCTTTTTGCCCTTTTTGCTTGGCTTGTTTTTGGAGTGTTCTTGTCAGTTTTCTATAAACTATATATTTTTCTTTTAGTTTATTAAATTCAATAAATTCTTCATTTGTCAGACCAAAAGGACATTTCTCATTCTTTAATTTAGATAATGTCTGTTCACAGCTTAATTGCTGCATAATAATAGGTTTTAATCTATCATTTGATGAATAATAACCAAAACTTTTTAATATCAATTCTTTAGCTTGATCAAGTTCTAAGTTCTGAAGTAAGTTTAATACCATTGAATAACTCGGGGAGAAGCGGCTTTCTAATGGATTTGATGAACTCTTTACTAAGCTTGCTACTTCATCTGGTGATTGAAACTGAGTCCCCATTATTACTACATAACCGATTTTATCCATTCCGCGCCTTCCTGCTCTTCCTGACATTTGAAGAAATTCATTTGCTGTCAGCATTCTGTGGCCTGAATCTGTTCTTTTACTTATGGCTGATATTACGGTTGTTCTGGCGGGCATGTTTATTCCTGCTGCAAGTGTTTCTGTCGCAAATACTACTTTTATTAATCCTTTTTGAAACAGTCTTTCAACAAGTAATTTCCAGGCTGGTAATAAGCCTGCATGATGTGAAGCAATTCCATTATATAAGTATTCTAAGTTTTTGTTGTTTTCTAAATATGTATGTTCTTTTAGAAATTCATTAATTTCTTCTCGTATAAGTTTTGCTTCTTCATTCGTTATTAAGTTCAGATTTGAACATTTTTCCATATTTTCGTCACATTTTTTACGTGAAAATGTAAAAAATATAGCAGGAAGCATTTCTCTTTTATGTAAGACATTGATAACATCTTTTACCGTATTTTGTCTTTTTGCCTGACGAGAGTGAAAACTCATTTTCTTTTCAGGTTTTATTTTTTTATTTAATCTTCCTTCCGGTGTTAATAATGGCAATATTTCTGTTGGCTTTGATGAGTCAAAGTAATAATACCTTAATGGTACCGGTCTAAAATCTGTATAAACATGTTCGGTTCCGGAGTGAACCGTATTAATCCAATCACATAATTGTTTTGAATTCGCAACGGTTGCACTTAGAGCTATTATTTGAACGCTTGAAGGACAATATATTATACTTTCTTCCCATACTGTTCCTCTTTGTTCATCATTCATGTAATGAACTTCATCTAGAACTACATATTTTACATCTTTAAGATTATCTTTGACTTTTCCAAAGTTAGTATTATATAACATATTTCGGAATACTTCAGTTGTCATTACGACAATTGGAGCTTCCCTATTTATTGATGTATCTCCTGTTAATAAACCAACATTTCCTTCACCGTATTTTTTCCCGAAATCATAAAATTTTTGATTTGAAAGTGCTTTTAATGGTGTTGTATAAAACAGTCTTGTATTTTCTTCAAGTGCTTTATGGATTGCATGTTCTGCTATACAAGTTTTTCCTGCACCAGTTGGGGCACAGACTACAACACTTTTGGATTCGTCTATACATTTTACTGCTTCTTTTTGAAAATCATCCAGTTCAAAATCAAATTTATACAATATTTATACCTTCTCTGTGAGATGCTTATTATCGTAGTCTATTCTTCCAATTAGTTTATTTAATCTTTTTGCTACTTCTTTAAACATAGGAATACTTAAACTTTGAGCTCCGTCTGAAGATGCATTTTCGGGATCATGATGTACTTCCATCATAACACCATGTGCACCTACTATCAATCCTGCTTTTGCCATTGGCTCTATTAAATATCTTCTTCCTGTTCCGTGACTTGGGTCTACTATAACAGGTAAATGTGAATATTTTTTTATAACAGGAATTGCTGCTATATCAAGAGTATTTCTTGTTGCGGTCTTATCTACACCTAATATTCCTCTTTCACATAAAATAACTTTGTCGTTTCCGTTGTACATTATATGTTCTGCTGCAAGTAAAAATTCTCTTATTGTTGCAGCTGGTCCTCTTTTTAAAATAACGGGTTTATCGCATTTTCCTACTGCTTTTAACAGCTTAAAGTTTTGCATGTTTCTTGCGCCGATTTGGATAACATCTGCGTATTGACATACTAAATCAATATCCATAGTGTCCATTAATTCAGTAACAACAAGTAAGCCTGTCCTTTCTCTCGCAATTGCTAAATATTCAAGTGCTTTCTCTTCTAAACCTTGAAAATCGTATGGTGATGTTCTTGGTTTAAATGCGCCGCCTCTTAAAAAGTGACAGCCCATTTCTTTTGCTGCATCTGCTACTCTTAAAAGTCCGTCTAAATCTTTTTCTACGCTGCAAGGACCAACCATTAATACTGGCTTTTCTAATCCGCCTATTCTTACTCCGTTTGAAAATTCTATTACTGTGTCTTCTTGTTTACCTTCTCTTGATGCCAGTTTGTATGGTTCTTGGATTAATTTTACATTCCTAACGCCTTCATATGATTGAAATGCATGAGGATCTATTAGTCTTTTATCGCCTATTGCAGCAATAACTGTCATTACGTCGCCGTGGTTTAGTACTGTCTTAAATCCTTTATTATGTAATGCATTTACAACTGTTTGAATTTGTTCTTTTGTTGCTGATGGCTCCATTATTATAATCATTTTTCTCTCTCCTAAACTGATATTTTTGCACTATTTACGGCATCATTGCTTGATAGTATTTTGTCTTGTATTGATTCATTTAGTATTGTATTTGGTAAAATTATTGAATTCTCAATGGTAATATTATTTTGTATAAAAATGTTATCCCATAAAATAGAATTTATTATCCTGCAGTTCTTACCTATTATACAATTACTTCCTACTATATTTTCTCCGTAAAAACTTGTGTTTTCGCCTATTTTGGTGCCTTTCCCGCAAACATATTTCCCGTTTAAGCTTTCAATGATTTGAGGATAAAAGGATGAAATTTTTCTATTTACTATATCACGGTTAGATTCTTTGTATTGTTCAAGTGAACCTATATCAGACCAGTAGCCTGTGTGTGTATATGTATTTATTTTTATACCTGAACTTAAAATTGAAGGAAAAACGTTTTTTGCAAAATCATAAAATGTATTCTGTGGAATAAAATTGAAAATAGCATAGTTAAAAATGTATATTCCTGTATTGGCAAGATTTGATTTTGCTTTATCAATAGAAGGCTTCTCTTGAAAACTATCTACAAAACCGTTTTTATCTGTAACAATAATTCCGTATTTTGAAACATCTTTGTGTTCTACTTCTTTCGTTATTATTGTAGCAATAGAGTTTGATTTTTTATGTGAATAATAAGCTTTTTCAATATCAACATCGGTTAAGCCGTCGCCGGACATTACAATAAAATCTTCTCCTTCATTAAAGAAAAATTGGCATTTTTTTACACCGCCTGCGGTACCTGAAAGTTCCGTTTCTTTTATGAATTGAAAATTTATTCCGAAATTATTTTCTTTATAATGATTTTGAATTTGTTCAGCCTTATAGTAAGTATTTGCTATAACATCTTTTATTCCGAATGATTTAAGGTGCATTATCAAAATATCCATTGTCGGCGTATTTGCCAAAGGTACTAATGGTTTTGGAATAACACTTGATAAAGGTTCAAGTCTTGAACCTACACCTGCTGCCATAATCATTGCTTTTTTTAACATAAATTCACCCTACATTACCCGTTAAAAAGGAAATCTTCCGCCAAAATTCTTTGGTATTTTTAATTTTCCTTTTTTTACTTTCTGTTTTATATCATTCATACCTTTCATCATTTGACGCATTTGATCAAATTGTGAAATGATTTGATTTACTTCATGTATTGGAAGTCCGCATCCTGCTGAAATTCTTCTTTTCCTTGATGTATTTATTAATTGTGGATTGGCTCTTTCACTTGGTGTCATACTTGATATGAATGATTCAATTTTCTTGAGTTGTTTTTCTCCCTCTGTTGCAATTGTTTCTTTCGCATCTTTATTTAATCCGGGAATTGGAAGCATTCCTAAAATATTATCAATAGAACCAAACATTTTCATTTGTTTTTGCATATTAAGGAAATCATTATATGTGAATTCGGCTTTAGCCATTTTCTTTTCGAATTCTTTTGCTTGTTTCTCATCAAAAACTTCTTGAGCTTTTTCTACAAGAGAAACAATATCTCCCATACCAAGAATTCTGTCTGCCATTCTTGATGGGTGAAAATCATTAAGGGCATCAAGTTTTTCACCTGTTCCTGTTAATTTAATAGGTTTACCTGCTGCTTGCACTACACTTAATGCAGCTCCGCCTCTTGAATCACCATCCAGTTTTGTTAGTATAATACCTGTAATATCCAGTTGAGTGTTAAAATTTTCAGCAACACTGACTGCTTGTTGACCCAACATAGAATCTATTACCAAAAGTTTTTCTTGCGGATGGAATGCTCTATCTATAAGCATTAGTTCTGCCATCATCTCGTTATCTATTTGAAGGCGACCCGCTGTATCTATTATTACAACGTTATATCCGTTTGATTCTGCATATTCAATGGATTTCGTTACAATTTTTTGAACATCTTTTGATTCATCAATTGTAAATACTTGTGTTTGAGTTTGTTCTCCTAATGTTTTTAGTTGAGTAATAGCAGCCGGACGATATACATCTGCAGCAACTAATAATGGATTTTTACCTTCTTTTTTTAGTTTGATAGCAAGTTTTGCCGCTGATGTAGTTTTACCTGAACCTTGTAATCCTAACATCATGATTAATGAAGGGTGACCATCCAGAATTAATGGTTTATTTTCATTACCTAAAATATTAACAAGTTCGTCGTGTACAATTTTTATTAATTGCTGTGACGGATTAACACCTTTTAAAACATCTTCCCCTAATGCTTTTTCTTTTAAGTTAGACATAAATATTTTGACTACTTTTAAACTTACATCTGCTTCAAGTAGCGCACGTCTGACTTCTCTTAAAGCATCAGACATATTCTCTTCTGTTAAGGAAGCATTTCCTGATGCTTTTTTTATTATTTCTTGTAATTTTTCTGATAAGTTATCGAACATAATAATAAAATTTTACTATAAATATGCTTTATAAATACTGTTTATAATAAATTGTTTCAGTTCTTAAAGTATACTTTTGTATTTTATAAATTATGTTTTTTATTTTATACACTTGTTGAATTTTCATTTACTAATTTTTTTAATGCTTTTTTAGAGCGTTCATGTTCAACAGAGAGTTCTATTGTAAAATTGATTGATTCTAAATCTCTAGCCAAGGCTTCTTTACAAGCATACATTTCTTTAATTGTACATTTATCTAATGGTGATATAGCTTTTCTTCTGCTGTTGTATGCTTTTTTAAAGATTTCTTGTGATTTATAATCAAATCCGGGTAATTTTTCTTTATATCCATAGTATTTATGCAAAGCTCTTGCAATTGTATAAATTTCAGTATTATCAATATTGAATATAAACATTTCTTTTGTTGAAAAACTAATTTTTAATTTTCCTTCAAATGAAAATCCAATTATCAAATTTATAATAAAAGCTTTAATGCCTTTTAAAGGAGTCAAAAATCCTTCTTCTTCTCCGAGTTTTGCCAGAATTTTTGCTGCATTATTAAACTTATATACCTTCATTCCTTCTAATTGCATATATTGTAATAGCTTTTCAGGATGATTTATATATTTTTTTATAATGGGTTTTAATTTATTGTTAATTTCAGTTTTTTTCTTTTCTGTTTCACTTGAAAGATGAAGTGTACAACTTGAATTCATAGAACACTTTGTTGTCGAATTTTTGAAAAATACACTTTCAGAAAGCTTTTTCTTTTTTATTAATATTTTTAATAAATTATCAAAAAAACGCATAATTAGCCCTCTTATATATTAATAAAAACAAATTATGTGCAAATATTGCTAAAAACAATTATAATAGAAAAAATTAAAGGGCGTTTTTCTTGAATACTTTTTACAAAAAATATATACCTTATTTATTTTTATTACCTGCATTTGTTTTGCTTGCGGTATTTTTCTTTATCCCTTTTATAGATACTATTTTATTGAGTTTTAAAGATTTTTCTACTGATATTTATAACCCTGATTTTGTTGGTTTCTGTAACTATATCCAATTATTTAAATCGAAAGAATTTTATATAACGTTGACTAATACTTTTTTATTTTTGATTATGGTAGTTCCAATTCTTGCTATTTTTCCTTTGATTGTTGCTATATTTATTAATCAAAAAATAAAGGGAGTAAATATATATAAAGTATTGATTTATCTGCCTGTTATCATATCTATTGTAGTAGTTGCAATAGCCTTTAAATGGTTATATGCTCAACAAGGTATTTTGAACTATCTGGTTGAATTATTGGGTTTATCACCAATTGGATGGCTTACTGATACAAAGTTTGCACTTTTGTCTGTGGCTATTGTTACTATATATAAAGGAATAGGCTATTATATGATGATTTATTTATCTGCATTGCTTGGAGTACCAAAAGATTTATATGAAGCTGCAGATATTGATGGTGCAAGTGAAATAAAAAAACATCTTACTGTAACTATTCCCCAAATTATGCCTACTATTGCTTTGGTTGTAATTATTTCTTCAATATCAGCTTTAAAAGTTTTTACTGAAATATATGTTATGACAAAAGGAGGTCCTTTAAATTCTACAAAAACGATTGTTTATTATATATATGAAAGAGCATTTGAAAATCTTGATTTATCTATGGCTTCTGCTGCATCGGTTGTTTTGCTTTTGGTTATACTTGCTTTTTCTATAATTAATATTACTTGTTTTGAAAATAAGAGGTATAAAATATGATAAGAAAATTTTTTAATGGTTTTATATCTCACTCATTTTTGATTTTTATGTCATTTTTGTCAGTTTTTCCTTTTATATGGCTTATTTCAACTGCGTTAAAGGGTGTCGATGAAAATATATTTGAATATCCGCCGGTTTTTATTCCTAAATGTTTCACTTTGGAAAATTTTATCGGGGTATGGAAACAAATTCCTTTTATGCTTTATTTTCTAAATAGTCTTATAGTTGCCGGTTTCACTGTTGCTTTAAATTTGATTTTTTCATCATTAGCAGCATACCCATTAGCAAGAATGGATTTTAAAGGAAAAAATTTCTTATTCTTTTTAGTTCTTTCTACTATAATGATTCCTTTTCAGGCAATTATGCTGCCTGTTTATTTAATTGTTTTAAAGTTGCATTTAGTTGATTCTTATGGTTTCGCTATGGGGTATTTAGGTCTTATATTACCTTTTGCTGTAAATGCATTTGGAATATTTTTAATGAGGCAAGCTTTTCTTTCTATTCCAAAAGAAATGGAAGAAGCAGCTTTTATTGATGGCTGCGGGGTTTTTAGTATTTGGAGAAAAATATTGCTTCCTATGACAGCTCCTACTCTTGCTTTACTTGCTATTTTTACTTTTATTGGTTCGTGGGGTGAATTTCTTTGGCCAAGTATTGTTTTAACTAAAAAAACTTTATATACTCTGCCTGTAGGGGTGAATGATTTACAGGGTATGTTTAGTGCAAATTGGAGATATATTGCTTCAGGAGCAATAATTTCTATTATTCCTATTTTAATTTTCTTTATTGCTATGCAAAAATATTTTATTTCAGCACAAAATGAAGGTGCTGTTAAAGGATAAAAAATCCCTTTTTTTCAAAGGGATTTGTCAAATCTTTATTTAATTATATTCCTTATTAACTTTCAATGTTAAAGTTTGAATCTTCTTCTTCCTGTTGTGAACCGTTTCCGAAAGAATCACTTATAGAATAATTGATATATGCTTGTTCGTAGTTATAACCATTACTGCTATTATCATTAAATTCAAAGTCTTCATAATTCATTAATTCAGACATATCTGATTGGTTATTTCCATTTGCATCTGATAATATTAATTCTTCAAATGTTGTAAAGTCGCAATAATTTGTTTCTGCTGTATACCCGTTGCCATTACCGTCGTTGTCACTATAGCTAATGATTTCATCATTTTCAACATAAAAATTGCTTTTTTTGTCATCATTTTTTGTTTGAAAATCATTGATATTTTTGAATGTACTCGTCATGAATGAAAAAGCATCTGCCATAATATCCTCGATTCTTTAAACTCTATATTATATATAAAAAAGATATATACTCAAAATTGCCTTTTTTTATCTTTAAATTTGCAATAAAAATAAAACCCTTGTGGTGTAAGGGTTTTGAAATTTGTGTTTTTAACTTTTCTTAACAAAAGATATATTATTTAAATGATTTTGTATAAATCAGGAAAAATTTCTATGCTTCTTTTTAAAATGCCATTTATATAAGCAATTGTAATTCCATAATTTGTAATTGGTATATTTTGTTTTTGAGCGTTCATATATCTATATATAACTTCTCTATCTTTTAACATACAGCTTCCGCAATGGATTATCATTTTATATTTCGATAAATTTTCAGGAAATCCAATGCCGGATGAAAATTCAAAATTTAATTTTTTATTTGTGTATTTTTTTATCCAATTCGGGAGTTTGACAGTTCCTATATCATCACATTGCCTATGGTGAGTGCACCCTTCTGAAATTAATAAGGTATCATTGTCATTAAGTGTTTCGATAGCTTTTATACCTTTGATTGCATAATCAAGGATGCCTTTATATCTTGCAAAAAGTATTGAAAATGATGTTAGCATTATATTTTGGGGCGTATCTTGATTTACTTTCTTAAAAGCTTGTGAGTCTGTAATAACGAGCTTTGGTTTTTTGCTGCAAGCTTCAATTGCTTCTTTCAGTTCTTCTTCTTGAACTACAATAGATATTGCTCCTGATTCAAGTAAATCTCTTATTACTTGTTGTTGGGGTAGAATTAGTCTACCTTTGGGTGCTGCACTATCTATCGGTGTTACAAGGATAACTACATCATTTGGTGCTACTAAATCCTTTACCAGAGGGATATTGGGGGGTACATCTTCATAGATAGTAGTTATTAGTTCTTTTATTTCATTTATATTTATTTTATTTTTTGCACTTACATAAATTTCATTATTTTTTAACGGTTTTTTCTCTTTTAGCATGTCGGATTTATTATATGCAATGATATATTTTATATTTTTTTCTTTAAAAATATTTATAAGTTCATTGTCATAAGATGATATTTCTGATTGTGAATCAATAACAAGAATAGCAATATCTACTTTATTTAATACTTGTTTTGTTTTTTCAATTCTTAAGTTACCCAATATTCCTTCATCATCAATACCCGGGGTATCAATAATTGATACAGGACCTAATGGCAGTAATTCCATCGCTTTATATACGGGGTCTGTTGTTGTCCCTTTTATATCTGAGACAATCGAAAGCTCTTGATTCGTTATTGCATTTATCAAGCTTGATTTACCTGTGTTCCTTTTCCCAAAAAAGCCTATTTGTATTCTTTCTGATGATGGTGTTGAATTCAAACTCATAATATTTCCTTTTTGTGATTGTATATTGTTTAACAAAAGTTTCAATTATAAAGTAGAAAAGAGTTACCTTTATTTGCTCTTTCTACTATAATAATAGCTATAGGTAAATTACATGTCTAGGTTTAATAAACAAATAGCTATAATAATATTGGTTTTATTATTTAGTTTTCAAAGTGCATATGCTACAGATAACTATATTCCCGTTCGTGTCGGTATTAGTGATACTTTATTTAAAACTTATTTATTTGATTCAATAGAGTTTAATGATGCCTGTAATCTAAAAGTTTTGGATTCTTCTTCTGGCTATGTTATTCCTATAAATCAAAGTTCTGTCATTGTTAAAGTAACAAATGAAAATAATTTATTTAGAGTTTATGTAGATAATCAATTATTGGCAAAAAATTTAACAGGTCCTATTCTGGTTTCTGCACAAGATGATTGTTTGATCTCGATAAAAGATTTAAAAAGAAAAGGGAAGCAGGCTCTTTACAGGGGATATATTGAACTTGTAAGAAGCAGTAAAGATATAAGTAAGTTTTCTATAGTAAATGTTTTAAGTCTGAAAAATTACTTAAGGGGAGTTGTTCCAAACGAAATGCCTGTTAAATTCGGTCTTGAACCACTTAAGGCCCAAACAGTAGCTGCTCGAAATTATGCCGTTACACCACGAATAAAGGCTTATGATGAATTCGATTTATGTGATTCCGTTGCTTGTCAGGTCTATTTTGGTGCAAATACTGAAGATAAACTTTCCGATACCGCAATCGAACAAACAAATGGAGTTATTGCTTTAGATAAAGATAATTTACCTATTCTTGCTTTGTATAGTTCTACTGCAGGCGGCTATACCGAAAGTTATGAATATGCATTCTCTGACCCTGCAACAAAGGAATTTCCATCAAAAGAAATTCATTATCTGTCAGCTGTTCCTGACTCAAGAGAATTTGAACTGCTTGATTCAGATACAGCAGCAGAGGCTTTTTATACAACAAAACCGGAAGCGTTTGATGATTTATCTCCGTATTATCGTTGGTCAAGAGATTGGACTGTTGATGAATTACAAAAAGTATTGGCTAAAACGCTTCCTGCACAGTCTACAACCGGTTTTGTCACTCCGCAAGTAAGTGTTGGTGAAAATATTGGTAATATTATCTCTATAAAAGCTTTGGAACGTGGTAAATCAGGTAAAATTATAAAACTTGAAATTAAGACAGATAAAAATACTTATGTTGTTCAAAAAGAACTTGTTATAAGAAGGTGTTTTCAGAAAAATTGGATATCACTTCCCAGTGCAAATTTTGTAATTACATATATTGATTCCGCAAATCCTGTTTATAAATTTTCCGGTGGCGGATTTGGTCATGGTGTAGGAATGAGTCAATGGGGAGCAGGTAAAATGGGAAGCTTGGGCTATACCTTTGATCAAATTTTGCAACATTATTATAAAGGTGTAAAATTAGCGACAATTCCTATTGATGTTCATAATAGTAAAATAATAGAAAGATTATTTTATACAGAGTGTGAAAATGCTAAAGTTTATATTGAAAATCCAGATAAAATACGAAAAATTAGAATAACAGTGAATAATAAAGAGCTTGATATCAAACTTAAAGATGATATAACAGAAGTTGAAATATCAAAGTACCTTGTTTGTGGTGAAAATAGAATCGCATATTCAATTTTAGATGAAGATATTGATTATTCAAAAAAAGTAAAAGTATATACAGTAGTGAAGGAGGCAGAATGTGAATAAAGATTCTTCTTTATTAAAAGCTGCCTGGTTGATTGCTTTTGTTACAATAATTTCAAAATTTGTAGGCTTTCTTAGAGATGTATGTATAGCAAATTATTATGGTGCAGGGATGGTTTCAGATGCTTACTTTTATGCTTATCAAATACCCTCTTTAGCAATCATTTTAATGGGTGGTGTCGGAGGACCCTTCCATAGTGCTACTGTAAGTGTTTTTGCTAAACTTGTAAATCCTGATGATAAAATGCCTTCTGAAAAAGTAAATAAGCTTTTTAATACTTTTTTAACTGCTACTTTTATTGTTTTTGCCTTTCTCTCCATAATTGTATTTGTTTTTTCTGATGAAATTCTTAATTTTATAATTCATTCTGATAATAAAGAACTTGTTTCACTTGCAAGTTCTCATTTAAAAATAATGACACCTGTTATATTAATTGGTGGTATTATCGGAATATATTATGGTCTTTTAATTACATACAGGTGTTTTTTACTTCCTAATCTTTCTCCTGTACTAATGAGTCTCAGTATAATACTGATTATTGCCTTTACAAAAGGTGATAAATATGGAACATGTTTAGCTATAGCAACATCAATCGGTGCTTTATTTCAGTTCTTGGCTCAATTTCCTGCCGTAAAAAAACTTGGATTTAAAATAAAACCGAATTTGTCAATTAAAAATAATCCTGAATTTAAAAATTTAGTAGAGCTTGTTTTTCCTGCAGCTCTAAGTTCAACTATAGGTCAGATATATGTATATGTAGATATGTTTTTTGCTTCGCAGTTAAGAGAAGGAGCATGGACTGCTGTTGGTTATGCAAATAGAGTTTTTCAGTTTCCTGTAGGAATACTTGTAACTGCCTTTTTAGTTCCATTATTTCCTATTTTTTCTAAACTGGTTGGAGAAAAAAAATATGATGAAATTAAATATTATTTCCATAAAGGAGTTGGATTATTAAATTTTGTAGCGATTCCGATTATGTTTGCAATCATATTACTTGCATACGATGTTGTTCAATTGGTTTTTCAAAGAGGAGAGTTTGATTCACAAGCTACATATATGGTTTCTCAGGCTTTAATTTTCTTGTCGTTTGCGATAATTCCATATGTATTTAGAGATTCTATTACGAGAATTTTTTACTCCTTTAATGATTCAAGAACTCCATTTATAGTTGCTTTTTCATCAATTGTCTTAAAATTTATTTTGAATGCTTTATTTATTGAAAAACTTGGAATTGCTGCCATTACACTTTCTACGTCATTAGTGACTTTATTTAATGCTATATTACTAGGCTGTATTTTATTAAAAAGGATAAATCTTGATTATAAAATATATTTTATAAACTTATTTAAAATGGTTTCCGCTGCGTCTCTTGCTTTTGCAATAAACTTCTTTATATACAAGACTTGGATTATTTTTAATGAAAATTGGTTTTTATTGTTGATAAAAACAGTTACTATATTGATACTATCCATGGTGGCTTATACTATTTTTGCAATTATATTTAAAATTGAATTTGTAGGTGAATTAATTGAAAGAATTAGAAACTATATTAGACACAAGTTCATTCGTTGATGAACTTAATATTCTGCTGAAGGAAGGTGGAGTTATTGCATTTGTTACTGATACTGTTTGGGGGTTAGGATGCTTGCCTGATTCAAAAAAAGGTGTCGACAAAATTTATGAAATAAAAGGAAGAGATAGATCAAAACCATTGATTTTAATGTCAAATAATACAGAAAATCTTTTCCCATATGTGAAATTAATATCAAAAACAGCTGAAGATTTAATGGAAGAATATTTCCCCGGTGCACTTACGATTGTTATGGAAAAATCAGAAAATACTCCGGATTTTATTACTTCCGGTAAAAATACTGTTGGTATTAGAGTGCCAAATAATGAATTTTTCAAGAAACTCTGTTCTGTTATAGATGGTCATGTTTTAGCTACTACAAGTGCAAATTTATCTAATCATCCTTCTTCAAAAACATATGATATGGCAAAAGAATCTATAGGTAATTTAGTTGATATTGTTTTTCAAGATTACGGATATAAATGTGCAGGAAAGGAATCAACGGTTGTTCTTATTGAAAATGATGATATAAAAATATTGCGGCAAGGTAGTATTAGTCTTCCAAGTATTGTGAAAGATTAATGTCTCTTGTTTGAATTGCTGAAACAGGAATTTTTATTATATCTCCGTTATGAAACCAGTTGTATGTATAATCCATATAACTGCCTTCTCCATTTTCATAAGCTTCCCATCTTACATCAAGGTCATTATTTTCCCTGATTGCTCCGTCCTTTATATCAAATAATTTCTTTAGCGTTTCTACGTTAATTCCATATTTGTATCTTTCATCTTCATTATTTTCTTTGATATTAATTGTTAAAAAAACATATTCTCCATCAGTGTACATTTGAGCAACTTGAGTTTGTTCATATTGCTTTGTTCTTAATGCAGACAGTATTTCTTCTAATTCTTCTCTCTTTTTGTTATTTAGATTTTTTGAACTTAGTGTTTCCTCTATTTCTTCGATTTTACTTTGAAGATAGTTATATGAAGCGGGAACTATTATTTCTGTAATAGAATTTAAATCAGTGTCACCGTCAATATTATTGTAATCAAGTAAAAAGTCTAGATTACAATCATTTTCTTCTGCAATAGAAATGATGCTTGTTTCTTTTGTGTTAAATGGTATGGTTTTTGGTTGTTGAGCTGTTGAAGTTAAAGGATTACAGAATGTAAGCAATAATGCCATCGTAGTACCTAATGTTGCTGTTGTAAGTGGTATTGCTATAAAACCTTTTTTATTTATGTTATTTTTATTTGGATCTCTAGGTCTCAATACTTCAGAATGATTAAATTCATCTTTATATCTTGTATCTTTATTTCTTGATGTATTTTTTCTTGAAAAATTGTTATAGTAGTTTCCATAATTTCCTTTAAAAGATATTGATTGTATATTCATTAAGTTGTCCTTTCTCGCTTTATTACAAAATTTCAAAATAAAATGAATTGATAAAAAACAAAATAAATAATTCATATTTCTTAATAAACGATAAAAAGATTAAAGTTTTGAAAAGTAATGTCGAAAAAAAAATAGTGTAGTAATTTATAGGAGTGTTGTAAATGGACTTTAACATAGAAAAAATAGCCGAGTTTTTTAAAAACCAGAATTTAGGTGATTTTAAAAAGTCTAATGGTCAGGCTGCTAATGTTGAAGATACAATTGTCTTTGAATTGCAGGATGGCGAATATAAGATAGATGAAGAACTTTTAACGAGAGATGGCTTCATTAAAGCTTTAAAAGCAACCGGTACAAAAGAAAAAGCATTAACCGAAGAACAGTTAGGTCTTATATATGATGCTGTAAGCTCTTTAGATGATGAAGATGGTATGTCAGAAAAAGAACTAACTTATTTGGCAAGCTTAGGAAATGACAAGGATAAATTTGATTCTGAAGGTAACACAATAAATGAATTTGATATAAAAGAGTTCTTAGAAAACGTTGAAGATGCATTAAATGATGATGCTTTATGTTGTGATGATGATTGTTGTCCTGAAGATTGTTCTTGTCAAGATATTCCTAGGGAGACAATTACTTCTGTTTTAAAAGATGATGATAGGATCTTAACTGACGATGAAGGCAATAAATATGTAACTGTTGAACCTTGGAGTAACGATAATGATGATAATAATTGTTTATCAAGAATTATTCAGAACAGCTATGATCTAGATGCAATGGGTATTGAGATGTATAGTGAAGAATACTATGCACTGGAAGAAGCAGTAATGAATGCAAATGAAAGTATATATGGTACAGAAGATGGAGGCTGGCGTAAAGAAGTTGGCGGAACCGGAAGACATAATGCAGTACTGTATACAGGAGATAAAATAATACTTCCAGATTTCGAGTATGAAAAACCATGTCCTTGTGTAGATGATCCTGAACCTACTCCAACAACGACGACAACACCGCCTCAAACAACAACTTCAACTCCTCCACAAACAACAACTACAACTACTCCTCCACCAACTGTAACAAATACTGAGACTGTAACAAATACTGAAACCGTAACAAATACTGAAACCGTAACAAATACTGATACAGTAACTAATACAGAAACTGTAACGAATACAGAAACCGTAACAAATACTGATACAGTAACAAATACTGATACAGTAACTAATACAGAAACTGTAACGAATACAGAAACCGTAACAAATACTGATACCGTGACAAATACTGATACCGTGACGAATACTGAAACTGTAACTAATACCGATACGGTAACAAATACTGAAACTGTAACAAATACTGAAACTGTTACTAATACAGCTACAATTCCGGATGTTGATGTTGATCCTGGGCAAGAAATAGACCCTGTTAGACCAGGAGAGGATTCTGAAACTCCACCGGTTGAAACTCAACCTGAAACTCCACCTGTTGAAACTCAACCTGATACTCCACCTGTTGAAACTCAACCTGAAACTCCACCGGTTGAAACTCAACCTGATACAAGCTGTGATAATACTCCACCTGAAGAAGAATATGTTCCGGAAGAAGAACCAGAATTATAAAAATAAAAGAAGACCCCAAAAGGGTCTTCTTTTTCTAGCAAAAAAAAAAATTATGGGATTTGAAACAGATAAAGGAGAAAAAATGAAAATAGCTTTTAATACATATATGTCTTCACCTGTCTCAATGAAGGCAGATAAAAAAAATAATAGATATAGACAACCTATAAGTGCTTTGTTAAAACCATTTGAAATAAGTAAGGAAGCCGTGGTTCCACCTTTAAAGCTTATGAAAGGAATTAATCCGAATTCGTCTGATGTATTTGATAGTTTCACTAGAATAGACGATGTTACGAGAAAAATTAATTTTACTAAAGATCCTGAAGCTTGGATAACTTGTCTTTCTGAAGAACTTGAAGAGTTTGTTATAGCAAGAGATGAATATAACCAAGATAAATCTCAAACAAATAAAGAGCACATGGAAGAGGAAATGGGTGATATTTTCTATACAGCAGCAAGTATAGCCAAAGATAGTGGAATTGACCCTCAAGAAGCATTTAAAGCTACTAACAGAAAATTCTTTAATAGAATTAATTTAATGGAAAGATTTTGTTTAACAAGTAAATCTCAACCTGATAATTTGGCTGATTGTACAGATGAAGAAAGAAGAGCACTTTGGAATGCAGCTAAATATAAATTATATGGAGTACAAGCAAAAAGATTTGCTTTAGATGCTTAATTTAATTAGTTCAATAGCTTTCTGAATTGAAATATCCCAATTGTTATACTCATTGTTTACTATTGGAATTACGGATTTGTACCATCCGCAGTCTTTGCCTGTCAAATCATACCATCTGAACTCGTAATGGTAGTTAAAGATTCCTATTGCCTTTTTGCCTATTGCACCTGCTAAATTTAGGATACAATTATCACTGCTGATTATAATATCTGTATTTTGAATTGCCGCTGCAGTATCTGCAAAATTGTTGAAATCTTTTGCAACATTAATTACTTTGTTGTTCTTAAAACATTTTAGCTTCTTGTCTTCTATATCTTTGGTAAAACAATATATTTCTATGTTTTCTAATTTATCTAACGGCAGTAATTTCTTTAGCGGAATGTCTCTTTTACTGTTACTTGAAATTCCTTCAAAAGCAATTCCTATTTTAAATTTATTATTGTTAAAGTATTTATCTTGAAATTTTCTGACTAAGTATTTGTTCGGTTTAATATATCCTCCTTCAACCGAAATATTTTCTTTTGTTAAATGCAGGGCTATCGGAATTGACATACAGGGAATATGATAATCATATTGAAGTTTGCTTATATCAGTTGTTTTTTGACAGTGAACTTCTACTCCGAATTGATTATCTTTGACTAAATCATATGCATTGTTTTGTATATAATATATTACTTTTTTCGCAAGTTTTACAAGTCTTGGCATATATCCAAACATTAAGAAATTGTCGCCATAACCTTGTTCATAGTGAACAAGAAGAGTAGAATTTGATAAATCTTCATTGCCGCTCCAAATAGGTCTATTTAATTTAGGATATATAGTAGGTTCATTTTTTTCAAATCTCGAACCATAATATTTTGCCCATTCTTCTATATCCCCATTTCTCAGACAAGATGCACAATATGTGAATTCATCATCTTTATCAGCATAACCATTTTTTATATATATATCCCAGCATTCTTTTTCTGTTTTGTAGTCTTTTGCTTTCATTGCGGCTACAATTGTATTTTTTAAGTATGATTTATTGTTTGGTATTTTTTCAATTGTTTTCTTAAAATATTCAAGTGCATTTTTTGCATCATTTGGATTTTGTGTCTTTTTTATATATGAATTGAAATAATGACAGCCTATTGTATTATAATCGACAGCGTCTAATTCTATTTTATTAATTAGATTAAGGTATTTATTATAGTACTCTATTGCTTTTTTGTATTCTTGATTTTTCTCATAAGCGTTACTCAAAATTTTATAATTTTCAGCTTCTTTTTTTAACTTAATTAGTCTTTTTGCTAATATTAATTGTAAATCGTATTGTTCTAATTTTTCCAAACAATTTATATGATTCTTTATGTTGGTTGTATTTTGGGAATCTAATTGATAAATATAGTTATAACAAATTAAAGCATTTGAATAATTCTTTTCTTGATAGTATTTATCTGATAATTTTTTGAGCTTTTCAACTAATATATTTTCAGAAAGTTTTATTTCTTGAACTTCTGATTTTTCTTTCATATTAGTGATTTTATTAATATAATTTTCATAACAATTTATAGCTTCAGAAAGTTTACCTTGCTCAAGCATTGCAATCCAAGTTGCTCTGTTAATTTTAAAATCTGTTGATTTTTTACTCATAGATTAATAATAATTCAGATTTATATATTTTGTTTCATACAAATAATTGAATATTAATCTTTGGGAATATATTTAATAAAATATGAGAAAGCAAAAGGTACAAAGGTCATAATTAGCAATATGTTCATAAATCCGAATTTTTCAGCAAGTAAGCTTATCAAAGGTAGTAAAATTCCAATAACTCCCCAGCTGAAACCACCTATGAAACCGGAAATCATACTCTTAAATTCAGGCATTAACTTTTGAGCTAAAGCCATATTTACCGGAGATGCAAGTAAACTAAAATATGCAATCAAAATAAAGGATAATAATCCTATTATTCCCATTCCGTTATTTAAGTAGAAAATAATACCGAGAGGTGCTACTGTAATCAATGAAATATAAAATACATTTTTTATACCTACTCTTTTTTCAAGTATTGGACTTGTTACAACCCCAAGTGCACCTGATAGCATAAATAATAGGAGGATAATTCCTATCTTTGAAACATTATACCCCATTGACTTCCAATAAAAAGGTAAAATAATAGGAAAAGAAGAAACAACAAAAGCCTTTACTATTGATGCTCCGACTAAAATAGAAACGGGTTTATTTTTAAATATTTCTTTTATAGCCGTAATAATTGAAACTTTGGGTTTCTCTATGTGCAAGGTGTTTAATCTCGGTACTGTTTTTAATGTTATATATGCCATTATGATACCTACAAAACATGCAAAAGGAAGTTTTTCTAAACCCCATATTTCCGTAATCCCTGAAGATATCGCCGGTCCAAGTGAAAAACCAAAAGTTCCCATTGCGATGAATATACTCATATCTTTACTGTTTTCAGATTGTTTTGAATAGTTAAAAACAATACTTGTTGCTTGCGGGTGAAAGAAAGCAACTCCCATATGTCCTAACAGAAGACATATAACAAGTGCATAAATATTATTCGCCAATCCTAAAAAAGATAAAAATATAGATGCCATAAGCATTCCCCAAAAAATGAAGAATCTTCTTTGCCATTTATCTGCTATATATCCAAAAAATGGTTGTGATAATGATGATGTTAAATTAGATATAGATATAAGTACAGTTGCAATAGCCATTGTTATACCTATTTTCGCAGCAATAAAAGGCATTATCGGATTTAAAAATCCGGAGTATGTATCTGTTATAAAATGTCCTAAAGATAGCGTATTTATTACTTTTTTGTCTTTGTTTTCTTCCATATTAATGTTTAAAATGTCTTATTCCTGTTGTTATCATAGCAATATTATATTTATCTGCCGTTTTTATTACATCTTCATCTTTTATGCTTCCACCGGGTTGAATGATTGCTGCTATTCTGCCTTGGGCGGCTACATGTATATTATCTATAGCGGGGAAGAAACCATCTGAAGCGGCAACTGCATCTTTTGAACCATCACAAGCCTTATTTAATGCTATTTCAAATGCATCTACCCTACTTGTTTGTCCTTGACCGATTCCTATTGCTTTAAAGTCTTTCGCTATTACAATTGCATTTGATTTTGCGTGTTTAACTATTTTCCATGCAAAAATCATATCTTCTATCATTTCTGCTGTTGGTTTCGCTTTTGTTACAACCTTGAAGTTATCTTTATCCAGTTCTCCTTTATCTGAGTCTTGAATTAAAGTTCCGAACGGAGTTACTCTTATTTCCTGATTTAAGTGATTTTTATATTCAATTAATGAAGTATTTAATTTTATTACTCTTAAATTTTTCTTTGTTTTAAGAAGTTCTAATGCTTTTGGTGTGAAATCTGGAGCAATAACAACTTCTAAAAACATAGCGGTTAGTTGTTTCGCAAGATTCTCATTTACTACTTGTGTGAATCCTACAATTCCTCCAAAAGCACTCAAAGGATCACAATCTAATGCTTTTGCCCAAGCTTCTGATATGTCTTTACCTAATGCAGCTCCGCATGGTGTATTGTGTTTGATTATTACACATGCACATACATCATAAAATTCACTTAGTATGTTTGTACAAGCACTTACGTCTAATATATTGTTGTAAGAAAGTTCTTTACCGTTAAGAACTTCATAATCCACGGTATTATTTGTATAATATATACTTGCATTTTGATGAGGATTTTCACCGTATCTTAAATCTTTTGCTTTCTTTATATTTAACGAAAAATAATTGTTTGTATCTTCTTCGAATCTGTTTGAAAGTTCATGTAGTATTTTTGTGTCGAAATCTAATGTTTTTTCAAAAACTTTTAGGGCAAGTTCTCTTCTTAGTTTTAATGAACTTTCGCCATTGTGTTCTTCTAAATCAGATAAAACTTCTTTATATTGTTCAGGTGATGAAACAGCAAGAACTCTTTTGTTATTTTTAGCTGCTGCTCTTAACATAGATGGACCACCAATATCAATAGTGTTTGTTAGTTCAGTTTCTTCGACTTGTTTTGTAACTGCTTCTTCAAACGGATAAAAATTAACTACTACCATGTCAAAAAGTTTTATGTTCTTTTCTTCAATGTCGGCTTTTTCTTTAGGATTGTTTAAATCAGCAAGTATTCCTGCAAATACATCTGGGTATAGTGTTTTTACTTTACCGTTAATAAGTTGTCTTGTTCCTGTTATCTCTGTTATCTCTTTTGCATTTATATGATTTTCTTTTAATAAATCATAGGTGGAGCCTGTTGCTATTATTTCATAGTTATATTTATTTGTAAGTTCTTCTGCAAATTCAACAAGTTTATCTTTGTTATATACACTTATTAATGCTCTTTTTGTCATAATTAATTTTTCCCCAATTCAAATGCTTTTTTTGCTGTTTTTTCTATAGTATCAAAAAGAATTTCAGAAATCTTGTTTTCTTTTAATATTTCATTCCCGACTGCAGTGCAACCGCCCGGTGTTGTTACATTTATTATTAATTGTTCGGGATCTGTACCTGATTCCATTATCATTTTTGCTGAACCATATGCTGTTTGTGTTGATAATTTCAAACAAGTTTTATAATCTAAACCAAGTTTTTCTCCAGCTTTTGCTATTTCATTTATTATGTAATAGTAGAAAGCTGGTCCGCTTCCTGATATAGCAGTTATTATGTCGATATCTTTCTCATTAGCTCTGATAACTTTTCCGACACTTTTAAATATTTCTATTGCAAGTTCACTCTGTTCGTCAGTTGCGTAATTTCCCTTGCAAATTGCACTCATACCTTCATTTACTAATGCAGGAGTATTTGGCATTATCCTTATTACGGGAATATTACCGACAATTTCTTCAATTGTATTTATTGATATACCAGCTGCAATTGATAAGATAATATGCTCTTTTGTTATATATGGTTTTATTTCGTTTAATACATCTTTTAAGACAAATGGTTTTACTGCAAATAATATAATATTGGAATTTTTAATTACATCAATATTACTTAATGTTGTATTAATTTTGTATGTTTCCCCTAATAATTTAAGAGCATCTTCATTTTTGTCTGATACAATAATATTTTGAGAGTCACACCAATTTGAATTTATAATTCCTTTCATAATAGCAGTTGCCATCTTGCCACCGCCGATAAAACCGATTCTGTTCATATTATTTAACCTTTTTCTTTTTCGTGATTGACTTTAGTTTATGTCTTATTTATTATGATATAGCGAAAAAAAACACATTCAAGGAGAAATAAAATGAGACGTACGCTGGAAGGAACTAAAAGAAAAAGACAAAATGTTAGCGGTTTCAGAGCACGTATGGCTACAGCAGGCGGAAGAGAAGTTTTAAACAGAAGAAGAGCAAAAGGCCGTCATAAATTAGCTATTACTGCAAAAGAAAGAGCTTAGTATTTTTGTTCTTAAATTAAATTTTAGGTTTAATTATTTATATAAAAGGACTGTTTATTCAGTCCTTTTTTAATGTAAAATAAAATTATGCTTCAAAAGAAATACAGATTAAAAAAATATTCTGCTTTTATTGCAACTTATAAATTGAACCATATAGTTGCTGATAATAATATGTGTATATATTTTGGTAAGGAAAAAGTAAACCCTGATTTACAAACAAAAATAGCCTTTGTTGTTAGTAAAAAAATTCATAAACGTGCTGTTGTTCGTAACAGAATAAAACGATTGATGAGAGAAAGTTTTAGGTTACTTATTAAAAATTCAGAGTTTGAAAATATATATAAATATTTATCTGTTATATGCGTAGCAAAACCTGACTCTGTAAATGCTGATTTCCGTTCAATTGATGTTTCGATAAGAAATTTATTGGCAAAAAACCAATAATTACAATTGGTTTATAATCAAATATTGTTATATTGAATAAGAATCTTATATATAATATGACAATGATATATACTAATGTTATATGTTATGTAACAAAATCTTAACAAAACTCCCTTAAAAAGTCATGAAATACAGAAAAAAAGTTTTCATGTAAGTAAGAGGAAA
>CALUPV010000015.1 GCA_944322745.1 Candidatus Gastranaerophilales bacterium | reverse complement strand
ATTGAAAGGACATAAAAGAAAAGGAGTTTTATGACAAATACAGTATTATGTGGTTCTGTTTCTTATAAACATACAGTCAAAGAAAATGAAGACAATACAGAATTAGAAATATCTACTGCTATCCACTCTGATATGAATGGAACAGAAAAAAATTTTAATTTTCCAATGAAAGAATTTGTACTAAATAGTGCTGAAGTAACAATTGAAGCCTGTAGGTTGGGTTTTAACCCAACAATTTTTCCACCAACTTTTATTGCCTTCCGGTTTATTTTGATTTTCTTCTTGATTATTTTCTATATTCTTATTCTCGTCTGTCATTAAATTTTCCTATTTATTATAAAAGTAATATTTAGTTTATATTCCACTTTTTTAGCTTGTTGAAACATTTTGTTTTCTGACTTTTTAACCTTTTATAGATTTTCTGTTGGGTTATGGGAAACCAGACATTTTTCACAAAATCAAAGATTTTGGAAAAAGCAGTCAAACCCAACCTACAGACTCAATTCATTTTGTTCTTGTGTCATAGTTTATTCCTCTTTATTTTGTTTATATTTATATACTTGTATGCTGTTTCTTCCTGCATCGCCACCAATAAACATAATATCTCCATTTTTTAATTGGATGACTGCAGGTTTGAAATCAAATGAATATCTAGGTGGATATATTTCATAAAAAATATTTTTCTCCCTATTATAGATATATGCTGTGTTTTTATAATGCCTGATTTTTTTATTTTTTAATTTATATTCATCAATTCCTAAAATAAGTACATTGCCATTTTTGAGGGGTACTAATATTGGTTTTTCATGGGGATAATTCCACACTCTATCTATTTTGTTATCAACAGGTATTTTTTGTTGTTCTTTTATTTTAAATACAAATCCTGTAGTATATGTTCCTTTATAGTCAAGGCTTAAGTATTCATTATCACTAATAGAAACGAATGTATCTCCGACCCCGATTGGAAAATTTTGTGTTGTTTTTTCAAAAGTATTTTTTTTAACATCATATATATATGATCTGCCAGAAAAAATAAGTATATTCCCATTATTCAATTTCATCCAATTAGTGTTAACCCAAGCTGCGTGGGGAATATTTTTTGTATAATAGTAGTTATTTTTGTTTGGATCATATATTTGATAATTTGAATTATCTTTTTTCTTAAAGTTGCTTATACAACGTAAAATTAAGATATGCCCATTATCTAACAGTATTGAATTATGGTTTGCAGTTTTGTATGCCATTGGCTTTACATCTTTAAATATATATTTTTTAGCATCAAAAATTTTTGCAGTATTGTGAAAATTTGGTGGCATATAATTGTAATCAGTTCCACCAGATATGAAAACATCACCATTTTTTAATGAAATCGAAGAAAAATGACTATATCTTTTATCTGGCAACGGAATTATTTTTATTACTTTTTTGGTTGTAGGATTATAGATTTCTGCAATATCAGGAATTTCTCCTGATTGATTGCCAATATACATAGGCCAATTACGAAATGTTTCTGATGACCCCCCAACAATCAAGATATTACCATCAGGTAATAGATGAGCTGCGGGAAATTCTCTAGGTATTATTCCTGTATTATCTATAGTTTCCCATTCACCTTCTTCTACTTTTGGTGTATCTTCATATTTTTTTATATTAAATATTTTGTTTATATTTAATTCAGAGAATAACATACAAAAAAATAAAATAGTTAATAGTGTCAACAACTTTTTCCACCAGCTTTTATTGCCTTCTAGTTTATTTTGATTTTCTTCTTGATTATTTTCTATATTCTTATTCTCGTCAGTCATTAAATTTTCCTATTTTTAAAAAAAGTAATATTTTGTTTATATTCCCTTTTTCTATTTTGTTAAAACATTTAGTTTTCTAACTTTTTAGCCTTTTATAGATTTTTCTGTTGGGTTATGGGAAACCAGACATTTTTCACAAAATCAAAGATTTTGGAAAAAGCAGTCAAACCCAACCTACAGACTTACTTTGTATAGTATGGAATGAAGAATTAAATTTTTAACATAATTTAACATATACCCAAAAGCATGATGAACACATGAATTCAAACATATCGAAAAGTAATAAAAGCAGCATTAAATGTTTGTAAATCTTGAAAACCTCATAAAAAGATTTATACTTAAAATATATCTAGGTTATCAAATATAATTTATTAGATAATTTGAAGAAAGGTTAGACGAAAACTAAAAGTTAAAATATTTTAGTATATTTTGAGTTAAGGAAGAAAATAAATATGCAAAGAAAAAAACAAGCAGAAGAAAAAGAAAAAAATTCATTATTAAACGAGTTATGGGATAAACTTTCAAGAGAAGAAAGACTATATTCGACACTTGATGAATTAAAACAAATAAAAAAAGCTATTAGCAGTTTTAGTAAAAATTATCATGATATGAAAGAGGCAAATACTAAAAATTCAGATAAATATTTTCATGCAAAAGCAAATTGTGAAGCAGCTCAATCTGGAGAACGTGGTGCTAAAACTGCAAAATTATTAAGTGATTTTAGAGAAAATACTGATTTGATTAAGAACAAATATAAGAAAAAAAGAGATGGTAAAAAAATGAGCAAAAAAGAAATAATAGACGACTACTATAGTGATCAATGTGCAAACAATTATGGACGAATTCAGGGTTTACAAAATAAAAATACAAGTTGTAGAATATTAGTAAATAAATACAGACCAAACGGACTTGGAGATAAATATTAAATGTCTAAAAATATAGTTAAATTTATAAAAGGTATATTAATGTTTTTGGGTATATTGTTTATAATTGAGTGTATTTATTTTGTATTTATATTAAATGATAAAAAAGATTATTGTCTTGATAATAATATATGTGAAGAAGGATTAGAAATAAATACTGAACACGGATTATTAAAAATAAATAAAGAAAACTGCGAAAAATACGGTTATAAATGGTATACAGAAAAGAAAATGTGCGATTTTAATATAGTCAAACAAAACAAAAAACATGAACATTAAAAAGTCGGCAAATTGTTATGAAAGCCCATAAGTTGGGTTTGACTACTTTTTCCAAAATCTTTGATTTTGTTTTATTTTTTCTGTTGAATTAAACCCAAACCTACATACTATATAAATTACAGTAAAAATTATTTAAATTTAAAATTATCTATATATATAAACAAGCACAAACAACAAATACCCAGAGCAAATCCGCCTATTACATCAGTAGGGAAATGAACTCCAAGCCAAACTCTTGAAAATCCTATAGCAATAATCAATATAGACAAAACAGAAATTAATGCAATTTTCAAAATTTGATTTTTAACATATTTATAAACAAAATAAATTAACAAACCATATAAAACCATACTCATTATACTGTGCCCCGAGGGGAAACTATAATGTTTAACTTCAATCAAACGCATTTCTATAGGCGGTCTCGGTCTTGCTATTATTATTTTTATATAAGAATATAAATATTGAGTGATAGGAAGAGCTAAAAGAAAAATAATAAAATCCTTATACTTTTTACATATTAAAAATATCAAAGCAACTATCCATACTATATAATTTCTTATAATTCCATATGCTAAATCAGTAATAAAAACAGGAACTTTTAATGGAATTGCAGCTAAATTTTTCTGAATAAAATTAATTATTTTTAACTCATAGTTTGAAATATAATTATGTTTATATACTATAAAAGCCAAAAATAAAAATATACTTAAACTAACTAAAAATACAATATATAATTTCTTATTTTTCATAAAACAAATATCCTCTAAACATAGATAATTTTATATTTTTTAGATACTACTTTCAAATTATTAATAAAAAAATTACAATTTGTTTTATTTTCATTGCTATTTTAGTATCATATTAATATGAAAAATTCAAAAGTAAGATTAAATAAATATATAGCCGCCTGCGGATATTGTTCAAGAAGAAAAGCTGATGAATATATTGAAGCAGGAAAAGTTCGTGTAAATGGAGAAATCGTTTCAGAACTTGGTTTTATGGTCAGCACAAAAGATAAAATTACTATAGAAAATAAAATTATCAAACCTGAAACTTTAACATATATTCGTTACTATAAACCTGCAGGATATATAACTACAATGGACGACGAAAAAGGAAGAAAAACAATTTATGATATTCTTCCTGAAGAAGTTCAAAACTTAAAACCCGTAGGCAGATTAGATAAAGATTCTACAGGATTATTAATTTTAACAAATGATGGGGATTTTATAAATGATTTAGCCCATCCATCCATAAAAGTACCAAAAGTATATAGAGTTACAGCTCAAGGAAAGTTGAATCTTAATGATTTAGAAATAATGGCAAAAGGTATAGAAATAGAAAAAGACAAAATTGCATATGCTGACTCCAGAATTATAGACTTTGAAGGTAAAAATACAGTTTTAGAAATGGTACTATACCAAGGCTTAAACAGACAAATTAGAAAAATGCTGGATTATATTGGACACCCTGTCATCTCACTTAAACGACTAAGTATGGGACCAATTGATTTACAAGGACTAAAAAAAGGACAATTCAAATACCTTAAACCAAAACAAATTCAACAAGTAAAAAATTATCTGAAAAAACTTTCAAAAGATAATAAAAAATAATTAATGTTATCCTTTTTATTTGTTTTTGGTAAAATTAAGACATAGGAATTTAGATTATGTTATTAGAGTTTTTATACGCAAAAATACATAGAGCAACTGTAACAGATGCGAACTTAAATTATGTAGGTTCAATTACTATAGACGAAAATATTTTAGATAAAGCAAATCTTTCGGAAGGACAAAAAGTAGACATCCTTAATATTAATAATGGCGAGAGATTTCAAACATATATTATTGCAGGAAAAAGAGGAAACAAAGACTTTTGTCTAAATGGTGCTGCTGCAAGAAAAGCACAAATTGGCGATAAAATAATTATTTGTGCATACGCAATGATGACAAAAGAAGAAGCTAAAACTTTTAAACCTACAATTGTCCAAATTAATGATAACAATGAAGCAGTTTAACTTTCTTTTAAGAATCTCTGTACACGAGTATTCATTGATTCTTCTTTTATTTTCCAATCACCATTGTAGTCTTTGCCAACTATAAAATAAGCAGGGATTTTATAGTCACTTGTAGATGGCATTCTCATTGCTACAATTTTATAGTCTTTCCCATGAGGAAGTATCTTAACATTAAAGTATTTATTTTTATATTGTCTTAATCGAGCAAGCTTACTGGATTTTTTTGCCTCAGTTTTATATCTTTCCAAAGGAATATTTACAGATTGTTCACTGCCGTCAGGCTTTTCAACAACACGAAAAATTTTGGCATCATTACTATAATAGTCAAAATAATCACAACTATAACTATTTGCAGCTTCAACATATCTATTAAAAAAAGACTGAACATCTTGAACTTCATCTGCATTTGCATTACAGAAAGAAGTTAAAAACAAAAACAATACACACAAAAGTTTTTTCATAATTATTCCTAAATAAAATAGTAGTAACCTCTGATTTAGTGGTTACTACTATTTTTTATCTAACTATGAAACTATTCAATAGTATAGTCGGTTAATTCAGGAGCACCAAACATACCTTCAATTTCTTCTAAAATAGCAGAAGGTTTTCTGGCATTGTTCTTCTCAGCTGCACGTTTTTGAGCTTCTCTGTCTTTTTCTTCTGAAGCATTTGTTAAGTGATAGAAACCTGTACCTGCAGGAATTAATCTACCAATGATAACGTTTTCTTTTAAGCCTCTCAACAAATCACGTTTTCCTTCAACTGCTGCTTCTGTAAGAATTCTAGTTGTTTCTTGGAATGAAGCTGCTGAAATAAAGCTTTCAGTATTCAAACTTGCCTTTGTAATACCAAGAAGAACAGCTTCGTATGTTGCTTCTTGACCACCGGCAGCTCTTACTGCTTCATTTTCTTGTTCTACAACTTTAAATTCTAAGAATTCACCCGGAAGAAGTTTTGTATCTCCTGATTCAAGAATTTTTACTTTCTTTGTCATTTGACGAACAATAACTTCAACGTGTTTATCAGCAATTTCAACACCTTGTGAACGATATACTCTTTGAACTTCATCTACAAGATATTGTTGAGCTGCTTCTACACCATTTAATCTTATTACATCGTGTGGATTTAATGGACCACCTGTTAAAGGCTGACCAACTTTAATATCTTGTCCATCTGCAACAATGATATTTGAGTCAATAGCATATTTAACTTCTTGTCTTCCTAAATCACCATTTAAGAATAAACGAGGAACATCATCTTCTATTTCAATTTCAGCTTTACCGGCATACTCTGCAACTACAGCAGAATCTTTTGGTTTTCTTGCTTCAAGCAATTCTTCAACACGAGGTAAACCTTGAACGATATCACCTGTTTTTTGTCTTTCGAATACCAATGTAGCAATCATATCACCACGGTTAACAAGTGAACCGTTAGCTACCTGTAACATTGTACCGGGGCTGATTAAATAAGGACGACCTACTCTTAATGTAATTGAATTTTTATCTGTATCAACAACTAAACCGGATACTTCTGAAGTTTCTCCACCAGCAGAAATTACATTATCCATCTTAACCAAATCACCTTTTTTTACTGTTGGTTTAGATTTCAAATCAATTTTTGTTTCAGAACTTGAAGAAACTAACAATAATCTTCTTACATCTTGATTGTTATCCTTAATACTTGCAACTGCATCACTTATTGCTAAAACTTGTGTTTTTGCAACAGGTGTTCTCGGTTCAATTGTTTGGCCATCTTTAACAAGCAATTCTGTTTGCATTGAAGCCGCAGTCTTAGATGCACCTTCAACCTCTCTTCTAACAATTAAGTTTTCAAGTACAACAATCTTTAAATTATTGTTAGCATCTAATTCAACTTGACCTTTCAAGTGGCTCAAATAAGCATCCATTTGAAGAACTAAACTTGTTCTTGTTAATACACCACCATCAAGATTTCTCACTCTTGCACCGTCTTTATATTGTAATTGAGTAACCGGAACTAAATCAATAGCTTCATCTGTTGATTCAAATTTAATAGATACATCTTTTGTATCAATATTAAATCTTTGAACAGGTCTTACTAAGATTTGAATAGGTTGGTTAGAAATAGATTTTTCATCTAATGCAACTACACCTAAATCTTCTTCTAAGTCATCAATTTCAAGATTATCTTTTTCATTGTCTAAAATTGTAACAATTGAATCTTCTTTTACTTTAATTTTTGGAGCAATTTCAGTACCTGCTTTTACAACTTCGCCTTCATCAACTTTTAATTCGCCAATTCCGGCTAAGTTATATATTTCACCGGGTCTTATTACAACTTCGTGAATCATATCATTGAATTCTTTTATTTCAACAATACCATCAATGTGTGCATATAAGTCTTTTACAACTTCTGTACCAGATGTAACAAATGTACCTGATTCTACCATTTTTAATGCTGAATCTTTATTTACTTGATGTATTTCATCAGGAATAAATATCAATTCACCAGGTTTTGTAATAATTTGATTTTCATCAACTTCTATACCGTTATATCTGATTTCACCGCTTGAAGGAACTGTATATTCTTCATCAATCAACTCAGCAATTATCATACCGCTTTCAACAACTGTATCAATCGGAGCTTTAACGATATATTTTTCACCTGTTTTATCAACTGTCCAAATTTGTTCTTTTTTAGTTTGTTCAAATGTTGCATTTGAAGCAGAAATAGATGCAATTACAATTGTCAATTCTTTACCTTGAACAATTTTCTTAATCTTCTTTCCGTCAAATTTAACATCTTCAACAACAAGGTTATCTCCAAGTCTAACTTCACCACCGTGTTCAGAAATTACATGAATTTCAGCTAATTTTTCGCCTTCTTTTACAGCTTTACCATCTTCAACAAGAATAGTTGAACCGCCGGGTAAATTGTAAACATCGCCGCCTAATACCCAAACAATTCCGTTTTTACTTGCTGTTCTTGAAATATTACCTTGTCTGTCTTTCTTTTCATCTGCTACGAAATCTTCAAATACGATTTCACCTGATAAATCAGATGTAATATCTTTTGTAGCCTTTTCTGTTAAACGGCTGCCGTCTCCGCCTGAAGCAGGTTCATAAATAGCGATTTTATCGCCTTTCTTAATTTCCTGACCTTCATGAACATAAAGAATAGCACCTGAAGGAATATGATATTTCTTAACTTTTGAACCTGTTTTAACTTCCATATCAGATTCTTGAACTGTAATAGCAACGTTATCACCATGTCTTGTTCTTAAGTCTCTTGTGAAAATCTTTGTTGCAACTACACCATCAACATCAGCAATGATTTCTTTCATTGCACCGGCACCTTTGAATACACCACCGGTGTGGAATGTTCTCATTGTCAACTGTGTTCCGGGTTCACCAATTGATTGAGCTGCAATAATACCAATTGCTTCACCAATATCAACTAATTTTTGAGTTGTCATCGCCCAACCATAACATTTTTGGCAAATACCATATTCTAGTTCACAAGTTAATGGAGAACGAACTAACAACTGATGTAAGTCAAGAGGTTTAATTTTTCTGATATCATCTCTATCAATTGTAGTGCCGGCAGGTATTACAACATTACCGTCCTTATCTTTGATATCTTCTGCAATTGTTCTTCCCAATAATCTTTCTGTTAAAGGAGCAACAACTTTTTCTCCGTCAGAAATATCACTCATCATAATACCACGTTTTGTACCGCAGTCGTGATCACGAATAATTACATCTTGCGCTACGTCAACCAAACGTCTTGTTAAATAACCAGAGTCAGCTGTCTTTAACGCAGTATCTACAAGACCTTTTCTTGCACCATATGATGAAATAATATATTCAGTTACTGATAAACCTTCTTTGAAGTTAGATTTAATAGGCAAGTCAATAATTTGACCTTGAGCATCTGCCATCAAACCTCTCATACCAACCAACTGTGATACTTGAGATAAGTTACCTCTAGCTCCTGAGAACGCCATCATATATACCGGATTTAATCTGTCAAAATTTTCAACAACTTTCGCAGTTAATTTTGATGTTGTCTCAGACCAAGTGTCAATAACTTTTGTATATCTTTCTACTTCTGTAATATCACCTTTTAAATATCTGTGAGTAGATTTTTCAATTTCTCTTTCTGCTTCATTTAAAAGTTCTTTCTTATCAGCTGGAACAGAAAGGTCTGCAATTGAAATTGTAGTACCTGATTTTGTTGCATATTTATAACCTAAGTTTTTAAGGTTATCAGCTAAAGTAGCTGTCTTAGCACCGCCAAATTCAAGGTATATTTGAGCTAATAATTTATTAATCGATTTTTTATTCACCTGCTCATTGATGAAATCAAACGATTTTTTTGTATTCTTACGTACGATTGTATCCATGTTTTTTCACCTTTACTTAAGTTACTATGCAAAGATTGCATTTCTTACTGTTTCGTTGAATATAATTCTTCCAACTGTAGTTTCAAGTCTGTCACCGTGTTCATCACGAACCACAATTCTGTCGTGCAATTTTATTACACCTGTTTCGTGAGCAGCAATTGCATCTTCAAAACTGTAGAAATATTTCATTGGTTTACTATCATCTTCATCATCCATAAGCGTCAAGTAATACATACCTAAAACCATATCTTGAGAAGCAGCAATAATAGGTTTACCTGTAGCAGGTGCCAATATGTTATTTGTAGCTAACATTAACATTCTGGCTTCTGTTTGCGCTTCTATTGATAAAGGAACGTGTACAGCCATTTGGTCACCGTCAAAGTCAGCATTGAACGCTGTACATACTAATGGGTGTAACTGAATAGCACGACCTTCTACTAATACCGGTTCAAATGCTTGAATACCTAATCTGTGAAGTGTTGGAGCACGGTTCAATAATACCGGATGTCCGTCAATTACTTCTTCCAAAATATCCCAAACTACAGCTTCTGATCTTTCAATTTTCTTCTTTGCTGACTTGATATTTTGTACGTAGCCTCTTTCTATCAGTTTATTAACAACAAAAGGCTTAAATAATTCAATAGCCATTTCTTTTGGCAAACCACATTGGTTTAATTTTAATTTAGGACCAACTACGATTACTGAACGACCTGAATAGTCAACACGTTTACCTAACAAATTTTGACGGAAACGACCTTGTTTACCTTCAATAATATTACTTAATGATTTTAAAGGTCTGTTACTTGGTCCAACAACAGTTCTTCCTCTTCTACCGTTATCAATCAATGAGTCAACTGCTTCTTGAAGCATTCTCTTTTCATTTCTAACGATAATTTCAGGAGCACCCATTTCTAATAATCTTAATAAACGGTTGTTTCTGTTTATAACACGTCTGTATAAATCGTTTAAGTCTGATGTTGCAAATCTACCACCGTCTAATTGAACCATCGGTCTCAAATCAGGCGGAGTTACAGGCAATACATCCATTATCATCCAAGTTGGTTCTGTGTTACTTTCGATTAATGATTCTACTAATCTTAACCTTTTTATCAACTTAGCTTTTCTTTGTACACTGCCTGATAGACCTGACAATTCAGCTCTGATTGATTCTGCCATTTCTGTTAATGAAATTTCACCCAATAATTCTTTTATAGCTTCTGCACCAATACCAACTTTTAACTCGGAGTCTTCATGTTCTAACATAAAGTCTTCATATTCTTCTTCTGTCAATAATTGATATTTTTTAAATTCACTATCAGCAGGATCAATTACAACATAATTATTAAAATAAATAACTTGTTCTAAGTCTTTTAATGTCATATCAAGAAGAAGACCCAAGTAACTTGGAATTCCTTTTAAGAACCAAATATGGCTGACAGGAGCAGCAAGCTTTATGTGTCCCATTCTGTGACGTCTTACTTTTGAGTCTGTAACTTCAACACCGCATCTTTCGCAGATGATACCTTTGTGTCTGACTCTTTTATATTTACCGCAGTAACATTCCCAATCCTTCGTAGGTCCAAAGATTCTTTCACAGAATAAACCGTCTCTTTCCGGTTTTAACGTACGATAGTTAATCGTTTCAGGTTTTGTTACTTCACCATACGACCATTTCAATACGCGTTCCGGTGACGCAATACTGATTCGTATATAATCAAAATAATCTATGCTTGTAGACAATTTTTTATCTCCTTTAACTTTAATGTTTGTGTTCTAACTTCCCGCAAAAATTTACGGGAAGTTTTACACTTTATTCTTTGAATGAGCTTGGTGTTTCTAAAAAGTTGATATTTAATAACTCAGAATCGATATCAGAAAGTATTCTTTTTGGAGCTGCCTTTCTTAAATCATCAGTATCTGACATTAAATCAACTTCTTCACCGCTCTTCTTAGATACTGATATATCCAAACCGATACTTTGTAATTCTCTTACAAGTACTTTGAATGATTCCGGAATACCAGGTCTAGGAATATTATCACCTTTAACGATTGCTTCATAAGCTCTTGAACGACCGTTAACATCATCTGATTTAATTGTTAACATTTCTTGTAATGTATAAGCCGCACCATAAGCTTCTAAAGCCCAAACTTCCATTTCACCGAATCTTTGTCCGCCGAATTGAGCTTTACCACCTAAAGGTTGTTGTGTTACCAATGAGTATGGTCCTGTACTTCTTGCGTGTATCTTATCATCTACTAAGTGGACTAACTTCAAGAAGTATGTTATACCAACTGAAACTGGTCTATCAAATGGTTCACCGGTTCTTCCGTCATATAATGTAACTTTACCGTCTTCACCTACCCAATCACAGCCGGATTCTTTTATTCCTCTCAACAACTCATATTTTGTTGAAATTTCTGATTTGTTTTCACCATACATTTCATCGAATGATGGAGCTTCATAATAATCACCTGTTAAATATGAAGCCAAACCAAGTAAACATTCATATGTTTGTCCAACGTTCATACGAGAAGGTACACCAAGTGGATTTAATACGATATCTACAGGAGTTCCGTCTGGCAAGAACGGCATATCTTCTTTTGGAAGTATTCTTGATACGATACCTTTGTTACCGTGACGTCCTGCAAGTTTATCACCTACTGATACCTTACGTTTTTGAGCGATATAAACTTTAATTAATGTATTAGCACCAGGTAAAAGTTCATCACCTTTTTCTCTGTCGAATACTTTTACATCAACTACACGACCACCTTCTCCGTGAGGTACTCTTAATGAATTATCTTTAACATCTCTGGCTTTTTCAGCAAAGATAGCTCTTAAAAGTTTTTCTTCCGGCGGATGTTCTGATTCACCTTTTGGTGTTACTTTACCTACAAGAATATCATCTGCATAAACTCTTGCACCAATACGAACAATACCACGTTCATCCAAATGTCTTAATGAATCTTCAGAAACATTCGGAACTTCTCTTGTTATTTCTTCAGGTCCAAGTTTTGTTTGACGTGCTTCTATTTCTAATTTTTCAATGTGTAATGAAGTAAAGATATCATCGTGTACGCATCTTTCTGAAAGTAAGATAGCATCTTCGAAGTTATATCCTTCCCAAGGCATATAAGCAACTAAAACATTTTTACCTAAAGAAAGTTCACCAAAGTGAGTTGAAGCACCATCGGCGATTACATCACCTGCTTTTACTTCCATTCCTTCAGATACAATCGGTTTTTGGTTGATACACGTATCTTGGTTACTTCTTACATATTTCATTAGTTGATATTTATGTAATTTGCCGGCTTTGTCTTTAATCCAAATTTCTTCACCGACTACTTTTACTACTGTACCATCTACATCTGATACTACTACCATACAAGAGTCTTTTGCGGCTCTCTTTTCCAAACCTGTTGCAACTACAGGTCTATCTGTAATTAATAAAGGAACTGCTTGACGTTGCATGTTAGATCCCATCAATGCACGGTTTGCGTCATCGTGTTCAATGAAAGGAATTACTGATGTAGCAACTGAGATTACCTGAATTGGTGAAACCCCCATATAGTCAACACGTTTTGATTCACCCATTGTAAATTCAGATTTATAACGGATAGGTACGTATTGAGCTTTTATGCTTCTATCTTCATTTAATGTCAAATCAGAAGGTGCTACACGGAAGTTTTCTTCTTCATCAGCACTCATATAACGTACTTCATTTGTAACAACACCATCTTTAACTGCAAAGTATGGAGTTTCAATGAAGCCATAATCATTAACTCTTGCGTGAGTTGCCAATGAACCTATCAAACCTGCGTTTGGACCTTCAGGTGTTTCGATAGGACATATTCTACCGTAGTGAGAAGGGTGAATATCACGAACAGCAAATCCTGCTCTTTCTCTAACCAAACCGCCAGGCCCTAATGCTGAAATACGTCTTTTATGTGTTAATTCAGCAAGTGGATTTGTTTGATCCATGAACTGTGACAACTGTGATGAACCAAAAAATTCTTTTAATGATGCGATTAATGGTTTTGTATTTAACAAATTCAACGGAGTAAGTGTTTCAGAATTTTGAAGAGTCATTCTTTCTTTAACGATTCTTTCTATTCTTGATAAACCTACTCTGAATTGGTTTTGTAACAATTCACCAACACTGCGTATTCTTCTGTTTCCTAAATGGTCGATATCATCACAGCTTCCTTCGTCATATGTTAAATTAATTAAATATTCTACAGCTGCAACTAAGTCTTGAATTGTCAAAGTTCTTTGTGTTTCAGCTATGTTCAAGTTTAACTTCTTATTTAACTTATAACGACCAACTCTTCCGATATCATATTTTTTATCATCGAAGAATCTTGATTCAATAATTGAACGACCGCCTGCAGCTGAAGCAGGATCTCCAGGTCTTAATTTTTTATAAACTTCAATTAATGCATCATCTGTTGTTTCTGTAGTATCTTTTTCTAATGTTTTCTTTAAGAATTCAAAGTGAGTGAATAATGTTTCCATTTCAGAAACTGTAATTCCTAAAGCTTTTAATAATGTTGTTGCTAATATTTTTCTGTTTTTATCTATTTTTACATAGATTATATCATTAGCATCAGTTTCTATTTTTAACCAAGCACCTCTGTTTGGAATCAAAGTTGCATTGAATAAACGTTTACCGGTCGGAGAAATTTCTCTCTTGAAGTATATACCGGGTGATCTTACGATTTGTGATACAATAACACGTTCAGCACCATTTACAATAAATGTACCTTTATTTGTCATTGTAGGTATATCGCCTATATAAACTTCCTGTTCTTTTATTTCCCCCGTATCACGGTTTACCAAACGTGCCATAACTCTCAATTGTTTTGCGTAAGTAGCATCGTGGATTCTTGCTTCTTCCAATGAATACTTCGGATTATCGAAAGTATAATTTGGCAGAAAATGTAATTCTAATCTACCGGTATAGTCTTTAATAGGAGAATATGAAAGAAATTCTTCTTTCAACCCTTCTTTTAAAAACCACTCAAATGATTTTTTCTGAATCTCGATTAAGTCCGGCAGATCATCCAATCTTGTTTTGGGCATGCCCATCGGAGTTACTCTCTCAGAATATTGTTTCTTTGACATTCATTCACCTCTCATTATGTGGTGTACTACAACTATATAAAATTTAACTGTTTAATTACCAATTTTCGGACAAGACTACTCTTAGCCATTATAAAATGATACTTGCTAAAACATGCCAGTCAAGAGAAATTAGACGTTTTAAAAGATTTTTTTAAACAATTGTTAACAATATAACTTTTCCCTTTTTTCATATCGGCCGAAATTCCCAAAATCATTAGCATAGCCTGTCAAGTCCTACAGAATAAATAGCTCTTTACATCTATTAATGATATTAACATGGATAATTAGACTAAAACTCAATTATTCTGGGATTCTTTAGGAAATCTTAAATTTTGTATAATAATTTGTAATTTTTTATATTTTTTATTGAAAATTACTATTATATATTTTTTATTTTGAAAGCTCAAAATTAGTAAAAAATATAATTAAATGATATAATGCTCTGCGTTATGGATATAAAATCTTTTCATTTAAACAAACAAACTAAATATATTTTAATTGAATTAATATTGGGGTCATTAATCATTGCCACAATTGCGTTTTTTGCCGTAAGCCATATCCAAAATAAGATGGACCGAACTTATTCTGGCTTTGCGCAACTTATGACCAAAACTCTGGCTATTCAAACATCAGCCTTTGAAAGATTTCCATTAAAAGAAAGAGCAAGGCTTCTTGCAAATGAATATAAACCTATTTTAGAGAAAAGCAACGACATCTCTTTTATAGAATATAAAAACAAAGATAACATAATCATATATTCCTCCAAAAAAGATTTTCCTATAGATGAAAAGAATACTGCTTTAAATGTAAGCTCACCCATTACATATAGGGGGGAAATTACAGGTTATGTTAATGTAGGAATGACTGGTAACGGCATAAAAACAATATCCTTAGCAACTAAAAAATCTTTGTTCGGTATTTTCATATTGACATGGCTTACATTAGCAATAATTTTAATCTCAAATATTTTCCTCGTATCAAAAGAACTAAAAAAAATCTATGATGGAGTAAGACAAATAGCAATAGGTAAATTCGGATATAAACTGGAATCTGAAAACATGGCAGAATTAACCGAAGCTTTTAATGATATGTCTAATGTATTATCTAAATACGAAGAACAAAATATTGAACAGCTCACACTTGAGAGAAACAAATTAGAAGCTGTATTAATGAGCATTATTAACGGTGTAATTGTATGCGACAATTTTGATAATGTTGTACTTGCTAATTCTATGGCATTAAAAATGTTAGACATCGACGAAAATCAATTTATCGGAACCAAAATACAGGAATTTATAGATTCTCACGGCCAAAAATGTTTTGCGGAAAAAATTGAAGAATTTAAAGATACTCCATTAAATATCATTGAACAGAAACCAATTGAATTTAATATTGAAGCAGGTAAATTAACTATAAAATCAATGATTTCTCCCATGTTTTCAAAACAAATGGATTATGTTGGATATATTATTGTTCTAATTGATATAACACGTGAAACTGAAGTTAATAAATTAAAAAATACTTTTATTTCAAATGTTTCTCATGAATTAAGAACACCTGTAACGGTATTGAGAACATACATTGATACCTTATGCAATAACGCCAATGATTTTGATGAAGAAACAAAAAAAGAATTTATGCAAACTATAGACACAGAAGCGAAAAGACTCCATTCTATGGTAAATGAGATTTTGGATTTTTCAAGGTTAGAATCCGGTGATGTAATTCTGAAAAAAGAATATTCTAATCTTGTTGAATTAATACAGCAGAATATAAATTCTATAAAAATTTTGGCAGATGAAAAAGATATAAAAATAAATTTTGAACAAGAAAATAATATTCCGACTATACCAATAAATGTTGAAAGTATGGATAGAGTTATAAGAAACCTATTATCTAATGCTATTAAATATTCATTAAACGGCAAAGATATTTTAGTAAAAATAAAACAATCTTATAACAAAAATTTTGTTGAGTTTTCTGTAAAAGATAACGGAATAGGAATTGCAAAAGAACATTTAGAAAAGATATTTGACCGATTTTACAGAGTAGAAAATGCCACCCACACAATAAAAGGGACAGGTCTTGGTTTACACCTTGTAAAAATGACTGTAGAAAAACACCACCATGGAAAAATAACAGTAACAAGTAAAGAAAATGAAGGTTCTGTATTTACTGTATATCTTCCTGTTAAAATAGATGAGAGTGAATTGGCATAAATGTATTGAAGTGAAATAATATACAATATGACTGTAAGAAAAGATATAAAAGTTTTATTAGCTGAAAGCAATGTAAAATTAAAAGATTTGGCAGTTGAAATGAGTGAAAAAATTGGCAAAAAAATTACTGCTGACAATATTTCTCAAAAGTTAAGAAAAGGCACCTTAAGATACGACGATGCAATGATTATTGGTGATATTTTAGGTTATGATTTAAAATTTATCAAAAGAAATTAATCCAATTTAAACTGTTTTTGGTAATCTTCTTTTCCTTCAATATTACTTTGTTCGTCTTTTAACAGTACAAAATTTTCCAAGACTAATACGTCTAAGTCCGTATACATAAAACATTTATATGCATTTTCCGGCGTATTAACGATTGGTTCTCCTCTTATGTTAAAGGATGTATTTACTATAACTGAACAATCTGTAAGTTTTTTAAATTCATTAATTATATTCCAATATCTGGGATTAATTTTTTTTGAAACAGTTTGAATTCTTGCTGAATAATTCACATGAGTTATAGCAGGAAGTATAGAACGGTAAGCTTTCAATTTATCAATACCTTTATAATTTTTTTCTTCTTCGCTCAATTCTGTTTTAATACTATCCGAAATTGGCTGAGTTAAAAGCATATAAGGTGATTTTTTTCCTGTTTTTATATCAAAAAACTTTTCTACATCTTCTTCCAAACAGCTTGGAGCAAAAGGTCTGAAAGATTCACGTTTTTTGATAGCAAGGTTTAAATTCTTTTGCATTTCTCTGTTTCGCGGATCAGCAAGAATACTTCTGTTTCCTAATGCTCTTGGACCATATTCCATTCTGCCGGCAAAATGTCCTATACTTTTTCCTTCAGATATATATTTTGCAATTACCTTTGTTAATTCTTCCTCTGATTCGTATTTTGTATATTTTGCTTTAAATTTATTTAATGTCTCTAATATTTGTTCATCAGAATATTTAGGTCCTAAAAGACTTCCTTCTTGAGAATCATTTGAATTTACAATTCTTTCATTTTTAAGAGCCATATAATAAACAGCTAAAGCTGCGCCCAATGCACCACCTGCATCACCTGCTGCCGGTTGAACCCATATATTTTCGAAGGAACCGTTTTTTAATATATTTCCGTTTGAAACACAATTTAAAGCACAACCACCCGCAAGACAAAGATTTTTTAACCCTGTTTGTTTATATACATAATTCGCCAGTTTTAATATAATTTCTTCCGTAACTGCTTGTAAGCTTGCAGCAATATCCATATCATTCTGCGTTAATGCTGTTTCAGGCTTTCTTGGCGGACGGTTAAACAATTTTTCAAATTTTTTATTAAACATATAATCTGTTGTACAATAGCCAAAATAATCCTGATTAAGCCAAAAGGACCCATCTTCTTTTACATCAACAAGGTTTTCATATATTAAATCTTTATATATAGGTTCCCCATATGGTGCAAGCCCCATAACTTTATATTCACCGGAATTTACTTTAAATCCAAGAAAACCCGTAAAAGCACTATATAAGAGTCCCAATGAATGAGGAAATTCTAATTTCTGCTTTATTTCTATTTTATTACCTCTACCAACGCCCCATGTTGTAGTATCCCACTCACCAACTCCATCCAAGCATAAAATAGCCGCTTCTTCATATGGAGAAGGGAAAAACGCACTTGCACAATGAGCTTCATGGTGAGTTGTAAAATATATAGGACACTTCAATCTCTTTTCAAAATATTTGTCTATTTGAGATGGAATAAATAATTTTGTATTCAACCAAACAGGCATAGCATTTATAAAACTTTTCATACTATTTGGAACATATGCCATTGCTGTTTCTAAAATTCTTTCAAATTTAACAAAAGGTTTTTCATAATAAACAACACCATCAAGCATCTCTGGAGTTATGCCTGCTTCTTCCAGACAGTAATTAACTGCATTTATAGGAAAATTACTGTCTTGTTTTATTCTCGTAAAACGCTCTTCCTGTGCTGCTGCTATAATTTCACCATCTTTTATTAGTGCTGCCGCACTATCATGATAATATGCACTAATTCCTAATAAATATGTCATTTCACCTCTAAAATTGATATTCGTAGTCTGTTTCTTTATTTTCGTTATCCAGCCAATATGTTTTAATATCTGGCTTTTTTAGTCTTAATCGGTCTCTTTTGACTATTTTCATTAATAATCCTGTAGGTAATACTGCAACAATATAACCTATCGCAAGAACAACTATTGCAATATATTTCCCTACAAAACTACCAATCTTATCTAGTAGTTTTTTAAATTTTACAGAAAAACTCTTTGACACAAAACACAATATTGCAAGGATCCAAAACACAGCCAAAACAGTTACAGCAACCATTAAAAGTGAATGCTTATAAAGTATTACTGCGGGAATTAAAGGCAATAAAGTAAGGGTTATTGCAAGCTTTTTGTACTCATTTATCTTCATATGTCAACCTATATTATTGTATATATAAACGGAGACACAGGAGAAGTTCCAACAGCTATCAAAAATATCAGCAGGATTAAAAATAAAATAACAGGAACAATCCAATAAGCTTTTTTGCTCCATAAAAACTTAAATAATTCTACCAAAAAATTTTTTCTTTTCATTTATTCTCCTCTACCTTTATCTTTTTAATTAAAGCATTTGCTTGTTCATGTTCCGGTAAAATTTTCAATATTTTTTCAAGATGCTCTTTTGCTATACTATATTCCTTCTGCATATATTTACATTCTGCCATAGCATACAATACTGATAAATTATTTGGAACTGCTAAATTTATTAAATTCAACAATGCATATGCTTGGTTATATTCGCCAACCTCGTAACATACTTTAGAAAGAAGATTCGCAATTTCTGTATTTGGTGCTATAGTATAGGCATCTTCCAATAACTGCTTTGCATTTTGATAATTCTTTTCACTAAAATATACTTGTGCCAAGTGAAACAACACCTCTATATTTTGAGGTTCTTTTTCAATTGCCTTCAACAAAATTTCTTTTGCTTTATCAATCATATTCATTGAAATATAATTAACAGCAATACTAATCATCATATATATAGGAAGGTCTTCATTTTTAAGAACTTTTAGATATAACTTTTTTGCCTGTTCAAAGTTTGCCATCAAGTGAAAATAATTTGCATATTCAAAAACTACATATATATTATCAGGCGCAAGCTTATATGCTTTTTGAAAATATTCAGATGCTTTATCAAAGAATTTTCTTGATAAATATATAATAGCTAAATCTTTATATGCCAATACAAAAGATGAATCAAGTTTTATGATTTTTTTTAATACTTCCTCTGCTTTATCTGTATCATGTGTTTTTGCACACAAAACCGCATATTCATAAAGAACATTAACATGCCCAAAACCGGAAGCAATTAAATCAGCATAAAGTATTTTTGCAGCCTCAATTTTTTTACTTCTTGAATATAAAGATGCCAAATGCAATTTTAACTGAACTGAATTCAAATTGAAAGTTAGCAATTTTTCTATGATTTTAGTTGCTTTTTCTATTTCATTATTTCCTTCATACGCACAAGCTAAATTATACTTAATATTTTCTTTATCAGGAATCATTTTAACAAGTTTTTCATAAGCTTCAATAGCAGTTTTAAAATGTTTAGATTTCAATGCAGACATTGCAAAAGCAGTTAAATATTGTTCTTTTAATACAAATTTACATGCTTTTTCTAAATATCTATATGATTCTTCAAAAGATTCTACAGAGAAATATGCCAATCCAAGATTATAAAGTACAGAAACATCATTAGGTGATATTTCTAATGCTTTAGTATATAATTCAATTGATTTTTGAACATTACCTGAAGAGAAATATGTTAATCCCAGTTTATTATATAATCTTGAATTTTCCGGTTCAATTTCTAACGCTTTTTCTAAATATTTAACAGACAAAGAAAAATTCGCAGTTTCTAAAGCAGCTGTAGATAATATTTCATATACTTGGACATCTCCGCTATCTAATTCAATCATTTTATCTTCATATTCAAATACCTCTTTGTTTTTCTTTTGTTTCATTAAAGCCACAGCCAATGTTTTATATGCATCAAGGTAGTTATTTCTTAATGCAATAACTTTTTTTAACAACAATTCTGCCTTATCAGATTTATCTTTTCCGAGATATATTGTAGCCATATAATATAAAGAAAGTGCATCATCAGGATTTTGTTTAAGAAAATCATCAAAATTTTTTAATGCATCATCGAAACAATTAAGATTAATATTACAAAGTCCTAAAAGCTTTACAAGCTCATTATCTTTTTCTTTGCCATTTAATGACTCAATAATAAGAGCTTTTGCCTTTTCATATTCCTTTGCCTCTACCAATTGAATTATATTTTGTTTGTTCATAATCATATATCCATTTCAAACACAATTATACCAAATTAAAATTAAATCTCAATAAACTGTAATAATTGAAAAAAAAGCGTTTTTGTGTTCTAATGGATTGGATTAGGTTAAAAGGGAGAGATATAATGACAGAAAGAACATTTGTAGCAATCAAGCCGGATGGAGTAAAAAGGAATCTTATTGGCAGAATCATTACAAAATTCGAGGAAAAAGGCTATAAAATTATAGGATTAAAACTCCTTTTGCCTACATTGGAATTAGCAGAAAAACATTATGCTGAACATAAGGGAAAACCATTCTATCCTCGTTTGATTGAATATATTACATCAGGACCAATTGTTGCAATGGTTATTGAAGGCGACAATGTTATTGCCGAATCAAGAAGAATGATGGGGTCAACAAAACCAGAAGAAGCTGAAGCAGGTACAATTCGTTTTGAATATGCGATTAATAAAGAATATAACATCATCCATGGTTCAGACTGCGTAGAAAGTGCTGAAAGAGAAATTGCTATTTATTTTAAAGAAGAAGAACTTTGCCCTAACTGGACAACAATGCTAGAAATGATAATGAATAATGGCAAATAAGTACTTTTCGTTTGAACTTTTAAAAGAAGATAACAAGACAGGTGCAAGAGCTGGTATTTTTCATACACCACATGGTGATATAGAAACGCCAATTTTTATGCCTGTCGGAACTCACTCAAACGTAAAAATGCTTACAAAGCATCATTTAGAAGAAACAAAAGCCCAAATAATTTTATCAAATTCATTCCACTTATTTTTAAGACCTGGGAATAAGCTTATAAAAGAATTTGGAGGTCTTCATAAATGGATGAATTGGGATAAACCAATATTAACTGATTCCGGCGGATTTCAAGTATTCAGTTTAGCACATTTGAATAATATTTCAGAAGACGGTGTTAAATTCAAAGAACCTAAAACAGGGGATGAATATTATATAAATCCTGAAATTTCTATGGAAATTCAGCAGGATTTAGGACCAGACATAGCTATGGCATTCGACCAATGCGCACCTTATCCTTGTTCATATGAAGATGCTGTAAAGGCAATGGAAAGAACACACCGTTGGCTTGAAAGATGTTTTAAAGCTCATACAAGAGAAGATCAGGCCTTGTTCCCTATTTGCCAAGGAGCCTTTTATGATGATTTAAGAAAAGAAAGTGCAAAAGTTGTATCTTCATATGATGCTGTAGGTTATGCAATTGGCGGAGTAAGTGTTGGTGAACCTAATGATTTAAAACATCATTTAGTAGAATATACAGCACCTTTATTACCAAGAAATAAACCAAGATATCTGATGGGGGTCGGAACTCCTATTGATTTACTTGAAGGAGTTAAAAGAGGCGTTGATATGTTTGATTGTGTTCTTCCGACCAGAAATGCCCGTCATGGTTCTTTCTTTACTTATGAAGGAAAGAAAAATATAAAAAATAAACAATTTGAAAAAGATCCTCTTCCACTTGATGAAAAATGTGATTGTTATGCTTGTCAAAATCATTCAAAAGCATATATAAGACATCTTTACAGAATGGGTGAAGCTAATGCGCAAATTCTTTTATCTATCCATAATACAAGATTTCTAATTAAGTTTATACATGATATGAGAGATAGTATATTGGAAGACAGATTTGAAGAATTCTATAACAAACATATAAATATTGTCTAACTTTATCTTATGCCTAATCTACAAAATATATTAAAAGAAGTAAATTAATAAGATATTGATAAAACAGAACTTTTCTATACAAATATGCTATTAAAAATTCCAAGTCTAAATACACTTGAAATTTATTTGTTAATTTTTATAAAGAAAGCATCTTTTCTCAACAAATTTATACAATCATCAACTTTACTGAAAATAAAGGAGTAAGTTATGATTATAAATAGAATAAAAAATATTATAGCAACAAAACAAAAGCAAAATGTAAAAGACGAAGAAAATAATAAAATTAACAAGAAATCCAAAACAAAAGATTCTAAGAAAAAATTATTACTAACATTAAGTTGCTTAGCAGCTGCAGGCTATTTATTAATTCATAATACAAAAGCCGATAATTTACAAAAACCAAATATGCCAAGTGATAATCATATTGAAGGTAAAGACAATAAACCCGATTCTACTGTATCAGCAACAGTTGATGAATCAGAATACACTTCAGATGAAATAGCTGATTGTGATAATGATGAACCTAAAATCGACCCCGGTTATGATGGATTAACAAAAGTGCTTCTCGCAATAGGCGTAGATGGGAATATATATGAAATTTATGAATTATCAGATGGTAGATTAATTTATCCCGCAGACTATCATTTCCCAAGAGGAAGAAGTATAAATGAGCTTGCATTTGATAGAGAACATCACGATTATGGTATACTTGGAGTTTCAAAACCTATTAGCTCAAATTATGGAAATAATAATTCAGTAGCTGATGATATTTACACTTTTGATGCTAAAAAAGGATATAAAGAAACTCTTTTACATGAAATTGAAAAACTTCCAACCGGTCAAAATCTTTTAAAAGAATTATATAGTCCGGAGCACGAAGAAATATATGATGCAATATTTTCAACTGAAAATATTAGTCGTTTCGACCTTGAATCAATTTACTATAAGGAAATGCCATCAGAAGGTGTTCTTCGCATAATATTAAAAAGATTATCAGAATATAAAGAAAAGCATACAGAAAATGATATTAATTCTCAGTTCATAGCAAGCATTCAATCTTCGATACAAGAAAGACTTCAATCTATACAAGAAGAACTTGATACTATTGAAGTAAATGGAACTGAAGAAGAAGCTGAAGAAGAAGAATATCAATATGGATATGATGATGAAGCAGAATATGAATATTGTTAATTACTAATTGGTTTTCCATAATAAAAAAGAACGGATAAAAATATATCCGTTCTTTTTTATATAAATTTCTAACTTACTTCGTAACGAGCTCCATTTCATCCTGAGAAGCATATACACAATGACATCCGCAGTCAACATGGATAACTTCACCTGTAACACCTGATGACAAATCAGATAACAAATATAAACCTGTTTTACCAACATCTTCAAGAGTAACATTTCTTTTTAACGGAGCTTTAAGTACAGCCGCTTTTAGCATTTTACCAAAACCATCAATACCTGAAGCTGCTAATGTCTTAACAGCACCTGCAGAAATACAATTAACTCTTACGCCATGTTTTCCAAGATTTTCTGCTAAATATCTTGCAGATGATTCTAACGCAGCCTTTGCAACACCCATAATATTATAGTTTGCAACAACCTTTTCACCGCCTAAATATGTCAAAGCTAAAATAGAACCGCCTTCGTTCATAATTGGTTTTGCATTTCTTGCTAAAGAAACAAGAGAATATGCACTAACACCCATAGCTAAATCCCAACCGGCTTTTGATGTGTTAATAAATTCACCTGTTAAATCTTCTCTGTTAGCAAAAGCAACAGCATGAACAACAAAGTCAATCTTTCCGTATGTTTTTTCAAGTTCTGCAAAAACTGCTTTTACTTCATCTTCTTTTGTAACATCACAAGACATTATAACTTTTGCATTCATTCCTTCAGCAATAGGACGTACTCTTTTTTCCATAACTTCACCTGCATATGTGAATGCTATTTCAGCCCCTGCTTCAAACAATTGTTTTGCAATACCGTATGCAATACCATGTGTGTTAGAAACGCCAAATATAACGCCTCTTTTACCTTCCATTAGTTTCATAGTATACCCCTTCTAAACCTGTTAACTTTACTTAATTTTACTATTAAAATATTCTTTTATCAACAAAAAGGCTTTCTTGTTAAGAAAGCCTTTTTGCTATTTTTCACAAATTTCCTTAACTTTTTCCTTAAGCTGCTTTTTATTATGTATTATTGAAGAAATAAATGCAGCACCGACAATTACAAGCCCTACACTTCCTGTAACAACTTCAGGAATTTCAATTCGAGTACTTATAAACATAATTATAGCTAAGAATCCGATAGCCCAATGAGCACCATGTTCTAAATATAAATATTGCTTTAATGTTTTCATATCAACCATAAAAATTGTTAATGAACGAACAAACATAGCACCGATTGCCAAACCAATTGAGATGATTATAATATCCTTACTTATGGCAAATGCACCTAAAACACCATCTAAAGAAAAAGATGCATCTATTAATTCCAAATAAAGGAACCCGATAAAACCAAGTTTAGCAGTCTCACCCATAATTGCAGCTTTTCTTTCCGCAATTTGTTCTAACAAATTACTTATACTATCTACAACTAAATATAGAATAATACCTATAAAACCAGCCATTAAAACAGCATTTTTTTGTTCTTCAGGTATAAAATTTTGCAAAATTAATAAAGCTAATAATGCAAAAACTACATCAATATATTTCACACAATTTAATTTAATCAATCTCTTTTCTAAAAAGGCAATCCAGTGAACTTCTTTTTCTTCATGGAAGAAATATGCAAGAAAAATCATTAAAAGAAAAGCGCCACCAAAAGTAACTAATGGAGCATGTACAAGATGAAGATAATGAGCATATTTATCAACATCATAAAAAGCCAACTTTGTTACATCGATTAATGTTAAACCTGAAAATGCAGCAACAACAATAATTGGGAATAAAAATCTCATCCCGAACACCGCAATTGCAATACCCCAGGTCAAAAATCTATGACGCCATGTATCATTCATTTTTTCAAGTTTTATCGCATTGATAACTGCATTATCAAAGGATAACGTAACTTCCAATATCGAAAGAAAAGCTACTATAAACAAACATAAAAAACCGCTTCCCGGATGAGAATGTTCTCCCCAAAAATAAGCTAATATAATACCAACTATAGTTACTATTAAAGAACCTTTAAAATAATTTAGCATAATTTACCTCTATCTACTACGAAAATTATATAAAAAAAATAGAGTAAAAAAGTCATCTTTTTATTTTATTTTTGTTAGAATATACATATGAAATTATCCATTTCTTTCAAATTGTTTATCATTTTATTAAATTTAATGATACTTTCAATAATGTTTGTGGTTCCTAGTATTGCGTATAAAATTAATATATTTGATATTATTTTAAGATATTGGGTAACTGTAAATTTCGTTTTTTCATTATTAAGTCTGATAAAGAAGAACGATAAAATTATAAATAATATTTCTTTTTATTCTAATTTACTGTTTTATTTTATCTTTTTTATATTTGTTTCAATTATTGCTTTAATACAAAAAAATACAATTAGTTTAATCTAAATAAACAAAAGAGAGGTAAAATACCTCTCTTCATTTTTTACAGTTATCATTTATTAATAAATAACTAGTCTTTAGCGTGACCTGCAGTACCAAGAACGTTAATCATTTTGTGTTTAACCATTTCTTTTACAGCAGTTCTACCAGGACCCATATATTCACGAGGATCGAATTTTTCAGGATGTTCTACAAAGAATTCTCTAATTGTAGAAGTCATTGCTAATCTTAAGTCAGTATCAATATTAATTTTAGCAACACCGTGCTTAGAAGCATAATTTAACATTTCTTCAGGAACACCTTGTGCATCAGGTAAGTTACCGCCAAATTTATTACATTTAGCAACAAATTCTTTTGGTACAGAAGAAGAACCGTGAAGAACGATTGGATAATCACCAAATCCGGCTTCTTTTAATGCATCTTTAATTTCTTTTAGTCTGTCAAAGTCTAATTTTGCTTCACCTTTGAATTTGTATGCGCCGTGAGAAGTACCAATAGCAATAGCTAAAGAATCACAACCTGTTTGTTTTACGAACTCAACAGCTTCTTTTACATTAGTATATTTAGCATCTTTAGCATCAACATTAACATCGTCTTCAACACCAGCTAATTTACCAAGTTCAGCTTCAACTGAAACTCCTCTTTCATGAGCATATTCAACAACTTTTTTAGTTAAAGCAACGTTTTCTTCGAATGGGAATCTTGAACCGTCAATCATAACTGAAGAGAAACCGCCATCGATACAAGCTTTACAAATTTCAAAATCAGCACCGTGGTCTAAGTGAAGAGCAATAGGTACTGTAGTTGTAGCTAAAGCAGCCTCAACCAATTTAATTAAATATGTTTGATTAGCATATTTTCTTGCACCAGCAGAAACTTGAAGAATAATAGGAGATTGAGTTTCTTCAGCAGCTTCCGCAATACCTTGTAAAATTTCCATGTTATTTACGTTGTAAGCACCAATAGCATATCCGCCGGCCAATGCTTTTTTGAACATTTCGTTTGTTCCAACTAATTTTCTTTCTGCCATTACTAGCCTCCTCTTGTTTACATAACGATTATAATCTAACTCAAACAAAAAATGTTTACAAGCAAATTGAATTTGGATTTCTAAAACAAAAAAATTTACTAAAAAAAGAATATTTTATAATTATAGAGTTTCTATTTTTTGAATATCGGGCATTCTATTAAATATGTACAATTGAAACTTCTAAAAAAAAATGTTACAATCGGAAACATAAAAGCGAATGGAGGACGAAATGTCAAAAGAAGACAGCTCAATCAGTTTTGGAGTCGGATTACTTCTTGGTGTTGTAGGTGGTGTAATAGCTGCTGTTTTATATGCGCCAAAATCAGGCGAAGAAACACGTAAAGATGTTGAAAATGTTATTACTGACATTGCTCAAAAGTACACTCCCGAAATCAAAGAAGCAAAAAAACAAGCACTAACTTCTATTGATGTAATGAGATATCGTTTAGAGCAACAATATAACAAAATCAACGAAACAATTAAAGCAAAACAAATTGCAAAAGCAAAAGAAAAAGAATCTGTTGATTATGAAGTTAACTAGGAGATAACAATGACACCTGTATTAGAATGTGTTTTAGCAATTTTGATAGTTGTTTTAATTGTAATATTAGTCATATTAACAGTGTTCCTTGTAAAGTTTATACAAGAGGCGACATTAACACTTACCAGCCTTAAGAATCTTACGGATATGACTAACAAAGAACTTGAACCCGCATTAAAATCGGTAAATAATATTCTATCAACAGTAAATAATGTTTCTAATGCTACCAATAAGCAATTTGAATTAATAAAAAAGATATTAACAACATTATTAGGTGCATCTTGCGTAGCATTTGGAAATGCAAAAAACTGTGGATTTTTTAGCGGATTAAAAAGCGGTTTTAATTTATTTAGAAAAAAAGGAGACAAAAAATGTCAATAGGTAAATTTATAGCAGGTTTTGCAATAGGAAGCATAGTCGGCGGATTAATAGGTGTTCTTTTAGCACCTCAATCAGGCGAAGAAACTCGCGAACAATTAGCAGACAAATCAAAAGATATTTGTGACAAAGCTCACAATGCAGTTTCTGAAATACAATCTAAAGCTGATGGTATTGTCAGCGAAATGCAAGCTAAAGGTGATGAATTAATTGCAAAGCTTCAAGATGTAATTAATAAACAAAAAAAAGTTGAAGAATAAAATAATTAAATATTTACAATCAAAAAGACTCAAATAAAAATGAGTCTTTTTTGTTAATAAAATTATTTGAAATTATTTTTACTTCATTAGATAATAACTTTGTATTAATAATAAAAAGGATATTAAGATGACAGAAACAATGGTATCAGATGTTACGTTAAAACTTGATATGTCAAATCTTTCAAAATACAGCAAGAATGCAGAGCAAGCTGTAGAAACAATCAAAGAAAGAGCAGGCAAACCGGGTCAATTTCTAAACTGGATAGGTGTATTGCCTGAAAATCAATTAAAAACAATTGATAACTTATATGACATGGCAGAAAAAGCAAAAGACAATAAATATACCGACCTTGCTATACTCGGAATAGGTGGTTCAAGACATACTACAGAATCATTAATCAGAATGATCGGTAAAGAAGCAAATGTTCATTTCTTCTCTTCTGTAGACTCAGAAAGTTTCAGAAGATTTATTAATACCCTAGACTTAGCAAAAACACAATTCTTAGTAGTATCAAAATCAGGTGGTACTATAGAAACTACTGTTGCTTATGAAAATGCAAAAAAAGTTTTGCAAGAATATTTGGAAAGAGAAGATGTTTCTGACAGATTTATTGCAATGACTGATGTTTCAGCAGAAAAAAGCAATCTTAGAAAATTGGTAAACGCAGGAGACATTAAACTTTCCGGTTTTGTTCATGATGACGTAGGCGGAAGATTTTCTATCTTTGATGATGCTACTATATTCACTTTAGCATACGTAGGCGTTGCGAAAGAAGATGTTATTGCAATGCTTCAAGCTTCATTGAAAGCACAGGAAGAATTTTTAAATCCTGATATAAATCAAAATATGGCTCTTCAACAAGCTGCATTCAATGTTCAATCAAGACTTGACGGAAAACAAAAACATTTTGTTGAATACTTTGGTGATGCATTCCAAGGTACAACTTTGTGGGAAAAACAATTAAAAAATGAATCTTTAAAAGCAAGAATTTCCACAGATACAAATGTCGGCCCCGGATATTTACACTATAATGCAGAAGCTGATTTAGATAGTGCTAATAAAGATTCTTTCTTCACTTTTGTCTATGTAACTCCTCAGGAAAAAGTAACAAAAGCAGTTCTAACAGGTGTAATTGCAGCATATTCAAACATGCACCCTGTTTCTGTTGTTGAGTTAAAAGATTTATCACTCACAACTTTAGCTAAGTTTATTGAATTCAAACATTTTGAAACATTATATACAGGTAATATTCTAAGACAAATAGATGGTGACATAACTGAAATGGATGTGGCATTACCGGAAGTACTTCAACCAAATGTAGAAATCTACAAAAAAGAAGTAAGAAAAGCAATGGCACAATAATAATTAATTGAAAAATAAAAAAGAGGAAACTATTTGTTTCCTCTTTTTTATATATTATTGTTACTTGTATTAACCGACACCGTTGAATT
>CALUPV010000014.1 GCA_944322745.1 Candidatus Gastranaerophilales bacterium | reverse complement strand
AGGCAGTTTCTTATTGCAAGTTCTGCCCCTCTTCCTTCCGGATCAGGTGCTACCATGTCGTATGCGTCAGAACTTTGACCATATGCTGTAATTTCTGCGTATATTCTTGCTCCACGAGCAATTGCTCTTTCTCTTTCTTCTAGTATTAGAACAGCACCGCCTTCAGATAGAACAAATCCATCTCTTTCTGCATCATATGGTCTTGAAACTTCTTCTGCAGGTCTTGTACTTTTTGATAACGTTCTTGCACTTGTAAATGCACCTATACCAAAATCACATACACTTGATTCAGCTCCGCCTGCAAACATTATATCTGCATCACCATATTGGATTGTTCTAAATGAATCTCCTACAGAGTGCGCACCTGTTGCACATGCGGATAATACTGCTTTACTTGGACCTCTTAATCCGTATTTTATTGAAACTTTTCCTGATGCCATATTTGCTATCATCATTGGAACTGTAAATGGTGAACATTTATGAAATCCTCTTGCCATCATATCTCTGTAACCTGTTGTTACAACAACTAATCCGCCTGCTGCAGTGGATACTATTGTTCCAATTCTTGTTCTGTCTTCTTTTTCTAAATCCAAACCGGAATCTCTATATGCTTCTTCTGCTGCTATTAAGGCATATATTATACTTTTATCAAGTCTTTTTGCTTCTTTGGGGTCTACATATTCATCTATATTTAAATCTACAGGAACTTGGCCTGCTACTTTTACTAAGTGTTTATCTTTATCTAAGTTATGTTCTTTTATTCCGCTTATTCCGGCTTTTAGATTATTCCATAATGTATCTACACCTATTCCATATGGTGTTACACATCCCATACCTGTTATTACTACACGTCTTTTTGACATCCTTACCTCCAAAAGCAGAAAAAAATACTTTTATTTTTCTGTAACTATATTAATTTCAAACTGAACTTATCTTTGATATTATCTTGAAAATGCTTCAAAATCAATATTTTTAATCTTTTATTACAATATTTTTAATCTCTTTTGTTATTGTATTATATGTTCTTATTCTTAAATTATCATTTTTGTTTGAGATAGAATATACTAAATCTTTTGTTTTTATGTCAAATTTCTTATTTTTTAGATTACTAAATAATGGTACATATGCAGAATAAAATTCTTCTGTTAATCTGAATAAATCTTTTTCTTCATTTGTAAATGCAATTGCAAAATTTGCTTTATTTTGTCCGATACATTGTAATTTAGGCGTTTTTAGCGGTGGACCTGCTGGGGTTCCTCTTGTTGGATTTATCGGATTTGATATTATGCCTGTTGCTCTTAAAAGAGTTAAATTTATTGTTTTTTTATTTATTTCGTATTCGCAATTACCTTTTGTTATTAGTGCAAAATTTTGTGCTGACATAAATCTTTGTATTGGTGATGTATTATATTTTAGTTCTTTTCCTTTTGGGGCAGGAATATATTTATATATGTCATAATCAGCATCAAAATTACGTTCTACTGTTCCAAATAAATCTTCATTAATTGTTTTTGTAATTTTATTTTTTAAATTAAATCCTATTTGAAGAATATGGTCTTTACTTTTATTTTCCCAATTAATCTCAAATTCTGCGAATTCATTTTGATTATAAAGAGTTATAAATAAATCAAGCTTATGTGGTTTTGTTTTTTTATTTCGACCTTTTAAGTTTGAAGTTACAGGAATATTAATTATATAGCTTAATTTTATAATTGCTCTTTGCCGGTTTGATTCTTTAATTTCATATTTATTTAATTTTGCATTAATTGGAGTATCATTTTTTAATGCTCCAAAATTGTAGCTATCACCAATATCTGCTCTATCTGAAATTGTTATTATATTTTTATATTCTTCATTTTTTTTCTTATCTGTTATATTGATTTCATTGTTTTTAACTTCTATTTTTATGTTTTTGTTTTCTATAGAGTTTTTTGTTGTTTTTATGTATTTTTCATTGCAGATATTTTCTTTTTTAATTTGAGTTAGTGAAAATGAATCTAGATTTTTTACATCTATAATATATTCATTTATGTCTGTAATATCTTCTGTTATTGGGATTTCTTGAATATTATAAAGTTTATTATCCGTAAAACCTTTTTGAGATGATATTTTTATTGCATTCATCCATTTTGGAAGTTTTTGTTCTGTTTGGATTTTGATTTTGCCGGAGTAGTTAAAATTTGAAAGGTTTAAAACAGAAAGAGGGGCATTATTTTGTGATAAATCTCTAATTGTTCTTTTTATTATTCCGTTTGATATAGTATCTGTTTTCTTAAATCTGGTGAGCATTTCATCGTGCACTTCATCTATACTGCATCCGTATATTGAATCGTGTGCGTGATTTTTTATTAAGGTTTTATATGCGTGATTAATTTCATTTTGTTTTGATTTTGTTCCGAAATAAAAATGACTTAAGGTTTGTAATGGTTCTGCTATTCTGCTTAATAACCATTGTGAATGCGCATTTGCTTGTTTTATATATATTCTTGAGGAATATACACCGGGCAGTATAAAATTAAGTTCATTATTTAGAAACTCACCATTTACTTTTGTTCTTGATTTAATTTTTTCAAAATATTCAAAAGGAGTTTTAATTTCTATTTTATAGTCTTTATATATTTTATTTAAATCTTTAATTTGTTTTTTTAAGTTTTTTGCAATAGCTAAATGATCGGCTCCAATTGGTAAAAGTATATAATCTTTGCTTTTTTGTGCAATTTTGTCAATATATTTTTTTAGTGCTTCTGCTTTCTTTTCAGTATTCCAAGAAGTATTTAAAAAATCTTGGAAATAACCTTGTATAAGGTATGTTGTTTTTATATCTTGCCAATTAATATCAGCAGGAAGACTACCTAATCCTCTCCATAAACAGGCTTTATCTATATTAAATAATTTTAATATGCTTGGAATACATTGACTGTGACCGAAAGTATCTGATAAATATCCTATAAATTCAGTTTCCCCGAGTTCTTTTGATTTTGATAAGCCAAGTTCTATATTTCGGCATAATAATTCACCTGAAACCAAAAAACTGTCAGATGAACAGTAAAATGGGCCTATTCTTAATTTCTTTTGTTTAATTAATTCTTTTATTTTTTCCAAGTTTTCAGGACGGATTTCTAAATAGTCTTCTAATGCTGCAGTTTGACCGTCAAAATAAAAATAAGGCAGTTCTCCTGTTTCTAAATTCTTTAATACTTCATCAAAAACTTCAATGAGCCTTAGTCTGAATTCTTCAAATTCTCTGTACCACTCTCTGTCCCAATGAGTATGAACATAAGCTATTACTTTTTTCATAACCTGATTCTAATATTTTTTTTATAAGTTTTCAAGATTTTACATTCCTTTTTTCTTGAAAATTTCAAACAAATCTTTCATTTCTTTATAGTAGCCTGATTGTAATAGTTCATTGAATTTTTTTGTTGTTATGGGTGCAATTGTTGAGATTGTTTCAGGTGTTGAAAAATAACCTTGTACATATCTTGCAAATAATTCGGTTGGTTTTTCATAATATTTATTTAGTTTATTTATTCTTCTTGTAATTTTTGATTGTTTTCGTTTAAGTGAACAGAGTCTTATATATACTCTAAAAGCGTAGGGCATTTCCGGAAAATCGTTATCTATATTTTTTACTGTCAGAATGCGTTCTTTTTTGAAAAAGAAACCTTGCATTAGCCTTATTGCATCATATTTTACAAGATATTTTGCATCAGAATTCTTTATGTATTTTTCAAATTCGTTAAATTTTTTGGAACGTTGAAAATTAGGGTATTCTCTTTGTATAGCATTCTGCATACTTTTTATGGTTTTTGAAGCTTCTTCTTTCGCATTTAGAAATATTTGAAGTCTTGAATTTTTATCAATTAACTTTGTTACATTTATCAATTCTTCTTTTATTTCTGTTATATCTGATGTTTTAAAGAGAGTTTCTAAACTGCCGCCATTTTTTATAAAATCTTTATCTATTTTATAGTGTATATGGTGAGCAAATTCATGTACCAATACTTCTATTGCCCTTTCTTCATCAAGACCCCTTGAAACATCAATTCTGTTTTTTTGATACAGCCCTTGGTTGCCTCTTGCTTTTGTATTTGTTCGGACTTCTATATTTAACGAGGTTAGAAACGCAATGAGATTTCTTTTGGTTAATGGCTTTGATTTGTCATAGCTCATTTTTACAGTGTATTCAGGTTCTTTTTCTTTTCTTAAAAAGTTAAAAATGGCATTGCTCCTTTATTTTGTTTGTTCATTTACCCAGGATAGATATTCCCTGCTTCCATTATTTATAGGAATACATATTATTTCCGGAGTATCGTATGTATGAAGCTCTTTTATTGCAATTTCAACTTCATTAAATAAATCTGCTTTTGTTTTCATAACCATCAGACATTCTTCATCACAGCATAACTCGTTTTCCCATTCATATACTGATGTAATTGATGGAACAATGTTACAGCAGGCAATTAATCTGCGTTCTACAAGACTTTTCGCTATATAGATTGCTTCTTCTTTGTTTTTTGTCGTGCAATTTATTATACAGTATGCCATTTAGAAAATCTTTCCCGGATTTAGTATGTTTTTAGGGTCAAATAATTTTTTTATCTTTTTCATATATTCTAAGTTGTTAGGGTCTAGCGCTTTACTTATAAACTCAGATTTTTCACAGCCGATACCATGTTCACCCGATAGTCTTCCGTTTAGTGAAAGTGCAAGTTCAAATAATTCAGTTTTTGCTCTGTCAAAATTATAACGTTCAACGGGGTTTCGTAAATCGAGTGCTATATTAGGGTGAATATTGCCGTCTCCTATGTGTCCCATTATACATGTTTTTAATTCATATTTTTTACATATTTCCCATATTCCTTTTACTAAAGGAACAATATTTTCTCTTGGAACAACAACATCTTCTGTTAATACATTTGGTGCAAGTTTTGCTGTTGCTCCGAATGATGAACGACGTGAAATCCAGATTCTATCTTCTTCTTCCTTTGTTGATGCTGTTTGAATGTATGAGGAATTATTTCTGTTACAAATTTCTATAATTTTATTATATTGACTGTCCAAAATTTCTTTAAATCCATCTATTTCAATCAATAAAGCAGCAGTTTTATCTGTTTTTAGATTGCAAGGGTAAAAACTTTCTATTGTTTTTAATGTATTATTGTCCATTAAATCAATAACAGATGGTGTTATTAGGTTTGAAATAATGTCGTTAACGGTTTTTGATGTATCTTCTAATGTGTCAAAATATGCTAACATTACTCTTTTTGCTTCAGGTTTTGGTATTAATCTTATAGTAGCCTGCGTTACTATACCTAATGTTCCTTCTGAACCTACAAATAATTGTGTCATATTATAGCCTGTTACATCTTTTGAACAAGAGGAACCTGTATGCATTATTGTTCCGTCTGAGAGTACTACTTCTAAATCTATGACAAAATCTTTTGTTGAACCGTACTTGAACGTATGAGGTCCGCCTGAGGATAGTCCTATGCTTCCGCCTATCATTGATGCTTTTAAATTAGATGGATCAGGCGGATAAAAAAGGTCTAGTTTTTCCGCTTCTTTTTGTAAATTTTCAATGACAACTCCGGGTTCTACTTTGCAGATTAAATTGTCTTTACTGATTTCAAGAATTTTATTCATTTTCGCAAAGTCTATTATTATTCCGCCTTTTTTAGGTAAACAAGCTCCGCAAAGATTTGTTCCTGCAGCTCTTGCTATAACCGGTTTTGCTTTGGAATAAGCATATTTCATTATTTTACTTACTTGTTGAACATTTTCAACAAAAACAACAACTTCGGCTATCTCATTTGGATTTGTTATATTTGTAGAATCGGTTGAATATGTCAGCAGTTCTTCATAGTCAGACAGAACATTATCCTTACCGACTATATTTTCCATAGTTCTGATTGTATTATTTGTTAATTTTATTAATGTATTTAGCATACTTAAATTGTACTCCAAAACAAATTTTTATAACAATCTTTTGTACTTAATTTGAAGTTATAATAACTGTTTTAATTAATATAACAGCCTCCTTAATTACCAATGCGGATTATATAAAATAAATGTTTAATTATATTTGTAAGAGAGGTTGTGTTACATTATGCCAAAACATATGAAGTTTTTATCTGTAACAATGTTTGTAATTATATCTTGTATGAGTGGTGTTATGTTAAATGATTGCGTATATTCAAGAGATTATGATTATAAAGGCGAAGAATTCATAAATGTCACGGTTTATGAGAGAATAAACCCTGCTATTGTTCTTGTAGAAGCTCAAATGATTGATGGCCTTTCAAGTGGAACAGGCTGTATTATTAATAAGAGTGGAATAATCTTAACCAGTTCACATGTAGTTGCTAATTCTTCTTATATAGAAGTTACTACCTCTAAAGGTGAAACCTATAAAGCGGATATTTTACCTTCTAATGCTGCAAACGGTGATTTGGCTTTATTAAAAATAAAACCTCAAAACCCTTTACCTACGATTAAACTTGGTGATTCTTCTATGGTAAAAGTCGGACAAAAAGTTCTTGCAATAGGTAATCCGTTTGGATTTAACGGAACATTAACTACAGGCATTGTATCCAGAATTGATTATGAAAGAAACAAAATCCAAACGGATGCTGCTATTAATCCCGGATCTTCAGGTGGTCCTATTTTAAATGCAGATGGTGAAGTTATTGGTATCAGTCAATCAATATTTAATCCTGATAATAATAAATCAAATATTGGAATAGGATTTGCTGTTCCAGCCAATGAGGTTAAAAAATTAGTAAGTGCTTATATATAGAGAATTTATTTTTACAAAGAAATACTCCTCTATTGAGGAGTATTTCTTGATTGTTTTTCTTTTATATCCAGTACTGCGTTATGTGCAATTAAATATATTGAACATGTTTTATAGTTCTTCATATACCAAGCACAATTTTCTTGGGCGCATACAATATTAATTTCATTTCCTGCACTCATCAAAGGACAAATTGGTATTTTGTTTGCCATCGTTATTCTCCTTTATTTTAGAACAGCATCTGCTTTCTTCAGAAGATTACAGTTTTCACTTCTTCTTCTTTCTTCATCTTTATATATTTTTGTTCTGTTGATAACTTCATCAAAGTCTATTTTATGAGCATCAAAATCAGGACCATCTATGCAGGCAAATTTAACTTCTCCGCCAACTGTTACTCTGCAAGCTCCACACATGCCTGTGCCATCTATCATAATTGGGTTCATACTTGCTTCTGTTTTTATATTTTTCTCTTTTGTAAGATTTGCAACTGCTCTCATCATTGGCATTGGTCCTACCGCTATTACATAATCTATTTTTTCTTTAGACATAATATCGGCAAGTACTTCAGTTACAAATCCTTTGTGACCTAATGAACCGTCATCAGTTGCTATATGAAGTTCATTACAAGCTTTTGCCATTTTATCTTGCCAGAATAATAAATCTTTATTTCTAGCACCCATTATCATATGAACTTTATTTCCTGCATCATAAAATGCTTTAGAAATTAAATAGCAAGGTGCTGCACCATAACCGCCTGCAACACAAACTACTGTTCCGTATTTTTCTATATCCGTGGGTTTACCTAATGGTCCTACAACGTCAAGAATTTCGTCTCCAATTTCAAGTTGTGCAAGTTTTTTTGTGGAATATCCAACTGCCATAAATACAACTGTTAATATGCCTTTTTCTCTATCTACGTCAGCGATTGTTATTGGTACTCTTTCTCCATTTGCTTCAACTCTGAAAATTATGAACTGACCTGCTTGAGCATTTCTTGTTACAAATGGTGCATCTATCTTTAATTCATACTGGTTTGGGCACAATTCAATTTTGTCTAATATTTTATAACCCACGGTTAAAACCTCCTTTTTGTTTATTTGAAAATATTATATCATACATAAATTAGCGTGAAAAATATTGTCAAATAACAAAATATTTATATAATAAAAATAAAGACCGCAAAATGCGGTCTGTTTAAAAAATAACAAACAATAATTGGGATTGGGGAAACTATGCATATGAAGCATTTATGTATGCAAGTGCTATATCACCTGCTGTTTTCTCTGAAATTTCAGGAAATTCATCTATTGCAATATTGAATGCTTCATCAAAATCAGCTTCTAAACCTTTCATAAAATCTGCTATTCTTGATTCTTGTTCAGAATTTACATATTTTGAAACTTCTACTGTCTTTTGGGTTTTTACAGGAATTAAATCTGCATTTTGTGCTGCTAAAAATCCAAAAACTTCATTTGATCCGATTTGCTTTTTTGATTGCTGTGTTTGTGACTCTTTTTCTGTATTTTTAGATAAATCTTCTTTTGTTTCTTGCCTGAAATACTGGTTACCTGATACTCCGAATTTTAATGGATTGATGTTTGACATTGTTATTTTCCTCCAATTGTTTGTTACACACATACCATCGACATATTTTTAATGAACTTTAGTTTTTATGTCATTTTTATTCGTTGAAATGTAATATTTGTTTACATATTATTGGAGTGTCTTTTAATTTTAATAATCTTTTTCTATAAATTTTCTTGTTTTGGGAGAATACATATAAATTCTGTAGTTATTATTTAAGACCAATTTTATTGCATTATGGTAATCTGTTCTTAAATATTTCTTGTTATTTTCTTCTAGAATTCTTATTGTTTGAGGATGTGGATGATTATAAAAATATCCGCTTGTTGATAGTATAAATAAATCAGAATTATTAATCATTTCATTATTAATCGTATTTTTTGCACCGTGGTGTCCTGATTTTATTATAGAAATATTCTTTTTATATTTATCAGGAATTGTATCATAAGTTTTTATATCACCATCAGCCATAAATAGAAGATTTTTGTCTTTATATTTACAGTGAACTATTAAAGATTTCTGATTTTCACTTTTTATTAATTCCCCAACAGGTTCAATTATTGTTAGAATAAGGTTGTCTTTATTATATATTTCCTCAATATTTTCTGCTATTTCATAATTAATTTTATTTGAGTCTAAATATTCTTTTATATTATTTGAAAGTATTGTGTCTTCATAAGTTTTAGTTATATATAACTTTTTTACATTTATATTCTCTAAAATATCAATGATTCCACCGGCATGGTCAGAGTCAAAATGTGTGAGAATTAATGAATTTATTTCTTTAATTCCTTTATCTCTCAGATATTTTATTATTATGTTCTTAGCTTGAGAAGCCCCTTTTAGGTATCCGCTTCTGCCTGTATCTATAAGGAAATATTCATTATTTGGGGATTTTAATAAAATGGCATCGGCATTTCCTACTGAAAAGTATAAAACTTCAGCATTCTTATTGGGGAGAGTAATAAAGGTTAATGCGAATAAAATTAACAAGGTTGCTATTGAAATAATTATTTTCTTTGATTTTATTTTAAACTTTAATAAACATGTAATACTTACAATTATTGTGAAATATAGGATAATCTGAATTAATGATGGCTTTTTTAAATAAATAATTGAATGAGGGAGTGTTGAGAAAAGTTCCGCCACTTTTACTATATAAATTAAGATTGGGTTTAAAATTAAATCAGCGAAATAACAAATTTGTTTTGCTACAACAGGTATCATCGCAATTATTGAACTTATAAAGCCTATAAATGAAACAATACTTAACACCGGAACTATAGCAATATTTGCAAGAACAGCATATACAGAAAAAGTATTAAAATAGTACATTTGTAGAGGTGCCGCATAAAGCTGGGCAATAAATGGTATTAAACAAGCTCCCAATGTAATATTTATAAACTTGTGTTTAAAATTAAAAGTTAATAATGGAGCCGTAATAATTAATGCAAAAGTAGTAATAAAAGAAAGTTGAAAACCAATATCGAAAATAGTCAAAGGATTTGTAAGCAACATCAAAAAGGCAACAATAAATAATAAAGATATTGTAGATGTTTCTTTATCTATTAATTTACCTATTAAAATTAGAGTTAACATTATTGTTGCTCTTATAATAGGTGTGCCAAAACCTGTCATACAAGTATAGAATAAAATAAGTAAAATTCCTGAAATTATTGAATATTTGTAATTTAGTCTTAAACTTCTCGCTATAAAATACCAAATACCGAAAATTAATGTTACATTCATTCCTGATGCGGAAAGTATGTGAAAAATACCGGAGTTGATAAATTTCTCTTTTGTATTGTCATCCGGATTAACTGCATCATCACCAAAGATAATGCCGCCAAGTATTTCTAACATTGGGGATTTTATATTTTGACTATGTATTTTTATAATGTTATTTCTTGTGTCATTTAGTTTTCGTATTAACTTTCCTGTAATATCATTTGCCCTGTTTTGAATTTTCCAATTTTCATTGACATAAAGAAGTGAAAAGGTCTTTTTTAGTTGTAAATATCTTGCATAATCAAACTGCGAAGGGTTCTGTGCAATATTGGGAAGTTTTAATTTACCTTTAAGTTTTATTGTGTCCCCGATTTTAATTTCTCTTAGGTCTTTTATTTCATCATTTATCGTTACTAATGTTTTTGCTTTGATATTTTTAGTCGTTTCTTCTTCTGTTGATACAGTTAACACTTTTGCATAAAACTTTGTTCTGTATTCTTGGCTGTTTGTTGGAATTGTAAGTACTTTTGCTGTTATATTAACATTTTCATTTGCATATGTTGTAAGTTCATCATCTGTTTTAAAATTAAATGAAGAATTTAAGAAACCTAAGAAAAAGATTATTGCATATGTACAAAATAATTTTGTTGAAATTAAGTTCTTGAATTTATATAAATAGCCTAAAATGATAAAAATACCAATTGAAACAGGTAAAAAATATTCAGAAAAGAAGCTATAAATCCCAAGCATATACAGGCAGGAAAAGATTATTATTTTTGCCTGTTTATTCATCAATAACACTCCTTTAAAATTAAGACTCTTACTATTGTAAGAGTCTTAGATTATTATATCATTGTTTTTCTTATTTGGCTTTTTGAACGCTCAATTTCTTTTATTCTTCTTTCAATTGTTTTTATTTGATCATTTAATACGCGTCGTTGTTCTTTTATTAATTTATACTGAGTATCAACTTCTTGGTATTTTGCTTTGTAGTCTAAAAGTTCATTTCTTATGTTAACTTGTGCGCTGTCAAGTTCAAAGAGAGCTTTGTCAAAACTTGCATTTTGACCTGAAACAGCATCTTGTGCATATGTTGAAGATGCTTGAGTTTTCTTTTCTATACTTGCATTAGATTGAACTATGCCTTTTTGTGTTGTAGTTGCTTGATATTCTGTAGGATCAAACACCATACCATCAGCCAGTGCTATTCCTGTTGCCATTGCAAAGAATATTGCCAATATTAAAAACTTCTTTCTCATATTATTACCCCTATTGTATATCTGTTAGTATTAAAACATTTTTTTTACTATTTAGACAATCGTATAAATAATTGATAATTTGTTTTTTAAGTTTTAAAATTGTGGAATGCAAGAGTATATTAAAAACCTAAAATGCAAATATTCTGAAGAAATAGCCGCTTTATTAAAAAGACGTATATCCTTCGCAATGAGCGGTATTACTAATTGCTCAAAGCTTTTTATTTTGGCTGATTTTTTATTAAAAAATAATAAAAAACTTGTTTATGTTGTAGAAACAGAACAAACCGCACTTAAATATTTTAATGATTTAAAAAAAATGTTTAATATAGATGCTCTTGTTTTTCCATATCAAGATGGATCTATTTATGATACAAATTCGAAAAATCTATATAAATATGCAAAACAAATAAATATATTAAATTCTGCATTGTCTAATGCAATTCTTATTGTGCCGCAAAAAGCTCTGTTTGAAAAATTTCCCGATAAAAACTTTTTTGAGATTAATAATTTAAATATAAAAGTCGATGATGATATTAATATAGAAGAAATAGCTCTAAAACTTGTAAAAATGGGCTATAAAAGAAAGACTCTTGTTGCTGATATTGGAGAATTTAGTATTAGAGGCGATATAATTGATATTTATCCATTAAGTGAAAATCCATACAGGTTGGAACTATGGGGGGATACAGTAACTGATATAAGAATTTTTGACGCATCTAATCAAAAAAGTATTTCAAAACAAAAAGAGGTTAATATTCAACCAATATATAAATTTATTCTGAATAATGAATCATATAAAAAAATAGAAAAAATAATTGATTTTAATGAAGAAAATCAACTTGAACTTTTGGAACAAATAAAAAATGAAAACTATTTTGAAGGTATAGAATATTATGAATCTTATTTTAATAATGATTTGAAAGTCATTTCACAATTAATTGACAGTGATTATATATTTGTCTTTGATGATTATACTCAGTTTAAATCAAGGTATGAACAAACAGATGAAAATCTTAATAAACAATATGATGAAAATATAAAAACAAAACTTACTCTGCCTTTAAAAAATAAAAATCACCTTCCTCTTAAAGAATTTTTAACAACTGTCAGTACTTTTCAGAAAATATATTTTGATAATTTTATTTCGGAAGAGTTTGACATTAATATTGAACTAACAACTGAATTAATTCCGTATTTCGCATCCGGTCTTGAAGATATAGCTAAGTTTATTCGTGAAAAATTAAAATGTAATTATAAGATTATTACAGCAACGGATTATAAGAAAAGAATAGAAGAAATTTTTACCGAGTATGAAATTCCTTATACTTATAATGTCGAAGAAAAAAATGCCGTGTATGTTACGGATAATATTGTATCGGCAGGCAGTATTATAGAAGACTGTAAGTTAATAGTTATTACTGATAAAGAGTTCTTCAATAAACGATCAAAAGATATAACCTCGACTCGTTTTAATTACCGAAGAGAAAATCTTGATTTTATAGAAACGCTTAATGATATAAAAGAAGGCGATTATATAGTCCATATGGTGCATGGTATAGGTATTTTTAAAGGAATATCTAAACAAATAATAGATAATGAGGAAAAAGATTATTTAACATTAGAATATGCACGTGGTGATAAACTTCATATTCCGGCAGAACAAATAAATATGCTATGCCGTTACAGAGGTTCCGGAAATGTATTACCGCCATTGTCGAAAATGGGCGGGAACGATTGGAATAATACAAAAGCCAAGGTTAAAAAAGCAGTTGAAGATGTTGCTCAAGATTTGATTAATTTGTATGCAATGAGGAAACTGTCTCAAGGTTTTGCTTTTGAACCTGATACTGTTTGGCAATATGAAATGGAAGATTCTTTCGGTTATACTGAAACTCCTGATCAGATGAAAGCTATATCTCAAACAAAAGAAGATATGGAATCAGATAAACCAATGGATAGGCTAATATGTGGTGATGTTGGTTTTGGTAAAACAGAAGTTGCAATTAGAGCTATTTTTAAAGCAGTAATGTCTTCTAAACAAGCGGCTATTGTTGTACCTACAACAATATTGGCTATGCAACATTACCAAACTATATCTGAAAGATTTAAACCATATCCCGTAAAAGTTGAACTTTTATCAAGATTCAAAAGTGCCAAAGAGCAAAAAGAAGTAATAAAAAAATTGATTTTAGGTGAAGTGGATGTTGTTGTGGGGACTCACAGACTTCTTCAAGATGATGTTCAATTTAAAGATTTAGGGTTGCTTGTAATAGATGAAGAACATAAATTTGGTGTTGCTCATAAAGAAAAATTAAAACGTTTGAAGAAAAATATAGATATACTTACAATGTCAGCGACACCTATACCTAGAACTTTATATATGTCCTTATCGGGTATAAAAGATATGAGCGTAATTAATACTCCGCCTACGAACCGATTACCTGTAAAAACTTTTGTTAGTGAATATAAAGAATCAATAGTAAAAAATGCAATAAATTATGAAATAGAAAGAGAAGGTCAGGTTTTCTATTTGTATAACCGAGTAGAAAGCATATATGAGTTTGCTGAAAATTTAAAAAAACTGTTGCCTAATATCCGTTTGGCAGTTGCACATGGTCAAATGGATAAAAATCAACTTGAACAAATAATGATGGATTTCTTAAATAAAGAATATGATGTTCTTCTCTGTACTACAATTATTGAATCAGGTTTAGATATACCAAACGCAAATACAATGATAATACATGATGCAGATAAATTTGGCTTGGCGCAGTTATATCAAATAAGAGGAAGGGTCGGAAGAACAGATAGACAAGCATTCTGTTATTGTTTGTATAAACAATCAAAAACACTAACTCAAGATGCAATTAAACGTCTACAATATATTAAAGAATTTACAACTTTAGGAAGCGGATATCAAATTGCTATGAGAGATATTGAGATCCGAGGGGTCGGAAATGTTTTGGGTACAAAACAGCACGGTCAAATGGTAAATGTGGGTTTTGATACATATTGTCAATTATTAGAAGAAGCGGTTTTAAAAATACAAGACGGTAAAGTTGAGGAAAATAAACCAGCTATAGTTGATATAAATGTTACGGCATATATTCCTGATGAATGGGTAGGTTCAAAAGAACAGAAAATGATTGAATATAAGAGACTTGCTGATGTAAAATCCGAGTCTGAACTGGAATTAATAAAATCAGAGTGGAAAGATAGATTTTCAAAAATGTCTGAGCCTGTAGAAAATTTGATAAAATTAGTTCAATTAAGATTATTAGCTACAAAAGCAGGCATAAATTTAATCAGAGAAACAGATTCTACAATAAGAATATACACAAACCTTTCTAAAGGAGAGTGGAACATAATTTCTGCTAAGACAGATAGAAATATTACGAAATATATTAAGTATACAATTGCTCCAAATACTTGCAGTGACGGTAACAGCATATTACTGCTAAATAGAAATTATCTAAATTTTGAAGAATTGTTTAACATATTGTCTAATTTATTTTATCATATACTAAAGATAGGATATGATTATAATCCAAATAATAAAGGTTAGTTAATCTAAGGAGAAAATATATGAACAAATTAAAAGTAGCGATATTTGCACTTCTTGCAATGTTTGTCTTTACCGGATGTTCTTTGAAGAAGAATGATAATGATCTAATCAAAATTAATGATACTGTTATTACTAAAAGCGAATTTGACAAAGCGTATGAGTCTGTTACAACTAATAATATGTTCTCTCAAATGGGAATAGATTTAGAAAAAGATCCTGATAATGTATTCGCATTAATGCTTCGCGAAAAAGTAATATCAGAACTTATAGTGAAAGCTCTTTTAAATGAAGAAATGGAAAAAAATAAAATTACTGTTTCTAAAGAAGAACTTGAAAATGCGGAAAAAGAGATAATTGGTAAATTTGGTTCTAAAGAACAATTCTTACAAGTGTTAAAGGTCAATGGCGTAACTTATGATAAGTTCAAAAAAGATATTGAAGAAGAAATTAAATTAAAGAAATTTGTAGATTCAATTGCTATGGTCTCAGTTGGTGAAAGTGAAGCAAAGAAATATTATGATGAAAATATGGATAAATTTAAGTATCCGAAAAGAGTAAGAGCTTCTCATATATTAATAGCTGCAAATCCGGAACAAATTGCAGCAAAAATAAAAGAAGATAATAAAGATATTACTGATGAAGAATTAGCTGCAAAATTAAGTGAAAAAATGAATGAACTTAAAAATAAAGCAGAAATGTTACAAGCCAAAGTAAAAAAAGTTCCATCAAGTTTTGCTAAAATTGCTAAAGAAAACTCGCAAGATACTGCAAGTGCAATTCGTGGAGGAGATTTAGGATTTTTTGCAAAAGAAGAAATGGTTGACGCCTTCGCAAATAAAGCATTTTCTATGGCGCCAAATACAATAAGTGAAGTTGTTCAAACACCGTATGGTTTCCATATTATTATGGTAACCGATAGAAATGAAGCAGGGGTATTATCTTTTGAACAAAGTAAAAAAGATATCATTAATTATTTAGAAAGTTTGGATAAAGTTGATATACTAAAAAATAAGATAGAAACATTGAGAAAAGATGCAAAAATTGAATATTATGATGAAGCATATAATCCTGAAAATATTCAAAAGAAGATTAAAGAATCTGCAAAAACAAATCCGACTGTACCGCAGTTTAATGAGCAGTCTAAAACAGATAAAAAATAGATATTAGTTTTATACGGGGTAATATTGTTTAATATTGCCCCATTTTTTACGGAGAAAATATATGTTAGTTAAACAATCAGAGCTACCTGAATTATTATCAAAATTAAGACAAGAAGGGAAAACGATAGTTACCACAAACGGCTGTTTTGATATATTGCATGTTGGGCATGTAAGATATTTGGAAAAAGCAAAAAGTTTTGGCGATGTTCTAATTGTTGCATTAAATTCAGATAGGTCTGTCAAAAGTATAAAGGGAGATAGCCGTCCTATAAATAATGAAAATGACAGGGCTGAGGTCTTAAGTGCTTTAAGAAGTGTAGATTATGTAGTACTGTTTGATGAGGATTCCCCAATTGATTTACTTTTAAAGATTAAGCCTGATGTTCATACAAAAGGAGCTGATTATACAATAGAAACACTTCCGGAAGCCAAAGGAATAATGGAAGCTGGTGGCAGGATAGAGTTTATTTCTTTTGTAGAAGGGAAATCCACTACTGTAATTATTGAAAAAATGCGTAAATAATAAATTATTTGTGTTTTTTTATGCAAGGTATTAAAATATATATACAATAGAGGGAAATATAATGAGGGATATAGATAATATGACAGAATATTCACTTGAAGAAATATCGCAAATTGTAGGTGGTATTTTGACGAAGGTAGAAGATGTAAAAATTTCAAGACTTGGGCCGCCGTTACTTGCGGATGAAAATACATTGGCGTTAGCTTTAAATGAAGATGAAATTGAAAATTTATCAAAAACAAAAGCAAAGGCAGCATTGGTTCCTATTGGTGTTACTTCGGAATTAATTTCTACAATAGAAGCAGAACGACCACGTCTTGCAATGATGAAGTTATTACATTTATTTTATATGCCACCGGAGACAACACCGGGTATACATCCGACCGCAACGGTTCATCCAACGGCAAAATTGGGTGAAAATGTTTCAATCGGTCCAAATGTAGTTATATCAAGAAATGTATCCATAGGTAAAAATTCAAAAATCCTTGCTAATGTATATGTTGGCAGAAGTGTTCAAATAGGAGAAAATTGTCTGTTCCATGCAGGATGCAATATAGGCGATAATGCAATTATAGGAAATAGAGTTATTTTGCAACACGGTGTAAGTATAGGTGCAGACGGTTTCAGTTTTGTTACTGAAAACCCTAATAATGTAGAAAATGCAAGAGAAGAAGGTAAGGTAAAAGAAGATAATACAGATCAGAAAATATATAAAATACCATCAGTCGGTTCTGTTGTTATAGGGGATGACGTCGAAATCGGTGCCAATACTTGTATTGATAAAGGAACTATAGAAAATACCGTAATTGGTGAACAAACTAAAATAGATAATTTGGTTCAAATCGGCCATAACTGTAAAATTGGTAAAGGTTGCATGATTGTATCTCAAGTCGGAATTGCAGGAAGCTGTAAAATAGGGGATCGTGTAGTTATAGCAGGTCAGGTCGGTATGGCTGATCATATTGAAATCGGCAGTGATACTATTATAATGGCACAAGCAGGTGTAACAAGAAGTTTCCCTGATAAGCAAATTCTTATAGGGGCTCCTGCTATGCCAAGAAAAGATTTTATTAAACAAATGAAAACGATGAAAAAAGCTGAAGATTTGGTTAATAAATTCAAACAGTATGAGCATCTTTTAAAGGATTAGTTAATGTCTACAATAAAAAAAGAAGTAGTTCTAAAATCAGTTGCATTAATGACAGGAGCTGAATCAGAAGCAAAAGTGTGCCCTTCTGATAAAAAAGGCTTGCGTTTTCACTTTGATGGAAAAAGTATTGAAGCAAATATAGATAATGTTGTTTCAACAGAGCATTGTACCGTAATTGGTAATAATGAAATTAAAGTAATGTTGATAGAGCATTTTATGGCTGCTTGTGCAATTTGCAAGATTGATTCATTAGATGTTTATTTATCTCATTATGAATTACCGATTTTAGATGGCGGTTCTAAAAAGTGGGTAGAAGCATTTAATAATGCAGGGATTGAAAATCCTGACAGTAAAAAATACAGGGTAAAAGAGTCATTGAGTTATTTAAACGGCAAAACTCATTTGGTTGTATTGCCGTCTGAAAACCTTAATGTTACCTATAGTGTGAATTTTAGACATAAAGATTTGTCAAACAGGTGGGTAGCTTTAAATATTGAAAAGTTATCAGAAATTATTGAAGCAAGGACATTTGGCTATTTAAATGAATTGGAAATGCTTCAAAAGGCAGGTTATGCAAGAGGTGCAAGTATAGAAAATACATTAGGACTGACAGAAGATGGTTATACTGCTGAGTTGAAATCAGAATATGAACCAATAAAACATAAAATACTTGATTTGATTGGAGACTTTTATCTTGCAGGTTTTAATATTCTTAATTCTCAAGCAGAAATTATAGTAAAAGAGGCAGGGCATAGTGTCCATACAATAGTTGCAAAAGATTTAAAAGATAAGTATATTACGGAGGAATAATGGCAGAAGAAAAAGTGTTAAAAGAAGGTGAATTTATAACTCTTGATATTAATCAAATAATGGAGTTAATTCCGCACAGATATCCTTTTATTTTAGTAGATAGAGTAACTGAATGTGTATTGGGTAAATATTGTAAAGGTTATAAAAATCTTACAATAAATGAAGAATTCTTCTGTGGTCATTTCCCCGGAGTTCCTGTTATGCCGGGAGTATTACAACTTGAAGCTATGGCACAAATGTCAGCAGGTGCATTGGCTCCATTGCCGCAGTACAGAAATAAATTATTCTTATATGCAGGAGTTGATGGTGTAAGATTTAGAAGACAAGTAGTCCCGGGAGATAGATTCGATATAGAAACAGAAGTTGTGAAAATAAAAGGACCATTAGTTAAAGTACATGCAAAAGGTTCAGTTGATGGACACTTGGCTGTTGAAGCAGATTTAATGTTTTCAGTAATAGATAAAAAATAAAAAGTCAGGAGATGAAATATGGCTATTCATAAAACCGCAATAATCGCAGATAATGCAATAATTCCTGCAAGTTGTGAAATTGGACCTAATGTAGTAATAGGTGAAGATGTTGTATTGGGTGAAAATGTTAAAGTAATGGCAAATGCATATTTAGAGTGCTGCGAAATTGGTGACGGTACTTTAATATCTCCATTCGCAAGTTTAGGTACAGCTCCTCAAGATTTAAGCTATAAAGGTCAAAAAACAAAGGCTGTAATTGGTAAAAATTGTATAATAAAAGAATATGTAACAATAAATCGTGGTGCAGGTGAAGACGGTGCAGTAACAAAAGTCGGTGATAAATGTTTGTTAATGACATCTTCACATGTTGCGCATAATTGCGTGGTAGAAGATGAAGCAATATTTGCGAATTTGGCTACAATCGGTGGTCATGTACATGTTGGCAAGGGTGCTTTCTTAGGTGGTATGAGTGTATTCCATCAAAATATCAGAATTGGTGAATATGTAATCATTTCTGGTTTCTCAGCTGCCAGAATGGATATTCCTCCATTTGCAAAAGCGGCAAGTGCTCCTGCTATCTTACATGGTCCGAATGTAATCGGTTTAAAAAGAAGAGGTTTCTCTAAAGAAGAAATAGAACATATCCGAGATGCTTATAAACATATTCAAGCTAGAACTACAACACTTACAAATGTGGTTAAAGAATTAGAAGAAAAATATCCGAACGATAAAAATGTTTTAAGAATTACAGAGTTTATAAAGACATCAAAAAGAGGAATCTATTTAGGTCGTTTAAATGCACTTGCAAATGACGAGGTATAAAAATGAATAAATTATGGGAAAAATATGCCAAAGTTCTTGTTGATTATTCAGTTAAAGTTCAAAAGGGTGAACTTACAATAATAAGAACAGATTCATACCTTTCTCAACCTTTGGTAAAAGAAATATATAAACAAGTTCTTTTAAAAGGAGCATACCCGGTTGTAAGAATGGGTGTAGAAGGATTAAATGAAGTATATATTAAAAATGCAACAGATGAACAGCTTGAATATATTGATCCAATGACAGAAATAGAATATGAAAAAGCTAAAAATCTTATATCTATTGGAGCACCGTTAAACTTAAAAAATATGGCGAGATTAGATTCTAAAAAGCTGGCAAAACGTTCAAGTGTAATGAAACATCTGTCTGAAAAAATGCTAAAACGTGCAGCTGAAGGTGAATTAAAATGGGTCATTGCGGATTTTCCTACCAATGCTTTGGCACAAGAAGCAAAGATGTCATTAGAAGAATATACTGAATTTTTGATAAAATCTTGTTATTTGCATGAAGAAGATCCTGTTTCAAAATGGATAGAAATTGGAGAAAAACAGGAAAAAATAGCTGATTATCTTAATAAAAAATCAAAAATTAGAATTGTTGGAGATAAAACAGATATAACGTTTAATGTTTTCGGTAGAACTTGGAAGAGTTGTGCCGGGGAGTGTAATTTCCCGGATGGTGAAGTTTATACCTCCCCTGTTGAGGATAGTGCAAACGGTCAAATATATTTTGATTTCCCTCAATTGTACCGTGGAAATGAAGCACAAAAAGTTCTTTTAACCTTGCAAGACGGAAAAGTGATTGAAGCAAAAGCCGAAAAAGGTGAAGACTTTTTGAATAATATGCTTGATATGGATGAGGGTTCAAGATTTGTCGGTGAAATAGCAATTGGCACAAATGATATGATTCAGGATGTAACAGGCAATATTTTATTTGATGAAAAAATAGGCGGTTCAATCCATATGGCAGTTGGTGCATCATACCCTGATACAGGTGGTAAGAATGTTTCAGGTTTGCATTGGGATTTGATTAAAAATATGAAAAATGGCGGTCAAATCTATGCTGATGATGAACTTATTTATGAAAATGGAAAATTTTTAATATAAAAGATTTAAAGAGGATGAATTTTTCATCCTCTTCTTTTATTCTTTGTTATTTTTTATGATATTTGCAGGAATTTCAAATATTGTAATTTCCTCATCTGTATCTTTGATTCTTTGTATGTATTTTAAGTCATTTTCTCCGTTAGTAATAATTGCTACAGCAGGTCTTTTTCCTGTCTTTTTAGCATAATATAAAGATTGACCTATACTTTCAGCCCATTTTTTTGCATAATCAAATTCAATCGCATATTCTTCTGTTAAACAATCAACTCTTGTTTTATCTGGTAGTACATATTCCTTTATACCTGTACAATACATATTTACATAGTCTTTTTCTGTTAATTTCTTGTTTGATGATGCATTATTTGAGGTTTCTATAAAATCATCATTATCAATTATTGAGAAGATTATACAGATTGAAACAATTAAATATATTATTAGTTTAATTACTTTTCTCATACTTAAAATCATGTTTATTTAAACATATTATATATAAAAATAAATAATTTCAAATTAAAGAACCCTCAAAAGAGGGTTCTTTAATTTTTTTATAGTATAGTAAAACTACATATTTTGGATTTTATCACTCATACCTTCAATATCATCTTTTAACATTTTCTTAACTACATCATTTTGAGCATCAAGCATTTTACAAACAGTTTCAATATTTTTTACTTTATTTTGTAAAATAGTGTCAGCATTACTTAAAATACTACTGGTTACTTTTTGATAAGCTGCTAGTGGAGCACTTGCCGTACCTTGTAATAAGTTACCAATTAATGTAGTGCCGAGACCAAATTCTCCAAGATATGGAGACATAGCTTGCAAAATACCGCCGAATCCGGAAACAACACCGGCTGCAGGCAGTAAGAAACTGTCACCGAAACCGAATCCGGAAGCTAAACCTGCAGTATAACCAAGCGCATTTACACCTGCTGAATTAGCAATTTCAGAAACTGATGTTAAGGAAGAAGCGCCGCCGGTTAAGTAGCCTACTTCACCAGATGTCCCGAATCCTTGAACTATAGAACTTGCACCACCTGTAAAGCCTGAGTATTGTGATAATGAACCAATACCAAAAGCAGATGTTGTTCCGCTTGTTGAATTTGTAGGTGACCAATATGAAGTTCCGGGAATATTAATTGCAGTCCCGCCACCCATTGTTGACATAAATGAGCTTGGTGCAATCATACTTGCAATTTTCCATAAGAAACTACCCGCTGTACCGAAGCCTGCACCATCTGATGCGCTACCGCTTACTGTTATGTCTCTTAAAAGGTCATAAGTTTCAAATAACATTGCCTTTGCATCACTGCTTAGAGTGCCATATTTATTTGATATAACTAAATAACTATCGTTTTTGTAACTCATTTCCTACATTCCTTAACGTGTTTATTTGTGTTTGCAATTTTTTCACATTCAATTCTTCTTATGAGAATGTATTGAATGTATTTTCTATGTTCTTGTCTAATACTGCTTTGACTGCTTCAAGTTCAGTTTGTAATTCGTTTTGTTCTGTATCAATTTGATTTAATCTTAATTCAAGAACTTTATCTTCTTGTTGCAGAGATTCAGTTTGAGCATTTAAGTCAGCAACCATTTTGTCATATTCATCTTTGCTCATTGTATAATCTCTTAAAGCTGCATCATAACCTTCAGAGTCATATGTTCTTGTTGTATCAACATCTAATCCTGAAACAATTCCTGGTATAGTAATAGAGCTCATTCTGTTATTTCCATCAAATGTAACTTGTACATTGTCAAAAGTTGTTGTTTCTGTTACTGACTTATTTATTTTCATATATGAATATAATAAGTTTTGTTCAGCAGCATCATCATAACCTGTGACTTGAACATCCGGAATGTAATGAGTCTTTCCGTCACTATCTTTATAGGTATAAAGATTTTCAGTTCCTTCAGGAAGTGGCTGAATGCCGGCTGTAGATTCAATTAAGCTTTTTATTTCAGTTGGATCACTTGATAGGGTTAAATCATATGTTGTATCATCTTTAATATTAACTAAGCTGTAACTTCCATCCGGAGAAGTAACAATTTTCCATTGGTTTGATAAATCACTTTGTTCTGCCATGTTTTTATCATATGTACGTTCTACGTCCATATAATAAGAACCGTCATCATTTTCGTAGTAATTTTTAACTATATATTCACCATCTTGATTATTTGTTTTATCAGAAATGCTGAAACTATAATTGGATTCATAGAATTCTGTTGTGTCAGGTGCAACAGGCACTTTAAGTGAAAGTAACTTACTATATAAAGCATTAACTTCTTCAGCTAAAGCTGTACGTTGTTGGTTTACCTGTTGACCTTCATATTCTATATTTGATTTCCTTGCTGTAATACCTAAAAATCTTGCCTGTGATGCTGCTAAGCCCATCTTCTTTCTCCATTGTTATTTGTTATCCTATTCTTTTTATCGGCCGATTGAAAAACAACTTTAGTTCATAAAAAATAATGTAAAGTTATGTAACAACAATCGGTAAAATTCGGAAAAAATAATAATGATGGATTGTACATTTTATGTAGTTATTCTTACCTTGATTTTTATTTAATGTAGAGTAAGAAAAAGTCAATAAAAAAGAACCTATTTTATAGTAGGTTCTTTTTTATTTTTATAATTTAAAATTTATTCAAGCTTTTTTCTCTGCAGGTTCTTTCTCTTTTTTGTTAGAGAAAAATTTAGAACTCAATTTGTTGGCAATAGGAGTAACAACAACAGGTCCTAAGTATCTGTAGATTATACCAAATATTACCAGAGTTTTTATTTTGTTAATACCAGGTACTATTTTATCTGCTTCAACTTTACCCGCTAATTTGTCATATACATCATCAATCAATCCGGTAGCAGCTTTTTTTGCTCCTTCCATATTGCCCTTATTAGCTCTTATTGCATTTGATACACCTTCTTGAACCTCTTTTAATTTATCTGCAGAAATTTGGAAAGCTTTTGTTTTTTCACCTTTTGCAATAATTCCGCTTATTTGTTCTCCTATTTTCTTGGTTACAGTATCAATTCCATCATCAGAAGCTTCTTTTGCGGCATTATAAATATCATCTAAAATACCAGTTTTTTGTGCTATATTTCTGGCTGATTCTTTTGCTTTGTTTATGTAGAAGTCCTGATTTTTTGTGAAATAGCTGTTTGAAATATTATCTACAACTTTAGTAACTTTATCATCAAGTAAGTATGCACCCGCTGTTGATACACCCAATGTTAATGCATCATTTATAAGCATTTGTGGTTTTTGTTCTTTTTTAATTTTTTTGTTTCTTAATGTATTTATCATATAAAATCCTGATAAGAAACAACTTTCAGCAACCATTAAGTGAGTAAAAGAATTTGTTTTGCTGAATTTGGAAATAAACCTTTGGAAACTGTTACTTCCTGCAACTTTCTCATAAAAATTAGAAAGCGGCTTAGTTATTGTTTCCGGAACACCTTTGAATGATTGTGTTTTTGGTTGTTTATAAGAGTTGTTTTTTCCAGCTCCGTAATGATAAGTGCTGTTAATACTATTTATTTTCATAATTAGCTACCCCCGAAAAAGCTTGGAAAATTTTCTTGTCATCGCTTGTTTTAAATACGTTGTAACTTAGATAGTCGAAAGGTGTTATTTTTTGTTCTTGTTTTTTATTGCCTGCTTTCTTCAGACCAAGTGCTGAAAGTATGGTTGGAACCAGTGCAACGGTGATTGTTGCTCTAATTGGCATAAATATTGGTTGGAATAATTTATCAATAACATTTTTACCTGTTCTTGCAAAATTATCTATTGTTTTTTGCTCACTAATAGCATTCTTGACAGACTCTGATATTTCAGGAGCGACATTCTCAATTTTTTCTTTAAATATTTTTTCTGCACCTTTGCCTGCCTTTTTAAATATACCTAAGTTTATTGATCCTTGTTCTGCTATTGGAGCTGTTAAACCTTTTATTTGTTCTACAAGTTCAGAATTTTGACCTTCACTTGTAAATCTTTCCGCTAGTTTTGTTAAATTTTCAGCTCCCCGTCTTACTACTTCCATTGATTTTTTCTTCATATCTTCCGGCATATTAAAAGCACCTCTTTTCTGTGCTGCTTTTGCGGCTGCTGCAATTGGTATGCCTACTAGCACCGAAGTTGCCAAACCGACTAAACCTGTTGATACTGATTTTGCGGCTTGATAAGAACACTTTTCTTTGTCTTCTTCTGTTTTTGCTGTTGCCATAATAGTTAACGGCCTTAATCCGCAAGTAATAAGAATTGCAAATAATGCTTCTGCTACTAAGGGGTTATCTGATGCAAAGTTTGCGGCTTTATGAAGAAACGGTACACCGCCCTTAAAACTCACACGACCATCAGAATTATTCCTGATGGTCGTGTTTGTATTGTCATTATTATTTTGTTTTAAGTTATGTCGCTCCTTCACACACTCTCTTCCGTGGCTTAATGAGCGTTCAGTGGCCCTGCCCTTCAGATATCCCGTAGTTGTTGTAATAGAATTGATTTTCATATTATCCATCCATACTCTCGTACATCTGTTCTAAATCTCAAAAAAATAAAATTTGCTATTTAGAGTTTTGATTATAACAAGAAAATACATGTTTTATTTCATACTTTTATTTATGAAAATAGGTTTCCTATGCGAGAGTACGTATGGTGCCTATAAAAATTCGTGTTTACAAAAGTTAATATTTTGTTTTATAAATTACCTATATTAATATATTCAAGTCCATGTGATTTTAATTTCTGTTTATTATATTGATTTCTTCCGTCAAATATTATTTCATCTATAAGATTATTCTTAATTATTTCTAAGTCAGGTTTTCTGAATTCATTCCATTCAGTCAATAATATTAAAGCATGACTATTTGATAGTGTTTCATATGCTGATTTGGAATATTCAATTTTATCTCCAAATATTACTTTTGCGTTCTCCATTGCTTGAGGGTCATATGCTTTAATTTTAGCACCAAGCATTAATAAGGAGTTTATTATGTCGATTGATGGAGCTTCTCTCATATCGTTTGTTTTTGGTTTGAAAGATAGTCCCCATACTGCGAAAATTTTATTGCTTATATTATTATTGTAATATTTTAGAATTTTATCTACAAATAATTTTCTTTGATTTATATTTGTTTCTTTAACAGCTTCAAGCAACGAGCTTCCGGTGTTATTTTTTTTGCTACTGTAATTAATGCACTTATATCTTTTGGAAAACAACTTCCTCCAAATCCGATTCCCGGGAATAGAAATTTATCTCCTATTCTATTATCTGTGGATATTCCGATTCTTACTTTTTCAATGTCCGCTCCAACTTTTTCGCATATATTTGCCATTTCATTAATAAAAGAAATTTTTGTTGCAAGAAAAGCATTTGCAACGTATTTTGTCATTTCTGCAGATTTTACATCCATAAAGATTATTCTGTTAGATGTTTTAAAATAAGGGGAGTATATATCATTCATTATTTTTGATGCTTTATCCGAATCTGAGCCAATAATAACTCTATCAGGAGAAAGAAAATCATCTATAGCAGCGCCTTGTTTTAAAAATTCAGGGTTAGATACTACATCAAAGGGAACATTAGTTATTTCTTTAATAATATTACTTAATTTTTCTGCTGTTCCGACCGGTACTGTGGACTTATTTACTATGACTTTATATTCATTTATATTGTGTGCGATTTCTTTTGCAACATTTATAACTGCATCTAGGTTACAAGAACCATCTATATCTTGGGGGGTTGCAACAGCAATGAAACAAACACTGGATTCTCTAACTGCTTTTGCTAGGTCTGTTGAGAAAGATAATCGCTTTTCTTTGACATTATTTTTTATTAATTCTTCTAAGCCAGGCTCATATATTGGAATAATTCCTGATTGTAATTTAGAAATTTTGTCTTGATTATTATCAACACATACAACAATGTTTCCCATATCAGCAAGACAAGTACCTGCTACTAATCCGACGTAACCTGTTCCAATAACACATAATTTCATAATAAATCTCTCCAAATGCCATTTTAGCATAAAAAGTTAACTTATATATTACTCAGATTTTTGTTTTTTATTAAGCTTAGAATAAAAAGTAATTATATTTTAACCTTAATGAAAATTAATATTTAGTTTTGGTAAAAACAAAATTTATTTTTTACCAGTATTATCAGTATATGAAAATACAACCAATAAATAATAAATTTAGTAAAAATAATTCATTTAAGGGTGCAATATTAAATATTAATGCTTTCTCTGATACTCATGGAGAGCTGTATGCTGCAAATCAAGCCCTTGAAGAGATGAGAAACAGAAAAAATGATATTTTCCTCAAAAAAGAGGACAAAGGTACTGCAAATGTTATGGCTATTTGTGGTGATTGGTTCATGGACGGAGCTAGAAAAGGTTATTCTACAAATCCAAATAAGGAAATAGCAAGATTTCAGTTGGATATTCTTAATGAGTTTATCAATCAAATAAAAATGATAGCTAATAATACAATTGCTTTATTTACTCCGGGAAACCATGAGTTTGATGGCGGTGTAAGACTTTTAGATGAAATTTTGGCTTATTTAAATGCGGAAGTATTAATGTCTAATCTTGATATATCTACTTCTAATGCTTTTCGTAAAAGTATAAGTAGAAATAAAATTATTAATGAAAAAATAGTTGAAGTTGAAGATGATAAAACTGAGGGATTAAAACATAAGTTTTTATTTTTAGGTATAAGCCCGGTTAATTTATATGCATACCAAAGAGATTTAGAAGATGTCCATTTAATTGATAATATAAGAAAACCTCAGCGATATGTGGACAAGAATGATTATGAGAAAACATTAGAAGATTGTAAACAAAGAATAGCAGAGTTTAAAAGCGAAAATCCACAAGGACATGTTATATTAATGAGTCATACAGGTGTTCAATTTGCTGATACTTTGGCTCGTGAATCTACTGTAGATTTAGTTTTTGATGGGCACGAACATAAAGATGTTATTAGGGTTGTTAATAGAACGCCTATTATTCCTTTATCTCAAAACTTCAAGAAAATTATAAATGCAAAAATGAAAATAGATGATGAAGGTAATCTGGCTAATATATCTTTAAAATCATTTTCTCCGCTTGAGAATAACACAAAAGGTCCTTTATTACGATTGTATAGAACTTTATTTGCGAATGATATAGAAAATAAATATGCAATTATTACTAATAATGAGAATATTAACCTATTAGATATAAAAGATATTAGACAAGGTAATAATTTCCTTGCAAATTTTGTTACAGATGTGATCCTCGACGAGTTAAGAAAAGTTGATAGTTCAATTGACTTTTTTGCACTAAATTCATCTTCTATAAGACATCCTTTAGCTGTCTCGCAAAAACCAAGAAATTCTTTTCTTGATATTATGAGTGTTTTATCCGGTATAAAAGAAGAAGAAGGTAAAATAATGACAACGGAATTAGAGGGTAAAGATATTATATTCATGGTTTTAGATAATTTTTTATTTAACAGGGATATGCCACAGCAAAATCCTTTAATTCAATATTCCGGACTTATTATTGACAGAACTGCTATGCTGGAATCATATGATAAAGGTTTTGATATTGATTATTTGGCTAAATATGTAATTGACATTCAGACAGGTCAACCAATAGAACTTGAAAAAATATATAAAATTGCTAATGTAGAAAAATATTTTAATAAAGCCCAAAATCCAAGAATAAGAAAATTTAAGGATTGCTCGAAATATACAGGATATACAGTGCAAGAACTCTTTAAAAAGTATTTTAAAGATTCGAATGGCAAATTATATGCAAAATGTGATGTTAGAATAAAATAATAGTTTGTTGAAAAAAATTTTTAAGGGTGTTAGACTAAATGAGGAGATTGTTTTATACAATTCCGATTTCGGGACATAGCGCAGCCTGACTCTGCCGAGAAAAAATGATTGAGTATCATTTTTGCGAGAGGTAGCACGTAGTGCGCACAGGTCCCAAAATAAAAAAAGTAAATATTTCGGGACGTAGCGCAGCCTGGTAGCGCACTACCTTGGGGTGGTAGGGGTCGCAAGTTCAAATCTTGTCGTTCCGAAATTTTTTGTTGGCTCGCAAGTTCTTCCGTATCGTGATTTTCTAATTAAGAAAATAAAAGAAAATCATCTTACGGAACCCGTCAAACTACGGCTCAAGGATTCGCCTTGTTTGTCGTGAAATCTTGTCGTTCCGAAATTTTTTGTTGGCTCGCAAGTTCTTCCGCATCGTGATTTTCTAATTAAGAAAATAAAAGAAAATCATCTCTCGGAACCCGTCAAGCTACTGCTAAAATATTCTATTACTGTTTAAGATGCTATAAAATAAGAAATTATTTTTAATGTCGGGTTATGTATAACTCTCACCTCACCTCAAACCTTTAATCTGTTTTCTTTTTAAATTCTATAGGCATAGCACAAATTTTATATCAGGATAATGTTTTAATGATTTATCACAACAAAAGTAAATATTATCAATAAAAGATTGTTTTTGATTTTCTCCAGAATGTAATAGAGAAGTTCTTTGTATTATATTTGCAAGGGTATTTACTCTTCTAATAAGTTCATCTTTTGTTAAATATGCCACATTTTAATATTTATATAACCATTTTATTATTATATAATACGTATTGTACATTTAAAAGGTGCCACATATGTTAAAAAAATTTTCCTGTATAGTAATAATATTCATTATTTTGTTCTCTTTATATTTCTCTTTTAAAATAGGTTTATACCTTCGCCATCAAGATAATAATAAAGCACAAATTACATATTGTTCTCTAAATAAAGAAGATAATGAGTGTTTTAATAAAATGTTTGAATTATTGTTACCAGACTTGTTATTATACGATGTAAAAATAGATTCAAAAGAATTAGAATTAATAAGACTTGATTTTTCATCAAGACTTACTCCTCTTCAAACAATCAAAAATTCTGATATACTACTTGGTTACGGTATAGGTGATGATATAGAATATGAGTCGACATACAGTATGCTTTTTGATAAACCTGCTTATTGTTACGATTGTGGAATAAGAAGTATTAATACTACTTCTCCAAAAACATATTTTTATAGTGAATGTATAGGAACAGATAAATATATTTTATCTTCATTAGGACAGGTTTCTTCAAAAAAGATACATACATACAAACAAAAATATGATGAACTAAATTTAAAAGATAAAAAAGTTTTTATAAAAATGGATATAGCAGGTGCTGAAGTAGAAGTTCTTCCTGAAATCTTAGAATATTCGGATAATATAACAGGAATGCTTATTGTTATGCACTTTAATTCAGGTAAAGACCTCATTGACAGATTCAAAATAATAAAAGCTTTAAATAAAGACTTTATACTTGTATCAAGGAATTTTCTGTGGGTTATTGGGAAATCACAAAAACAACTGAAAACAAAATATGCGGATATGACAATGACAGATGGTGTTCTATCTTTAACATACATAAATAAAAATAATGTTGATGATTACAAAATTTCATGGCAGCAAGATGCATTAAAATATTATGCCAACACGAAAATACATTATATTGCAAATTATCAAAAAGAAACATATCTTAAAAACAATATAAATATAACTGTCACCATTACAGAAAAACTTAAACAATTGGCCAAAAAATATGGGAAATTCAACCTTTGGAATTATAATAGCCTATAATATGTAGGTCTGGTTTATGAAGTGTACCCCAAAAAGCGGACAAAGTAGGTAGGAAAAATTCTGTTAAAATAAGGAAAGGAGAAAAAGATGAGA
>CALUPV010000013.1 GCA_944322745.1 Candidatus Gastranaerophilales bacterium | reverse complement strand
GAATTTCAAATAATAAGCAGGTCTTTTTTGAATTTTATAATAAAAAATTCCAATATAAGTCAAATCATATCAAATTAGGTTTGCTTATATTGGAATAAACATAATCAATTGTTGTTTTGAGCTTATTCTTCCAATTCAGAAGCTAATTCTTGCATTGCTTCTTCTATTGCATCTTTTAGTAACATTAAATTATCTGGAGATATAGTTACCCCTTTTTTCGTTGGAAGCCAAGTTGCTCCGTCATCTGTCGTATAAAAAATTCTTAAATCCAAATATTTTTTTTCTTTATAAGAATTAATACTTATTTGTAATTGTTCAGTTGCATTTCTTGGAATTGTTGCTAATATTTTTGCTTCTTCTGCCATTTTATCTACCTCTTATATACCTATTGTTTCTTTATAATTCGGAACTTCAAATATTCTTGTATCCGCATCTTTATTTGTAAATTTAAGATATTCTTCCATCGATTTATCTTTAGCCTTATTGTAATAATCTTTAGAAATTAAAGCAAGATATTCTTCATTTAAATCGCCTGAATAATTTCCTAAAATCTTTGCAAACTTTGATATATCATCTTTGTTACTTCCTGCACCGTATGCTTTTGTTTTAGCATCAGTTCCTGACGGACGAATTTCTATAAATTTATCTGTAAATTTCAAGAATGTACCATCACCTACAAATTTTATATCAATTAAGTTATCAAAATTTAAAGTTGTGAATGTTGATTTTAAAATTGATTTTACATTATCTAAAGTAATTTTTCCGTCAAACTCTGCTAGTGCCATTGTCAGATAGAATAAATCATTTTTTGTTCTTAATGCTTCGCCGTCTTTTTTTGCTTGCGTAAGTTTTACAATATCAGGTTCTGATTCATTATAATATGCGATATCTTCTCTCATATCATATTTTGCTATAATCTCGTTTGACTTGAATATTTCATCCAATGCAACCGATAAAGTTTTACCTTCAGCTTCAAGTTTTGCAGCCAGAGCGGAAGCAACTATAATTGCTTCTGAAGCACTTTTTTCTCTCATTGCTATTGCAATTCTGCCGGCTTTTGATTTTATTAACTCTTCGCTTCCTATAATCATTCCGCCGGATTCTTCTCCGCCAAATATCATTCTTGGATTTTTACCAAGATTTACTTCATAACCGAATACGTCAGTCACAATTACATCTTTTTCAGGATTATTGAGTAACTGCATTTCAACTTTTTTCATAATATTTGCGATTTCTTTAAAGCCAACTGGCACATTTACAACTTTTATATTGTTATATTTAGCCCACTCATCCCAAGATTTTGCACTTGCTGTTGTTTTTATCATAAATCTCGGATGATTATTCCATTGTCCTGAAGCTTTTAATTGTTTTGCCCAGAAATCCATAATCAATAAGAAAGATTGATTTGCTGTATATATGCATAATATTCTGTCATTATCAAGCTCAGAATAACTTATACCTGTCTTATCAAGAAAATCTATTGATTTTTTGTCTTCTATTTGACATACGGTTAACCTGTCATGATCCGGGTCTGTAATTAAAACTACTGTTCCTATCGGATATTCTTTTAATTTTTTATCATAGTTTAATGTATCAATAACAGGGAAATATGAACTTCCGTCTTGTTTTTTACCAAGTACTGTTGCATCAACAGAATAATCGTAAAAACATTTATTGCCTTTTGGATCTGTATCATATTTACCTATCCCATGGAAGAATGGATCTTCTTCTATATTCATCCAATCAAATTTTTCTGTAATATTGAATGCAGTTAATATTTTACTTAGAGTATTATATGCACTGCCTCCTACATTTTCTATAATAATTTTATTTTTGATTCCTTTTATTAAATCAAGATTTTCTTTATTTGCTACGCCTTTTTCTAAATATTCTTTATATAAATCAATACCATTATTGATTGTTTTCATAAATGATTCATTGATTAATTCGTCATCAGATTTTGCAATTCTAATTTCGTATTTGCCGTCTTTCTCTACAATGGCAAATATTTCTTTTATTTTATCTACAAATTCCATTGACTCTTCAGGTAAATATTGGCTGCCTTGAGAGTTTAAATCTTTCGTTGCATTCTTAACACTTATGCCGTGGCTTGACGTTATATATTCACCGCCTAATAAATCAAGTTTAAAGCATAAAAATGATGCAAGCCATATCGGCATTGTTTTTCTTTCATATGTTGTAAGAGTCTCTATTCCTTGTGCGGCTTGTACTCTTGCTATTAAATCTAAAAATTTATCGGAATTATATCTTACTTCTCTTCCTGCAAGTTTAATAAGTTTCTTACCTTTGTACTTATCTTTAGCAACTAATGCTTTCGCATATGTAGCAAGCATTATACCCATTATGTTTATTGGGAAACGAACATCATATGGGTATAAGATATTCTGTGGACCTCTAATTCCTGCGGTTGAAACAGCGGCTTCTTTTTCATAATTTTTCAGCCAGTTATCTAAATTTAAACCTTCAGGATTTGTATTTGCATCATATGGCTTTAAATGTTCTTTCTTCAATACAAATACAATTTCCTCTTTATTATTTATATCTATATATTTATTGTTCTTAATGTATTCAGGAGTATTTTTTTCAACTGAATTATATAATTCTTGTTCTAATGTTTGGGCTATCATAACTATCTCCTTAGTTGTTATCATTGTTTATGATACTAAATACATACTGACATAACAAGTGCCTGTATAAACTACAATTTATCCCTTTGTACATATTATATAGATAGGATTATAAGTCAGATATACTTTATTGTTCTGTGTATAGTTTTCTTTATATTTTTGTTCAAAATCTTTTAGTTTTGTTTTTGTTAATTTAATTTCTTTTATTGCATTTGTTCCGGTATATTTTAAATGTTTTAAAACTTCCATTGGTGTTTCAAAATCAATTTTAATTTTATCTTCTTTTTTTGCAATAATTTTTTGTGTATTTAGAAAGTTTTCCATTGATGATATAGAAGATATTTCGTTTCCAATATTAAATATGGATTTAATTTCTTTTAGATTATCTTCTCCAAAAATAGAAATTGCCAAAATGCCATCATCATCTAAAGCATTTATTAATTTCGACAAAGTATCTTCTATGTTTGAACACCATTGCAGGCAGGCGTTAGAAATAATCAAATTATATTTTTTATTTAGGTTGATATTTTCAATATCTCCTGCAATAAAGTTGCATTCTTTATATATTTCTTGTACGTATTTTTTTGATTCCTCAACGATATCATTCAAATACAGTTCTGAAAATATGAGTTTGTCTTCTATTTCTTTTGTTAGTATTCCTGTTGCACAGCCAATTTCAAAAATTTTATTATATTCTTTCTTTGGAAGTAAACTTATTAATTCTTTTGCCATTTTTTTTTGTGCTATGGCATTTTCATCATATGTTTTTAAACTCTTTTTAAATCTTTTCTTTACGAGTGATTTATCAATCATATAAAATCACTCCAGTTTTTGTATGAATCAAAAATATAGTGTGAATTTTCTATTTCTTTAATTTTTATATTTCTCTCTTCCCAAAAGTTCAACATATTTTTAAACGGAAATATTCTGTCTTTTGTTGATAAAAAAGCAGTATCGAATGGTAGAAAGTTATTTACTTTTAAATCTCTTATCGCGATTAATTCTTCTTTTAGTTCGTTAAGTGAGCGAGAAGTATATTCTTGTAGATTTTTTGTTGCAGAAATTTTCCTCATAAATTTAGAGCAAGACATTTCGTTAAAATTAGCAACTGTCAAATCATATATGTTTTTGGGAATCCCGTAATTATCATCTATTGGTTTTAATGTTCCATTGATTGCAATATATCTGTTAAAATTTTTATATTGTTCATAGAAATAATTACAAACAAATACGCCCATTGACCAAGCTATTAAGTATTTCTTTTCATAATTGGAAAAATCAAAGTCAGGTGTTTCTATAGTTCTATAATCAAAAAGTGTTAATATATCATAATTTTGTGTACCTAAATCAGAAACGATTTTCTCGTCCATTCCCCAACCGTTAAAAAATACAATAAGATTTTTATTATTTTCTTTATTTAACCATTTATATTGCATTATAAAACCTCTTTTACCGTATCAATTACAGTTTTAAACTCATCAAAAGTAATATCAGCTGTTAAAGATAATCTTAAACGTGATGTATTAACAGGTACTGTCGGTGGCCTTACCGGTAATATATAAAAGCCTTTTGCCCTTAATTGTTCTGCTATTTTAACTGTTTTGTTATTTTCACCTATAATGACAGGTACTATCTGTGTTTCACCATTGTCTTTTATATAATTGTGTGCTTCTTTTATAAGAGTATTTAATTTCTCTGCTTTTTGTTTTACTATATTGAACTTTTCCTCAATTAAAAAATTTGACCACATTATATTTACAGGCGGAATAGCTGTTGAAAATATAAATGAGTTTGCTTTGTTTATTAAGTAATCAATTATTGTTCTATTTGAAACACAAAAAGCCCCCATTGATGCAAATGATTTACCCAAAGTTGCCGTAATTATATCTACATCATTTAGGAGGTTATCTCTATCGGCAATTCCTGCCAGATTTTTTCCATATATTCCAAAAGCATGTGCTTCATCTATCATTAACAGACAATTATATTTTTTCTTAAGTTCTATCAGCTTTTTTATATCTGCAATATCGCCATCCATACTAAAGACAGATTCTGATATTATTATTGCTTTTTTATATTCATTTCTGTGTTTTATTAAAAGTTCTTCTAAGTTATTGTAGTCAAAGTGTTTGTATCTGAAAAATTGTGTCGAGGACAATCTCATTCCATCAATTATACTTGCGTGATTTAGTTTATCAGAAAAGATTACGTCATCTCTATTTACTAATGATGATACAACTCCTAAATTGCATTGGTAGCCTGTATTAAATATAAGACAAGCTTCTTTATTAAATATTTTTGCAAGATTATTTTCTAATTTTTTGTATACTGTTGATGTTCCGGTTAGTAATCTTGATGAGGTTGAAGATAATATAAATTCTTCATGATTTTTATATTTCTCAATAAATTCATTAAGTAAATCTCTATCGGTACTAATATTTAAATAATCATTAGAAGAAAAATTAAGCAAATTTCTCCCGTCTATAGATAAATATTTACCCGTTTTATATTCAATATTATGAACTTGTCTGAAATTATCTTTTTCTACAAGTTTTTTTATTTCTTCATCATAAAAACTCATAACTTAAGTATAGTTCAAACTAAATTATATTTACAGGTTTATGATATTAAAATCTTCACTGATTGATTCAAAATGCTTTTTCATTAGTTCTGTATGACAGCTGAAAAATAAAATCTGATTTGTTTTTGAAAATTCTTTAAGACATTTAAGTGCATTTTTAGTTCTTGTAAAATCAAAATTTACAAAAGCATCATCTATAATTAAAGGTAAATCAACTTTTCCGTTTGGCTTTAATGTTATTTTATCTCTTGAATAATTTGATGCATATCCGAGTCTTAAAGCTAAATATAATTGTTCTTTAGTTCCTCGAGATAAATCCTGCCATTTTTTTGTAATTGTACCTTCATTATTTTGAATTTCCATCAGGTCTAAATTGATTTTTGAATATTTGTCATCTGTCAGTATTGAAAGATACTTTTGGGCATTTTTTAAATCAGGTTGGGTTTCATTAAAGCTATTTTTAGCTTTTTCTATTAATGAAATTATTACTTTGTTTTTTATTAGTTCTTCAATCTTTTTTCGGTATTCATCTAAATATATATTTTTTTGAATTTTTAAATCGTTTAACCCTTCAAAACTTTCAAGTTCTCGTTTTTTGAATTCAGCTTCTTTTTTCTTGTTTAGTATCTCTTTTTTATTATTTTGAAGCTCCTCTATTTGTATTTCAATGTTCGTATTGTAATGTTCTGAATTATGAATATTGAACTTTTGTTTTTCTTCATTAATTTTATTTATTTTGTCTTGTAAGTTATGAATTTCTGCAAGCAGAATATCTAACTGAGTTTTTATGCCTGAATTTTTTTCATTTTCTGCTTTTATTTTTCCAATATTATCTTCATATTTTTCACTTAATGAAATATTTATTTCGTTATTAAGAATAAATGAATTAAAAACATTCAATATTTTATTATTTTCATTTGAAAGTTCTTCAATTTCTTTACAAATTATATTTTTTTCTTTTATGTCTTCTTTTAGTACTTTTATTATATCTATAACTTCAGGATATATTTTTTCGTCTATTTTAAAATTATTTTCTTCAGATTGTATAAGATTTTTTATTTGATTTTCTATTTCATCAATTTTGATTTTCAACTGATTTAATTTTTCTTCTAATTTTTCTGATTTTTCACTATTATATTCAAATTCTGATTGGCTTTTAACAATTATTTCTTCCATATTCACATGACTTTGGATTTTTGTCCCAATTTCTTGTTTTATACTGTCTATTTTTAAAGGAAGGTAAGAGCTTTCTACATTATCAATCTCATTATAATAGTCTTTAATCTTTTCTTTTAATAAATTTAATAAATTATTTTTTTCTTCTTCATCTTTATTAATTTCATCATCCTGCCTGTCTTTATAGCTTGCAATTTTTAAAGTGGCAAATCCTGATGCAGATATAACTGCCATCATAACAGCAAAAATTCCTGCAATCGGAACCTTTTGGTAAAAACTTATAACGGCACTTAGAACTGTCATAATAAATAATACTGAAAATAATATTAGTAAATTTCTATTTGCATTAATACCACTTGCATTAATTTTAGTATTTTTCTCTGCATTATTTATTTTTGACAATAAAAAATTGTATTGCTTTAATTTTTCATCAATAAACTTATATAATCCGTTTAATTTTTCGAATTCTTCTTTTTTAAGTATTTTATCTTTTAATGGATTAATATAATGTTTTAATTTAAGAATATTTTCTTCAAGGTTTTCTTTATTCGCATTTAGGACTATCAACTCATTATCTAAAGCTGCTTTACTTGATATAAGATCTTTGATTTGTTTTATTTTTGAATAATCCAGGGCAAAAATAACTACATCTGATTCATTTATATTTATTGCAAAATTGGAATTTAAACAATTCATATTTAAGTTTATTTTGGACATTAAAACATCTAGTTTTTCCTTTTGCTTTGCAAGAATACTTAAATTAGATTCATATTTACCCGCATTATGCAGAATAGAAAGATAAGTTTCTCTATCTTTAAAAAATTTCTCATTAAAGTTTAAATACAAACTGTTATATTCTTCTTGCGTAGTATTTAACTGTTTTTTTAATTCTTCCGCTTTGATAGAAAGATTTAAATATTCTTCATATTTAAATATTTCATCAAGTTTTTCATTTGATACTTTTATTGATTGAACAGCATCATTATATAATGATTCCTTATTTGAAAGTTCTTTTATTTTGGAATCTATTAGCGAGATTTTATCAAGTATAGAATTTGTTTCTTTTGTTAATCTGCCATTATCTCCCAATATTTTTTTTGTTTCTGCTTTTACTTTTTCTATATAATCAGATAATTTTTCACCTGATGGGTCTTTTATAATATCAATCAAGGTTGAAGTGTCTTTATTTTGAATGTTCATTAAATCATCCAAATTAATTGTAAAACCTTGTTCAAAATATCTTTGATGTATTGTTTTTTCAATAAATCCGTAATTAATTTCTGAATTATTTTCATCATATAATTTACATCTTTGATCTTGTGAACGATGGTCTTTTATATCAGTTCTATATTTTGAATGATTTTCATTATCAATAATACTGAAATAAATTTTTCCTGTATCAATACCTTTTGCTCTAAAAAAGCCTTCTTTAATAAATTTCATTAAAGAACTCTTGCCTGCTTCGTTATTTCCGCAAATTAAGTTTAGTCCTTCAGAAAAATTGTAATTAATACCTGTTTTGATATCTTTATCGCTTTTTTCTATTATTATATTTTCTATTATTAATTTGCCCATAGACTAATCCTCTTTGCTTTCGGATTCAAATAAAAAGCTGCATAGATTTAAACATTCTTCTTTTGACTTTTGCAATATATTTTGAGCAAATGAATTATAATCTTGCTTTGTAAAATTACAAGAAGCTATAAGGTTTTTATATTTTTCTTTTGTTTCTGAGTATACTTCCTGAATAATAGCCTGGTTTATAGCAGTATTATAAACTTTGCCGACAATACCCTCATCGTCCTTCAAAATATTTTCATCTATATTTGGTATTGTTCCATTAATTATTTGAGAAATATATATTCTATTGTATGAGTTAGTTCTTATCTTATCTGCAATAACACTAAAAATTTCATCATTTAATTCAGAATAAAATTTTGTACATCCGGTTAGATTTAGCCTTATAAGAAATAACTCACAAGAATTTTTATCTTGATTTGTTATCTTATATAATTCTTCTTCAATTTTTGCTAAAGCATCAGTAGTATCATTAATACCGGAAATATCAATATTTACATCTTCAAATCGGATTATGTCCACAGAAATAAAACTATTTTTAGTTATTTTATTATTTTCTACTTTTATATATCTTATTCCATGCGGACCTGTTTCTTTTGTATTTCTTCCTTGAATTGTTCCGGCATATTGAATAATATCATCATTTAAAGAAGGTACATGAATATGTCCCAATGCCCAATAATCATATCCCAAACTTTTTAATTCATTTATATTACAAGGAGCATAAGGGCTTATTGAATCTGCATTCAAATCGCAATGTAAAAGACCTATATTAAATGTATTATTATCTGAGACTTTACTAAAATAATCTATAGGATTTTCATTCATTTTGTCATCTGTAAAACTTAATGAATGAAGACAAGCAACTTTTTCGCCATTTTTATTATACAAGTCCATGTCCATATATTTAGGTGTATTTAGACCAATAATTTTTATCTTTGAGTCAACATCATAATTAAATGTATTCTTATTGTAAGAAGTTATCGGATCGTGATTACCACATATTAAATAAACATCAATATCCGCATCGGAAAGTTTTTTTAATCCTTCTTTTAAAATTAATTTTGATGAAAAATCGTGTTCGTCTGAATCAAAAGTATCACCTGCAATGAAGACGAAATCGACATTCTTTATTATTGCGTATTCTATTGCATTGTAAAAAGCCTTTTCTACAGCTGTTTTATATAGGTTGTTAATTTTTTCGTCATATGCAAACTTTGACAATCCTGAAAATGGTCGTCCTAAGTGAATATCTGAAATATGAATAAATGAAAAACTCATAATTTTATAACTTTACATATATTATAAATGATAAAGATTATTCGTCCTTAAGTCAATTATTTTTGGAGTTTTTAATTATATTTAAACTTACACTAAAGTTTTTTTTTACTATGTCGATTAATCATAAAAAGAAGTAAAGAAGGAAAGATAATTGTGGAAATTAATAATTGTCCGATTGGTAGTAATTTAAATCAAAATGAAATAAAGACAAAATACGAAAAAAATGATATTGATTTAGAAGATATAAGTATTTTATATACAACTGAAAAGGTTGAAAAAGATAGATCAACATTTAGTGAAACATTTAAAGAAGTATCGCTTAATAATTCAGAAGAAGGCGAGAAGTTCTTATCCGGATTAAAAGAAAATAAGGATGGTCTATGTAGCGAATTAGGACTTACTTCAGAACAATATGACAGTCTTGCTTGCGTAGCATTAGCTCTTGCAAGTCAAGAAACAGGTATGGGAGAAGAAACCGGATACGAATCAGAAAATACAGGAATCGGTAAATTTTTCAGAGGCATAGCTAAACAATTTGATGTATGGCGCGGTGGTGCTTCTGCTTCCTCTGGACTAACCCAAATGAAAATTTATGATTTTTTAAATAGTGATAAATTAACTGATGAACAAAAAGATATACTAAAAAGTTATGGTATCGAAGCAAATAGTGTATCTGATGATAATTTATACAATAATCCCGATAAAGCAGCTATTGCAACTATGGTTGTTTTAACTTCAATATATGAAAATTATGATGATTATAAAGATGTTTTAAAGACAGAACATGAAAAAATTGGTGAATCTATAGCAGAGGATCCAAGCAAACTTGAGGAAATTGAAGCAAGAGGGAATGAGCTCCTTGATAATATTTATGAGATTTATAAAGGAGCTTCGGATAGTCAAAAAATAGAAATTCGAGAAACTTTTAAACAATGGTTTTTATCAACAAATGGTTCTAAAGTTGGGGATAAAGGTGTTGATGATGAATATAATGAAGAAGTTCAATTAAATAAGTTAAATGAGCTTCTTGCCAATAATTCAGCTGATTTTAAATTAGAAGAGGATTCTTTGCACTTTATCAGATATGCATTAACTGCTGAAGGTCAAGAAATGAATACCGCTGAATATTGTGCTTATGGTTGGAATAAAGGGACAGGAGAAACAGGCATGCAATTAGATAGAATGCTTGCTGAAAAAATTGGAACAATTCTATATAATCCTGAAGATTTTGACTATGATCAATTTACAACAAATGTTTCAATGTTAGCAGATAAATATGCCGAACAGTCTGTCGGTTCTGATGGAATAGAGGCGATAAACGACTCTTTTATTGACGAAACTACATAAAGAAATCCTTTATAGAAAATCTATAAAGGAGTGTTGTTGATGATAAATCAAATATATATTATCATTTTGTAGTCTCATTGTCTATAATATATGATTAAAATGTTTTTACAGAAGAAACCGCTTCTATTATGAAGCGGTTTCTTTGATAAGTATTAGTTATTATTTAATTGTTAGTTTTTTTCTTGATTCCTTTTCTAATGCACGTTTAGGAAGAATTATTTCCAAAATTCCGTTTTCTAATTTAGCTTCAGTTTTTTCTGTATCAATTTCTTCATTGAAATATACGGTTCTTGAAAATTCCCCATATCTGAATTCAGATTTTTTATAAGATTTGTCTTCTTCATTTTTTTCTTCTTTTTTATGAGCATTAATTGAAATGTAATTTTTATCGATATCAATATCTAAATCTTCTTTTTTGATACCCGGTAATTCTGCTTTTACGACATAATTTTTACCTTTATCTTCCATTTCTATCGGCATCGACAATTTATCCATTTCTTCCCAATAGGCAGCTTCAGGGAAATAGCTGTCAAAATGTCTGTTTAATAAAGAACTAATTTCATCATTTACTGTTCTTATAAAATTGTCCGGTGTTTTTTTAACTAAGAATCTCATAATCTATCTCCTTTCGATTTCTTACTTGCTACATTTATATTATTTATCTGTTTTGCAAAAATTCTTTATTTTTAACAAAAAAATAACAATCAAAATCAAAATTGAAATTTCTATTCTGATTTAAGGTTTAATTATATGAAATTTGCGGATTTCATTATTTTGATTGTTATTAACAAAATATTAATTATTTTAGTATAGTTATTAACTAAAATATAGCTAAAGAAAAATAGTGAATATTTATTAAATCAATATGCTAGAATATTCACTATTTCCCTTTTATAGAAACTTTATAATTTATAATATAAAATAAACAAATTTATTTAGTTAATTTATTGGCTAAAACAGTTGTCGTCAAAGGACTCATTAAATTATTTTCTATAATTTTATTTCTTAACACACCCGGAATTTTTACTCCCAGTAGTTTTGCACCGGCTGTAAAAAATCCGATTATTCCACCTTTTGTTATGTCTTCTTGTGCATCTTCCATATTATAGTCGTTTTTGACTTCATTAGTTGCAGCTTCTGTTGCACCTAAACAAAGTCTTGTAGCAGCCCCGGATATGACACCTGCTAGTATAGTTGCTCCAACTCCCCAACCTAAAGGACCAGATAATAGACATACTCCAGTAACTATTAGTACGGTTGAACTATCAAGAACAATTTCTTTTGTTCTATCATTTTTCTTTTGATATTCTGCAAGTTTCTGTTTTGCTTCTTCCAATGTAATTTCACCATTTTCTGCCTTTTTAATAACTTCTTCCATTTCATTAGAACCTGATACTCCTATTTTAGATAAAAATGGAAAAGCATTTGCAATGCCATCTATTGCCTTACCAAATATACCTTGTTCTTCTTTATAGGATTCAAATTCTTCTCGAAGTTCTTCTGTTGAAGAAATATTTGCTATTTCTGTATCTTGAGTCTCAATATCTTCAATATTTACATCTGAATTCGAATTTTCAGTTTCTTGAAAAATAGAGTTTTCTGTTTCTATAATATTTTCATTATTTTGTATATTTCCATTTTTCGCAAAGTTTTTAACTGAATATTCAACTTGATTTAAACTACAACAATTTATCACAAAAATAACCTTCTATTACCTACCCAATTATATAAAAACATTTTTAGTATAAAAATTGCGTTTCATATAAACTTTTTAGTTTATACATTTAAACTATTAAAATGGAGCTAAAAAATAAAAAAATTAAATGCTAATGTTTTATTATGCATAGAATTAAGAGAAATACTTTATTAAATTACATACCTGAAACATTTTATATAGAAGCAAATGTTAAAGAAGAACGTATTTTTCAATATAACAAAAATCCTATTGAAGATGGTGATATTGTCTATTTAATGACAAGAGAATTAAGGTTAAAAGATAATTTTGCTCTTAATTTTACTATTAAAGAAGCAGAGAAATTAAATAAACAACTAAAAATTATTCATTTACATCAAAAATTTGAAAATAAAAATAAACAGTTTTTTTATAATAATCAAATAAAAGAATTAAAAAAAACTTTAGCAGAATATGATTTTAATATTGCAGATAGCATAAATAATCTTTCAATTGGTCTATTAATAATAGATTTTAATCCTATAGATAATAAAGATTATTTAAAAAATATCCATTGTAAAATATTTGAAATAGATTCACATAACATAATTCCTTCTCGCTTTGTTTCGACTAAACAAGAATATAATGCTGCAACTTTTAGGCGAAAAGTATATTTTAATATTTATAATTTTCTTAATGAATTCCCTAAAATTAATTCTTTTAAGACACAAGCAGATATAGAACTTGAAAATTTTATAAATAATAGACTTGATTTCTATTCAGAATATAAAAATTTGCCGCAAAAAGATATAACTTCAAATTTATCAAAATATCTGAATCTTGGTTTTATATCACCACAAAGAATAGCAATTGAAGTTATAAAATCTAACACTTCTGTAGAAAACAAAGAAAGCTTTCTTGAAGAATTAATAATAAGAAAGGAACTTTCAGATAACTATTGTTTATACTGTAAAAACTATAAATCTATGGAGTGTATACCAAATTGGGCTAAAGAAACTTTGAAAAAACATGAAAATGATTATCGGGAATTTTTATATAATGAAAAAGAATTAGAAGAAGCAAAAACGCACGATTATTTATGGAACTATTCTCAAAAACAGCTTATAGAAACAGGAAAAATACATGGTTATTTAAGAATGTATTGGGCAAAAAAAATTCTTGAATGGACAAAAACAAATAAAGAAGCTTTAGAAATTGCTATATATTTGAATGATAAATATGCTTATGATGCTCCGTCATCAAATGGTTATACAAATATTTTATGGGCTCTTGCAGGTTTACATGATAGAGCGTTCACAGAACATCCGATTTTTGGAAAAATTAGAATTATGAACGGCAAAAATATCAAAATATAAAATTAATTCATTAAAGATAACTACTTGTACTATAATAATTTTGAAATAAATATTATAAATTGCTATGGAAATTTTAGAAAAACTAAAAAAATCGAAGTTCAGGAGTAAGTTCAAACTTAAAGCAAAAGATATAGAATATATTAAAGATAAAGGCTTGGATAAAATTCATTCGCACGCAGTTGATTTTATAAGGGAAAGAATTTCTCCCGATTATATATCAAATGACGGAAAACAAACTCCAATGAAAGGTCATCCTGTTTTTATAGCTCAACATGCAACAGCTACTTGTTGTAGAGGTTGTATTGAACAATGGCATAAATTTCCTAAAAATATTCAACTTAATTCTTCTCAGCAAGAATATCTTGTCTCTATAATTATGGAATGGATAAAACGCCAAATAAATTGATATATTTGCTAGTCAATACTTTTATAAAAAAAAGACGAAAACAACGTTTCGTCTCGGAAAAACAAGTAACAATGTATATTAGGCAAAAATATTTATAGAGTTCGTAAAGATAGAATCAGGTTCTTCTTTTTCAGATTTTTGTTCAGAAGGCATGTAAAAAGAAAACGGATTAGAACCTCTCTTATCTTTATTCATATTTTTGGTTTCAGAAATTTGAGAAGAAGCCAAAACTATTTGATCTTCAGGTGCTTTCTGAGTATTTTCAACTGTGAAAGCAGCTTGACCGTTATTTTCTTTGGAGGTAAATAAACTTTGTGCTGCTTGTGCATTCAAATATTGAACATTGGCGTTAAAATTTGTACTTAAATTAACACCAAAGTCAGTAGCAGCTTTTGAAGCTTGGAGTGCAACTTCTCCGTTTGTTCTGGCGGAATACAAATCAGTACCAATGTTTACTCTGTTAAATTTAGATAAATCTAATTTAGAAACATCTACTGTTTGATTATTATTCGGATTTAAGATTTGTTCAGTAACACGTGCTAGTGCTTGACTATCAATGATAGGTCTGGCAGAATTTGCACCATATAATGAACCCACATTTAATCCCATTTTTTGCCTTTTCTCCAATAACTTATGTTTTTGTTATCGGCGATAAAAAATCAAAACTTTAATGACAAGTAAGTATTTATTAATATTTGTTAACAGTTTGTTAATTAATTTCTTGCAAAATTGAAAAAAGTGCTTGAAGAAAAAACATGTTTTAAATATTATATAGTAACGTATAAATACAATGCAAAGGAATGTAGTCATGAACCCTATAGTTGAAAGTTTAGGAAAAAAATATTTAGATAAAGAATTACCGGAATTAAACCCCGGAGACACAGTTAGAGTTTCTGTAAGAATTGTTGAAGGTAACAAAGAAAGAACACAGGCTTTTGAAGGCACAATTCTTAAGAAAAGAGGAAGTGGAATAGGCAAAACTATTACAGTAAGAAAGATTTTTCAAGGCGTAGGCGTTGAACGTGTTTTCCCTGTATATTCTCCACGTGTAGAAAAAATCACTGTTGTAAGACGCGGTGATGTTAAACGTGCTAAGTTGTATTACTTAAGAGAACGCTCTGGTAAAGCAACTCGTATTAGAGAAAAAATCGAAAAAAAATAGATTAGGAATATAGAAAACATAAAAGCCATAGTCATTGTTTATACTTTGAGTATGGCTTTTATATTATCAGAATAAATTAAATAAGAGGTTAAAATGGAACATATACATTGGTATCCGGGCCACATTGCGAAAGCAGAAAGAAAATTAAAAGAACAAGTTAATATTGTTGATGTTGTAATTGAAGTTTTAGATGCAAGAATACCTGAAAGTTCCACATATCCTGATATTAAAAAACTTTTAAGAGATAAGCCCAGATTAATTTTGATGAATAAAGCAGATTTAGCAAATAATGAACAAACTCAAAAATGGATAAAAACAATAAAAGAAAAAACCAACTTTCCTGTTTTGGCAACAAGCGCATCTGATAACAAAGATTTATCAAAAATATTGAATAAAGTTATTGAATTGGGACAACCAAAGATAATAGCCCTTGTAAAGAAGGGATTATTACCCCGAGCAGTCAGAGTTATGGTTGTAGGAATGCCAAACGTAGGAAAATCAAGCATAATAAACAAATTAATAAAAAAGACAAAGGCAAAGACAGGTGCAAAAGCGGGTGTTACGCGTGATCAGCAATGGGTTAGGATAAATCCAAAGGTTGATTTACTTGACACTCCGGGAATTATCCCATTAAAACAAGAAGATCAACAAAAAGCATACAAATTAGCATTTGTAGATTCCATTGGTGAAAATGCTTATGATGTTGAAGCTGTTGCAGAAATTTTCATCAAAAATGTTAATGAAATTTATCCTGATTTAATTAAAAACTATTATAAATTAGAGGATGAAGAAGTTAATATTTCAAATATAGCATTAAGAAGGAATTGGATAATTCAAGGCGGCAGGGCTGATACTAAAAGATGTGCACAAAATATTTTAAATGATTTCAGAACAGGCAGATTAGGTAAACTTACTTTGGATGTAAATGAATAAACGTTTTAATTTTGATAAAGAAAAGAAACAAGAGTTTGATTATTTAATAGGAACAGATGAAGCGGGAAGAGGCCCCGGAGCCGGTCCTGTTTTTGCGGCAGCTGTTTGTTTTACATCTTATGATGAACGGTTGGAAAAATTAAATGACTCCAAACAATTATCGGAAAAAGTAAGGGAAGAACTTTTTGAAGTAATCAAACAAAATTCTGTTTATTCCATTTCGCAAGGAAGTGTTGAAGAGATTGAGCAATTAAATATTTTAAGGACATCTCTTTTATCAATGAAAAGATGTTGCAGTGAAGTGATAAAAAAAATCAATTCTGAAAATGTTAAGATATTAATTGACGGAAATAAAACAATTCCTGATTTTAACTATAATCAAGAAACAATTGTTAAGGGTGATTTTAAATCAGCTTCAATAGCCGCAGCAAGTATTTTAGCAAAAGTCTCACGAGATAGATTTATGAGAGAACTAGATAAAGAATATCCGCAATATTTATGGGCTGAAAATAAAGGATATATGACAAAATCACATTTAGATGCTGTTGATAAATATGGTCTTACAAAATGGCATCGTAAAAAGTTTTTTGAAAAACATTTTGAAAAATCAGAACGACTTTCATTATTATAATTGCTAATCAAAAAGAAATTTAAACAATTCTTTTACGCTGTATACGTCTTTTATTACATGAATTTTTGTTTTTGTTTGTTCTTCAACATCTTTTATCGTTAATCCGTCAAGAAATTCTGTTGTGTATGGTCTTAACATAACGGACGGAATAATAACATTTTTAAAACTATTATTCTTTATTTGGTTTATTAAGTCTTTAGCGGTTATCAAACCTGCCACATTTACATCTTTACCCCAAAATTCACTTTTTATTGGTAAAACCTGCAAATTGATATTTTCTATTTTATTAAGTTCTTCTGCAAAGAAAATAAAAGCCTCCTTAGCACTTACAGAGCAGGCTATTGTATATTCTTTTTTTTCTTTAACTTTTTTATGTAATTTCTTTATTCTTTTGTTAAAATCATCAATCAAACATCTTAAAGAGCCAACGCCATCTTCTAACTGAGAATATCCGTTATAATAATTTTTTTCAGGCAAAGGCATTTGTGCAATTAAGAAAAATTCATCAGATACACAAGCAATATTTCGTTTGATTTTTTTATTGAATTCTTCAACGATTTTGATTGTCTCTATTGCTTTTTCTTTGGATACTTGTTTTATTTTTTCTTTTCTGAATTTTGTAATCCCGACGGGTACTATTGCAATTGAACCCAGAACAGATTTATATTTCCATAAATCATTAAGACTTCTTTTTAATTCTTCATCGTCGTTATAATCAGGGCATAATACTATCTGGGCATGGAACGGAATATCATTTTCTTTAAGAAAATCGAGTTCTTTTAATATATTTGATGCATTTTTATTCCTAAGCATCTTTGCTCTCAATTCAGGATTAGTTGTATGTACCGATACATAAATCGGCCCTAAATGAAGTTTAGATATTCTTTCCTTATCTTTTTTTGTTAAATTCGTTAAAGTAACGTAAGTTCCCTGAAGATAAGATAATCTGTAATCGTCATCTTTTATATAAAGTGAATCTCTCAAACCGTCGGGTTGTTGATCAACAAAGCAAAATATACAGTTATTGGCACAAGGTTTTATTTTATCAAAGATAGCAGACTCAAATATAAATCCGAGTTCTTCTTCAAAATCTTTTTCAATTTCATATTCTTCAATACTTCCATTCGGGCTTTTTATTTCAAAAGTTAATTCTTCAGTCATAACGGCATATTGATAATCAATATAATCACGAAGTTTTATTCCGTTTACACTAAGTAATTCAGAACCTTCTACAATTCCTAATTCTTCGGCAATAGAACCTTTCTCTACTGATGAAATTTTAGCCGACATGGTCAACCTTTAATGTTTTAATATATTCTCTTAAAGATTTTAATTCTGTTAGAGTTTTATTTAAAAGCTGTCTTTGATAATAATCCAAATCCAAAAATTCGTCTTTCAGTTTATTTTCTAACTCAAATTGATATATATCTATTTTTTTAGAAAATTCAGACAAAAATAATTTTCTGTCATCAATACTTAAAAGCCCCATTGTTCCAAAACGAGCTTGAAGTTGAGTATAAAACAAAGAAGGGTTTTCGCTTGCCGAATTAAAAAACAATTTCTTAAATACTTCATGCCCTTTTTTTGTAATTGAATAATATGATGATTTTTTACCGCCTTCTGACATTTTTTCAAAAACAGAAACAGCACCATCTTTTAACAATCTTTGCAACGCAGGATAGATAGTACCAATACTTGGCTTAGTAAAAGTACCAAATATTTCTATAATTTCTTTTCTTATTCCATAAAGAGTTTTCTCTCTTTTATGAATGACATATAAAATCAAAATCTCAATCATACTTTTGTTTATAGCACAAAAGAGCCTTGAATGCTAAATCTTAATATTTCGTTGAAAAAGCACTTGTTATCATAAGTTCTTTGTAGCATAATTTACTTAAGGTGAGCTCAAATGACAGAAGATAATTTAGTATATTTATTAGACGGTAAAGTTTATATTAATCTGACAAATAGTTGTACGAATAATTGTGTGTTCTGTATCCGAGATATAAAAGATGATGTTGTAGGTGCTAATCTTTTTTTAAGCAGCGAAAATGTTAAAGCTGAAGATGTTATTGCACAGCTGGAAAAAATACATGAAAAACTTTCATCTGAAATAATATTTTGCGGTTATGGCGAACCAATGTTAAAACTGGATATAATAAAGGAAGTCGCAAAATATATTAAAGAAAAATATCCAAACACGATAATAAGAATAAATACAAACGGTCAAGCTAATTTAGTATACAAAAGGAATGTATTACCCGAATTAAAAGGTTTAATAGATAAATTCTCAATTAGTTTAAATGGTGAAAATGAAGAAGTATATAATAGAATTTCTTTACCGAAAATTGAAGGAGCATATACTGCCGTTAAAGATTTCATAAAAGAAGCGGTAAAAGAAGGTTTTGATACAACAGCAACAATAGTTACAGGTTATAAAAACTATAATGTTGATATGCCAAAATGTATAGAAATTACAAAAGACTTGGGCGCAAAATTCAGAGAACGTCCTTGGATTGAAAATGGTTACTAAAAGATAGAAGTTCATAAGGGAAAGGACAGATAAATGAATATTCTAGACAAGATAATGAAGCCGAAAGCAATAGCTGTAATAGGCGCATCTACTAAGCCGAAAACAATCGGTTCTGAAATTATGCAAAGATTAAGAGATTATAAATTTAACGGGAAAATCTACCCTGTTAATCCAAAAGGCGGAATTATTGAAGGATTTCAAGCATATACTTCAATAGAAGAAGTTCCTGGTGAAGTTGATTTAGCTGTTATCGTAGTTAATGCAAAATTTGTTTTAGATACAATAGATCAATGCCACAGAAAAGGAATTAAAGGTTTATGTATCATTACTGCAGGTTTCAAAGAAACAGGTGCAGAAGGTGCAGAAATGGAAAAACAACTACTTGCAAAAGTAAAAGAATACGGAATGAGATGTGTTGGTCCAAACTGTTTAGGTGTTTTAAATACAAACCCTGAAATTATGATGGATGCAACATTTGCTGAATCATTACCTGTAAGAGGCGATATTGGATTTGTTTCACAATCAGGTGCATTAGGCGGCGGTATTTTAAATATATTAAAAGACTTAAACCTAGGTTTTGCTCAATTTGTTTCAATTGGTAACCAAGCAGATATAAACGCTGAAACAATGCTTGAATATTGGGAAAATGATGATGATGTAAAACAAATTTTGTTATACATGGAATCAATACAAAATCCTGCTAACTTCAGAAAATTAGCAACAAGAATAACAAAGAAAAAACCAATATTAGCATTAAAATCAGGTAGAAGTGCAGCTGGTGCAAGCGCAGCTTCATCACATACAGGTTCATTAGCCGGTGCAGATAAAGCAGCAGCTGCTTTATTGAAACAATCAGGTGTAATAAGAGAATTTTCATTGAAAAACTTATTTGCTAATGCAAAAGCATTTTCAAACTGTCCGATTCCGCAAGGAAATAGAGTTGCAATCATAACAAACTCAGGTGGTCCCGGAATCATGGCAACTGATGCTATTTGCGAAAGCGGTATGCAAATGGCTAAAATTACAGATGACACAAAAGCAAAATTAAGAAGTTTCTTACCATCTGCTGCTTCTGTAAAAAATCCTATTGATATGATTGCATCAGCACCAATTGAACATTACACTCAAACATTAGAAACAGTTATTGCTGATGAAAATGTCGATATGATTATGGTTATTTATTTACCATTCCTAGGCTTAAAAGATATTGATGTAGCAAAAGCATTAATGGAAATAAAAGCAAAAAATCCAACAAAACCAATCGTTGGCGTATTTATGACAACAAGTGATTTCTTCACAAAGATATCAAATATGGAAGTTAATATGCCATTCTATATGTATGCTGAAGAAGCTGCAGAAGCATTGTTAAGATTGGATGAACAAAGACAATGGATGGCAAAACCAATGGGTAAAGCACCTTGTTATGATGTTGACAGAGCAAAAGCTGCTGCAATAATTAAACAATCAATTGATGAAGGCAGAGAACAATTAACAACACGTGAATCTATTGATGTTTTAGATGCTTACGGTATTAGAGTTTGTAAATCAGGCTTTGCAACAAATATAGATGAAGTTGTAACAGTAGGTAATTCAATCGGATATCCTGTTGTAATGAAGATGACATCAAAAACAACATCACATAAAACAGATGTTGGCGGTGTAAGAGTAAACATCCAATCAGAAGAACAATTAAGAGCAGAATATAACGATTTAATCGAAAAATTAACAGAAAAAGGATTAATTGACGGTTTAGAAGGTGTAATTATCCAAGAAATGGTAAAAGGCAACCGTGAAATGGTTTGCGGTATTGCAACAGACCCACAATACGGACCAATGATGATGTTTGGTTTAGGCGGTGTATTTGTTGAAGTTATGAAAGATGTTACTTTCAGAATTGCTCCTTTAACAGATGTTGATGCTGAAGAAATGATTAAATCAGTAAAAGCATACAAACTTCTTGAAGGTGCAAGAGGTACAAAACCTGCTCAAATGGAACAAATTCAAGAAACTTTATTGAGATTGTCTCAATTAGTTACTGATTTCAAATTCATTGATGAACTTGATATTAACCCATTGTTAATTTCAGAAAAAACAGGTGAAGGCATTGCCGTTGACGGTCGTATTAAAGTAAGAATGAATGAAGCAAAAGAAGCTTTAAACGGTAACTGTCAATGTGGTTGCAGCTGCTGCTAATAAAAGAATCAGCTATAAATAATAAAAAGACTCCTTTTTTATCAAAAGGAGTCTTTTAAATTGTCTATCTTTTACATATATATAGCCGCATCTCTATTCTGTTTATCTTGATCAACTTTCATGTATGAAAGAAGAAGAGGCATAAGTTCACTATTAGATCCAAATTCTCCGCTAACCGATTTATCAGATGATAAGAACTTTTTGTTTATTTGAACATTAGTATCATCACCTGTTATAGTTTTATTACCTAACCAATCACTCTGAATAGTAAGATTAACTTCTTGACCTTTGTAAGTTCCTGTTATTTGAGATTTACCAAACATTCCTTTTTTTATAGTCAAATTAACTTCATCTTCACCAATTTGACCTTTTATTGAACCATCACCCCATAAGCCTTTGTATGGAGTAACTTCATATTGTGCTTCTTTTCCATTTATATTACCGGAATAGTCCACAGTTTCAGAAAATGCTCTTTTATTTTCACTCAAAGAATAGTCTATTCCGTCTAAAGTTCCATTTATTGTTGAAGGTTGGAATAAATTATAATCTATACTTACATTATTTTCTTCAGACATTGTATCTGTCGATTTTAAAAAAATGTCATCTTCAGGTGTTCTTTCCAATTCTGTATTATATTTTTCAACAAGTTCATCAGCTGTATAAACAGTTGTTTCTGGTGTTGAACCATATATAGAACCTTTAGTTTCTACAGCATATGTCCCATCAGATAATTCTTTTATTTTTGTAGAACTGCCCAACATTGTTGGCACTGTTATAGTTTCGCCATTATTTAAAGTATAATTTGTACCTACCATAAAAAACCCCTTTTAAAAAAACTAACACATATTTATAAAGTTTTATTTTTTATGATAATTGATATAGAAAATATATTATTTAACTTTTTGTAAACTAAAATTTAAAGAGGTCATTTTTAATAGGTACAAATAATTAATATATACTAATTACTTTAACGCCAATTCTATTGCAGATATCATACTGTTTGCGTTTGCAATATTTTTACCCGCTATATCAAATGCTGTACCATGCGCAGGTGATGTTCTTAGAACACCAAGTCCGATTGTTGTATTAACACAATTATCTCGTTCTAATAGTTTTACCGGGATAAGCCCTTGGTCGTGATACATTGCTATATAACAATCATATTCACAAACATTTTGCGCACAATTTGTAAATAATGCATCTGCAGCAAAAGGTCCATCTATATTTATTCCTTTATTTTTTAAATATTTTACGGCAGGAATGATTTCGTTTATTTCTTCTTCACCAAACATCCCATTCTCTCCCGCATGCGGGTTTAGAGCACAAATCGCTATTTTAGGATATCTTATTCCAAGTTGTAATCTCAATGATTTTTCTAATCTTTCAACAGTTGATATTATAGCTTCTTTTTTTACTTTCTCTGCTACATCTTTTAACGCAATATGTCTTGTAAAAAGAAGGACATTAAATCTGTCACAAACAAATATCATCTCTGCTTTTTGGTTTGATTGTGCCAAATATTGTTCTAAAACTTCTGTTTGACCGTTATAGTTATGACCTGCCATTTTCATTGCATTTTTTGATACTGGCGCAGTAACTATTGCATCTATTTCTTGATTTATTGCAAGATTACAAGCTTGGACTATTGCCCTAAAAGCAAATTCTCCTGAAAATTCCGTTTCTTTACCAATATTTATATCTTCTTTTCTATATGGTATTTCTACAATTTCATAGTCTTTTTCTAATGATAAATTATATTCTTCTTGATAGAAATCAAGAATTGTTTTATTTGCAATAAGTATAACTTTATCTTTGGGTAAATCTAAAAAATTTAATGCTTTTATAGTAATCTCAGGTGAAATTCCATTTGGGTCACCAAGTGTGATTGCAATTTTTTTCATTTTTTTTATTTATCCTGTTCAAAATATCTTACAACATCAATTAAAGTATTTTGAGTACCTAAATTACCTGACTTAGTTACTATCAACTGACCTTTATGATCAACACCTAAAGGAATAGCAGGTGCTACGGTATCTATAATTTGTAAATTTTTACTTCCTATTGCTCTGCAACATTTATAAGATGTTTCTCCTCCTACAGTTATTAAAACTGCTTCCTTTTGAGATAAAACCGTTTTGGTTACAGAAGCAAGATAATCACATATTTTAGAAATAAATACTTCCTTTGTTAATTCATTTTCTATTAATAATGAAGATAATTCTTCTGTATTTTCTATAAGTTCAGAAGAATGGATAATAACAGTATTATCTTTTATCAAATTATTTAAAACTCTTTGTGCAATTTCTTCAAAATCATTAGAAAATATATTTTGCGGTTTTATTGCGATGAAATAAGTATTTTCAATATTATCATTTTCTTGAAGTCGTTTTATTTGAGATGCGGTTAAATCAGTTGCACTTCCTGAAACTACAAGCTTAGGAAGATTAGGCACCTGAGGTTCTTTAACCAAGTCTTCATCAGTATCAGGATGCCAAATTTTACCGAGTGCTTGGGCAGCGCCTGCTGAACCTACAGGTAAAATTTTATATGAACTCTTTGTAACAGCAAAAGCAATTTGTTCAAGGTCTGTAGTTGAAACTGCATCTGCTACTATCAATTTTTTTCCTTTCGATATTAAATCGTTGAGCTTAGTAAGAATAGGACCTGCACCTTTCATTACAACATCAAGACTTATTAAATCCGTATAATTCGCCATTTCTTCCGGCAATTGGCTTTTAAGAAGATTAATTATATTTGACTCCATAATAGGACATGCCGGATCTCTTGAAACTTCTGTCCTTTGCAGAGGAATACCTTTTACCAAATGGAAACCGCCAATTGTCGTTCTGCCTTCATTTGGGAAAGCAGGGAATATAACTGCAGCATCATATTCCAAAGAATCTAACAAAGTAACAACTTCTACTGCTATATTTCCTCTCAAAACAGAGTCTATTTTTTTATAGATATATTCAAAGTTGTATTTTTTCAAAATATTTTCAGAAACATTTAAAACTTTTTCGTGAGCAGTTTTGGCATCAACATTCCTTGTTTCAGTAGACATAGCAAAAACTTCTGTTTTAAGATTCTCATCTATAGAGATATCTTCACCAAAAGCTACTTGTGTTTTACAGCCTCTTAAAAAAAGCTGGAGTGAAGTATCATTAGCACCGGTTAAATCGTCTGCAATAATACCTATATAATTAGATGTATCCATAAGAATTTTTAATTATCACCTTTATTGCCTAAAAGTCGCATAGAGTTTGCACGTATAACAAAACGTTCTTTAGCTTCACCATCCGGTCCTGTCCATTTATTTGAAACAAGACGACCGTCTATACATACCTGACGACCTTTTTTTACATATTCACCAGCTATTTCTGCTGATTTATCCCATAATTCTATATTAAACCAATCCGTAGTTTCGGCTTTGCTTTTATAATCCCATCTTGAAACAGCAACTGAAAATGTTGTTTTAACTTTTCCTGATTCAAAATATTTAACATCCGGATCTTGTCCTGCTCTACCTACAATTACTACTGAATTCATGATTATATCCTTTTTTACTACACTAGAATTATAAGAAAAAACTTCAAAAATTGCAAAAAAACACTTGCTATAGTAAAGATTTGATACAAATTAACCAATAATTTTCTGATATTTATTTCATTAGATTCGTTACAAATTCTATAGCTTCTTCTTTTGTATTAACATTACCTGAAATTTGTGCTTCTTTAAGCTCATTAATAACCTCGCCAAGTTTTGGGCTTTGTTTTATATTAAGTATATTCATAATTTCTTTACCGTTTAACAATTTTGGCAAGGGTTTCAGATTTTTATATTTTTCAAGATAATCGTTTAATAATTTCGTCAAATTGCTGATATTCTTATTCACAATATCATCTGTTACTTTTACCCCTCTAGCTGATAATCTATCTGCCATCGAAAGAATTATTACATCAATTACATACCCATCCATTTTACGATAGAATTTCAAAAAGGCTTTATCTTGCACATCTTGTGCACTTACCAAACTTGATGGATATATATGATATTTAATAAGTGTTTTTACGTATTCAATTTGTCTTTTTGAGAATTTTAGCTGTTTCAAAATAGGTATACATAAATCAGCACCTATTGAATCATGCTGTATAAATCTATGCCGTCCTGTATCTTCTTCTATGGTCCAGCAAGAGGGTTTCCCTATATCATGCAAAAAACCGGCTAATTTAAGAAATGCTATCTCTTTTACAGATCCATATTTTATAGTATCTAAATATTCTTTTATTTCGCCTGTAGAATTTTCATATATATTTTGAATTTGTCTTACCGTTTCAATTAAATGATGAACCAAATCCAAATGATGATGTGAATTAGGAGGAATTCTTTTTACTTCTTTATAGATTGGAAGAATTTCTTCTAAAAGACCGACCTCATATAATTTATTAAGTGCTAAGTCACAATATTTTCCTTCAAACATTTTTAATAATTCAACGGTTATTCTTTCCTTAGCTGGTTTATTTATTGTTTCTTTTAGTCTCTTCGTTATTTCTATTAAAGAGTTATCTATTTCAAATCCTGTTTTGGAATAAAATCTGAATATTCTTAAAAGTCTTAAAGGATCATCTTCAAAGTTTGAATCAAGAATTCCTTTTATTCTTTTTGTTTTGATATCCTCTATACCACCTGTTATATCAATAAACTTTCTGTTATTTATATCATAAGCTATTGCATTTATTGTTAAATCACGTCTTTTTATATCTTTTTCAAAATCATTTTCAATTGGGCTGGTTATATCTATATAATTAATTTTATCTTCCAACACCAGTCTGTATATTTTATTAATAGGGTCAAGCTCTATATAATGTGCGTTCAATTTTTCAGCAAGATTTTTTGAGAATTTTTCAATATCACAATTACAAATAATTAAGTCTCTATCCGGACTTTTTTTATTCATAAAAATATCTCTTACAAATCCGCCAACTATATATACTTGAGTATCAAATATATATGGTTTTATCTGTTTTATTACTTCATCATTTTCTATAAGTTCAATATAACTATTCATTTTGAACTCCGTTGATAATGGTTGTAAGTGCTGCTGTTAATGCTGTATCTGCTCTGTATATGAGATTTCCCAGCGTTATTAAAGGTATTTTCTTTTCAATAAAGATATCAAACTCTCTTTGTGAAAAACCGCCTTCGGGTCCTATAATAACCAATATTGATTTATTTTTATCGAGTTTATTTTCTTTTATATAATTAAAAAAGTTTTTTTCTGCATATTTTTCTGCAAAAACAATTATCTGTTCATATTTTTCTAACATATCTTCTATAGAAGCAGATTCATATACAATCGGAATATCAGCTCTTTCACATTGTTTGACAGATTCCAATGCTATTTTTTGCCATTTTTCAATTTTGTTTTTTATAACGGATTCTTTTACCGAACAATTATCTGTATGCAAGGGGATAATTCCTTTTACTCCAAGTTCAGTTGCTTTTTGAATAGAACTTATTTGTGCATCCGAATTTAAGACACTTTGAGCCACATATAAATTCAAACCTAACTTTCTGTTTGAAGGATATTTTTTCTCAATTAAACAAACAAAATCAGACGAATTAATTTGTGATAATTTTGTCTCATATTGAATTTCATTTTCATCAAGAAAAAGAATTTTCTCGCCTATTTTTGCCCTTAGTGATTTAATTATATGTTGATATAAGTCCTTTTCACGAACCGTTATTTTATTATCTTGAATATTTTTTGCTTCTATTAAAAAATGCGGCATAAATAAAACCCTTTAAGTGTATTATACAATAAATTTGCTTTACAGAAGATGATGAAAATTATATGATTGAATTATGAGTGAAGTTTCAACGGAATTAATAAAAAAAGCAGTATACAAATTATGCTTTGAGGCTAATACTTGCCTTAGTAAAGATGTATATTCAAAAATTTTATCAGCTTATAAAAACACTCAAGATAAAGTTCTAAAATCAATTCTTCAAAATGCAAAGATTGCATATGAAAAAAAACTCCCATTATGCCAAGATACCGGTCAAGTTATTGTTTTTTTGGAAATTGGTCAAGATGTAAAATTAACAGGTGAGTTCATAGAAAATACAGTTAATTCTGCTGTGGCTGATTGTTATAAAGAAAATTATTTTAGAAAATCTGTAGTAAGAAATGCTGTTTTTGACAGATTAAATACAAAAAATAATACTCCTGCAATTATACATACAAAAATAGTTGAGGGTGATAATGTTTGTATAAAAGTTTTGATTAAAGGTGCAGGTTCAGAGAACAAAAGCAAAACAGAGATGATGCTTCCAACTTCCAGTGAAGAAGAAATTATTGCAAGATGTTCAGAATTAATTTTGGAAGCAAAAGAAAACGCATGCCCGCCTATGTTTATAGGAATTGGTATTGGGGGGACTATGGACAAAGCGGCTGTTTTATCTAAAGAAGTATTTGTTTGTGATTCTTTTAATGAAAAAGAAAAGGATTTAGCTTTAAAAATAAAAGAAAATGTAAATTCCAAAACAAACAACAATTATGTTCTTGATGTAAAAGTTAAATCAATCCCAACTCACATTGCTTGTTTACCAATTGCAATTACAATTAATTGCCATTCTGACAGAACGGCAAAATGTAAAATAGTAAATAATGAAATAATTTTTGAAGAAAATAAACCAAATTTTATAGATTTAGAGGAAGAAGAACCTAAAAAAGAAATATTAACAAGTAATATTAATGAAATAAGAGAATTAAAAACAGGTGATGAAATATTACTAACAGGAGAAATATATGTTGCCAGAGATATGGCACATAAAAAACTAAAAGAATTAATTGATAATAATAAAGAACTGCCTTTTGAAATAAAAGATAAAATAATTTTTTATGCAGGTCCATGCCCAAACAGACCAAATGAAGTTATTGGTTCCATAGGTCCAACTACAGCATCTCGAATGGACAAATACGCAGAAGAATTATATAATTTAGGGCTACTTGCCACAATAGGAAAAGGTGACAGAAGTAATAATGTTATTAATTCAATTAAGAAAAACAGAGGAAAATATTTTACTGTAGTAGGCGGCATTGCAGCACTTTTATCTGAGAAGGTTATAAAATCAGATATAATAGCCTTTGAAGAACTCGGGACAGAAGCTATATATAAACTAAAAATAGAAAAATTTCCCGTAAAAGTTTTAATAGATTAGTATATAAATTTTGTAATAAATGACTTGACTCTTAATAATGTTGTTGATAAAGTTTAAATGCAGTCGAAATTGTGGCTGTATATGAAAATAGAATATATAACGGGATGTAGCGCAGCTTGGTAGCGCACTTCGCTTGGGACGAAGGGGTCGCACGTTCGAATCGTGTCATCCCGACCATTTAAAAGGAGACGTAAATGTCTCCTTTTTGTTTTATTCTCACGTGCTCGCACGTTCCACGTTTCGTAATTTTCTAAGCTTTGCTAAGAAAATTATCTCACCTGACCCATCAAACTACGGCTCATTCTTCGCCTTGTTTGTTGTGCGAATCGTGGTACCAGTCACGTCGTTCTAAAAGAACGAACGGTCTGCTGCATTCGCTTCCGTATGTCTCAACTTTGTTTCGACAACGGGCAGCCTATCATCCCGACCATTTAAAAAGGAGACATTTAAGTCTCCTTTTTTATTTTAAAATATTCATTTATTTGCCTCTTTTTATTTTTTTTAATATTAAAAATATAAAACTAAAACAAAAATCTATAAAATAGGTTACGCAAAGTGAAAGAGTTAAGATTTCGAAAAACTTAAGCAAAATAGCATATACTGGATCTCTCTCAATATTGATTAGATATTCTATATTATAAATATTATCAAATAATGTAACTATTAAAGAAAAAATAAAGGATATGTATATTCTATTTTTTAAAATAATTGGTTTATATACAGGACGCGAAGATAATCTATATATTATCCACCCTAAAAGGCTTATAGATATAACAAGTTTTTCACTACTACAATTTACACTAAAATACTGGGAGGGATAATATATGAAAAATATAATATATAACATACTTTCTAAAATTGGAATATATACTATGTCTAGCTTATAGGTTTGGTGTTTATTTTTAAAAGTTAATATTTAAAAAAAGAGGAGTTTAAATTCCTCTTTTTATTTATCTTACACAATTTTAAAAAGACTTATATATCAAAATTAATACCTATATCTGAAAAAGGCTCCTGACCTTCAAAAGAATTACTTCTAATAGGAATTACATCCAAAATAGCAGCAAGTGTCTGAGTTCTTTTTGAAGTTTTCTGTGTATAACGACCGTCCGCAATGCCTTTTGCAGCATCAACTATAGAATCAAGATTTTCATCATAAACTATAGAACGATTAACTATGTCATAAGCTTTAATAGTTTTAATATGATCTTTACCGTTAATTTTAAATAACCTGTTTTTAGGATCGATAAAAGCAATTTTGGCCCTATCTTCACTAGATTTATTGTCTTTAATAATAATCGTATCTATACCAATTTGGTCAAGTCTATCAATGCAATCAGCGTAATCAAGGCTTCTTGCTATAGATTCAGCCAAAGAAGATGCCGTTTTTCCCATCCCTGTTTTTTCTACGTATAATGCCTTAAAATTGGTGGAAAAGTTGAAACTATTATTAATATTCATCTTATACTCCTAATATTACTCATTCATACAAAACTGGGGAAAAATTTTTTTGAATAGAATATGAAGAAATATTTAACCAAATAACAAAAAATATTTAAAAAGAATGGAGCGTAGGGGACTCGAACCCCTGACCCCAACACTGCCAGTGTTGTGCGCTACCAACTGCGCTAACGCCCCGTTTCTTTTTTTATATCAAAAAAACAACCCTTTAGCAAAAAGTATTTTTTTCAAACTTTATTTTGAAATTTTTCATAAGAAACTAATTCTTATTATATAATTTTTGTAAAGCTAAGCAAGAGAAATATATACACAGCCAATGGTTTGTTAAAAATCTATATGTTTGAACAAAACAAAAATGAATACAAGAAAAATTGAAACTATACAATGAGTTTCGTAAATTTGTTTATTAAAACAAGGTCAGTTTTTTTGAAATTGATAAAATAAAAACAGAATACCAAGTTGCTAGCCTTTTTGTACTCTTCAGGAAGAAGAAAAGTACATACCATATGTTTCTGTTGGGTTAATGATATGTACCCATTAAATAGGACTATTTTGGTAGGATAAAAGAAAATTTCTATAAATAACAGGTGCCATTTTCTTTCTGTT
>CALUPV010000012.1 GCA_944322745.1 Candidatus Gastranaerophilales bacterium | reverse complement strand
AAAAAAATAAACAAAAAATTAATGTTTAAATGCATTAAAAAATTAAAAATGCAACTTTTTTGCAACTTTTGCTCATTATTGCATTAAAAAAGGCTTCAGTCAAATGTCTGAAACCCTTTATTTCAAATGGTTGCGGGAGCTGGATTTGAACCAACGACCTTCGGGTTATGAGCCCGACGAGCTACCAGACTGCTCCATCCCGCGCTACATATTTATTATTATATGCTGAAAACAAAAAATCAACCCTAGGGGAAATTAATTTTTTTTTAATATTAGACTAAGTTTCAGCAATATAATCTTTTCACTCCTTTTATAAAAGAAAAACTTAGGAGACATAAAAATGAATATTTCTAATAATTTAATTTCTTTACGAAATAGTTTTACCCAAATACATCATAAAGATAACTCTTCCCATAATAATCAGGATATTATTAAAAATAGTACACCAGCTATTTGTAATCCATATTTTTACCAATCATACAATAATATATCATTTGGACAATCTCATGAAATTCCGGAACAGCCAACTTATTTAATATTAAAGAATAACAAAGGTTGCTCAATCAAAATTATAAGTATACTCACTATAGATTCAGGAGAAAAAGTTCCAATTACTCTTAATGAAAGTATAATTGAAAAATTTCTTACCCAGAATGATGGTGAATTAGATAAAGATTCAATTCAAAAATTTTTATCGATATATAAAATTATTTTGCAAGAAATAACAACTCAAGAAAATAAAGAAAAGCAATTTCTCGAAGCTGTTGCAAAAGGTGAAAGTCCAAGAACGCCAGTAAACAATGTTTCTTATCTGAATCCACAAGATGATTTGAGAAATTCTATACTATCTTCTTTATCTGAACCTTCTGATAATTTTATTTATTCATTTTTCAATGGAATAAAAGACGATAAACTTAGACAAAATTTTGCAAAAAAATTCCTGTCCCAATACAATCAAGCACCTCAAAGTAGATTTGACAAAGCAATGCAAAGAACATCCTGCGTTTTCGAAATTTGCGAAACTCAAGAAGGATACGATTTCAGCAATATTGAACAAAAAATACAAATTGCAATAAAACTTGAAGATATAAAAAGAAATTATGGCGTAATTGATATTGAAGAAGATTTAACATCTGATATTATTCAACATTCAAAAGATAAAACCGGAAAATTTAATATTGGTTTTGCTCAAGCACTTATTGAATTAATTAAAAATTCTAACTCTTTTATACCGGATAAACTTGTGAAACATAGAAGTGACATAATAAACATATTTTCTGCGATGGATTCCAATAAACAAAACGAAATTACAGATGTAATTGTTAAATTATCATCAGTATTGGAAGTCGATGATACAAATAATGACTTTGAAACAGCTCTTGTTCAAATTTTCAATCCAATAACTGGTAATTTTGATGAAAAAGCAGCAGAATTACTTCTTGAATTAGCTCCACTTGTTAAAGATGCAACAGAAAGTCTTCCTATCGAAACAAAAGAAGATTATTCAAGATATCTACAAAAACAAAGAGACCTAATAATAGATTATTTTAAAATAATTAGAAACGAAGAAACAGGAGAAATAAAACAAAATTCTATCTCTCCAGAAGAATACATCAGACAATATATTAACAATTAACTTTTTACAGAAAGCATACAAAATGATATAATTTTGTTAGTCAAATAATAAAAGGTCATTTATGAAAAAAATCATCTGGAACATTTTTGTTAGTATATTACTAGTAATTGCAATTATTGGTGATGTAAAAATGGCATTAAATACGCAAAAAAGTCCAATAAATAAAACAAAAGAGGAAATAAATACGAATAAAACAATTCCAATAATGAATAATATAAATTCTCAAGATATTTTATTAAGAGAAATTAAAAAAGAGGGATATTAATCCCTCTTTTTTAAAAAACATAGAAGACTATTATTCTTTTATATCATCTTCTTCAACAATTATATCTTCTACTGAAGGTGATTCTACCGCTGTTTCCTCTATAACTTCAGTCACTTCACCCTCTACTATTTCCGATTCAGTTACTTCATCATCATCTTCTTCATCGTCATCTAAAACCTTTTCTTCTTCTTCTTGAAGTTTCTTCCTTAATTCTTCAAGTTCTTCTTCTGTTTTAGCACGGATAATTGGAATATTTAACATTAAAGCAGCAGCATCACCTTCTTGTTTCAAACCGATTTCAAGTTCTTCCTTATCTATAACAACATACTTTGAAAAAACATCAATCAATTCTTCTCTCATTTTATTCATAATAAGAGGATCTAGCTTTGTTCTATCATGCATTAAAATAACTTGAAGTCTATTTGCAGCACATTCACTGGTATTTTCAGAACGTTCTATCTGAAATAATTCCATTATTTTATTGTAAATATCAGAAAAAAGTGTTTTCATTTTCTACTCCTTTCCCTGTTTCTTCAAGCCTGAAAGAAACTTTTTTAATTTTCCAACTATATCTTTCGGCTCATCTATATCTAAGAAAGGAACATCTTCACCATCTATTCTTCTTGCTACATTAATATATGCTTTACCGGCAAGAGACTTCTCATTATTAACAATAGGTTCACCTCTATTTGTCGAAGTAATAATACCTGTATCTTCAGGTATTACACCAATTTTCTGGCAAGAAAGAATATTTTCAACATCTTCTACACTCATCATATCTTTAGACTTAATCATATTAGGTCTTACACGATTCAATAAAAGCTTATAACTTTCTATCCCGTCAGCAGCTTCTAAAAGACCAATAATTCTATCAGCATCTCTAACCGCAGACATTTCAGGAGTCGTAACAACAATCGCTTCAGTAGCTCCGGCGATAGCAGTTTGAAAACCCTGTTCTATTCCTGCCGGACAATCAATTAAAATATAATCATAATCTTTTTTTAATTTTTCGGTTATCTTCTTTAATTGTTCCGCACTCACAGAAGATTTATCTCTTGTTTGAGCTGCTGCTAACAAACATAAATTTGGATTTTTTTTATCTTTTACTAAAGCCTGTTTTAGCTTGCAACGTTCTTCTACAACATCAACCAGTGTATATACTATCCTATTTTCAAGCCCTAATAATAAATCCAAATTTCTAAGACCGATATCTGTATCTACAAGAACAACACTATGTCCGTTTTTAGCAAGTGCAGTACCGATATTTGCGCTTGTTGTAGTTTTCCCTACCCCGCCTTTACCGGATGTGATTACTATAACTCTCCCTGCCATTTAATCTGCTCCTTAATCATTCATCTTAAATACTACTATTTCACCATTTACAATTCTTGCTTCTTCCGGTGTAAAAGAATTTGTTTTTTCTACATATACTGTATTCAAAGAATCCGGTCTTCTTGAATAACAATTTGCGATTCTTAATTGTATCGCATTCATTTTTAATGCACGAACTCTCGCTTTTTGATTACCACCTGCACCAGCATGTGCAATTCCGCTCAAAATACCCCATACAGTAATATCACCGAATGCAGTTACCTCACACCCGGGGTGGCAATCTCCAATTATAACTATATTACCTTCATAATTAATAACTTGACCTGAACGAATTGTCTGTTTTATATACTTTGTCGGAAATGACTCAAGTTCTATATCCTCCTTTGTATATTCTTGTTCAGGAACAATAATATCTGTTAATTCTTCGCGTTCTTCATAAACTTCCGATGGATTTTCCATATCATAAAATACAGTTTGAGATGGAGTTGAACCAAAAATTACGTCCAACTCATCCTGTATTTCTTCTTTTGTTGCTTCAGTAATAATTTTATTATCTATTACAGAATTAATCGTTTCTTTGGGTTCTTCGCTTAAAACTTCTTTTTCTATCTGGGAATTTTGCTGTATAAATTCATTGTCTTCTTTATTTTCGGAAGCACCTTCAATTTTTTCAGATGTCAAATTTTCGTTATCTTCAACAATTACATCATTTAAATTTTCTTCACTTATATCAGATTCTTCAACAATATCTTCATTCTCTTCCGTTTCTGTATTAGTAATATCTTCTTTTAATTCTTCAGCCATTTTATAAGGCATTGTAGGTGCTACTTCCATAGAATTTTCTGCTGAAATATTCGAAACTATTATTCCTAAAGATAAAGCAACTTTCTCTGTTTCAACAGATTTGGTATCAACACAAGATAATGTAGAATCAATACCTGTAATTAAAGATTTTATACTTAAGAGCTGTGCTTGATTTAAGTCTACATTTCCAAGTTTTAAACAAATTCTTTTATTTTTAACTTCATCTTTATCAAGAATAGAACTTAGCTCAAATATAATCTCAGGCGCAGTATTAAGTTCACCTAAGTCTATCACATACATATTATCATTGAGAAATTGTTCCATTTTTTTCTCTTTTCTTCTCTCAAGGCTTATTAAAATACGTCGTTAACCCATAATCTACATAAAAAGAATATACTAAATCAGACATGATTTCAAATAAATATAAAAAATATGTATACTTTTATAACCAAATAAACTTCATCTAAATTTACAAAGATGACAAAAGCTTTTATTCATAAGAAATTTTATATAATTAATAAAATTTGCCTTAAAAAAATTTGTCCTTAAAAATTAAATAAGACATAATATTATTAATATAGCGAAAAAAGATAGGGGATACATGAAAAATAAAATAATATTCTATTCATTTATATTTACAATATTAGTACAATCTTTTTCATTTGCGGAGAATACTGCAGGTATAGATGAAAATCGACTAAGAGAAGCTCAAATTGCCGATGGTATGAGTGTTAACAAACCGGAATTCGATACTGATGCCCACGCAAAAAAATATAAAAAGGTTACTAAAGACGGGGCAGTCATGCAAGCAATGGAATTAATGCAAACAGTAAATATATCAAAATACTCATACAATGCGCTAATGGGTAATAATTTAACAGAAAAACCGGTTAAAATTGAATTCAAGAATATTTCGGAAATAAATCCTGAATATGCATCTTTTGATGCCTTAGGCTGGAAGAAAAAAGGCAGATTATATATTTACATTAATGAAAAACACCGCAATGCCCCACCTGAAGCAATTGCCGCATTATTAGCCCACGAAGCTATTCATCAAGATGAATTTGCATCATTAAATGAAGAAACTTATGCTTGGACTCTGGAAGCTGCAACTTGGATGAAACTTACAGAAAAAAATCCGTCCGCAAGAAATAGCGTTTCTTCTTTGGTAACAAGAGAAAATATGCTAATGAAATTATTTGAAAAAGGTGATTATACTAACAAATACATAAAGAAAGCAGTATACACCAACCCCGGATACAAAAAATTACCCACACGTTCTCCCGGATTTGAAGACGAAGATTTATAATTGTAAACAAATGTAAACATGAAAAACCCTTGCAATATATAGGGTTTTTCTTTTTTATATACAAAATATGCAATTTTTATTTCTGAATTGTTTTTATATAAGTACGAGAGCAATAAATAAGAGGAATATAAAATGGCTAGAGTTTTAATTTCAATGCCCGAAGAGTTTTTAACAAGAATTGATGAAGTTGCCGAAGGTGAAAATCGTACAAGAAGTGAATTGATTCGTGAAGCTTTAAGAACATATATACATAAACAAAAAGTTAAGGAAAATGCACTGGCAATAAAGAACGCAAATTTATTAGAAACTTTGCTGGATTAGAATTGACTAAAGAGCGTACTACAGACTAGGGAAAAGAATTGGGGAACATAAAAAGGCTTACATAAAGTAAGCCTTTTTTACACTTAAATGGTTTTATTCCAGATTATTTAATCACGCTGTAATTGTTTGTTGTAAAATATTCCTATAAAGAATAAAAAAGGAATATAAAATGACAACTCCATTAACAGGGAATGAAATAAGAAAAGCATTTATTGAATTTTTCAGAGATAAACATCAATCAACAGAAGTACCAAGTTCAAGCTTGGTTCCGGATAATCCAACAGTTTTATTGACAACTGCAGGTATGTTGCAATTTTTACCATATTATCTTGGTTTAGAGAAGCCACCATTTGAACCTGCAAGAGCAGTATCTTGTCAAAAATGTGCAAGAGCCGGCGGAAAAGATTCAGATATAGAAAATGTAGGAAGAACCCCAAGACATCATACGTTTTTTGAAATGCTTGGAAATTTTGCTTTTGGTGACTATTACAAAAAAGAAGTTATTCCTTGGAGTTGGGATTTTGTAACAAATTACTTAAAATTAGATCCTAAACGTTTATGGATTACTATATATGAAACAGATGATGAAGCATATGATATATGGACAAAAGATGTTGGAGTAGCACCTGAACGTGTAATAAGAAAAGGCAAAAAAGACAATTTCTGGGGTCCTCCCGGGGCTACAGGTTCTTGCGGTCCTTGTAGTGAAATTCACTACGATTTAGGTGAACACTTAAAATGCAGCGATGATTGTTCTATAGCAACATGTGAATGCGATCGTTGGATTGAAATTTGGAACTTAGTATTCACTGAATTATTCCAAGACGAAGAAGGAAACCAAACTCCATTAGAAAAGAAAAACGTAGATACCGGAATGGGTCTGGAACGTATTGCAATGGTTGTACAAGGCAAAGATTCAACTTTTGAAACAGACCTTTTAAAACCAATTTTGGATAAAGTTTCCGAGATGTCAAAAATACCATATAAAAAAGATTCAAAAACAGATATTTCTTTAAGAATAATAACAGACCACGCAAGATGTGTAACTTTTATGATTAACGACGGCGTAACTCCCGGTAATGAAGGAAGAAGCTATGTTTTAAGAATGATTTTACGCCGCGCTTTAAGACATGGTAAATTACTAGGATTAGAACTTCCTTTCTTAAGCGAAATAGTAGATACCGTAATCAGTCAATATAAAGAAACATATCCTGATTTAGAGAAAAATGCTGAAAAAATTAAATCTACAATAAAACAAGAAGAAGAAAGATTTAAGATAACTTTAGACAGAGGTTATAAATTATTAGAAGATTTAATCCAAAACTCAAACAGAATTGACGGAGAAAATGCATTTAAACTATATGATACATTCGGTTTCCCGCTTGAATTAACAATAGAAATAGCCGCTGAAAAAGGCGTAAGCGTTGATACCGACGGTTATAAAGAAGAAATGCAAAAACAAAAAGAAAAAGCAAAATCAGCAGCACACAAAATCAGTCTTACTGATGATTTAGTTTATGTTGATGTAGAAAATAAATTTGGTTCAACTAACTTTGTAGGCTACAATCAAACAGAAGCAGAAGCAAAAATTATAGCAATTATAGAAGCAGGTGACTTTATAGATATTATGCTTGATAAAACACCGTTTTATGCAGAATCAGGGGGTCAAATCGGTGATACAGGTATAATTGAAGGAAAAGACTTTAAAGCTGAAGTTTTAAATACTTTTAAAGTTAATAAACTATTTGTTCACAGAGTACAAATGGTTAACGGAGAAGCAAAAGTTGGAGATTCAGTTAAAGCTTCTATCAATACCAAAAGAAGAAAAGAAATAACTATACATCACTCTAATGCACATTTAATTCAAGCTGCATTAAGAAAAGTATTAGGTGATGAAGTACACCAAGCAGGTTCTTTTGTTGAAGAGAACAGAACTCGTTTTGACTTCACTTTCCCAAGAGCCATGACAAAAGAAGAAGTTCAGGAAGTTGAAGATATTATCAACAATTGGATAAATGAAGATATTAATCAAAATACAGAAGTCATGAATATAGAAATGGCAAAAAAATCAGGAGCCATGGCTTTGTTCGGAGAAAAATATGATGATAACGTAAGAGTTGTTAAATTTGGGAATATATCTTCAGAACTATGCGGTGGTACACATGTAAGTTCAACAGGAAAAATAAGACTTACAAAAATCGTATCAGAAAGTGCAGTTGCGGCAGGCACAAGAAGAATTGAAGCCGTTTGCGGAAATACTGCATTAAAATTCTTAGGTGAAAAATCTGATATCATAGATAAAATGACACAAGCCTTTAAATGTCCTGTATCAGAACTTGGTGAAAGAATAATGAAACTTGCTGTTGATAATAAGAATCTTCAATTGGAAATTGAGAATTTAAAAGCAGAACAAGCAAAAACAAAATTCCAATCATTTGTTTCAAAAGCTCAAGACGTCAATGGCGGTAAATTATTTATCACTCAAATGGAAGCATATCCCGCAAACCTTATAAAACTCGGAAGTGAACTTCTAGCTTCAAAACTGGGTGAATCCATAATCATTTTAGCATCTGTTGATGAAGATAAAATAACATATGTTGTTAAGGTAAGCGACTCGTTTGTAAAGAAAGGAATAAATGCAGGACAAATTGTAAACAAACTGGCTTCACAAACAGGTGGTAAAGGCGGAGGCAGACCACAATACGCTCAAGGCGCAGGAAAAGACAAATCGAACCTGATATCTGTCTTATCTAAAATAGAAAAGGAAATAAAACAATCTTTATAATAAAATAGGAGGTTTTTAAACCTCCTATTTTTATATTTTGATATCAATAGATTTAATACGATTTTTTCTGCCAGAGTAATTAATATCTAGCTCAATCGGTTCTTCTGTTTCAAATAATACAAGCGTTAACAAATCCGTATAACGTTCATCTTCAGCTTCTTTAATACATTCATATGTGTAACAGTCTTCTCCATATGTCTTTTTGGCCTCATCTATATGGAAGTTTCTATCTTTAATAAGTAAACCAACATCATTAGCAGCCATACCGCTAACTATATATACATCTCCTGATTCACCATTAGTAGCTACAGCTCTTGCTCTGCCTTTATCTGTATCATAGAATATATCTTTTAATTGTTGTTGAACTCTTGATTCCCCTCTTCTTTGCGGAATAGTATTAATCAAATCAACAGCATGTTTTGCAACAGATAATGGTGCATTAACTTTTATAGTACGACCAAAACTTACAGAATTTATACTCATGTTTTTCTCCTATTATCTAATATCGATAGAATAACATTCTTAAGGAATTAAAACAAGCCTTCACAAAGTAAAAACCGCCCCAATGGAATTACTTCACAGTATTTACTTAAAGAATCAATGAAACATTTATTTTCACAAAATCCGCCCGATAAATATAATTTAGCCGGTTTTTTAGCAAAATTCCAAGCATTAAAAGCAATACCATGGATAAACTTTGAAACTGCCATTTCGGAGTTTACACCTTTTGCAATATCGTCCATTATTTTTTCTAAGCCGAAAATACCGCAAGTTATAACATATTTTTCATCAGATACTTTTAAATTTTCTAGTTTTATATTATAAAATTTTAAAAGCATTTCAATCGTTGCACCTGTTGAACTGGAACATGAATTATTCCAATCCAAATCTTTAAAATTACCATCTTTATATTGTGCCCATTTAGAATCTCGACTTCCCATATCCAAGATAATTGCATCTTCTGTAATTTTTTTTCTAAATCCCTGAATCAATGCAATAACTTCATTTTCATAGTCTTCTTTATTTTTTAGCATACTTAAAGACATATGCCCCGTCGCTTTATCAAATTTAATTTTCATTTCTTTTAATTTTGAAGATGGCAACACATAATAATTAAACCCATTTTCTGATTTAACAATAAAATTCTTATATCCATTCATTAAATCAGATGAATTTCTTTCTATTATTTTTGACCAAGTTGTACCGGCATCTAATACTATATCTGTTTTATTCATCGCAACCTCAAAAAGGCCTCAATCTTTGCTTTTGTAGAATTAGTAACAGTATCATCAATATCAATATATAATCCATTATATTTATCAGCCAAATATTTTGCCATCTGTGCCTTTGAGCAAAAAGACTGCGAATAAAATACAGTGGGAACATTAATATCTATATACATTTCAAGTTCAATATCAGCAGGAGCCATAGCTTCAACACATCTTGTCCAGCCATATAAATGAGTTTCATCGGGAAACAACTCTAATATCGATAAATCATTAGGCGGTACCCCCCAAAAGCCAAATTTTGCACGGCATTGTTCAAGTTCTAATACTTGCGGTTCATATATTCCTTTTGTAATCAGTTCAACTTTTTGTCTTAAAGGAAGAGTTGAAGTAGATATCTTAACTTCTTTTTTATATTTTGTTTCTTCAAAAACAGAAGAAACAACAGGATATCCCATATCTTTCAAAATCTCATATGCGAACCAACCGCTATCACATTTATCTTTACCTATAGGTGCTAAAATAACCAATAATTGATTTTTATAATAAAACGCACAGTTAATAATGTTCTTAATTATCGCACAATATGATTCAGGCAATATATCTTGTTTTGTTAGTCCATAATCAATATCAAAATCAATCCATATTGCATTTGGATATAATTTTTTATATTTATCTATCAAGTCAGGATTAGGATAACCCCAAAAACCTATTATATTTCTTGTGCTCATAGGTCAATTATAACACAGGCAAATTTTCTTATTTTGATATATATAAAATAAATTAATACTGAAAATTATTCATTAACATTGTATAATTGACTTATGGAAAAATTATACGAAAAAACAATCAATTCAAAAAATATATACGAAGGAAAAGTATTTAATATAACAAAAGATGATGTTGAATTATCTGATGGTTACAAAACAATAAGAGAAGTTGTTCATCATTCAGGCGGTGTTGTTATAGTTGCAGAAAAAAATGAACAAATTCTGATGGTACAACAATTCAGGTATCCGACAAAAGAAATTTTATATGAACTTCCCGCAGGGAAACTGGATAAAGGTAATGAGGATATTTTATCCGCTGCCAAAAGAGAACTGGAAGAAGAAACAGGATTTATTGCAAAAGATTGGGAATCACTAGGCTTTATATGGACAAGCCCCGGATTTTGCAATGAAAAATTATACTTATTTAAAGCTATCGATTTAACATATAAAGGACAACATCTTGATGAAGGTGAAATACTTAATTATATTGCAATAGATAAAGACAAAGTTTTTGATATGGTAAAAACAGGTAAAATAAATGATGCAAAGACCATTGCTACATTAATGAGGGCATATAAATTATGATAAAAATGGTTGTAACCGACATAGATGGAACCATTTATTCCGAAAAAAACGGTTTAACACACAATGTCAAAGCCTGCATGCAGAACTTAATCAAGAATGGAATTCACGTTGCAATTGCAACAGGAAGAACATACGCAAGTGCAAAATATGTTGCGGATGAAATTGGAATTGAATGTCCTTTAATATGTTACCAAGGCGGATTAATAAATACCTATGACGGTAAAATTTTAGATGTTAAATATTTGCCTCAAGATATTGCAAGAAAAATTGTTACAGAACTTAGAGACAGAAACATTCATATGAATGTTTATATAGAAGATGTTCTATATGTAGAAAATGACAATGATTATATAAAAGCCTATGTTGGAAACAAGGGGATAGATTACTTTAAGGTAAATTCGTTTGATGACCTTGATTTTTCAAAACTAAACAAAATTCTTGCAATTGATAAAGATCCAAAATTAATTGAAGATTTAATCAAAGAACTTCAAACAAAATACCCTGAAATATATGTAGTAAAATCAACGGATATATTCTGCGAAATAGCAAATAAAGAGGCAACAAAAGGCAATGCTATAAAGTTTTTAGCAAATAAATTAGGCTTTACGGAGAAAGAAGTTCTAGCCATAGGCGACCAAAATAATGACATAGAGATGGTTGAAACAGCAGGAATAGGTGTAGCAATGGGAAATGGCACCGACGAAATAAAAGCGAAAGCAAATTATATTACAGATACAGTTGATAATGAAGGCTTTGTAAAAGCAATAAATAAATTCGTATGGGGAAAAGAAAATGTTTAGAATCGGTCAAGGATTTGATATTCACAAACTTGTTGAGGGAAGGAAATTAATAATTGGCGGTATTGAAATTGGTTACGCAAAAGGTCTTTTAGGACATTCTGATGCTGATGTATTAATTCATTCAATCATAGATGCCCTTTTAGGTGCATTAGCACTTGGTGATATAGGAACTCATTTCCCTGATAAGGACCCTCAATATAAAAACATAGATAGCGCTATACTTTTAAAAGAGACAAAAAAACTTATTGAAGAAAAAGGCTATAAAATAAATAATTTGGATAATACAATCTTTGCTCAAGAACCGAAAATGAAACCATACATTCCGTTAATACAAGAGAGATTATCTCAAATACTTGAAATTGATAAAAATTTAATATCAATAAAAGCAAAAACAATGGAAGAACAAGACTCCGTTGGTGAGAAAAAATCCATAGCCACACAAAGTATTGTATTACTTATTAAAGAATAATAATAATTAGTATTCCGTAATAGAAATATTTGTAACACCGGAATTGCGAGCTTCATCCATCAATTTAACAACAGCACCGTGTGTGGCATTATCTTGAGTCATTATTAAAAGCCCATCAGCATTAACTTTTGCTTGTTCTGATATCATATTGGACAGTTCGCTAACGGGAATTTCAGTATCATCAAGCATATATTTATCTTCGTCAGTAACAAGAACTTTAATCAATTTAGAGTCTTTAATTTCATCCTGAACTTCAATCATATTAGGCACTGCCAAATTCAAACCTTGTTGATCTAACAATGGTGCGATAACCATCATAATAATAAGTAAAACAAGGAAAATATCCGTTAACGGAGTTATATTAATTTCATTGAATGTTTTTCTTTGTCCTGCCATATTGATCTACCTTACTCATCCCAGTTGTAATCACTAGTATTAACTGATTTAGTATTATTATCTTTTTGCAAATTTTCCATGTTTGCTTGTTGCTCAAGATTTCGTTGTTCTTTCTTCGTAAGCGGTTCACCCGCTAGCACCAACTTAACATATTGAGCCTCTTGAGCAGCTTTCATAATTTTTTGAATCTCACTGCTTTTAGTTTCAGTATCAGCTTTAACAACAACCTCAGCCTTTTCTAAAGAAGGTTTCAAATTTGTAAGTTCACTAACAAGATTATCTGAAGATATCGGCCTTCCGTTTATATAGTACCTACCTTGTTTAGTCACTGAAATTTCCGCATTTTTTTGTTCAACAGAAACTCCGCTATTAATTTCAGGTATATTTATATCCGTATCAATAGATTGAAAAGAGGGTGCAATTACCATCATGATAATTAACAATACTAAGAAAATATCTGTTAACGGAGTTATATTAATTTCGGTGAATAAACCTTTTTTATCATCTGAATTTGTTGAAAAAGACATTTTATTTTCCTATACTAATGCTTTTGCTTGAGTTTTTTCTTCTGAATCAGTAAAACTTAAGAATAATAATTTAATAAGCTGAAAATCATCTTCATATCTTTTAACTGTAGATTGGAATAAGTTATAAAGAACAACAGCAACAATAGCAACACCAAGACCGAAAGCAGTAGCAATTAATGCTGAACCGATACCCATAGCAACTGCAGCGGATTGATTACCTTGTGAAGCTAAATCTTGGAAAGTATAAAGGATTCTGACTACAGTACCAAATAAACCTAAGAAAGGACAAACACCGCCTACTGTACCTAAAATAGTTAAATATTTTTCCAATTTTCTTGTAGCCAAATTAGCAGAAATATCAAAAGAACGAGAAAATCCAACTTTTTGTTCAGAAAAAATTCTTACAGCTTCTTCTGCAACCTCTCCAATTACGCCGCCTAATTGAATACTAAGATTTTTTGCCGCATCAAGCCTGTTATTAACTAATTCTGTTTTTAAAGCTCTAATAAATCTAACAACATCACGTTTATTTTTGTTATAAAAACTAAATCTGTTAATAGCAACGGCAACAGTTAAAATTGAACAAACAAGAATTGGCAATAATACGGGCCAGTCCAGTTTAATTGAATGTAATAGTAATTCCATAATTTATTTCCTCTTTTCTTATTATAATTTCTTAGCCGGATATTCCGAATACATTATAGTCAAATGTAAATTGGATATCTACACTGTTTCCTTTAAATTCAGGAGGTAAAGGTCTGAATGGAGCTGTCAATTTAACAGCATCTATAGCTGCTCTATCTGCCGCCTCAAGTCCGGATGAACGATGTACTTTAACATTTAGAAGTCTACCGTCTCTTGCAATTGAGAATAAAAGTATTACACGTTTACTTTCATTACCCTTTGGCGGATCCCAATTCATTTTTATACGTCTTTGAAGTTCCTTCATATAAGGGCCAAAATCAGGTTCTTTTATAGCATCAATACCGGGTGCACCGTTTGGATTTCCCGGTCCCGGATTTCCTATATTTCCACGACCGGAACCGGTAGAATTAGAAAATCTTCCGCCACCACCTGAGCCCCCTCTACTTGATGTAGTTGGTGAAAAGCTCGGAGCAGCAGAACCTGATTTACCTGCAGCACCTGTTGAACCACCGCCAATTTTAGGTGCAGAAGTAACAGGAGCTGTCGTTGGTTGTGCTATCTGCGGAATTGCAGATTTTGGTATTGGAATATTAAAATTAGATGACGGATTAACCGCAGGCTTTGGAACAGATGGCGTTACCGTTGGTTTTGGAGCCTGAGGTTTTGGAGCAGGCTTTTGCGGAGCTTGCTGTTGAGGTTTCGGAGCCGCAGGCTTCTGCACTTGAGGTTTTACAGCAGGTTGTGGTTTAACCTGCGGTTTTGGTTTTTGTGCAACCGGTTTCTTTGGTGCAGGCGATGAAGGCTTCTTTGCCGGAGCCTTTGGCGCTGCAGTTTGAGGCAACGAAACAGGACGTTTTGGATCATGTTTCCCACCTGCCTGTGAATTTTTATCCGCTCTATTTTTCGTATTTTTATTGATTGGCGGAGCTTCTTTCTCAACAAGTACAAATTCTATATCTTTTGGTTTTAGTTCAGGTTTATTGAATAAATTAAAATCAATTCCTAAAAATTTTAGTACAATCGAAAAAAGCAACAATATAAGAATAATAGCAGGATGTAAAATGAAAGCCCAAACTAAAGCCTTTTCAAAAGAAATTTCCTCTTTTTCTTTTCTTATAACAGCAGGAATTTCATATACAGGTGCTTTATTCCTCATATTTTTTGATTTTATATTATCATCGTTTTTTATAACTGACATCCCTAAATTCCCATTTGCTAGTTATTTTATCAAAAAAACGACGATAAAACAAATAGCCTGTTTACCTACTAATATGGAGTATTAGAAGAAACTGTTACGGGTTGGTCTAAAACAATATTCATTTGTGCATTTTGAGGAATTTCAACATTACCTCCACGTTCAAATAAATTTTGAGCCATACCCATACCACCACCAACAGCTGTTCCGTATATAGCACCTCTGCCAACACTTCCACCGGACAATGCACCCATAGCAGTACCAAGAACAGCTCCTGCAGCCGCACCTATTGCTGCATCTTTTGCATATTCTTTGGATACATCTTTTGCTGTTCCGGCTTTAAGGATTCCTGAACCATCGTTTGTTTGTATACTTGCACTAATAGGAATCATTTGACCTGTCGGGGTAATAATATTTGTGAATCGAACTTGTAACTGTCCGTTACGGTTGCCTAAACCACCTTTTTTAGCTTTAATAACAGTGCCGTTAACTTTGCTTCCTGCTGCTGCAATTAACTTATTACCGTAATAAAAGTCTGACCCCAGATAAAATGAAACATTATCACCTAGTTTTGCAGTTTCAGAAGATATAGAAGTCATTGATGTAGCTGAAAATGAAGTGTTTGCCGGAACCATAACTACATTTCCTTGTAACTGACTATTGTTGTAATTACCATAGTTATAATTATTATAATTATATCCTTGAGACTGATATGAATTGACTGGCAATGGATATTGTGTTTGATAATTGCCAGATGATGAAGGTATTTCCTGAACAGCAGGTGTTATAACATTATAATTAGAATCGGCAAAACACAGACATGGGGCAGAAGCCATTGAAATAATAACTGATAATGCAAATAATTCTTTCCTCATGTATTTCTCCTTTATACTACTTTTACTATATTACATATTAATTTTAACGAGAAAATTAAAAAAAAGTTCATTTTAATATAATATCTTTTTCAAAAATAACAAAAAGTTCAGCCCCCGGTTTGACAACAGTATGTTTACCCATTTCATATACATTCAAAGGTACTGCTTTCAGCATGGGTTTCAGCCTTTGATTATAATGCGGAACTTTATGGTAATAAATACTCGGTGTATTTCTTCCGCCAATATAATTATCATTTTCACCATATATATGTCCTGACAAACGATAGACCTTTTTATCCGGTGTTATCATTTTATATATAGAAATCTTTAATGCTCCGTCTCTTCCTTCAACCGGTTCTCTTACATCTTCTATTTCACCGTAAAAAATAGTATTTTCCGGAATTGCATTAGTTTCATAAACGTACATATCCTGCGTATTGATAAATGTGACTTCATCACCTATGTCAGCTGTTAAAGTTGAAAACTCATCACGAGTCATTACCTTTGCAAAAGTGCCTTCTCTTATTTTTAAAACTTGATGTTCTGAATCGTCCGCTTTTATTTTATCTATAAAAACGAAATAACATAATAAGATTAATATTATAATTATAAATTTTCTCATGTTTTAAATATTAATTCTTTCTATTGATAAGTCTATATATTATTTTACATGTATTTCGTTAATATTACAATTTATCCACCTTATGTATGTTCTATTAATATAACATACTGATATAATTCAATTATGAATATATTCGTAACAGGAATAAATAATAAAAGCGGTAAAACAGTAATATCTGCAGGCATTGCTGCTGTTATGCAATCGTTAGGATATAAATCAGGAGTATATAAACCAATACAAACCGGAGCAATAGACAAAGGTAAGTATCTTATTTCTCCGGACTTATCTTTTGTGAAAATGTTAGATCCATATATTACAACTCACTCAACATATATGATGGTTTCTAAAACAATGCCTATTGTCGCTTCTAAAATTGAAGCTGTTAAAATTAAGTTAGATGAAATAGAAAGAGATTATAATATTCTTAAACAAAAAACAGACATAACTATAGTTGAGTCAGCTGGTGGGCTTATGACGCCTTTAAATGAAAATACATTTTCAATACAAATTCCATTAACTCTTAAATTGCCTGTATTATTTATTGTTAACCCGGCTGAAAACACAATAAATAATTACTTAAATGAAATAAATACTGCAAAAAGCGCAAACATTAATATTTCGGGTGTTATAATCAATAAATTCCCTGTATATTCTGATAATCCCGATATTAAAGAATTTCCTTCATTAATTGAAAAATATACAGATGTAAAGGTAATTGGTTTGATTAGAAATTTCAAAGAAAAAAGCGTACAAGCTAATATACTTTTTAATGAAATACTAAACGGAATAGATTTAGAAGATGTATTTCAAATGAGAATACCGAAACTAAGTAAATTCTAGCATAATTATTGTTGTGGATATCCGATATTAATAGCCTTTTGCTGAATTTGAATATTGGGAGCATTCTTTTCTTCTTGTTTTTTTTGTTCTTTCTCTGCTTTTAATTTTGCAATATCTAAAGGCACTGTAACCTGAACGGGAATAGACTTAAAACTTTCTCCCGACTGAGAACTATTATCTTTGACTGTTTCTTTCTTTTCCTCTTCTTTATCTTTACCGAATTTCCAAAACTTTCTTTCTTTTTCTACTTGTGTATCCTCACCTTGATTATCACTTTCCAAATCTACATTCGGATCTATTGGTATGTCATCATATTCAACATTCAAATTGACTTCAGGATAATCAAACTCAGGACTACCATATTTTTTAGTAGCAACTATCATCATATCCTTCCATATTCTGGCAGGAGCACTACCACCTGTTAAACCAATACTTTTATTATTATCATTTCCGATAAATACACCTGTAACCAAATCCGGAGTATAACCAATGAACCAAGCATCTTTATTCTCATTAGTAGTACCTGTTTTACCACCCATAGGTTTACCAATATTTGCTCCACGACCGGTTCCTGATGTTATTACTTTTCTTAGCATAGCCGTCATAATTCCGGCTGTATCTCTGTCTAAAACTTTTGTAATTTTTGTTCTTTTTGCTTGATATATAACTTTTCCTCTTTGTGTTTCAATTCTTTCAATAGCATACGGTTTAACCTTATATCCGCCATTTGCGAAATTACCGTAGACTATAACCATATCATAAAGTTTGACCCCGTTTGAACCAAGTGCAATTGTATAATCATGAGTTAAAGGTGTTGTTATTCCTAATGCTCTTGCCATATCTATAACCGGTGCGATACCAATATCTTTAATAAGTTTAACGGCAATTACATTGGAAGATATAACCAAAGCTTTATATAATGGCATCTTACCTTTATACTTATTTCCATAATTTCTTGGACTCCAATCACCTATTGTTATAGGAGAATCCTCTACCATATCAGTAGGTGTCCAACCTTTGTGTATAGCAGCTGCATATACTATAGGTTTAAATGAAGATCCCGGTGGTCTTACTGCTTGAGTAACACGGTCATATTGGCTTTGAGTATAATCCTTACCACCACAATATGCAATAATTGCACCTGTCATTGGAGAAAATGAAAATAATGCTGCTTGTTGATTTGGTTTTGTCAAATGCCAAGCTCTCATATTTTTATCAATAGCTTCATTTGCTGCTACTTGTGCATCATAATCCAAAGTAGTAATTATTTTATATCCGCCTTGAGAAATTTCAGTTTCATCAAAACCCAATTCTTCAAGCTCTTTTAGTACATAATCAATAAAATAAGGTGCAATATTTGTTCTGTGTAAACTTGGCTTTTTATTTAATACTATCTTCTCTTTTAACGCAGCTTCATATTGAGTTTTCGTAATAGTCTTCATTATATACATTCTTTTTAGAACTTTATTTCTTCTTTTTTCAGCCAATTTAATATTTTTATAGGGAGAATACTGAGAAGGAGCCTGTGGCAACCCAGCAATTAAAGCACACTCTGCCAATGTTAATTGAGACAACTCTTTATTAAAGTATGTAGAAGCAGCTGCCCCTACACCATATGAACCGGAACCAAGATATACATTATTTAAATACATTTCCAAAATCTTATCTTTAGAAATTGATTTTTCAATTCTGGCTGCGATTTTTATCTCCTTAACTTTTCTTACTAATGTTTTTTCGTTAGAAAGAAATAACAGCCTTGCAAGTTGTTGTGTAATAGTACTGGCACCTTGACGCGCACTTTTATTAATAATATTAACAAGAATAGAACGGGCAATACCCCAAATATCATAACCATCATGATTATAAAAGTTTTTATCTTCTGTTGAAATAATAGCATCTTTGAGATACTTCGGAATTTCATCAATAGAAACTTGTTCATAATGAAATGTCTGAAATGTTTTAATTACATGTTCATCCGAAGAATATACCTGTGTAACAATATTTCTATTATAGTTTTCTAAATTAGGAATCGGAGCCAAATCATTCAAATACATTTTAACAGCAACATAACCAGCTAATATTACTGCAATCCCAATAATAAATACACCTTTTATAAAAGATAAAAATACATTGCTCTTTTTTTTCTTCTTTGGACTCATTTTATTCCTCGGTTTTTTATTATATATTTGTGATTATATTTTACCAAATAAATAAATATGAAAACTGGATTGTAAACAAATGTCTATAGATTTTATAAAGTCACTATATTATGAAATTCTGTCTTACTTTATTCCGCAAAAAATAGAATACAAAGTAATTGGAGAATGCAAAAAATGTGGGAAATGCTGTAAAGAAATACGTTCATATGGATTGAAGAATGAAAAAGAACTAAAAATTATGCAATTTTTCCTGCCATATTACAAACGTTTTTATATAACCGGGACAGATGAAAATAATAACATTATACTAAGCTGCAAATTCCTTCTTGATAGTGGACTATGTGGAAAATATAAAACCCGCCCATTAATTTGCAAAAACTATCCCGAAAAATCAAATCATTTTCAAGGTGAATTACTTGAAGGCTGCGGATTTAAAATTTTACGTAAAAATTTTAAGGACTATTTATAAAATCAGTCCATACTTTTCTATATTTATTTTCTAAATCGCGAGTAAATTCAACTGCACTTTGCCTTAAATCCGAAGTATTAATTTTTTCTCTTAACTCTTTTCTTAATTTTTCAAGTTTAGATTTATCATTTGCTAAATTAACTGCCTTTTCAATATACTCATCACCATAAGAAGCATTGAGTTCATCCAATCCTATTATATGATTTATTCTTCCGGCACCTCTTGATTGCATTCCTTCCCCAACTAATGTTATTGTCGGAACTCCCATTAAAGCAGTCTCTATTGTTATAGACATTCCACTAAAAGGATATGGATCCAAAGAAATATCAACCAATGAATATGCTTTAAAATGCGGACTATAATTTTTAGAACTAAATATAACCCTATCCAAAGAAACCCCTCTTTTTACAAGTTTGGATTTAAAATACTTAATCATTTTTTTAGAAAGACGAGTCCTATAAATTAATAATTTAGCATCAGGCATTTTTTCAAGGATTTTAGACCATATATAAAAATTTGTATCATTAAATTTTGAAGTACAATTAAAACTACCAAATGTAATATATCCATTTGTTTTAAATGGACATTCCTGTATGTCTGGAAGATTTTTTTCCGTAAAAATTTGATAGCCTTTGTCCAAATACAAAGGTTTTTCTGTATAAAGATAAGCTTTATCTTCAGGTATTGTATAACGATCAGTCAAAATATAATCTACTTCTTTCATACCAAGAGTATTGAGATAACCAAGATATGATATTATTATTGGTGCCGGCTTATACAGCATTGCATATGTTTTTAAATGTGTATACCCTCCTAAATCAATAAGAATATCTATCTGCTTATCATATATCAATTTTGCGATTCTTTTTTCATCTGCTTTTGAAATATCTATCATCTCAAAACCAAGATTTCTTATTTTTTCAGTTGTAGAATCATTTTTTTCTGAACCATTAAAAATAAAAAAATTAAATTCCTCTTTATTATGATTTTCCCAAATAGGTAGAATATAATTCATCATTGTATGTGCATGACAATCAGATGAGAAATAGCCAATATTTAACTTTTTATTTGGTTCTTTCTTTTTATCATTATGGTTATATTGAACTATATTTTTAAATAAATTAGTCCTAATCTGCTCAACTTCATATTCAGATTCATCTTTTATATCTTGCTGATCATAGAATGATGATTTTGTCATAGCAAAAAGTTTACAGGCAGAATCATATTTATTTAACTCTATATTTAAAGCTTTGTTATGATAATCTATACTTTTATCAGTATCAATATAATAATATGAATGAGCTAAACGTGAGAAAACACTAACTTGCCCCTGTGGAAACAATTTTAAATACTCTTCATAATAATAAGTAGATTTATCTTTATCTTCCAACTTATAATAAGCATTAGCAAGCCTTATGTATAATCCTGCAATGGAATTGGGATCAAGTTTTTTAGACATTATAAGCGCTATCTTATAGACCTTTATAGCTTCTACTATTTCATTCTTTTCATAAAGAGCCAGTCCCTCATCCATAAGCTCTTGAAATGATGTCTTTTTTTCTTCGTTTGCCAAATTTTTATCCTTTTATCTAGAACTTAAGTTATATTCTTCTTCTTGTTTTAATTTTCTATTCATTAATTTATTCAGAACTTCTTCAGGAGTAATATCAGTATAAACAGCCTCATATATTGCCGAGGATACAGGTACTTCAACACCAAGTTTTTGAGCCAATTCACAGAGTGCTTTTGAGGTTTTTACACCTTCTGCAACAGAACCTAATTCACTCAAAATGTCATCTATCTTTTTACCTTGCCCAAGCATAGAACCAACTGTAAAATTTCTGCTAAAAGGGCTTGAACATGTAGCAATTAAATCACCCATGCCTGATAAACCGTATAAAGTAGAAGGTTTAGCCCCAAGTGCAACACTGACTCTTACGATTTCAGCCATACCTCTAGTCAAAAGAGAACCTCTGCAATTATCACCCAATTTCATCGCATCGGCGAAACCTGAAGCAATAGCTATTACATTTTTCAAACTGCCGCCCAGTTCAACACCTATCACATCAGAATTTGTATACAATCTGAACTTAGACGGAACACTACAGTATTTCTGTACAAATTCTGCCGCTTTAATATCATCACTTGCAACGGAAGCAGCCGTCGGACATCCGTTCAATATTTCTTTTGCCAATGTTGGACCGGATAAAATAACAAGTTTAGAATCCGGAAGCTCATCTTTTATAACTTCTGACATTCTCTTTAATGAAGGTAATTCTAAACCCTTTGACAGGTTTACTAAAATTTGATTGTTTTTTAATCCAACCGATTTTAACTGCTGACATACATTACGAATACCCGATGTTGCAACAACAAGTAATATTATTTCGGCGCCATCCACAGCCTTTTGTAAATCGTCGGTAATGTCAACTTTTTTATCCAATTGAACTGTTAAAGGTTTTGTCGCTCTTTTATATTCTTTTAACTCATCGGATAAATCCTGACTCCGCCCCCATATACATATTTCATCAAAATTATTATTAAGAAGCCAAGCAATCGTTAATCCCCAGCATCCTGGTCCCAAAACAGTTAACTTCATACATTACCTCCGATTAAACTTATAAACTATAAATATTATACACTAGGCTAAAGCAAAAACTTTTCTTGCCTCTTCCCTGTCATCAAAATGGATAGTCTCATTTTTTAGAATTTGATAATCTTCGTGTCCTTTACCTGCAATAACTATTACATCCTCAGGATTTGAAATAGATTTTAAAAATTTAATTGCAAGACCTCTGTCAGGTTCAACAAATATTCTTTGTGTATCTACTGTTCTAATACCAGTCATTATATCAGATATAATCAGTTGAGGATCCTCACTTCTGGGATTATCTGAAGTTACTACAACCTTATCTGATAATTCATCTGCAATTTTACCCATTTTGGGCCTTTTCGTAGTATCTCTGTCACCACCACAACCAAACAAACAAATTAACTTAGATGTTTTTGGTGTAAGTTCTCTTGCTGCTTTCAAAACATTTTCCAATCCATCGGGAGTATGTGCATAATCAACAATTACCAATGGTTTTTTACTAACAATTTCAAATCTGCCAGCTACACTTTTTGTATTTTCCAATGCTTTTATTATAATCCTATAATCTATTCCCATAGCAATAGCTGCTGCAAATGCAGCTAAAGCATTATATACACTGAACATACCATTCAAATGCAAGTTCAGTTTTTCTTTTTTATCTGCAAAAACCACCGTCAATTTTGCACCATCTACAGAAAAATCAATATCTTCAGCTCTTACATCAGCATCTTTTTTAACTCCATAAGTTAATATTTTTACATTTTTAGGAACTACTGTAATAAAATCAGAAGCATATTCATCATCAGCATTTATTACAGCAAAAGCACCCTCTTTTAAATTTTCAAATAAAATTGCTTTTGCTTTAAAATAATTCTTCATTGTTATATGGTAATCCAAATGATCTTGAGTCAAATTCGTAAATACAGCACCATCGAAATCACAACAGCCAACCCTTTTTTGTTCCAAAGAATGCGAACTTACTTCCATTACTACATTTTTTATTCCTTTATCAGCCATTAGACGTAAATCTCGCTGAAGTTCGGGTGGTTGAGGAGTTGTATGTTTTGCTTCTTTATAACTGTCAGCACTTGAAAGCTTATAACCCAAAGTACCAATTAAGGCACATTGTTCATTATTTTCTTCAATTATTTTCTGAATTAAATGAGTTACTGTTGTCTTCCCGTTTGTACCTGTAACACCAATCAAATTTAATTCATTTGAAGGTTCATTATAAAATGCAGCAGCAATTTGAGCCATAGTCCTCTTTGTATCCGATACAATAATTTGGGGAACATCAATGTCAAGTTCTTCCTCACAAAATAAAGCTAAAGCTCCTTTCTCAACAGCAGATTTTGCATATTTATGCCCATCTGAGACTTCTCCTCTTATACAAATAAACAAGTCTCTCGCTTTTGTTAAAAGAGAATTATATGAAAGTCCTTCAATTTCTACATCCTTAAAATTTTTTGTTTTATATTCATCAAGAAGTCTTATTACTTTACTTAACAACATATCTAATACCTCTTCTATTCTTCCATAATTTTCTTATCAGGTGCAATATTCAAAATTCTTGCACATTGATTTGCAACTTCTTTAAATATAGGAGCTGCAACTGTATTACCCCAGACAGGACCACCCGCACTGGCTGAATCAACAACCACATATATCAAAATTTGAGGATTACTTGCCGGTAAATACCCTATAACAGACGCATATAAAGCATCCGAATAGCCTTTTTTATTTTCCATAGGTTTTTTAGATGTTCCGGTTTTACCTGCTACAGTATACTTTTCTAAGTTAATATAAGATTTTGAATTAGCAACACTTTGAGCCAAAAGTTGAGTTACTATTCTTGCTGTTTCGGGACTAACAGCTTGAATTCTCTCAATTTTCTCTGTTTCTTCTTCAGGTGAATATTTTATTACATGAGGAGTAACTCTAACCCCATCATTAGCTAATGCACTTACGGCACTGACCATTTGCATTGCAGTAACAGAAGCCCCATAGCCATAGCCCATAGTTGCCTGTCTTGATTTATCCCACTTAAATGGTTTTGGTAATAAACCTGATGATTCACCATTTAAATCTATCCCGCTTTTTTTACCAATTCCTAACTTTGATAAAACAGTATAAAATTCACCGGGGGTCATCATTAATGCTATATTAGCACTTCCTACATTGCTGGAGTGTTCCAGCAAATAAACCAAACTAATCATACCCGGATTTGGATGTTTATTGTAATCATAATTTTGTATAGTCCAATTGCCAAGCTTCATCTTACCCGTATCTAATATTTTAGACCATGGTTTTATTCTCCCGGTTTCAATACCTGCAGCAACAGTTAATGTTTTAAATGTTGAACCGGGAGGATATACATCAGATAATGTCCAATTTTTTAATGTTATAGCAGAAGTTTTTTTATAGTTATTTGGATTATATCTTGGATAAACAGCATAACCAAGAATTTCACCATTTTTTGGATTCATAACTATTACAGAACCACGAGATGCTTTTTTCTCATTTATCATATTTAATAGTTCACGCTCACAAACATGTTGAATAGCTGAATCAATTGTTAAAGTGACAGTTTCCCCTACTTGAGGAGTAGAAGCTAAAACAGGATCTGTATCTGTATCATAAATAATATCACCACGTGGAGTTCTTTGAACCTTTATCTTATTATCTACCTTTTCAAGCTTATCCTTCGCTGTTAATTCAACACCTGAAGCAGTATCAGCATCAGGATTATAATATCCTATAATATGAGCAGCAAGTTCATCTTGCGGATATACTCTTTCATTCTTTTTATCTAAACTTATCTCTCTTAAACCAAGCTTTTTTATTTTTTCAGCTGTCTGTCTATCAACATCTTTTTTTAAAAGAATAACGGTTGAGCCTCTGGTTATACTATTAATTATCGATTTTTTATCCAAATTTAAATATGGTGACAATTTTTCAGCCAGTTCTTCAGGAGTATTATCGAAATATTCTCTATGAGCATATACATTATAAGAACTTTGGTCAGTTGCCAAACGAACACCGTTTCTGTCAACAATTTGACCTCTCATTATAAAACTTTTACTAAATCTTTGACTATTTGCTTTTGCTTTATAATGTCTTATATCTACTATTTGCAATAAGAAAAGATATATAACAGCAATTAAAAATATTCCCAACAAGAAGACATGGGCTATTTTAATCCGCATCTCTACTTGTTTTATCTTGTCCTTTTCATCTCTTTCTTTCATGTAACAAAAATCCCTAAAAACAGGGTATCACAATATAATAATTGTTTAAACAATTTAACTTAACTTAATCTAATAACCAATAGACCAATTATAATTAACAGGTATCGGTTTGAGCTTTGGAACAGATACAACACTGACTGCAGGAATTTCAATAACTTTTTTAGCTGTATCTAATGTTGAATTTTCTTTTATTATCGTATCTATTCTATTAAAAGAATGCAAATTATCTATTTTATTTTGAAGTTCAATATTTTCGTTACTCAAAGAAACTATTTCTCTTGTTAGATTATTCATAGTCTTCTGCCCATCAGAAACAAAATAATAACTTACCAGAGATAAAAGAACTAAAAGCAATAATACAGAACTTAAAAGTTTGTTTATTTTTTCAATCGGAGACTTCGTATTTATAACTTTAGGGAAACGACCATATATAACAGGATTTGTAACAGTCTCAGGCATTACCTGTTGACCGTAGATATATGTTCTATCTATATATCTTATTGAACTTCTGCTCAATTAATGTCTCCCCTTTTTAATTATTATTTTTATTTATCCTTCTGGCAATTCTAAGCTTTGCCGACCTCGAAGGCGGATTGATTTTAATTTCGTCTTCACTTGCTATAATAGGTTTTTTATTTACAAGTTCAAGTAAAGGCGGATTATAATCAAACATCCCATCTGCTCCCTGCCATTCTCTAGAATAGTACCTAAAAAAATTCTTAACTATTCTGTCCTCCAAAGAATGGAAAGTCACTATTGAAAGTATAGCATTATTTCCCAATAATGTAAGCACATCATTTAATGTATTTTTAATGTTGTCAAGTTCATGGTTAACTTCGATTCTAATTGCTTGAAAAACTCTAGTTGCAGGATGAATTTTGGATTTTATTCTTGGAGTTGCCTCAAATATAATATTTACTAAGTCTTTAGTCGTTTCGATTACCTTTATTTTTCTCATCTCTATTATTTTTTTAGCAATCCTTTTTGAAAACCGTTCTTCTCCATATTCACTGAATATACGGACAAGTTCATCCTCTTTATAATCATTAACAACATCATAAGCTGTAAAATTAGCCGATTGATTAAACCGCATGTCTAATTTTGAATCATTTAAAAAGCTGAAACCTCTCGTTTTTGAAGTCAATTGCGGAGTAGAAGCGCCCAAATCAAAAACAATTCCGCCGGTAATTTCTTCTATATTATTTTCATCTAAATATTTCTTAATGTTTGTATAAGAATCATTTACAATCGTTAAATTTTCGTAATGTTTTAGTCTTTCTGTAGCCGCAGAAATCGCATCGCAATCCACATCAAAAGAAATCAATCTGCCATTCGGACAAATTTTTTGTAAAATCAATTCACTATAACCACCTCCGCCAAGTGTGGCATCAATATATAGTTTCCCATTCTGACATTCCAAAGCACCGACAGCCTCTTTCGCCATTACAGGATAATGTTTAAATCCCTGCATTTTTTCCCCAATTCAAAATTCTTCTGAACATATTTTACATATAAAACAAATAATATAAACAAATTATTAAAAAGTATTTGTAACAATATATTTCTATTAATAATAATTTCATCAATTTTCTACCTTCATATTCCTTATCCATACAGAGAAAAGGAGTCATAAAATGAGTTTAATTCATCCGGCATGCGATACAAGACACATAATACAAAGAGCAATGAAAAGCAAAACTTTACCAACATTAGCTGAAGAAGAACAAAAGGCAAAATTTCTAAGGGAAAATAATCTCACTATCGAATATCATACTAAACCAACTCCACCACATAAACGTATATTATGCACAAAGGAAGATTTACAAGAGTTTCAAACTTTAATAAAAGGTAAATCTAATGATGAAATATTCGATATATTAGGAATAGAAGTTGAATATAATGAAAATGGAAGTAAATCAATAAGCCATTATAGATGGCCATTTAGCAGTTTTTCATTTGATATAGCCGGAATTGACGAAGAAAAACTTTTAGACGGAGTAACAGAGATTAAAGGCTATTGTGATTTAACCGGTTCAAATTTGGAAAATCTTTGTAGTGTCAAAAAAATAAGAGGAGATTTAGTCATCCCATTATTCACTAAATTAAAAGATTTAAACGGGTTACAACAACTTAATGGAAACATAATATGCAACGCAGAAAATCTTGAAGATACCAAAAGTGTAATCAAAAAATTAAATATTAATCCTCAAGCATTAAGAAATGGAGTAGTTACAACAAGACCTTGGGGAATTTATTCAGGCGAATTTTACTCTTTACCAATACAACAAACTGAACAATTAAATAGAATTCAAGCAGAAGCAAGCTACAAATAAAAAATTAGCAGAGATTAATTAATCTCTGCTAATTTTTCTAATTTAAGTTTTTGATCATGAGCCATTAATAGCCCTATTAATTCATCCAAATCTCCATCAATTACAGTCCAAACATTAAGGTTCTGTCCAATTCTGTGATCAGTAAGTCGTCCTTGAGGGAAGTTATATGTTCTTATACGTTCACTTCTATCTCCTGTACCGACTTGAGAACGTCTTAAGTCAGTAACTTCTTTCATTTGTTTTTGAACTTCCATATCATAAAGCTTTGCTTTCAATATTTGAAGAGCACGTTCTTTATTTTGAAGTTGAGAACGTTCTTCTGTACAAAAAATCATAATTCCTGTCGGTTTATGGAAAACTCTGGCTGCTGTTTCAACTTTATTTACATTTTGACCGCCTGCTCCACCACTTCTTGCAGTTGTAATTTCAATATCATTCATATTTAATTCAACTTCAACATCATCAACTTCAGGCATAACAGCAACTGTTGCTGTTGAGGTATGAACTCTTCCTTGAGATTCTGTTGCAGGAACTCTTTGCACTCTATGAACACCTGACTCATATTTCAACTTAGAATAAATACTATCTCCTTTAATTGAAATAATAACTTCAGAAACACCACCTGCTTCACAATCAGTTTTAGAAAGTATCTGTGTCTGCCAACCTTGTTTATCAGCATATCTCAAATACATTCTCATTAAATCACCTGCAAATATATTTGCTTCATCTCCGCCAGCTGACCCTCTAATTTCAAGCATAATATCTTTATCATCCATCGGATCTCGAGGCAATAAAAGAACTTTCATCTTTTCTTTCAGTTCTTCCATTTTCTTTTCATTTGCGGAAATTTCATCGTGCAAAAATTGACGCATTGATTCATCTGATTCATTCTTTAATAGTTCTTGCGCATCTTTAACAGCAGTATCAGCATCTTTCCAAGCGTGATATGTTTCTACAGTTTCTTCCATTGCCTTTCTCTGTTTAGAAAGAGTCTTAAATCTGTTATAATCTTGTATAACTTCAGGGTCTGATAATATTTGCCCCAATTCAATATACTTACTTTCAATTTGTAAGATTTTATCTAGCATGTCTTTCATAATAACTATCCTCTAGTTGGCATTCTTCCGCAAGATTTATCTTCATCACAGAAACCAAATCTTTCACATTTCGGAACGAGATAATCTTTTAGCCAAGGTTCTTCTTCAATTAATGCATCACACATTCTTTTAACAAGAATTCGAATTTCTTTTTGAGCTCTTGTACACAATCTTAAATTTGCAAGATGAATAAGTTCTCGTAAATTCAAACTAGCAACCATTGATGTTGATGTTGCATTTGGCAATACCGCTCTAGCATCCTCAGCAGGTATTCCAGCCTGTGTAAGTTCTAAATAAAATTCTGATATTTTCCCCATAAATTCATCAAATTTTTGTTTTAATTCCTGATTATTTTCAATAGTATCCGGTGTTAGATAGTCAAATTGACCTTTCTCTTTAACATATCTTTGAGATTTTTGAGAAAAAGACATATGCCTGTGTCTGACAAGTTGATGAGAGCAAGCTCTTGATATATTGCTTATTGCAAAACTAACCTGAATATGCTCTATCGTAGAATAATGCCCCGAAGATACGACTCTATTAATAAGTTTTAACATTTTTTCTTCATCTTGAGCAGAATCACAATCGTATATATTTAACGGAGAATCAGCACTATAACAAGTTCGGCAAGCCGTATAAATAGTTTTAAGCATATTTTGAGGCTTAGAAATTAATCTTACTTGTGCGAATCTATCCTTTTCCATACATTTCCTCCGTTATATACAAAAACCCACTTTGCAGCGGGTATAAAAAATCTGTGCTTGTAATAAAACAAGCACAGCGTAAGTTATTTTTGTTGGTAACGTTTTTTGAATTTTTCAATTCTTCCTTCTGTATCAACAACCTTCTGATTGCCGGTATAAAACGGATGACAATTATTACAAATTTCAACTGTTAGATTTTCAACAACGGAACCTGTTTCAATTTCATTACCACATACGCATTTTATAACTGTTTTTTTGTATTCAGGATGTATTTCTTTTTTCATTTCTATATACCTCTATAAATTATTATCAGCTATTGAATTATATACACCTAAAAATTTTATATCAAGTAATGTTTTGATTTTTATCTTCAAAAATGTAACAATTGATAAAATAAGATTATAAATTTTCTTAATTTAGAGAAAATAAATGAGTTGAAAATACAAAAATGTGGTATTATATTAATAGTATATACAATAAGTCACTTTATGTGAGTATAAGGGAAAAATAAATGAGAAAAGCATTTACTCTTTCGGAAGCACTTATTACACTGGCAATCATAGGTGTTTTGGCAGCAATATTAATTCCGGTAATTGACAACGTAAGACCGGATAAAGATAAAATTACCTACAAAAAAGCTCTATATAGTATGCAAAGTGCCATTTCAAATGCAATGGACTCAACATTATATTCAATGGCTGCAAATTCCTCTGCATATTGGAAAGATGATAATATTGGAGATGATGATTTTTGTGAAGCTATAGCCGATGCATTAAATACAGCAGGAAGAGTTGACTGTATTGGTCCTTCATCATATGTTAATCCTAACTTTATAACAACAGATGGTATCAGATACTGGGGGTTAGAAGGTAAATTCACTGGTGATACTCGTACTATCTACGTTGACCGTGGTTTAGGTACAAAAGAATTACAAACCATTGCAGCAAAAAGAGGTAAAATCGGAGACGGAACAGGTTTACAAATCAGAGTCAGATATGACGGTAAAGTTGATACTCCGGAAAGTACTGACAGCGAAAACTTTGATTTTGAAAATGAATTAATTGAAAATTCATTACAAGTAACTGCAGGTAAAATGCAATAAGGAAACATAAAATAAAATAAAATAAAATAAAAACAAAAAGGGAACAAAGAAATTAGTTCCTTTTTTGTTTGCTTGTATATTCAAAATTTCTATGATACAAATAGTTATAAATTATTTATAGGAGAATCGTATGGGTGAAAAAATAAATGCTCAAATTGGTATTATAGGCGGAAGCGGATTTTATAGTTTTTTTGAAGAATCCGGAGCAAATGTTCAAGAGGTAACAATTGATACGCCATATGGAAAACCTTCAGATTCTATTACAATAGGAGAATTATTCGGGAAGAAAGTTGCCTTTATACCAAGACATGGAAGAGATCATAGATTTTTACCTCATACTGTTAATTATAGAGCTAATGTATGGTCTTTAAAATCATTAGGTTGCACCAGAATAATTTCTCCTTGTGCGGCAGGAAGTCTCCAAAAAAATGTAAAACCAGGCGATTTTGTAATATGTGACCAATATGTAGACTGGACTGATGGAAGAAAAAATACTTTTTTTGAAGGTCCAAAATGTATTCACCCAAGTGCTGCAGATCCATATTGTCCGGAACTACGTCAAATTGCGATTGAGCAAGCAAAAAGATTAGGTATAACAGTCCACGAAACAGGTACTGTTGTTATAATAAACGGACCAAGATTTTCTACAAAATCAGAATCTAAATTTTTCACTAACCAAGGTTGGGAAGTTATAAATATGAGCCAATATCCTGAAGTTCACCTTGTTCATGAACTTGATATGTGTCCAATAACCATAGCATTAATTACGGATTATGATGCTGGGTTAGTTGGTGATGTTCCGCCTGTAACTCATCAAGAAGTTATGCAGGTCTTTAAATCTAACATTGCAAATTTAAAAAAATTATTAATCGCAATTATAGAAAACATTCCGATTGAAAGAAATAATTGTGACTGTTATAACGTATCGCACACTTCGTAAAAGGACATATAATGATTTCTTATATTGTATCAATTTTATTTAAAATAATTTACCTTATTATACTTATTGTTGTTTTATTAAGCTGGTTTCCTCCAATTTTTGATTCAAGAAAAGAACCTTTAGCATCATTGATTAAGATATACAATTATATTATGGCGCCTTTTAAAGCAATTATCCCGCCCATTGGAATGATTGATATATCGCCTTTAGTAGCTTTTATTGTTTTACAAATAGCAGAACAAATAATTGTAAGGGCATTAATTAACTTTGGTCTTTAATTACCCCATTATTATCCATAGAAATTTCCTTAATACTTTTGCTAATAATATTGCAAGAAAGCCAAAAACTATATCATAGAGCATTTTAGAAAAAGATTGGAAATAAATTACATTTCTTATAAAATCAAACCCATCTTGTTTTAACAATGCAATTATTGAAAGATAAAGAATACCAATTAAATGAATTATAAATACTCCGTATAGAACAGACAATAATATATGTGCTACGGAATTACCATTCTTTAATTCTTTAGATACCAATAAAACAGCAAAGATATATCCAAAAATATAACCGAAATTATATTGAAAAACATAAGACAACCCTCCGCCCAAAGCAAATAAAGGGAAAATAAAAAGACCAATTAATATATATACAAGAATAGCCAACAATCCCCAACATTCACCTAGAATAGAAGCTATAAACAATACCACAGGAATTTGTGGTATATATTCAAATTTTAAATATGAAGTAATACCTGATTCCGGAATATTAAAACTAATTTTAATCTGAGTAAAAGTTGCAATAATTAATAACATTATACTTGCAGCAATAAGCGCCAATGTACCAAGACAAAATCTTATACGAGGATTCGATTTATGAAATTTTTTAATACCGGCTTTTAATCTTTTATTCATCATAAGAAACTAATATTTTATTAATCCCTTCTTTTATCTGTTCAAAATTATTTTTAAACTTATCATACCAAATATTCTGCGTAAACATAATAATAGCATTTTCACCATTATCCTGATAGTAATTTTTTCTCATGCCAATTGATTCAAATAAAAATTTTTCATATAGTAAAATAGCGGGGAGATTACTTTCTCTGACTTCTAATGTAATATATTTCACCATATTTTTATAACAATCTTTTATTGCTTGTATAAGAAGCACTTGTGCTAACTGTTTTCTTCTATAATCTGGATGGACCGCCAATGTAGTTATATGTGCTTCATCTATAATTTGCCAAAATCCTATATATGCAAGTATTGTTTCATTTTCATCTTTTACACAATAATAATAAGCAAGGTTATTATTTAATTCATTATAAAAGGAATCTTTTGACCAATGATGATTCGGATGAACGAGTTCTTCAATATGAAAAACCGCATCAATATCATCTGTTGTCATTTTTATAACTTTACATTTTTTCATATAAAAACTATCCCTTGTGAATTGTAACAGAGAGTAATAAAAGTTTCAAATAGCATATATTTTTAGCAAAAAATTTTATGTTTGATATTTTCTGCTTACATAAGTGTTCTAATTATGGGAGAAACCCGAATGTCTATTTCACAAATAAACAGTGGATGTGCAAGCCAACTCAAAAGTCATATAAATCCACAAAAAAATGTATCAGAAAAACATCAATATAGTTTGAGAGATTCCTTTGATTTACCCAAGGGAGTCACAATTGTTACACCTCTTCCTGGTATTTCCAGTATAAGAAAATTATCACCTGAAGATTTGTTTGATATTCAGTTCCATTCAGGTACAAAATTATCTAATGGTGCTGTTCTTATTCGTCCTGTTATATTAAGTCTGGGCACTGTCGATATCAGACCTGTGAAAAATTTAGATAAAGTTTATATTATTAACCAACAATCAGATGAATTAAGTTCTGAAAAAAGAACAAGATATATTAGTGAGGAAAATTTATTGAAAAACAGATCTTTAACACGCGGCGCAATTAAAGAAATAGCAAAAGGCAGATATAATATGGTTTTTCTTGATAAAGACGGGAAAAAACAAAATATTACGGGAAATAAAGAAGAGTGTCTCACTGTATTAAGAGATAATTTCTTATACATGTAGTCAATATCATCAGAAATTATAATAAAAAATTATATTGTCTGTTTTTCAAGATGATATAATTTTTTTATGATTAAACACGTATATATACACATACCTTTTTGTTTAAGAAAATGCCATTATTGTTCTTTTGTATCCGGAATAGATATAAGATATAAAGATATTTATATAGAGGCATTAATCAAACAGATAAATAGTACTTACCGCAATGAAAATATTGAAACATTATATATAGGTGGCGGAACTCCTTCATTACTGGATATAAGAAATATAAAAAAAATTGTAGAATGCTTTAATCTAACAAATAATGCAGAAATAACACTTGAAGTTAATCCTGAAACTGTAGAAAAAAATAAATTTAGGGGAATAAAAGACATCGGAATAAACCGACTCTCAGTAGGTATACAAAGTTTCAATAATAATATATTAAAAAATATAGGTAGAAATCATTCGGAAGAAGATATTTTAAAATCTTACCAAATTATTAAGGACTGCGATTTTAATAATATTAGTATAGACTTAATATATGGATTACCGGAGCAAAATTTAAATACACTAAAAGATGATATAAAAAAAAGCTTAAAACTTGAAATACAACATATTTCTACATATGGTCTAAAGATAGAGAAAAATTCATTTTTTGGAATAAATCCTCCGAAAGAGCTCCCTAATGATGAACAACAAGCAGAAATGTATATAGAACTATCTTCAGAATTGTCAAGAAATGGTTTTGAACACTATGAAATAAGTAATTTTGCAAAACATAATTATGAATCAAAACATAATTGCTCTTATTGGAAGAATGAAAACTACTATGGATTTGGACTAAGTGCAAGCGGTTATGAGGGGAATAAAAGATATCATAATACAGATAATTTTTATGATTACATAAAGAATCCAAATCTAAAAACAGAAGAAACAGAACTATCAAGTTCAGAAATAATGGAGGAAGAAATTTTCTTAGCGCTAAGATTAAAAGAAGGTATCAATATTGAAGAAATAAATAACAAATTCAATATTAACTTTTTAGAAGATTATAAAGAAATAATAAAAAAATACAGTGAACTCAAATTATTGGAAAAAATTAACAATAATATAAGACTAACAGAAGAAGGGTTTCTTCTGAGTAATGAGATAATGTCAGAATTTATTAGTTAATTAACTAATCTTCTTTTATACCTTGCATTCCGGTTTTAGAACCTGCCACAATAAATGTAGCGGGTAAAACTCTGGAAGTAAGCCTTGATATAACTCTTGCGTCTTTTAATAACATATTAGCAGTTAAACATAAATCATCAGCGTGAACAAAATAATCTTCCACATTCACATCATGTTTAACATCTTCCTTAAAGATTTTATTATTAACTTTATTCATAACTTTGTTGCCGATTTCCATACCACCAACTAATGATGCCACAGTAACAACAACTTTAGGAAGAACAGAAGTCACACCATTAATAATTTGTGCCGGTTTTGAATTAGAATTAATTTTTGGTAATTTAAAATTTGTTTTTTCAAGAATTTTATTTCCAGCAGCCAATAAACCTATAGGGCAAAGCATATTACCCAAAAATTGTTGAGAAGCTTCTCTTAATTTAGGTTTTACATTTTCTTTTTTTCCATCAGCAGCCAAGCCTCCTGCCAAACCACCAATAACAGAACCAGCACCAATCAATAGAACATCTTTTTCATTATAAGATAAATTTTTCAATCCGGCAGCAGGGTTTCCTTTCTTTGCCATTGCATAGATACCGGCAACAGCCCCTGCTATACCGATTGCACTACCAGCTATTGAGGCAGCTACTACTTTCCTTTTATAATTTTTATCATTTATATTAGTTTTCGGCGTTGATATTGTATCGACTACATTCACGGTATTTATTCCCCTAGTTTTTCAATTATAATAAACATCAACAAAAAAAAATTTGTCATTTTGTTAATTCTTATTTACATATAAGAATTATCTGCAAGTGTTATATTAAAATAAAAAAAGTTAAGAGGCAATAACTGAAATGATTGATACACATTCTCACATAAATTTTGAAGATTATAAGCTGAATTTTGAAGAATTTTTGTCAGAAATAAAACATAATGAAGTAGAAAAAGTAATAATACCTGGAGTAGAACCTTCAAGTTTCAATGAGATTATTTCTTTATGCAATAAATACGAAATGATATACGGTGCAATAGGTGTACATCCGTCAGAATTTCAAACATATAATCAAAAAGTTGAAGCAATAATATATAGACTTATAGAAAATAGTAAGATTGTTGCTATAGGAGAGATTGGACTCGACTATCATTATGGAAATGATTCAAAGGAAGAACAAAAAAATATACTCAGAAAGCAGTTAAAAATAGCAGAGGAAACCAAACTACCTGTTGTAATTCATGATAGAGAATCTCATGAAGATGTTTTTGAAATTTTGCAAGAATATAAATTAAGTAATGTTATCTTTCATTGTTTTTCTGGCAATTCAGAATTTGCAAAAAGATGTATAGACAAAGGATACTATATAGGTCTAGGCGGAGTAGTAACATTTAAAAATGCAAAAGACTTAAAAGAAAGCACAAAAATTATTCCTATAGACAGAATATTACTTGAAACAGATGCACCATACTTAGCACCTGTTCCATTTAGGGGAAAGACCAATTCTCCTGCTTATTTAAAATATATAGCCCAAGAAATAGCAAATATAAAAGAAATAAATATAGAAGAAGTAAAAAAACAAACAACAATAAATGCAAAAAGGATATTTAATTTTTAATATGCAAAAAGAAAGACTGGATAAAATACTAACAGATAAAGGTTTTTTTGAAACAAAAAGCAAAGCTCAAGCTGCAATAATGGCTGGAGACGTTAAAGTTGACGGAATCACAATAACAAAAGCAGGATTTCAGCTTGAACTTAAAGAAAATACAACTTTTGAAATAAAATCAATGCCATTTGTATCAAGGGGCGGTTTTAAACTGGATAAAGCAATTAAAACCTTTAATATAAATTTAAAAGATAAAATTTGTCTAGATGCAGGAGCATCAACAGGCGGATTTACAGACTGCATGCTTCAAAACGGAGCAAAAAAAGTATATAGCGTTGACGTAGGTTATGGTCAAATTGCTTGGAAATTAAGAACAGATGAAAGAGTAAAAGTAATTGAAAAAACGAATATTAAAAACTGCAATTTTTCAGATATTTATTCTGATGGAGATGAAAAAGCAAATTTTCTGACAATGGATCTATCATTTATATCAATAAAAAAAGTCATAAAGAATATACTGGAACTGGCTGACAAAGATAACTTTGAAATAGTATCTCTAATAAAACCGCAATTTGAGGCAGGAAAAGAACAAGTTGGCAAAAATGGTGTAGTACGAGATAAAACGGTACATATTGCTGTAATAAAAGATATAATGGAATACTGCAAAACAATAAATTTATATGTAAATGGATTAACTTTTTCACCAATAAAAGGTCCGGCAGGCAATATTGAATATCTAATATATTTAACAAGTCAAGAAACAGAAAACAACATCTCGATAGAAGATGTTGTTACAATAGCACATAATGAAATTTAATTTACTGATTAACTGCAAGATTTAACTTTTGCTGAACAGGTTCTGCCTCAAATAAATCACCGACACTGCAACCGATTGTTTCACATAATTTATCCATATTTTCATAGGAAGGTTGAGTTCTGCCACTAGCCCAAGAATATACTGTCTGCTGAGGCAAATTCAAGACTTGAGCCAATTTATATAAGCTCCATCCTTTTTTTATTTTAATAGTCTCTTTTATTTTAATTTTCATTTTTCCTCCACAAGCAGTTTATTCAACAAACATATATAATATTATACATATGTTACAAATATTAACATACCATTTTTATAATATTTCATTCTTTTATATGAAATAAGACAATATAATTCCTATAAAATAAGTAAATAATAGAATTATTAGCAATCAATAAATATATTATAGAAATTATACAAAGAGTTGTAACATATATAATATAAATGAATTAGGAATTTTTACCAATTTGGGTATATAATCTATAATAGGTTTAGTTGTTTTTCTAAACAAGTTATAAATTAAAACAACATAAAAAGGATAGTATATGAAAAAAATATTCATACTGGGTATAGTTTTAGCTTTAATATTAAGTTTTGGCAGTGTTCAAAAAGTATTTGCACAAGGCGATGATGCAAAAATTATAAAAGAAGCAATTACAAAATATAAAAACAAAAATTATGTTGGTTGTATTTCTGATTTAAGAATGCTAACAGAAAAAGATCCAACAAGTACGATTGGCTGGTATTACTTAGGTAATGCATATATGAATATTGCAATGAAACAAGAAGCACATGCTGCTTTCGAAAAAGTTATTAATTTAAATACAGTCCCAAAACTAACGTCATACTCAATACAAGCACAAATATGCATGGAGAATCCTGTTAAGTGTGAATATCAAGATTTTACATATGATGAAATAAAAAAGCTAAAAGCAGATCCGGCTGGATTTTTAGACCAATATTTTGCAAATTTAAATAATACAAATAAAGATGCAGATACAGTTGAAATAGAAAATTTAATTAATGGTTCATATCCGCAAAATTTGCACCCTCAAGCCAGAGAGTTCATAAGACAAGAAAAAACCAAAATGAAACAAAACGAAATTAATACAAATCAAGCATATATACAATCTACTGATAAATTAGCACAAGCTGTTAAACTATTAAAAGAGCAAAATAATAATATATCAAGTTTTGCAATGATGATGGACTCAAATTCACAAGAGAATAATAGTAATTATGCAGAAGTAATAAGACAATATCATAATGAAAATAAAACTATCACTCCCGAAATGGTACAAATGATGATGATGTCAAATATGATGCCTACTACATTCTAAAATGTTAAAATATGAAATAGAAAAATTATTTTATATAGATAAAGATTACTCCGGAATAAGAAAATTGCAAAAAGATTCTTCTAATTTCTGGAGTTTTAGTATTCTGGGGAAAATTGAACTATACACTGGGAACGTAAAAAATGCATATAATTACTTTAATAAAGCCAAACTAATATATGGATGCTGTTATTGTAATTTTTTAATGGGTAAAACAGATGAAGCAAAAACCCTTTTAAACCTGATAAGAGAGTCTTCTTCTGCAGCGAAATGGCTAATTTTTCTGATAAATATATTAGAAGATAACTATAGTGAGATACCAACATATTTCCAAATAAGAAACTTTTATGAACAAGATTTAAATATGTTGTTCAAATACAAGAAAACAGACTATATAAAAAAAATAATCAGTGAAAATAAATACATGGAGCATTTCAATAAAGAGATATACAAATATAGTGGCAGAGTATTATTAAATAATAATCAATTAGAGCTGGCAGAAAAATTTTTACAAAAAAGTTTAGATATATTTTATAAAGACCCTGAAACTCACTTTATGTTAGGAGAAATATACGAAAGAGAAAAAAGACTATTTAATGCCCAAAAGTCATATGAGTTGGCAAATGAAGTTAACAGAGGCTATTTTCCGGCAATAAAAAAGCTGAAAGTTTTAAAAACTAACTAATTGTATAATTTGAATTATGGTGTAAAATAGATAATATAGAGTCTTATTAGGAGAAGTAAAGCAATGTTTGAACGTTTTACGGAAAAGGCTATAAAAGTAATAATGCTTGCACAAGAAGAAGCAAGAAGACTAGGTCATAATTTTGTAGGTACAGAACAGGTTCTGCTCGGTTTAATAGGTGAAGGAACAGGTGTTGCAGCAAAAACATTAAAGGCAATGGGAGTAACACTAAAGGATGCAAGAGTAGAAGTTGAGAAAATTATAGGCAGAGGTTCAGGCTTTGTTGCGGTAGAAATTCCTTTTACGCCCAGAGCTAAACGAGTATTAGAATTGTCTTGGGATGAAGCAAGACAACTTGGACACAATTATATAGGAACAGAACATCTTCTTTTGGGATTAATCCGAGAAGGAGAAGGTGTTGCAGCAAGAGTATTGGAAAATTTAGGTGTAGACTTAAATAAAGTACGAAGTAATGTAATAAAAATGCTTGGAGAAACAAAACCAACACAAGCCACTGCTGCAACCGGATCATCTTCGGGTAAGACAAAAACACCAAGTTTGGATGAATTTGGAACAGATTTAACACTTGCAGCACAGGAGCAACGTCTTGATCCTGTTGTAGGAAGAGAAAAAGAAATAGAGCGTGTTATACAAATTCTTGCAAGAAGAACCAAAAACAATCCTGTATTATTAGGAGAACCCGGTGTCGGTAAAACAGCGGTCGTTGAAGGTTTGGCAGCGAGAATTGTAAATTCTGAAGTTCCTGATATTTTAGAAGGCAAGAAAGTAATACAGCTGGATATGGGTTTACTTGTTGCTGGTACAAAATATAGAGGCGAATTTGAAGAACGTCTTAAAAAAATAATGGATGAAATTCGTCAGGCAGGAAATATTATTCTTATTATAGATGAAATGCATACACTTATTGGTGCCGGAGCGGCAGAAGGTGCAATTGATGCTGCCAATATACTTAAACCGGCTCTATCAAGAGGTGAAATTCAAGTTATCGGTGCTACTACATTAGATGAATATAGAAAGTACGTAGAAAAAGACCCTGCACTTGAAAGACGTTTTCAATCAATAATAATAGAAGAACCATCTGTAGATGATACAATAGAAATAATAAAAGGTTTAAAACCGAAATACGAAGAACATCATAAATTAACAATCTCAGATGAAGCAATTGTTGCAGCAACTGAGTTATCGTATAAATATATTACAGATAGATTTTTACCGGATAAAGCAATTGATATTATAGATGAAGCCGCTTCTAAATTAAGAATACAAACAAGCGCACTTCCTCCGGAAGGGAAAGAGCTTGAGAAACAATTAAAAGCAGTAATCAAACAAAAAGAAGAAGCAATAAGAAATCAAGAGTTTGAAACAGCATCAAACCTTCGTGATGATGAAGCTGATTTAAAAGAAAAAATTCGAGAAATGTCTGTAAAATGGCGAGAAGATAATGAAGAAAACAAACCAACAGTTACAGCAGAACAAGTTGCACAAGTTGTTAGTATGATGACTGGTATACCTACAACAAAAATAACTGAAGGTGAAAGCGAAAGACTTCTGAAATTAGAAGAAACTCTTCATAATAGGGTCATTGGTCAAGATCAAGCCGTTGTTGCATTATCAAAAGCGATAAGACGTGCAAGAGTAGGACTCAAAGCGCCAAACAGACCAATCGGAAGTTTTATATTTTCAGGACCAACAGGCGTAGGTAAAACGGAACTTGCAAAAGCATTAGCTGAAGCTGTGTTTGGAAGTGAAGACAACATGATTCGTGTTGATATGTCTGAATTTATGGAAAAACATTCAACTGCAAAATTGATTGGTTCACCTCCCGGATATGTAGGCTATGACGATGGCGGTCATTTAACTGAATTAGTCAGAAAAAAACCATATTGTGTAATTCTTTTCGATGAAATTGAAAAGGCTCATCCTGATGTGTTCAATATTATGTTGCAAATATTGGATGACGGTCGTTTGACAGATTCAAAAGGAAGACACATTAACTTCAAAAATACTATCATCATTATGACTAGCAATGTCGGTGCAAGTATGATTACAACTACAAGCAAGCTTGGCTTCTCTGTTGCCGATGATGAACAAAAAGATAAATACGAAAGATTAAAAGATACCGTTATGGAAGAAATGAAAAAAGCATTCCGTCCTGAGTTCTTAAACAGAATTGATGATATTATCGTATTTGCTCATCTGTCTAAACCGGAAATAAGACAAATTGTTGACTTGATGCTAAATGATTTATTCAAACGTTTAGAATCACAAAATCTAACAATTGAAGTAACGGATGAAGTTAAAGACTACTTAGGTGAAGCCGGATACTCTGAAGCATACGGAGCAAGACCATTAAGACGTCTAATACAAAAACGAATAGAAGATGGCTTAGCTGAAGAAATTCTATCCGGCAAATACACATCAGGAAACAAAATTGTTCTAAAATTAAAGGATGAAAAAATTGTTTTTGAATGTGAAGAGAAATAAATTAATTAACACAAAAAGTCCCTCATGATGGGGGGCTTTTTTTTTCGAAAAGAAAATGATATAATAGAGGCATGATAAAAATATTATTAAACTGTTTATCTTCTTATTCATCTGACACCTGAAGTGAGTGGCTTTACTTTAAGTGTCACATTTTAATTTTTAAAAGAAGAAAAGGCGGTATTGTATGCAAAAGTTTGCTACGTGTTTTTCAGTAATATTTTTATTACTCTCGTTTATGATGCTTATTGGTGTTTTATATTTTAATATGCCACAATTAGTAAGCGGTAACAGAATTGTTTTATTTGTATTTTTAAACTCAGTTATGCTTGTTGGCGTAGGAATATTTTTCTTAATGTTTAAAGAAAGAATCATCCAATATATCCAAAACTACAGAAGAGAAAAACAAATTTAATCTTCATTAAAAACTTCATAAGCTTTATAAGAACTTCTTGTAAGTGGAGAAAAGAAAGTGTGTTTAATTCCGATTTTCTTTGCAATAGAAGAAAGTTCTTCGTATTCAGATAGTTCGTAATAGCGAGCTACTTCCAGATGATTTTTGGTAGGAGCGATATATTGTCCTATTGTTACGATATCACATTGAGCTTTTGCCAAATCTTCAAATGTTTTAATTAGTTCTTCTTTTGTTTCTCCAAGTCCAACCATTAAACCTGTTTTAGTAAGAATATTAGAATTCTTCTTTATATATTCTAAGAAGCTTAATGAACGCAAGTAATTAGCTTGTGGTCTTGCTTTTTTATACAAAGATTGAACAGTTTCTATATTATGATTAAAAACATCAGGTTGAGCATTAATAACAGTATCAATACTAGATTCAATCCCCTTAAAATCAGGAGTTAGAACTTCTATTTTTATATTCTTATCAATATTTCTGATTTCATCAATAACATTTGCGAAATGATTTGCTCCACCATCAGGCAAATCATCACGTGTAACAGAAGTCACAACAACATAATTAAGTCCCAACTTTTTAACTGCATCTGCGATTTTTTTTGGTTCATCTGCATCCAAGGGCTCGGGAATTGCACAGTTAATATTGCAGAACCTGCAATTTCTAGTACAATTATTTCCCATTATAAGAAAAGTAGCTGTATTTTTAGAATAACATTCACTTTTATTCGGACACCTTGCAGCTTCACATACTGTATTCAAACAATTAGATTTAAGTATATGCCTTACTGTTTTAGTCTTTTCAGTATCAATAATACCGCGTTTCAAATATTGAGGAAGTCTTAGCATTTTAATTATTCCTGAATTAATTCTATTTCATTTCCATCAGGATCTTTTATAAAGGCTATCAACTTTTTTGATGTTTCACCTTTTTCATTCTTCAAAGAAAGTTCAAAAGGCTCCCACAAAAATTCATAACCAAATTCTCTTACTTTTTCACAAATCAAATTCATATTATCAACAGCAAATGCAAAATGCCCGAAAGCATTACCATTTTTATAACCCTTTGTTGGGGTATCGTAATTATATGTAAGTTCAATCTGACAAGAATTTTCATCTTCTCCTAAAAAATATAGATCACAATCTTCTAGTGATTTTTTTTCAACTACATTTAACCCAAGAAAATCACTATAAAATTTTAAGGACTGTTGTATATTTTTAACCCTAATCATTGAATGTAGAAATTTCATATTTAAAGCTCCCTCCCTATAAAAATTAATTATATTATATAATAAACTATTTGGCAGTTAAAAGAGCTTCATTATTTTCATCAAAATAAAATTCGACAAGTTCATCATCTTTAGGGAAATTAATACACCGGACAATATCTTGTTTTGTATCTTGTGCAAAAGACTTATTCAAATAGCTAAATCCCATATACAAAGAAACTATAATTAAAGTAGAAATCATGAAGCCAAGAACAACAGCTGCTCTTCTATAAACATTTTCAAATGAATCTTTATTTTCACTTTGCAAGCGGTTTATTACTTTTTTTGAAAAATTAACATTTATCTTATCTTTAAACATAGCAACTGAATTTTTAATATTATTTTTAAGTCCATAAGCACTTGCAAGTTCAGCTCTTGCCGGCTTTGATTTTAATAAATATTTTCTGAATTTAATACAATCGTCATAACACAATTCATCATCAATATAAGGCGAAATATTTTTATAAAATTGTTCATATTCCCTTATATTAAACATCTTATTAGCTTCAATACGCTCAAACTCTGCAAGCAGTTTTTCATATTCAAAATGAAGATTAGTAATAATTTCATGCATTTCTAAATATTTTTGATAACATTCACTGCATTTAGAAAAATGATGTTCAATAAATTTTCTGTCAACATCATCAAGCTTATTTTCGATGTATAAAGAAAGCATAGACACTACTTTTTTACATATTGGATTATCCAATTCTTATCTCCTTTTATGTTATATACGGTTTCAAACATTCTTGTAATTTATTTCTGGCTCGTGATATTCTGGATTTAACGGTCCCGACGTTTGTATTCGTAATCTTGGCTATTTCTTCATAACTGAGTCCTTGTAATTCTCTCAAAATAATTACAATTCTAAAGTGTTCCGGTAACTTACAAATCATTTCCCTAATTATATCTGTAAGTTCATTACCAAGAGTTGTTTCATCAGGTTTTAAGTTATTATCACAAACATGGAGCGCACAGTTATCATTTAGTTCATCATTTTGCCAAAAAGTATCAATGGAAACATAATTCGGGACTCTTTGTTTTTTCCTCAATTCATCATAAAAAAGATTAGTAATAATTTGTCCCAGCCAAGACTTAAATAACTTAGGATTTTTTAATGCTTTTATATTTTTCGTCATACGGAATAGAGCTTCTTGAGTTAAATCAGAAATATTTTCCTTAGAAGCACCCAAATAGCAGAAGGAAGCATAAACATTTTTCTGTTCACGCTTAATAAGTTCTTCAAGCGCATCATAATTATCTTCCTGAACAGTACAGATTAAATCATACAAATTCATTTCTTTGTATTTTCTTTTAGCTAACCCTTTCAATGAATATACCCCTATAAAACCAAAAATATTTTTTATATAATTTAAAATAAGCGAAACTTAGAATACAGACTATGACCTAACCGACCTAAACAACCAGCTATATATGGAATAAATATGAATATAAATCAACTTAGATTAAAAAATAAAAAAAAATACCTGATTATTAATTCAGAATTATTCGATAATGAAAATAACTTTCTGGACTCAGTAGCAAATGAACTTAAGAGAGGAATAGATATAATTGAACTAAGAGAAACAAACTCAAAACCTGATAGAATAGTAGAAATAGGGAAAAAAATCAGAGAACTATGCTCTATATTTAATACATTATTTATCATTAATGACAGAATAGATATTGCTCAGGTCATACAAGCAGATGGTATTCTTCTAAACAAATTTTCCATTGACATTTTATATGCAAGAGAATTAACAAATGATAAAACAATCATAGGCAAAGTTGTATCAACTAAAGAAGAAATAGAAGAAGCAGAAAAAAAAGGAGCCGATTTTCTAATATTTGACAAAGAAATAAATGCACATACAGAGCTGCCATTTTTCATTTTGGGGAAGTGCAAAAAATTATAAAAATATTTTAAAGAAAAAGCTTGACTCTATTTTATGCTTTAGATAAACTAATAATTGTCGATAGGCTCCCATCGTCTAGAGGCCTAGGACACATCCCTTTCACGGATGCGACAGGGGTTCAAATCCCCTTGGGAGTACCATTTTAGAGCTGAAAAGCTCTTTTTTTTTATATCTAAGAAAAAATAAAATGCGGCGAGGAACTCCTCGCCGCATAATTTTAGATATTACTAAAATAATCTTTTTAATAGCCCTTGGAAACCTTGTCCGTGACGAGCTTCATCTTTAGCCATTTCATGAACTGTATCATGGATTGCATCATAACCCAGTTCTTTAGCTCTTTTAGCAATTTCCATTTTTGAAGAACAAGCACCTGATTCAGCTTCAGCTCTCATTTCAAGATTCTTCTTAGTTGAAGAAGTTACAACTTCCCCTAACAATTCAGCAAATTTAGCAGCATGTTCAGCTTCTTCAAATGCATATCTTTTAAATGCTTCAGCAACTTCAGGATATCCTTCTCTTTCAGCTTGCCTGCTCATTGCAAGATACATACCAACTTCAGTACATTCACCTGCAAAGTGATCTTTTAAACCTTGTAATACTTGCTCATCAACACCTTTAGCAACTCCGATTACATGTTCTGTAACCCAAGTTAAACCTTGTGCTTCATCAACTTTATTAAATTTTTCAGCACCAACTCCGCATAATGGACATTTTTCAGGTGCTTTATCGGCTTCTACTGTATATCCGCATACGCTACATACAAATTTTGACATAATTTACCTCGTCTTTCCTTTTTGTCTTATAACTTTTTTATAAATTTATTATACTATATCATTATAAAAAAGAAAAGTGATAATTAATATCATTTTTTACAAATTATAACTCTTTCTATTGAATTGTAGTCTTTATATATCTCAATCGAAGAGAAATTATGTTTTTGTAAAAGGTCTGAAACTAAAGAAGCTTGATTAATTCCAAGTTCAAAAGCAAGATATCCATCTGGTAATAAATATTCTTTTGCTTTTGTAACGATTTTGTCATAAAATTCAATCCCCAAACCATCTTTTGTAAATAAAGCCAATTCGGGATCATAATTTTTTACTTCAATCTGCAGACTTTCTTTATCTTTTAAAGGTATGTATGGCGGATTAGACACGATAATGTCATATTTTTCAATAACATTCTCAAATAAATCAGATTTAAAGAAACTAATATTATTTAATACATTGTGAAAAAGAGCATTTCTTTTTGCCGTTTCAAGTGCTTCAGAGGAAATATCAACAGCATGCGCTATTATTTGTTGATTTTCAAGAATTAATGTTAACGGAATACAGCCTGAACCTGTACCAATATCCAATATTTTAGGTTTTTCGATTTCTTTTGAAATTTCAAGAACTTTATTGACTAACAACTCTGTTTCAGGACGCGGAATCAAAGTATATTCATCAACAAAAAAACGTCGACCATAAAAATAAGCTTGTCCAATTATTTGCTGTATAGGCCTATGAGTTTTTGTTCTTTCTTCAATCACCTTTTCAAGCTTTATTATTTGCCACGATTCAAGTGCTTTCCCAAGCATAAAATCTTTATATGTAAAATTAAACAGAGTTTCCAAAGCGAAATCAACTTCTGATTTTGCATCATCAAAAGAAAATTTATTCTTCAAATAAGTATTAATAAAAGCTTTTCTATACATAATTTCATTGTACAACATGTCCAATAAAATATAATTATCTAAATAAATCTTTAAACTTAAATTTACCTTTTTTATTATTTAAATTAAAGAATAGCATTTTTTGAATAATTGGATTTGTTTGCAAATCCATACTACATGTCTTTTTTTGAATAGACTCTTTATTTTTATTTATTTCAGTATTAATTTTTAATATTTTATCTTCATTCATATTTAATATAAAAATAAATTTTACAAGGAATTGCTATTTAAAATTATAATTCAGAAGTACAATTGGGACATCTTTTAGCATTAATATTTATTATTGAACAGCAGAAAGGACATTCTTTAGTTACAACCTCAAGAGCAACACAAGTTTCTTCTTTTTTTTCAGCTTTAAGTTTATTTATTATTTTTACAAGCAAAAACACAGCAAACGAAACTATTAAAAAGCTAATCAACGTATTTATAAAAAGTCCGTAATTAATTGTGACCAAACCCGCCTCATTAGCCTCAGCAAGAGTCTGATATTTCTTTACGGAAGGAGTAATAGATAAATATAAATTTGAGAAATCAACTTTACCAAGTATAAATCCAATAGGAGGCATAATTATATCTTTAACTAAAGAATTAACAATTGGAGAGAAAGCTCCGCCTATAATTATACCAACAGCCATATCAATAACATTGCCTTTAATTGCAAACTCTTTGAATTCCTTAATAAAACCTTCAAACATACTTTTCATTAACTATACTTTAAAAATTTTATCTACAACAGCACTTACAGACATTTTATCAACATGCAAATAAAAACTTAAGTTTGATAAAATACCATCTAATGTATCCCAACCAGATTGCCTTGTTTTTACTTTTTCTACATCTTTACCGGTAATATATATTTCAACTTTATTACCCTGTTGAGCAGACTGAGCCATTAAACCGGAAGAAGAAGCATGTTTATAATGTTCTGTAACATCTTTCATTATCACATTACCCATTTTTGCCTGCGGACGCAACCTATTATTAATCTTGTTTATTTTACTATGCTTTCCGGATACAGCGACTACACTTCCAAAAGATACACCATTTACTGACACTTAGAATTCCTCTTACATAGTGAAACACAATTATAATATCGCATAAACATAAATAAAATTGCCAGTTTGTAAAGCGGATTATATATAAATGTTAAGAAAAATCAGTTTTCAACCACCAATTTAACAATTTTTATTAAATATTATTCTTTAGATAGAAGTGTGGTAGCAAAATTATAAATTAATAAGGAAAGGAGAATATATAGATAAATATTCAACCAACTCAAGCTATTCAAAGACCAACTTTTGTAAAAGAAATGGAAGGTACAGGCTCAAATTATGGTACAAAACAGAGTTATGTAAACATTAATGATATTGCAAATATTGAACAAATTTCTGAAGATCACTGGGAAGCACAATCTATAAGTGGACAAAAGACTCCGGAAGGTACAAACAAGGTTTATCACTTTGATAATAATGGAGTTCAGAAGATTTTAAATTATATGGCGTAAGATACAAATTTGTTCGCTAAGAAGATACAATTAGTTATCGTTAGCAAACAAATCCGTCCTATTCACAAATAAAAAAGGCGATGACAAATGTTACCGTCTTTTTTTATAGTACTAACAAGGTTACTAATTTGGAATATTTTAACTACAGTGCCAAGACATTGTATAGTTAATTAATATCAATCTTGAAACAGTCAACTCAAGAGTATTGCAATATGAAAATGGCATTAGAATTGGAGTGCATGTAAAATATAAAATTTAAATTTCGTTAATAAGATATTTGCTTATTAACATTTTGTATGCTAAAATGTTAATAACGAGTTTTTTATTAACATTTTAAGGTGTAAATGAAGTATAATTCAGGAATATATAAACAGCAATATAAATATAAAAGTTTTTATCCATCTTTAGTAAATAAACCTTTTATGTGGAATGATAGTAAAATAAATGTATTATTAGAAAGTGCTCGTGGTGCATTGGGCGAATTAAATGCATTTTCTAAATTAATTCCTGATATAGATTTTTTTATAAAAATGCATATAACAAAAGAGGCTACTGATTCAAATAAAATTGAAGGAACTCAGACAGAAATAGAAGATGCGTTATTGCCAATAGAAGATGTTGCACCAGAGAAAAAAGACGATTGGCATGAAATTCAGAATTATATACTTTCAATGGATGAAGCAATTAATGCATTAAAAAAATTACCAATAAGTATACGGTTAATTTGTAACACTCATAAAACTCTTTTAAAGGGTGTTAGAGGTAAAAATAAATTACCGGGAGAAGTTAGAAAAAGTCAAAACTGGGTTGGAGGTTCTTCGATAATGGATGCAAAATATATCCCTCCGCATCCTGATGATTTACCTGTTTTACTTTCAGATTTAGAAAAATTTATAAATAATCCTAATTTGGAAATGCCAGAATTAATTAAAATTGCTATAACCCATTACCAATTTGAAACAATTCACCCATTCTGCGACGGAAATGGCAGAATTGGACGATTGTTAATTACTTTACAACTTATAGAAAATGGTTTTTTAGATAAACCTACATTATATATTTCAAACTTTTTTGCAAAAAATAAAGAATTATATTACAGCTCCTTAAGTTCCGTTAGAGAAAATGGCGACATGGAACATTGGATTAAGTTCTTTTTAAATGGAGTTTTAATAACTTCTCAGTCTTCTATTGATAAATTCAAAGAAATTATTCGAATTAAAGAAGATTCTGAAAAGAAATTGTTGAACATAGGCTCAAGAGCAAAGATAGGTAAAGAATTATTATCCATTTTATACTCAAACTTAATTATTGATACAAATTTTGTAGCTAAAAAGCTTAATTTAACTTATCCCAGAGCCAATAGGATTATAAATGATTTTTGTAAACTCGGAATTTTAGCAGAATTAAGCAAAGAAAAAATGCGAAATAAAAAATACTTTTTTAAAGATTATGTGCTTTTATTTATAGACTAATTGGAATCCGGCAAAGTCCCTTGAATATAAATAGAGCCAAATATAGAAGGTTCTAAAAAAGTTAATTGGGCGGAACTTACTTCTTTGATTTTACTGTTTCTCGGGCGAGTAATTTGTTTCACTTCGTTGTCACAAATTTCGCCCTCACTTACTCGAGTTCGCTCGCTTTGCTCGATTTCACTCTTACGTAAAATCCGCAACCCGCAAAAAACGAATTAAACCCCTCTTCAATCCACATATAAAAATACGATAACAAAAGTCATCGTCTTTTTTATGGTGTCGATGGCGGGACTGTCTTGCTCGTTCGCATTAAACGGCATTTTATGGCGAAGGTTCAACACCTCCGCCATTTCA
>CALUPV010000011.1 GCA_944322745.1 Candidatus Gastranaerophilales bacterium | reverse complement strand
ATTAAAATTTTATACTAATGAAGTTGCTCAACCCAAGGTCGGAAAAATTTTCCCGACCTTGTTTCAAATTCTCAAACTTTATGATATTTTTGTGAAAATTTGCTCAACTGGACTATATCGTAATAATCAAATTGTCCGTTTAAATCAAACTAAGTGTGCTTTTCAGCAATAGCAAGGGTTTTGCATAATAATCAAACTGTCCGTTTAAAGTCCAGTTTCGTCCAGTTTGATTTTTAGCATCTTAAAATTTCCGACCGCTCAATCGCCCTAAACATCTATATCTTGGCAAAATAATCGAACTGTCTGTGATAATACACCTGGACGAATGTACATTAACAGTTGGGTTGACCATTTTTAACACTTTGTTTGACTAATAGCGCGAAGAAATCCGAATCCGATTAATTTATTGTAGTATCTTAAACTTAGCGAATATTTAATAATTACCTTATAAAATAAGATAATTTTAAGATTTTTTGATATTATATTTTTATGAGTTCTATTATTTTATTAGTGTTAGTAGTTTTATGTATTATTTTTTATTCGCTAAAAAAAAGAGAACTATCAAATAATGTTATAAAAAATCAAGTTATTTTCAAGCCTAAAGAAAGATTGAGTTTAGGTAATTTAATATATGGACCATTTAAAATTTTATCTAAGGACGATTTTGTCCTGATTAATAATGTTTCAAATTGTGGTTATTGGATATATAAAAAAGATTCAAAACAAGAAAATGGATATTTTATTACCACACCATTAGAAGAACTAAAAGATAAAGAGTTCTTATTAGATTTAGAAGATTCAGTTGAAAATTATTATTTTTTTATAATAAGTGCAAAAGAAGCTCTAAATAGTAATAGAGTTGATTTTATCAATCCACAAACAGAAAAAGGTTATATTAAACAGTTGCATATATATCATGGTACTCAAAAGCTATTAACAATCGATAATTTATATAAAATTTTAAATATTAATAAGTATGGAGAGTGCCTTTACCAGACAATATCAGAAAATCATAAATTAAGCTTATACAATTGGATAATAGAAGATGGAAATCAACTTATAGCCAAAGACTTAGAATATAATGCAAATTTACATTATTATGGATTAATTTTTGAAAACATAAGAGAGATTCAGTTTAATTTTTTTGAAAATGAGAATTTGTGTTTTTATTTTTACAAAAAAGAATGTGATTCTTATTACATAATAATGGAATATTGCAAAATTAATAATATTGAAATTGAAATATTGTCAAATAAATTTGATGATGACATAAATACTGTAAATTATAAAATCAAAATTAATAAAAATAATATTGAAGCTATTGAATTTATTTATTATTGTTTAAATAGAATTTATACCTCTTTTTCTAATATTAATGCTTTTAGTTGCGATTTATATGACAACAAACAAAAATTATCTACTTGTGGTGGTTCTGCTGTTTATAATATTCCGTTTATGGATTATTTTAAAGGAATTAACGGTCAATACAGGATATTAAATACAATAGCCCAGCATTCTCTATCAAAAGAGCAAAAAGAAAATTATAGGAATCTCGTTAAAAATATTTATACTAAGTTAAACCTAGATTTGAATTATAACAACTTACCTAAAGAATTTCTTGAAGGTCTTGTTTCGGAGGATTTATTGTATGAAACAATTAAAAAATTTATAATCAAAGAAAATAAACAAAAGATTGATTTTACTAATATATCATTTGAAAAGTACTTAAAAGATAAATATGCCAAAAGCTATAAAGAAATAAAGCAGACTTTAATAGCAAATAAAATAATAAAATCTAAGTGGAAATCCGAACAAGAATTATTTAGATTAGTTTATAAGTATTATCCTGATGCAATTTATCAATATAGAGCAAGATGGTTAGGGTTACAGTCTTTAGATATTTTTATACCAAGTCTAAATATAGCAATTGAATATCAAGGTGAACAACATTATAAAGCTATTGAACTTTTTGGAGGAGAAGAAGGTTTTCAAAAAAGATTACAAATGGATGAAAAAAAACGCAAGCTATGTCAAGAAAACAAAGTAAAACTAATTGAATGGAAGTATAATGAAATAATTAGTAAAATAACGATAGATAAAAAAATTCCTCATAAAAATTGTTCTATAAATTCAGTATGTGATAAACTTTGAATATTAAGTTCTTTTAAAGCTTTGTATAATCCGTTTTTGTTTTTTGCTCCATCGTTCGTTAATATTACATAGTTATTTAAATATCCCGATATTGCTAAATTCAAATCGTGATTAAAATTCTCTTCCCTATTATTTTTTTTACAACCATGTTTTGTTAATACTTGTTTTATGTTTTCAACTAAAACATCATTTGGAAATAAACAATTTCGATTTATACAAGGAGCATTAAGCATAAATGCCCCAGCTGTTTCATTAGCATATGTGCATTTTATTTCAATTAATTTATGTTTTAATTCAAGATTTTTAATTTTGTCCAATTCTTTTTCTTGAGATAAGATATAAAAAAAATTTAAATTTGTCTTTCCCTTTTTTATGTTATCCTGATTATCATATAAGAAATTAAAAGAATTGCTATCTAATAAAATATTCATATATTTATTATATCATATTCAAAATTCCCAAATTGCCCTTTGCCTCAATCCCATAAACTTAATATTACAGTTTGAAGATTGGGCTTATAGTCCCACAATCAATAGGACTTTTACAGGACTGCCGAAAAACTTCGATTTCAGTAATTTACAGGCTAATTTAAGGCTACTCTTTGTATATTAAAGTCCTAATAAAGTCCTGTTTGAACTATTTAAAAATCAACGTCGCTCCACTTCCGACCGCTATAATTTAGTATTGTTGGGCAAGTATGCCCAACCGACAGTTGATAGCTTATATACAAACCGGACTTTTAAATACAACGAAATAGTACATTCGTTTTGTGAGGGTTCTCATCCCTTTTATATCTTCAAAAAATAAAAAAAACGGAGAGAGAGGGATTCTCTTACTCGTTCGCGATAAACGGCATTTCATGTCGAAGGCTCCTCGCCTCCGCCATTTCAGCCTCTGCTCACTCGCGCTCGAACCTAAAGACAAAACTTCGTTTTGTGAGGGTTCTCATCCCTTTTATATCTTCAAAAAAATAAAAAATCGGAGAGAGAGGGATTCGAACCCTCGGCAAGGTCGCCCCTGCACAAATTTTCGAGATTTGCACCTTAAACCACTCGGACATCTCTCCTTTTATATCAAATTATATTACCTAGATTTCTTTTTAACAACTTAAAATAATTTTATTATCTTTTTTTTCTATATTCTCAGGTTCTGGATGAATAATTATTGTTATATTAGTAAAACTTTTTGCTATTTCTTCTTCTATTTCATCGCAAATTTTATGACACTGCGCTATTGTTAAATTTGGTTCAAAGAAAATAGTAATTTCTATGTCTTTACATTGTCCTACTTTTCTTGTTTTTAAGTCTTTATATCCTTTTATTGATATATTATTTTCTAATATTGATTCGATTTTTTTCATGTCTTCTTCAGGTAAAGAGCCATCCAATAAATTATTTAATGTCTCTTTTGATATAGAATATCCTGCTTTGATAATTATGATGGCAACAATTATTGCGATTATAGGGTCAAGAATTACAATATCTGTTATCTTAATAAGTATTAAACCGATTAATACACCCAAAGAAGAGAAAATATCAGTTCTTAAGTGTTCTGCATCTGCGTATAATGAAACAGAGTCAGCTTTCTTTGCTACATAAAATAAATAACTGCTTACCATAAAATTTGCAACAACGGCAAATGCCATTACATATATACCAAGCATTGAATTAAATTCAATATTATATCCCAATATTAATTTTTTAACTGATTCATATATTATGTATAATCCGGCAAGAATAATTAATCCACCCTCAATGAAACCCGACATATCCTCATATTTCCCATGCCCAAACGGATGTTCCTTATCTGCCGGTTCACTTGAACGTGATACCGCAAAAAATGTTAATACTGATGCTAAAAAATCTGAAAATGAATGTATTGCTTCTGATATTATACTTATACTGCCTGATAGAATTCCGGCAACAATTTTTAAAAGTATTATTATTGCGTTGGATGTAATAGACAGTCCTGCTGCAAATTTTTTTTGTGTATTAAGTTCCATAACAACCTTTATAATAAACTTCAATATCTTATTAGATTATTTTACAACATTAAACTTAAAAAAGCATATTTGATTATTCAAAAGAATCTATTATATTATCAATTTGGTCTCCAGTAAGTTTATTAGTAGTAATTCCTATGCATTCATATGAATACATTTCTTCTAATGTTTGTTCATCATCAACAGTCCAAGCTTCAAAATCAAAACCGGCATTATCTAATAGTTCATCTGCTTTATCTGTCATTTTAGATGCTTTTATATCCAAAAATACTTCATTATTTTCTGTCTTTAAGTTTTGCAGTGTTTGTATTGTTTTTGCATCAGGTTCTTTCTCATATAAATAGCCAAGCCTTGATTCAGGCATAAGTTCACTCATCATTTTTAGATATTCCGGATTAAAACTAATCCAGGTTATTTTATCTTCCATACCTGCTTCTTTCACTGCTTCAGCCAGAATCTTTGCCTTTTCCGAATCAAAATTACTGTCTTCTTTTAATTCAACATACATGTTTAAATCATATTCATTACTGCAGTCCAGAGCTTCATAAAAAGATGGTATTTTAGTTCCTTTATATTTTTCTCCTTTCCAAGAACCAAAATCTAATCTTTGCAGTTCTTCGAAACTATAATTAGAACATTTCCTTCTGAATAAAAATCCCCATCCGTTTTCTCTTCTTGCTGTTCTATTTATAGTATTGTCATGTAATAAAACAGGAACGGAATCTTTAGTCCATTGAATATCACATTCAACCGTATCGTAACCATTTTCTGCTGCCAGAATAAATGCCGGAATCGTATTTTCAGGTGCTTCAGAGCTATATCCTCTATGTGCTATAATAGCAATATCGGAAGAATCATCTTCTGCTTTATTTATGTTATTAAAAAGTTGTTTATTCGTTTTATCCAATAAAATATCAGAATTTGGAAAAAAAGATGCCCAAGTGCCAGATGGATTTATCTCTATATTATTATTGCATATATTGTTCAACATTATCATCAACTCTTAATTCCTTATATATAATAAAAAAATTTCTTTATAATAGTTGACTGTTCAGAATAATTATTTTTTATAAATAATCATATATATACTTAAGAGCGACGATTTTTTTTTATATTAATGGTAAATTCGACCGAAAGGTTGAATTTGTGTTTAAAGAAAAATTTATAGTTGTTCTATTTTTTTTAATGTTGTTTTCGGTAAAGGTTTTTGCCGTAACAGTACCAAATGGTTCTGTATCTACCTTCTCTCCCGAACAACGTTCTACTAAAACTGAAAGTATATGGTTTAAACCATATAGTGCTTTTGAAACAATAGAACTTGAAAGCGGCAATATAGTACATAACACCGCTTACGGTGCGTATATTGGTTATGATACTAATGTAATAAATTTAGGCGATGATTGGGATGCTGTATTAACTTTTCATACAGGTTATACCGGTTCAAGGCAAAAATATAGCGCAAGAACAATATTCCAAAATGGCGGGCAGCTTGGAGTATCCGGAGTTTTCTTTAGAAATAATTTCTTTCTTGGTATTTTAACTAATGTTGGAGCAGTGAATGCTGTTGCAAAAAGTTCATTTGAAAATTTGAATTTTTCTATGATCAGTGCAACTGCAGCAATAAAAACAGGTTATAATTTTGAACTGTTAGATAAAAAACTTTCATTCCAGCCCAGTTTTCTGGGGGCATATCTTTGGGCTAATACTTTTGATTATGTAAATGCTCAAAATGTTGTTGTAAAGTCAGATCCTGTATATTCAATTCAATTAATGCCTGGTTTAAAGTTAACTGCCAATCTGGATAACGGTTGGCAGCCATATATTGGTGTACAACAGGTTTGGAATATATTAAATGCTTCAAGATTTTCTCCTAATGATGTTATCCTTGGTGAAATAAGTTTAAAACCTTATGTTCAATATGGTGTTGGAATACAGAAGTCTGTGGGTGAGGATTATACGGGTTATATACAAATAACAATAAGAAATGGCGGAAGAAGTGGTGTTATTCTTTCGTTCGGATTAAGAAAATATTTTTAAATTGATTAAAATAACTAAAATAAAACTGCAATAATAGATATTTTATAAAAAATATATCATTATGCTAAAATATTAAGCTTTTGCCCCAATTGTTTTTGATAATTTTTTGCTTTATTCTTTATAGATTTTGCTTCAGCAGCAACCTTATAATCTTGTTCTGAGGGGTCACCGGGTGCCATAGCTGCTTTAATAACTATATCCGCATGTTTTATTGTTTTATCAGGATTTTCTTTATCTAAGGCAGGCATTTTTATATCAACATGACCGCCTGTAGGTATTCCTTGACTATTTTTCTCTATAACAATAGACCCGCCTAAAGAACCTGCTGCATTCTTATGTGCCTTTTCATGAGCATATATTTCATCGTGACGCTGGTTTATAAAGTTTTTTTTCTGCTGAGCATATAGATTGCCGGAACTTAAACCTAAAGAACTAATCAAAATACGAACACCCCTTTACTGCTATAATTATAGCAGGTGCATTATATGTTTTCAAGTTATTTGTTTCTTTCTGTTAATTTATCTATTTTATCAGATAAGTATGTTGATAATATTGGTAAAACACCATAATAAAGAAGTGCAAAAATTACGGTTGGTCTTAATATGTTTATACCTTCAATATATTTATTTAGTTTTGGATTATTGCCGTTTGATTTTTTGAAATTTTCTATCAATTTATTTGTATTTTTTTGAATTAGTTTGTCAATTGAATATCCGCCTGCAAGTGTAATACCTGTAGAAATAACATTATTAGAAATAAGAGCTTTTTTTCGTTCTTTTTCTATTTTCTCACTTTTAGCCGTTCTGTGAATAAAAGAAGCTGTAAGCAAAACATCTGTTGCAATAGACATATTTCTTGCAATATTAGTATCTTGAGAAGAATATTTTTTTACAAAATTCTGTACTGAATTATTATTTAATATTTTCCCAATTCCTTTGGCTGTTGTCTCGGTTATTCCGCCTTTGAACGAAGGAGAGATTTTTTCTTTGTTATTAAAATCTGATGAAAATATATTATTATCACTACTATAAATTAGTTCATTAAGATTTGGCTTCTTTTCTTCTTTCTTAGGAAATAATTTATTCATAATAACTGGTATTAAAGCAACTGTTAACATTGCTTTAGGAATTGCAGTAATTAGACCTGTTCCCATTTTTAATATCTGGGTTGCAAATTTATAACTTCTTGATTCGGCAAGTGTTTTGGCATTTCCTTGCAATGCTTTTATTGTTTGCGGAGTTAAATATTTTTCAGGGTTTTTGTCTATTTTTTTAACAGCATTTTCTATAGGAATAGCAATAGCTTCAACTATGCCGAATTTTATTAAACCTGATGCAATCGAATTAGTAGTTGCATATTGTTTGTTTTCTTTTTTTACGTCAGGAGTCATATTAATAGCAATAGGTCTTATTCCTGTAGACATTACAAGAGTTGTTGCAGCAACAAAAGTAGTTCCGTGTTCAGATATAGCTTCTAAACCTTTTAACACTGCTTTATTGTTCCAGAAACCTTTATAAGAAGGTGAATTATTTATACTGCCACTATTAATTTTCATAATAACAGCAGACAACAAACACAATAGAAATTAAATAATTTATTAAAATTTATTTTATTTTATAATTCTTCTTATGGAATTAATCAAATTAATAAAAGAAGAATTTAAAAATTTTGGGAAATATGAACGTTTCTTATTTCCATTTGTAATTTTAGTTATAATCATAACCTCAATTCTTATAAACGATAATAAAATCGCCTTAATCTCTGCTGTTTGCGGCATAAGTTATACAATTTTAGCCGGTAAAGGAAGAGTATCTTGCTATTTTATAGGAATTATAGGCACTTTTTGTTATTCATATTTATCATTAAAAAACGGTTTTTACGGTAATTTGTGTTTATATATGCTTTATTATCTTCCTATGGAGATAATAGGAATTTTCAAATGGAAAAAACACTTAAAGAAAGATGTAAGAGAAATTATAAAAACAAAACTTACGAATAAAGAGAGATTTATTTATTTAATATTGATGATAATAATATCAGTTATTGTTTCAATATTATTAAAAATAACAGGAGATTCAAATCCGTATCTAGATTCTATAGCAACTGTATTGTCAATCTTTGGTCAATTCCTAACTGTAAAAAGGTGTATAGAACAATGGTATATATGGTTTTTTGTGAATCTAATATCGTTAATTATGTGGATTTTTGCATACATAGATGGCTCTAACTGTTTTGCAACTGTTATTATGTGGTTTGTATATTTAATTCTTTCGGTATATTTTCTGGAAATTTGGAAGAAAGAAATTGAAAGAAATATTTCTTTTTGTGAAGAGAGATAATAAATCATTGTAAATTATCTTACATAAAATTCCTTTATTTATATAAAGGGAAGTATGGAGTGTAAGAAATAATGAATCAAATTAACAATGATTTAAATATAAAAAATATAGATCTATCTAAAGAATTTGGAAAAAATATTAAACAAGAAAAAGTTAAAATTGAATACAAACCTGATTCTATAGAAATTTCGAGTATCAAACAAGATAAATCAAATAATGGAAAATTTGATATTTCAGAATGTGCTAAAAATTTTATAAAAGGAGTTTTATCGCCTTTAACGGCAGTTATTGAACATCCTGTTATGACAATAGGAATGGTTGCAGCTACAGCTGTTGCTTGTTCTTTAGTCCCAGTTTTGGGTCCGATAATGGCAGTTGGTTTTGGGGCATTAAGTGTTTTTCAACTTGGAAAAAGTGCATTTGATGTAGCTGTCAATATAAAAAATAAAGAATATGACCAAGCAGAAAAAGCATTTAATGGTGTTGGACAAGGAACTGTTGGTGTCGCAATGAGTGTACTTGGTGCAAAACAAAGTGCTAAAGTTGCAAAAGAGGCCAAATTAATGAATGAGCTTGGCGTATCATCTTTAAATAAAGCCCAAAAGCTTCAAATATCAAAAGAAGTAAGCAAGGGAACAACACTTGATGCATTAAAAGAAATTAAATCATTATTTACTACAAGAGCTGGTTTAAAAGCAGTAGCAAGCCAATTTAAACCGAGTAATATTTCCGCACGTGCAAAAGATATGTTTCGATTTCTATTTACTAAAGAATCAAAAGTAAAAGTAGAAAAGCAGAAAATGAAGTTTGCAGAAACTGCAGAAGGAAAAAGACGTGCAGCTATGACTAGTGAACAAATAGAGGCAGAAGTTAAATCTCTATATAAAGAAGCTTGTGATGACTGTGGAATACCGGAAAAACTGAGACCAGAAATTAAGGTTATAAAAGATAATCCAAAACAAGGCGGTGGTTATAATTCATCAAACCATACAATTACAATAAATGAAAATGCCTATAGAGAAGGTGTATTTGATCTACCTGATGTTATAAGGCATGAAACTACCCACGCTAATGAAGCTATCTTAAGACAAAGACTTTCAACTCAGGATAAAGAAAGAGTTGTTGTTGAATATTTGTCGAATAGAATTCAAAGTGGAGAGAAAGATAATGTAATAACAGGTGGAAGTTTCTTAGGTTCGTCAACTTCAAAACCACCAAAACTTAATGCCCAAATGAAAATGGATTTTTCTGCTTTAGCAAAAGACAAATTGTATAAGATGGTATCATATTCAGATGATGAATTAACAGCGATGGTAGAACCATTAGTTCGTGGAAACAAAGAATTTATTCAAGGATATAATAATGTAGATGATGCAATTGCAGCAATGAGAGATTATGCAAGAGGACATAATTTAAGATATAAAATTGCAATGCAAAATTCATCAGGATTTAATACTTCAAATATAGATGTAGGTTTACTGAAAGAATTAACAGAAGAAGAAAAAATAGCAGCAATTAAATCGCTTAGAGACGGTATTGATTGTATAGAAAGTAATGTTGCCGGTCAAGGTATTATGGGATTTGGCGGTGACTTTAATCAGTATCAATTTACACCTGAAGAAGTTCTGGCTCAAAGAAATGGAAATAATTTCGAAATTGCAAAATTAGAAAGTAAATTGGCAAAACTTAGAAGCCAACAAAATTATGACTTGAGTGAAGAAGCCAGATTACTTGATCAAATTAAAAAATCAAAATTAACTATTGAATATAAGACAAAAGGACAAGAAATGTATAGATTATATACAGAATCTGTTAATAATCCCGAAAATACAGTTTTAGCAAATCAAGTTAAAGCATTAAAATCAGAACTAAAGGTTATACAACAACAAATTATGGAAATTGATGGAATGCAGGCAAAAGACATTTTAGGAATAGAAATTGAGGTAATATCTAATGAATATATTCCAAGACAAGTATATGTACATCCTGAAACAGGTGCTACAATTGTAATGCCAATAAATACAACTAATGCATCAGAAATAATAGCAGATAATTTTGATAATAAAGAATGATTTTTGATAGATATTCTTTTATATAAGAAAAAAGGCGAGAATAGTTTTTAATGTATTACGTATAGAATGGTCATTACTTTTGCTATTCCAGCCTCTGCTCACTCGCGCTGAACTTTTTACAAAACTTCGTTTTGTGGGTTCGCATCCGTCTCATAAAAAAAAGACCCCCAAAGGAGTCTTTTAAAATTTGCCTTGAGCCGGACTTGAACCGGCACTAGGGGTGAGCCTAATTGGATTTTAAGTCCAACGCGTCTACCACTTCCGCCACCAAGGCCTATTCAAAATGTAATATAATATAAAAATTTTTTTATGTCCAGTAAAAATTCAAATTTTTTTAAGAACATATAAGAATATATAAAAATGTTGTTAAAAACCATTTTTATATGTTAAAATTACTACTATAAGTAATAGAATAACATAATTTTGATATATGAATTAAAGTTAAATTTATTTAAATATTAATATTACATAAGTGCATCCTTGTATGCATTTAGAAAGAACGAGGTACGGGAAAATTAAGATTGATATTAATACTTTAGTAATACTTGTTTGTTTTTTGGTCTTCATTTGCCTGATGTTTTTCTTGGATTCAAATAGAGGCAAAAAAGAAAAAGAAGCATTACTAAGAGACATGGAAGAAAAAAACAGTCTTTATAAGAAAGAAGCAATGATTACTGCCAAAGAGGCTGTACAAAAGGATATTGAAAAATTTCAAGAAGAAACGAAAGAAAGAAGGCAAGAACTTTCGAAACTCGAAGCAAAACTTTCTAAACGAGAGGAATTACTCGAAGATAAAGAGCAAGCTATAGTTAATAAAGAATCTGAACTTCAAAGAAAAATGGATGAAGTTCTTGATAAAGAAGATTATCTTGCAGAAACTATACAAAAACAAATCCAAGAACTTGAAAGAATTTCTGGTATGTCATCAGAAGAAGCTAAAAATCTTCTTTTTGAGCAATTGAAAAATGATTTACAGCAAGAAGCAAATGCTTTAATTCGAGAAAATGAAAACCATATTAAAGAAATTTCAAATGAAAAAGCAAAAGAAATTTTAACTACAGTAATGCAAAGATGTGCAATAGATCAAGTTATTGAATCAACTGTAGCTACTGTAAGTTTGCCATCTGATGAAATGAAAGGTCGTATTATTGGACGTGAAGGCAGGAATATTCGTACATTAGAAACATTGACAGGTGTTGATTTAATTATTGATGATACTCCTGAAGCTGTTGTTCTATCTTGTTTCGACCCTGTAAGAAGAGAGATTGCAAAACTTGCACTTGAGAAACTTGTATCTGATGGTCGTATTCACCCTGTTCGTATTGAAGAAATGGTTGAAAAGGCAAGGGTTGAAATTGAACAAAAGATAAAACAAGAAGGTGAAAATGCCGCAATGGAAATGGGTATTATGAACCTTAATAAAGAGCTGGTAAAAACATTAGGAAGATTATATTATAGAACAAGTTATGGTCAAAATGTTTTGCTTCACTCTTTAGAAGTTGGTCATATTGCTGGCATGATTGCAGCTGAAATTGGTGCAAATGTAAAAATAGCAAAACGTGCCGGATTATTACATGATATTGGTAAAGCGGTTGATCAAACTCAAGAAGGAACTCACATAGAGCTTGGTGTTGAACTTGCAAGAAAATACGGGGAAAGAGAAGAAATTATTCACGCAATAGAAGCTCACCATGATGATGTAACAGCAAATACAATAGAAGCTGTTCTTGTAAAATTAGCTGATGCAATTTCTGCCGGTAGACCAGGTTCAAGACGTGATACTCTTGAAATATATATCAAGAGATTACAAAAACTTGAAGAAATAGCGTTAAGTTATGATGGTATTAAGCAGTCTTTTGCAGTGCAAGCAGGTAGAGAAGTTAGAGTTGTTGTTCAACCGGAAAAATTTGATGATGTAGCTTCAGCAAGACTAGCCAGAGACATTGCCAAACGCATTGAAGAAGAACTTGATTATCCTGGCCAAATAAGAGTGACTGTGGTTAGAGAAATAAGAACAACTGAAGTTGCAAAATAAAAAGATTGAGAGAGAATTTGAGTCAATATGAATTCTCTCTCTGATTTAAAATATAATTTTATAGACTCTTTATCAAATATACAGGAAAAATTAGATTATTATTATGTCAGATTCAAAAATAAAAATTATGTTTTTAGGTGATATAGTCGGAAAGACAGGCAGGCTTGCCGTTAAAAGATATATTGAAAATCTGAAAGAAGATAAACCTGATTTTATTATTGCCAATGCAGAAAATGCTTCACACGGTTTTGGGCTGACTCAAAAAAATTACAATGAACTTATATCATATGGAATTAACGCTTTTACATCAGGTAATCATATCTGGGACAAACGAGATATTTTTCAGTATATAAATGAAGCTGATAAACTTATAAGACCGATAAATTATCCAAAAGGTACCCACGGCGAAGGCTATAGAATTTTTGAAACATCAAAATGTAAAATAGGCGTAATAAACGTTTTAGGAAGAACGTTTATGGGATTAATAGATTCACCTTGGGAAATATTAACTAAGACTATAGAAGAAATAAAAAAAGAAACACCTGTAATAATTATAGATATTCACGCTGAAGCTACAGCAGAAAAAATCTGCATGGCTAAATATTATGCTAAACTGGGTGTTTCTGGTGTTTTTGGTACACACACACATGTTCAAACAGCCGATGAAAGAATATATGAAGGTTGCTGCGCATATATAACGGATGCAGGCTTTTGTGGCGATTTGAACGGTGTGATTGGAATGGATTATGAGTCTTCCGTCAACAGATTGTTGACATCTATCCCTGAAAGGCTAGATGTTGCTGCTTCTGGAGATTCCCAAGTCAATGGTGTTATCGTAACAGTTGATTGTTATTCCGGGAAATCAGAAGTTATTGAAAGAATTAATGAAAAATATATTAGTGAGGAAATATGATTATGAAAGGATAAGGAAGTGAAAGTCGATTTACATATCCACACATCTTATTCGGATGGCGCTTTTTCACCCGAGAAAATTGTCGATACCGCTTTAGATGTTGGGCTTGGTGCAATTGCCATTACCGACCATGATAATGTGCTTTCGTACGAAATAGCCATAGAATATGCAAAAGATAAATCTATAGAAATTTTACCTGGTGTTGAAATTAACACAATCTACAAAGGCTATGAAGTTCATATTCTTGGATATTTTATGGATTTACATAACAATGATTTTCAGAAATTGATAAAAAACCAACAGCAAGCTCGCATTAAGCAAACAAAAGAGATAATTACTCTGCTTGCTAAAAAAGAAGGCATAAAAATAACTTATGATAGTATAACAAAACAAGTAGCTCCAGGTGGAAGTATCGGACGCCCTCATATTGCGAAAGCAATAACAAATGCAGGCGGAACGGCAAGTGTTATCGAGGCATACAACAAATACATAAATGATAATTCTAATGTATATGTTCAACGTAAAACGGTAACTCCTTTCGACGCTGTTGAAGTTATTTATGATGCAGGTGGCATTCCTGTTTTTGCACATCCTTTTGATGTTGATATTGCTGATCAATTAACTAAAGAAATGATGAATTTTGGACTTAGAGGTCTTGAAGCATACCACAGGAAACATTCACCTGCTATAATAGAATATTTTTCCACTCTTGCTGAAAAATACGGGCTTATTATTACAGGCGGATCTGATTTTCATGCCCCGAATCCAAATAACGGGAATATTATCATGGGTAAAAACTTTGTTCCTGACTGGATTTATGATGAATTGATGAAAGAAAAAAGAAGAATGGAACTGGCATAGTGAAAAATCTTTCTTTTAGTTTATTCAATATAGTTTCTATAATATTAATTTTGGTTATAGTTGTTTTGATTGTTCTACCATTTAATTTGATAAATATGGAACAAGCACAAAGAATTGCTAAATGGAAATCAGAATATGAACAATTAAATTATTGTTTTTCTTTAGTCAATTTACATGAAGGTTCAATAATTCCTACAGAAGAGGAAGCTGGTAAATTAATTTCAGAAGAATATATTTTGGAAAGATTTAAGTCTTATTTTAATTTAGCAGAAATAGACTTGCGTCAATTAAAAAAGTATAGTTATCGAAAAATGAATGGCGGTATAATATCCAAAGATAGTCAGTTCTATTTTGATAAGTTCATTATAGATAAAGATGGAACGATTCTTTCCGTAAGAAAAAATGAACACGAAATAATTAGTGAAGTACAGCCGTTGTTTTTCATGTTTGTAGATATTAACGGAATTGAAAAACCTAATAGAATCGGACAGGATATATTCTTTTTAAATATATATAAGAATAATATTTCTGCACTTGGTAATGGCAGAGAACGTGCAAAATTGAAGGCTAATTGTTCTCCAATAGGTACAGGATTATATTGTAGTGAGTATTATTTGTTGGGGGGTAAGTTCTGAGTTTGAGAAAAAGCCATGTTCATGTTAATTTATAAAAATCGTTTTGATATTTTAAATAATAATAGAAATTTAAGTTAATTAAGGAGAAGAGAATGACAGAGAAACGAGTATGGTTATTCAAAGAAGGTAATTCTTCAATGAGGAACCTTTTAGGCGGAAAAGGTGCTAACTTAGCCGAAATGACAAATTTAGGTTTACCTGTTCCTCCGGGTTTAACAATTACAACTGAGACTTGTATGGAATATATAAACAACGGCAACAAAATGCCTGAAGGTTTAATGGACGATGTTAAGGCCAAATTAGCTGAAGTTGAAGTTCAAGCAGGTAAAAAATTTGGTGATAAGACAAATCCTTTATTAGTTTCTGTTCGTTCAGGCGCAAGAGTTTCTATGCCTGGTATGATGGAAACTATATTAAACTTAGGTTTAAATGATGAAACTGTTGAAGCAATGGTTAAATTAACAAACAATCCAAGATTTTGCTATGACAGCTATCGCCGTTTCTTAACAATGTTCGGTTCCGTAGCTTGGGAAATGGATAGACAAAAATATTTTGAATCTGAAGTTGAAAAAGTAAAAGAACGTGAAGGCGTAAAATCTGATACTGAAATTTCTGCAGAAGGTTGGAAATCTTTAATCCCAATATACAAAAAGGTTATAAAAGAAGTTACAGGTAAGGATTTTCCTCAAGACCCATATGTTCAGTTACAAGAAGCAATCGAAGCAGTATTTCGTTCTTGGAATATTCCGCGTGCTGTTGCATATAGAAATATGAATAAAATCGACCATAACTTCGGAACTGCAGTTAATGTTCAAACAATGGTATTTGGAAACATGGGTGATGATTGTGCAACAGGTGTATCATTCACTCGTAACCCTGCAACCGGTGAAAACAAATTCTATGGAGAATATCTGACAAATGCACAAGGTGAAGACGTTGTAGCAGGTATTAGAACTCCTAAACCGATTGCTGAATTAGAAACAGAAATGCCTGAATTATATAAACAATATGTTGATATAGCTAAAAAACTTGAACTTGGATATAAAGATGTTCAAGATATGGAATTTACAATTGAAAAAGGTAAATTATATATTCTTCAAACAAGAAATGGTAAAAGAACTGCTGCTGCAGCAGTAAAAATAGCTGTTGATATGTGTGAAGAAGGTATCATAACAAAAGAAAGAGCTATTCAATTAGTTGATCCTTATACTGTAAATCAAATATTATTACCTTGTTTCGATGCTAAAGCAATGGCAGAAGCAGTTAAAATAGCAACAGGTGTAAATGCATCACCTGGTGCTGCAGTAGGTAAAATCGTATTTGATACGGAAGAAGCAGCAGCTCGTGGTGAAGCGGGTGAAAAAGTAATTTTAGTTCGTGTTGAAACTTGTCCGGATGATATTCATGGTATGGCAGTTTCTCAAGGTGTATTAACATTGCGTGGCGGAGCTACTTCTCACGCAGCAGTAGTAGCTAAAGGCATGGGAAAACCATGTGTTTCAGGCTGTGAAGATATTAAAATTGACCTTGCTAATGAAACATTAACAGGTGCTAATGGTGTTGTTTATAAGAAAGACGATATTATCTCATTAGATGGCGGCAAGGGTATCGTAATGGCAGGCGCTGTAAAATTAGTTGAAGCAAAAATAGATGACAACTGGAATAAATTCTTTACTTGGGTAAATGAAATTAAAAAATTGCACGTTGAAGCAAATGCAGATACTCCAAAAGATATTGAAAATGCATTAAAATTCGGAGCTGAAGGCGTAGGTCTTTGCAGAACAGAACACATGTTTATGGATCCTGATAGACTTCCTTGGGTGCAAAAAATGATTATTGCAGGAACTCCTGAAGCAAGAAAAGAAGCTTTAGATAAACTTCTTCCAATGCAATATGATGATTTCTATGCTATGTTTAAAGCATTAGGCGACAAACCTTTAACAGTACGTCTTTTAGATCCGCCACTTCATGAATTCTTACCATCTAAAGAGGATTTAATTGCAGAAGTTGCAACATTAAAAGCTTTAGGTAAAGATTCAAAAGAAAAAGAAGAACTTCTTCATGTTGTAGAAGGACTTTCAGAATCAAATCCTATGATGGGATTAAGAGGATGCCGTTTAGGTTTAACATATCCTGAAATCAATGAAATGCAAGTAAGAGCTATTTTCGAAGCTTGCTGTGATTTGAAGAAAGAAGGTCATGCAGTTCAACCTTGGGTTATGATTCCTTTAATCGGTCACGTTAACGAACTTAAAGTTGCTAAAGAAATATTAGTTCGTGTAGCAAAAGATGTTATGGCTGAAAAAGGAGTTGAAGTTGACTATAAGTTTGGTACTATGATTGAAATTCCTCGTGCTGCTTTAACTGCTGATGAAATTGCAGAACACGCTGAATTCTTCTCTTTTGGTACTAATGACTTAACTCAAATGACATTTGGTTACTCAAGAGATGATGCTGAAGGTAAGTTCTTAAACAGATATGTTGAACAAAAAATTCTTCCGTCTAATCCGTTTGCTACATTAGATACAAATGGTGTAGGTCAATTAATTGAAATGTCTATGGAAAAGGGTAAGAAAGTTAATCCGAAACTTGTTGGCGGTGTTTGCGGTGAACACGGTGGTGACCCTGATAGTGTTAAATTCTGCAACAAAATCGGTTTAGATTATGTTTCTTGCTCTCCATTCAGAATTCCGCAAGCAAGATTAGCAGCTGCACAGGCAGTAATCGAACAAAAAGCATAGTTTGTATAACTAAAATCAAAAAGGAGTGATTATTATCACTCCTTTTTGATTAATAATTAAACTTACTTAACATGAAACATATATTACAAGTATTACTTGTTGACTTTGGACTATGTACAAGGTAAACTTTTATTCATAATGTGTAGTAGTGTGAACTATTATACATGTGTGTAGATAGGCATGTCGTTAATAAATGCGAAAGCTACGACAGCCTCAAGTGAAAGGAATAAAAAATGTTCGCAATTATTGAAACAGGCGGAAAACAATATCAAGTTACAGAAGGTCGTTATGTTGATATTGAATTACTTGAAAATGAAGCAGACTCTAAGGTTGTTTTTGAAAACATCATTATGCTTGTTAACGGTAAAAAATCAAAAGTTGGTCAACCATATGTAAAAAATGCAAGCGTAGAAGGCACTGTAGTTAAACACGATAGAACTAAAAAAGTTTTAGTATATAAACAAAGAGCAAAAAAAGGCTACAGAAGAAAAAATGGCCACAGACAAAACTTTACAAGAGTTATGATTAATAAAATCAGAACATCTGCTAAAAAAGATGCTGTAGAAGAATAAAAAACATAACGAGTATTAATTTAGAAATAACTAAGGAGAATATAAAATGGCACATAAGAAAGGTGTCGGATCGAGTAAAAACGGTCGTGACAGTGAAAGTAAGCGTTTAGGCGTTAAAAAATTCGGCGGAGAAGCTGTTACTACAGGTAATATTATTGTTCGTCAAAAAGGTACAAAGATTCATCCAGGAAACAATGTAGGTATGGGTAAAGATTATACTTTATTTGCATTGATTGATGGTGTTGTAAAATTTGAACCGCACAGACGTGACAGAAAACAAGTTAGTGTTTACGCTGAGTAATTAAAATCTTAATAAGAAAAAGAACAACCTGAGAAGTTGTTCTTTTTCTTTTATGAAGTGGAGATTTCTTAATGAATAAATTAGGTTGTTCTTTCTTAGAATCAGGCATAAATTTTGACTTAAATATGGTTTCCGATTGCTGTATATCCCATAATGACGGCAGAGGTTTGCCTGTTTTAATAAAAAATTATTACGGAGATCTTATTGATTGGGAAATGTTATTTGATATAAAAGCAAAAAGAATTGCCCGCCAGAAAGAGCAAACTATTTATGATTGTCAGGGTTGTTATCATTTAGCTGAGTATAAATATACTGATGAACGCAAAATATCAGATTTCCATTTCTCTCATTGTCGTTATTGTAATGCAAGATGTATATATTGTAGCGAAGAGTATAGCGGAAATAATAGAAATTATAATACTTATCCTATTATTAAAGATTTAATAGAAAAAGGTTATTATAAAGCCGGCGGAGAGGCTACTTTTCAAGGTGGTGAACCAACTCTTATGCATAATTTTGAAGAGTTAGTACAGTTATTTATTGAAAACGGTACTACAGTTAGAATACATACGAGTGGAATTAAGTATAGTCCAATCATTGAAGAAGCTCTAAAGAAAAATAAAGGGTCTGTTGTTATTTCTCTTGATTCGGGTACAAATAAAACTTATAAAAAAATTAAACAGGTTGATTGCTTTTCTAAAGTATGTGAAACAATTAAAAATTATTCCATCGCAAATAAAGATAATTTGATTATTAAATATATTATTATTCCGGGAATAAATGATAATATTCGTGAAATAGATAAATTCTTTATATTAATGAATAATTATGGAGTAAAAACAGTTGCGATAGATATAGAAGTTCAATATGCCCGTAAATATAATAATAAGAATGTTTCTCCACATATCTTTTTACTTGCTGATTATTTTGAAAAGAAAACACAAGAAACTGGTATTAATCTTCTTACATATAGTTTTATTTCATATGTCTTAAAAAATAGAGAAATAAAAAAATCTTTACTTATCAAAAATAATTTTCTTTATACTTTATATATATGTACAAAGAATGATAAAAAAAAGAATATAATATATAGAAGATAAGTGTTTTGTAAAAACATGTTAATTACATTGAGACTGTTGACATGATTTGTTATAAAATATAAAATGAATTACTACCTGAGTGATATAGTAAAGTATCCGCTAGCAATATCAGAGAAAATAATAAAAAAATAAATATAATATTTCTCTTTCTGTTGTGAGAGTATATAAGGTTTAAATTTAATATATGATAGATACAATAATAAAAAATGATAATAAATTTAAATTATCCGTTGAAGATTTATTAAATGAAGTTTATTTATTACCAAAGTGGGAAAAAATTAAGACTTTTTCTTTGACACGAAAGAAACTTTTATTTGGGCTTAATTCATTTAATGTAAATGTTTATAGGAAGTTTTCGTCTAAAAATTTATTGGAAAAATATTCTTTTAGAACAGATGAGGAAAAAGTTCTGGCTAATATTGATTTAAAAATATATAAAGATAGTGTATATATAATAAACTTGAATATTGAGATGCAAACAAATTCTGAGCAGTTAATTGAGAAAATGTTGCAAATTGCTATTGAAAAAGCTTTATATAATACCAGTGAAAAAAAAGTTATTTTTAATCTTACATCAGGTTTAATGCTAAGAAATAAAATAAAAAAGATTTTAATTGCCAATGAATTTCAAAAAGAAGAAGAACAAAGCAAATACGAAGAAGAAATGTTTGGAGAAACATTCTATTATACTGTTGAAAATAATTCTTCTTGGATGAAGAGAATTAAGCAAATGCCGATTCTTATTAATAAATAATTATAATTTTTTCTGAAACTTCATATATATATATGATTTGATAATTGTGCTGTATGACTACAATTGAAATAGCACTATTATAATTTATATTTCGGAAAAATAATGAACGATTACTTGGAATACAATTCATATAACCATATAAAAAGATTGTCTGATACTGAACTCGAAAATCTTTGGATGGAGTATCTTTCTGATAGAACAAATAAAAAGCTTAGGGATCAGATTATAGTTCAGTATATTTATCTTACAAAATATGTTATAGGCAGAATTAAACTTAATCTTCCGCCAAATTTTGCAATAGAGGATATAACAAGTTTCGGTGTTGAAGGTTTAATTGACGCAATTGAAAAATTTTCTCCGGATAAGGGAGCTCATTTCGAAACTTATGCCATTATGAGAATAAGAGGTACAATCATTGATAAAATCCGTTCTCAAGATTGGCTTCCAAGAAGCATGCGTAAGAGAATAAAAGATGTGAAGACTACCAGTGAAAATTTAAAACAAAAACTGGGCAGAACTCCGACTACTCAAGAAATTGCGGATGCTTTAGGTATTGAAAAAGATAAAGTAGTATCTATAATGGCTGAAGATACATCTGTCGGTTCTTTGTATGATAAGAAATACTCAGGTGATGAAGGAATTGAATTAATTGATACTATTGAAGATACAAATTCTGTAAATCCACTTGAAAAACTTGAAGAAAAAGATGTTAAGAATGAACTGCAAGCTGCACTGAAGAAATTGCCTGAGCGTGAACGTATGGTTATGGTTCTTTACTACCATGAAAATATGACTTTAAAAGAAATTGGTGCAAGTATTGAAGTATCAGAATCCAGAGTATGTCAGATTCATGCTCAAGCTATTATGAAATTAAGAAATATTCTTAATGAGAATCGTTCAGAAAAATATGCAAGAAAGTAACTTATAAATTTTCTAATAATTCTGTAAAATTAAAGTTTAGCTTTTCTATTTTTTCTATATTATAGGACCTTGATAAGTTTCTAAAATCAGAAAAAATCTCTTTCATATGTTCTAGTGTACAATTTAAATCTAAATTCTTGAGATTAAAATCTTTTGATAAAGTTTCCACCTTTATATCATAATTAATCGGTAAAACTTTAATCTTAGCTTTTATACCTATTAAACAGGCATGATATCTCATTGCAATTAAACTGTCTAATTCCGATATATCATTAATTATCTTTTCGTTTGAAATGTTTTCGACAACTTTTGCATTTATACTCGGATTAATGATTTGAAGTTGTTTTTTTAATTTATTACATATTTCCAAATCAATTTTATTCTGAAAAGAAAAAATAATTATCTCTCTATCTTGATAAAATTTATTAATACACAAAGCCAAATTATTTATAAATTCAGACTTTAGAGAAGGAAAGTTTCTTAATTGTATACCAATTTTATCAGTTTTTTCTTTTTTGTTTATTTTTATATTCCAAACAGGGTCATTACAAATATTTGCTTCAATACCCCATTCATTTAGTAAACTAAGACTTTTATTATCTCTTACCGTAATATACTTAGATTTTTTTAATACCATTTTAGTTATATTTGCAAGTATTTTGTTATTAATTGGTCCAATACCTTGAGCGAATATTATAACTTTCTTTCTAAAGAATAATGCAATAGCAATTACAGCAAGATAATATACGAGACTTTTTTTACTTGTCACATCTTGAAGTAGGCTACCACCACCTGAAATAAGATAATTACATCTTAAAAGTTCTTTGATAACTGATAATAAATCAAAATAATAAACACTTTTTACATTATATAATTTTTCTGTTTTTAAGGGGTTTGAAGAGAAAACAGTTATTTGTGATTGACCGACACCTGCTTTAATATTTTCGACTAAAACATTTAATATTGTTTCATCCCCAAAATTATCAAATCCATAATATCCTGAAATGCAGAACTTCTTAGTCATTTTGACCTTTAAAAATTCTATATACATTTTCTTTTGTCGGTATTGATTTTATGGCACCAAGGCTCTTTATTTGCAAACCGGCCACAATTGCGCCTAACATTACAGCTTTAAATGGGGACATGCCGGAGGTTATTCCGTGCAAAACACCACCATTGAATGCATCACCGGCTCCTGTATCATCCCAAACTTCTTCATTGATGAATTTTATAAATTCAATTTTACCTTGATAACCTACATAATAACCTTTATCAATTGAGGATTTTATCACAACAGTTGTTATTCCCTTATCCCATAGATATTTTATTGTATTATCTATTGATTCAGAGTCAATCACAACTTTTGAGTCATATTTGACGTTTAAAAAGAGTATATCTATAAATTCGACAATCTCATCAAAAGCTTCTCTGGCTTCTTCAGAATCCCAAATTTTGGATGTATAGTTAGGATCATATGCCGTAATAATATTATTTTCTCTTGCTATTATAAAAGCTTTCTTCACAGCTTCTCTTGCTGATATTGAAAGAGACTGTGTTATACCTGTTGCATATAATAAAGAAGAAGTTTGAATATAATCTGTAGAAATATCTTCAACTGAAAGATTTGTTGCTGCTGTTTTTTTTCGATAAAATGCGAATTCTTTATCACTGCAATCTTCTTTTTTTGATACTATATAAATGCCGTTGAACCCTTGTACCGGTTTAACATGCGAGATATCTAATCCTTCATCTTGCCAGCTTTCAAGCAAATAATCTTTAAAACAATCCATTCCTATTCTTGAAATAAATCCGACTTTTGAACCTAACCTTAGCGCGGAAATTGCTGTAGTAAGTGTATCTCCTCCGTAATATTTATCAAGACTTACTGCCGTTGTTAAATTCTCATTGGTAGAAAGTTCTATTAAACTTTCCCCGATTGTTATTATATCCAGTTTTTCTTCCATAATAATACTACTTATTCCTTATGTACTTTAGCAAAAAGGATTAAAATAATCAAACTTCTCTATAATAGTTTTAAGTTATGTGTTGCTGTGTTCTTTTTACTTTCGAGTTCAATGATTCTTTTTGATATTTCTTCTTTACTCGAAGAAGCAATTGATGTGGCTAAGTATTTTTTATAGAATCTTCTTGCACCTTGTTTATTTCCAAGTTTCTCATAGCAGATACCGATAGCCAAATATGCTCTATAATAATCTTTTTGGAGTCGAAGTACTTCTTTGAAAGTTTTTGCACTGTTAATATAATCTTCCAGATGCATATACAAAGTTGCTTTTTGAATGTGTGCTCGTATATATACAGGTTCTGTTTCTATGATTTTTTGATATATCATTAAAGCCATATTTTCTTCTTCAATCATTTCATGTACTAAAGCAAGCTGCATTTGGATTTCAATATTATTGGGTTCCAATTTTATTGAGCATATCAGATGTTTTATGCCGTTTTCAAAATCTCCTTTTATAATATTGCATATGGCAAGTTCTTTTTGAACATTTATATCATCAGGTTGTAGTATTTCTGCTTTCTCTAAATTTTTTATAGCCTTGTTGTATTCTTTTAGATTTTTATATGCAAGTGCAAGACCGATATATGTTTTATAATTATTTCTGTTTATCAATATAGAATGAAGATATTTATCTATTGCTTCTTTGAATTTTTTATTGTATCTAAGTTCTTCTGCTTCAGAAAAATATATTTGAGCAAGGGAATTGTCTTCCTTTTCAGAGTGTTTTATTTGTTCATATTTATTGTTATAAACTATCCCCAATTTATGCCCCTTTTTATCTTATACAATTCTAAGAAATATTATAAAAATGGGACATAGTCCAAGGATTTATATTTATTGACCTAAAGATTAATAAACAAGTTTCTCATTCAATTGCTTTTGTAAATTTAGAATATAGTTCTTCAGGCATCTTTCTGTACATTTTACCTGTAATGCTGTCAATGACGACAATTGTAGTATGTGCAATTACTCTTAAGGTATTGGTTTTCTTTTCATAGACTTTATGTTCAAATGTTATACTTAGCGGTTTTAATTCTGTTATTTCTGTCTTAATTATAATACGTTCATTCATTTTTGCAGAAGACTTATAACGTATGTTCATTTCTACAACAGGAAAAAGAATATTATTTGTTTCAAGCTCTTCTAAGTCCATGCCAAGTGCTTCAACAAGACCTACTCTTGCAGCTTCAAACCACTTTGTATAGGAGCCATGCCAAACTACACCGTATGAATCTGTATCACTATATAAAACTCTTATTTCTTGAACGTATTCCAATTAGAATTCTCCATTATGTAAATAAATCTTGAATTTTTTCTTCAATATCAACAGGATCAAGTTCCTGAGTATAAGTATTAATATCTAAAGCTATTTGGTATAATTTTGCAGCTTCCACTTTATCTCCTGTTATAGCTATTGAACGGGCTAAATTATAATGTGCCAAAGCATAATTAGGATTATATTTTCTTGCAGCTTCGAATAGTTCTATAGCTTTCTTTACCCTTCCTAAATCGTCAAGGTATATAACTCCTAAATTATTATATGCAATATCATATGTATTATCATATTTTATTGCTTTTTCATATTCTTTTATGGCTTCTTCAATATTGCCTTTGCCCCAGTATAAATATCCCAAGTTGCAGTGAAGTCTTGCATTATGAGGGGATGATTCCAATGCTTTTTTGTATACCATCAATGCATTATCATAAGAACCTTTTTCAAAAAAAACATTTCCTAAGTTAAGATAAATATCAATATCATTTGGACTTAAGTTATAAGCAATTTGATATGAACTAATTGCAGCGTCTAAATTTTTTGTGTTTTCTTGAAAGATAAATCCTAAAGTTTGAGCAACATAACTTGACCATTTTGTATTAGGATTTAAAGTTAATGCTGTTTGATAATGTTCTATAGATTGATCTATATCTCCTCTTAAATATAAATATTGCGCAAGACGGCAATGAAAATCTGCTATGTGTGGCTGAATTTCAATTAATTTCTCACAAGTTAGAATTGCATTATCATAATCTCTTTGTTCTTCATATAACTGGCATAGATAATAATAGGCTCTTATATTTAAGCTATCAAGCCAGATTGCCATTTTATATTCACATATGGCGTCATCATAACGTTTTAGTTCATAATATACTCTTCCAAGATTTATGTATAGTTCCACGAACCTCGGGGCTCTATCTATTGTTTCTCTATATATATCCAAAACTTCTTGATTGAAACCTTTTAAAAAGATCATTAATGAAGTTTTTAGTAATGTTGGTAAAAACTGCAGATATGATATTCTTCTAATAACTTCTTTCATTGCATATTTATCAAATGGAAGTGTAAGAAAAGAGGCTACAAGCATCCAATAACGTTTATTTGTTTTATATTTCTTTGATATGGACAAGATGTTATAAATCAGAAAATATGCCCTTGATGATGTAAAAGGTGAAATTGAAATGGCTCTTTGTGCGGATTCTACTGCTTCCAGAAAATCTCCTTTTTTCATAAAAATTTCAGCAATCATAAAGTGTGCTTCAGCTAATTTTGTATTATGTTCCAATGCAAGTTTAAAATAATTTATAGCTTTTTCAAGTTCTCTTTTATAATAAAATGCCATTGCTATTTTGAAATAAATTTCAGCTGAGTCAACGCAAGATTCAAGTGCTCTTTGGTACTCTGTAATTGCTTCATCTACATATTGTTTTATCTGATGTATGTCAAGATGCCACTCCATGTATAAATCGCCAAGTTTAATATGCAGTTCGGCATTATTTTCATCTTGAGATATAGCACCACGACAAGTTTCTATTGCTTTTTGTATATTACCTGATTTTTGAAACTTATCTATTTCTTTTGTTATTTTTTTTGTATCTGTATTTATGTTGCTCATATTATCTATGTTGATTTTATCATAACTTTAACTGTTTTGACAGTTATATTTTTAATAAATCAGCCTCTATAAGATATTTTCGGGGAGCTAATACACATAATGCACTACTTTCTGCAAAATATTTTTTTGCTGTTTCTATAATTTGTTCTTTTGTTACATTTTTAATGCTATCTATAAGTTTTTCTTCATAGTCAAAACCAAGACCTAAAAATTCATAATAACCGCTTAAAGAAGCTTCTAAGAGATTTGTTTCACTATAAAATTGTCTTTTTCCTATAGCATTATTTTTTGCTTCTTCCAGTTCTTTATCTGAAATTATTTCTGTCATTATTTTATTTATTTCTTTATCAAATCCGTTTAAGGAGGTTTTTATGTTCTTTGGTTCTGTTGCTATGTATACAAAGAAATGACCAGATAAGATGAAAGGTTCATATACACTTCTTACGGTGTATGCAAGACCTTGTTTTTCTCTTAATTCAAGAAAGAGCCTTGAACTTAAGCCTGATGAACCAAGTATCGTATTTAGAAGAATAATTGTTGCATAGTCTTCGGAATATATATTAGGAAATCTCCACCCCATAAAAATTTGTGCTTGATTGGCATCTTCTTTTTCAATAATTGAAACTATGTTTTTATTCAATGGCTCAACTTTTTTTCGGTTATCTTTTAGTTCAGTATTTTTTATATTACAAAGATGTTTTTCTAATAAAGGAATAATTATTTCCTTATCTATATCGCCGGCTATTGAGATGTTTTTTTGCCCGTAATTTTTTATTTCTTCATATGCTTTTAACAAATCTTCTTTTGTAATCTTGCTTATTTGTTCTATTACTTCTTTTCGTCCTATGCCATAAGGATGATTTTTAAATATTGTTCTATAGTATTCATCTTGTGCTTTAACTTTCGCTGAGTCTAAATCAGATTCAAATTCGCCTTTTATCTTAATGATTTCTTTTTCAAACTCATTAAAAGTTGAATTTTCTATTATGTCTTGCAATATTTCTAACGCTAAATTTATATCTTCATTCAAACAAAGTAATTTGAATCTTATATAATCTGCTTTTTTTTCAATATTTAAATCAATTGCATTTTCGTCAAGTTCATTTGCTAATTGTTCCGATGTTCTGTTTTTTGTACCTTGATAAAATAGTTGTATCATTAAATAATATAGCCCGGATTTCTCTTCATCATTATTGAGTTTGAAGTAAAGTGCAATTGCTGTCCTTGGTGTGTTTTTATTTCTTTTTATAATTGTTCTTATTCCATTTGTTAATGTATATTTTTCCATTTTGTATCCTTTTATTTTTTGTAAGACTCAGGCATTAATACTGAGATTACAGCTTTGTTTATATCAAGATAGCTTTGTGAAATATTCTTAATATCCTCAAGGGTAATCTCTTCAATAGCATGCATATATTCTTCTACACATTCAAGTTTGTTGCATACTGTCATATAAAACCCGATGGTCTCTGCTATATCCGAAACACTCTCTGAATTTTCCGCAAAACCGGCTTTTAATTTCTTCTTAGCTTTTTTTAATTCTTTTTCAGTTATACCGTCTGTACAGATTTTGTGAATTTGTTCTTTAATAAGATTAATGGCATTTTCTTTTTCATTAGGTTTAAAATTGGCTTGTATAAATAAATTCCCACCATCTCTAAAATGATAATAGTCTGTTGAAACGATGTTGAATATTTGTTTTTCAGCTTTCTCTATGAGTTCTTGATATAATCTTGAACTTTGACCTTGACCTAAAATTAATGCAAGCATTTCAAGTATTGTACAAGTTTTTATATCAATAGCTTGTGCCCCCAAATATCCAAACATTAGAAATCCTGTGTTAATTCTTGAATATGTTTCTACATATTTTGTTGTTTGCGTAGGAATATCTATTTTGTACTTATCATTTTCTCTGTTTTTTCTTCCTTTGAAATCAAATGCTTTTGCAACTTTGGGGATTATTTCATCCGGATTTAATTCTCCAACAATAATTGTTGTTATATTATTGGGTGTGTAGTGGGTTCTATAATAATCAAGAATACATTCTCTTGTGATTGTTGAAATTATTTGTTCATTTCCTATTACATCTCTTTTATAAGGATGCGTTGTATACATATTTTGATTTGTTTGATTATATACTTTTGTCCAAGGTTGGTCTTTTCTCATTCTTATTTCTTCAATAACAACATGCCTTTCTCGTTTCGTTTTTATATTTGGATTTTCAATGTCAAATGGTTCCCCTATTTCATTATCAGGTATAATCGGGTCAAGCATCATATCGGCATGCAGATCCAGTGTGTCGTTAAAATTTCTTTCATCGCTACCTTTCGGTATTGTTACGTAGTAAAATGTATAATCTTTCCAGGTGGCAGCGTTTACTATAGCTCCTCGAGACTCGAGTATTCTGTCAAATTCGCCTGCTTTATGCTTATTTGTTCCTTTAAACATAAGGTGTTCTAAAAAATGCGAAATGCCGTTATTTTCATCATTTTCATTTATAGAACCGGTTTTAACCCAGCTGCTTATATTTATTAGGGAACCTCTTTTGTATGCAAATACAATTTTGTGTCCGCATTCTCTTTCATATATTTCGACAGGTTTTTCTAGATAAGGATATTTAATCAATGTTTTCTTTATATTTTTCATAAATGACCTCAATAATAGTATATTTAAAACCAATTGTATCAGATTTTAAACTAATTTCATATTAAAAATAGCAAGTTTTTTTTTGTACATGTTTTAAAAATGTCACAGATAATACAAAAAAAGGAAAAAATATGAATATACCACCGGTTTCTTTCGGCTCTTTAATGGTTTTTACTTTAAATGATGATAAACCAAAGGCAACCATTCCTCAGTTATTAAAGGTTTCATTTGATAATAACCATACATTAAAAAATTATAATTTGATTGATACATTTCAAAAACATGATGAAGTAATCGATGGTACAGTCCATAATGCAGCGCAAAATTTTGCTGAAGATTTAGACAGAAAATATAAATCAATTTTACCAAAGGGTTCAAAAGATGTTATATTAACTCAAGCTGAATTTTCGGTTAATCCGAGAGAAACTCAGACCAGATATTTTCTGACTGCAGCTACAAATGATGACGAAGAAAGATTACATAATATTTTAAGTAAGAGTTCTGTGTATTATACAGCAAAATTTAGGACAAAGAGATAGAAAAATAGTCTCTAAACCCTTCCTTCATTGCTTTTATAACATCATATCTGTTAAGTGATGGGTTTATTTCTTCTATGCATGTTATACAGTTGTTATTTTTTTCGTAGAAAATTTCCTTTATTATTTGCTGATTATAATTAAAAAGGATGGAACCATGCTGTAGAATGTAACCTTGTTTTCTATATTGGGCTGAACCTATTAATTTTTTACCATTATAAGATAAATCGGCTCCTGTTGAAATAAGCATACAGTAGTCATGTTTTGCTTCAATTTTCTTCTTCCCGCCGAGTTCAAGTTTAATATCTATATTTTTGAACCCTTCTATTATAGCTGATGAAATTTCTTTATATGAGGCAATTATACTTTCTCCTTTACCCAAAAATTCTATGGAGCATATGAAAGAGTATGTAACTTCATTATCATGCAAAAGCCCTCTTCCGCCTGTTATTCTTTGGACTATATCTATTCCGTTGTCTCTACAAAAATCTGTATTTATATTTTCAATGGATTGATTTCTTCCTAAAGAGACACAAGGTGGGTTCCAACCGTAAAAACGAATTATCGGTTCTTTTTCTTGTGCTTGGATGGCATCATTAAGTAACTGAGAATCAAATCTCATGTTATATTCACCATTATTTTCTTTATACTCTATTAATTTAGCCATAATGGTCATTATATAACATAAATAAAGCATTTATAAAATAATTGGGAGGACTGAATTATGGAAAAAAAATCATTAAAAGATACAAGAACACGTGAAAATCTTATGAAAGCTTTTGCAGGTGAATCAATGGCTCGAAACAGATATTGTATTTTTGCTTCTACGGCAGAAAAAGAAGGACTTATTGAAATTGCTAATATATTTAGAATGACTGCTTTAAATGAAAAAGAACATGCTGAAATTTATTTTAAATTCTTAGATGGAGAAGAGGTACAAATATTAAACGCTACATATCCTTCTTGTTTCGGAGATACAAGGGCAAATCTTATGTGTGCTGCCAAATATGAAGAGGAAGAACATTCTTTACTATATCCCGAATTCGGAACAATAGCCGAAGAAGAAGGCTTTAAAGATATAGCAACAACATTTTTTAATATTGCTACCATTGAAGCACATCACAGTAAAAGATATGCCAAATTACATGAAAGATTAATAAATAATGAAATGTTCAAAAGAAAAGATAAACCAAACTGGATGTGTTCTCATTGTGGCTTTATTATAGAAAATGAATCCGCACCGGAAAAATGTCCTGTCTGTTCTAAACCACAAGGTTATTTCAATGTTTTGTGTGATTGTTTATAAATTTATCAATAAAAAAGAGGTCTTAATAAAACCTCTTTTTTATTTTGCAGAAGTATAAAAAACTTCGGATAATTCTTTTTTTATCTCTTCCACAGAGACATGCTCTATAGGTGAATTATCATCTTTTCTTAAATAAACTTCTTTTATTCCTGCTTGTACAATAAATCTTTTACAAAGTATACAAATAAAATTATGACCGTAGATATACATAGTTGCATTTTGACATCTGTCTTGTCCTGCTTGTATTATTGCGTTTTGTTCTGCGTGTATGCTTCTGCAAGTTTCATACATTGTTCCTGAGGGTATATTATGTTCTATTCTGTAACATTTACCCAATTCAAGGCAAGAAATAACTTTTGAGGGTGTTCCATTATATCCGGTTGCTTTTATTTTTCGGTCTTCTCCAACGATAACAGCGCCAACGTGAGCTCTTATACAATTTGAACGAGAAGCACAAGTTTTTGCAATCTCAAGAAAATATTCATTCCATTCTTTTACCATATAATCCTCAATTCGTTATTACATCATACAAAATTTCATAATAAGTAACAATTAATTGTAAACTATTTATTAATCTGACTTTTTTAATTTAAAATTATATTATGGATAAACAAAACAATACCCTAGAAAAGACTAAAAAGTTTTGGATAAGTATTACCGGATACAGAACTTTACTTATTTTAAAGTCTTTGATGGTAAAAAGTTATACTATAGATGAATTGGTAGATATAATAAAGAATGATTCTATTACAAATAAATTAGTATCAAAAGACACGGTTAGAATTGCCATAAATACTTTGAAGTCTGCAGGATGTGAAATTCTAAGACCAAATAAAGCAAATAATTATAAATACCAATTAATTAGACATCCTTTCTCTTTAAAGCTTAACGATAAAGAGTTGCAAGTTCTTGTTAGTCTGAGAAATAAGATTGCTGACGATATAAACTATAGTGATGTTTTTATATTAAATGATTTATATGATAAGTTGATTTCTTTAACTCTTAATGACGAACAGATAGATTATGTTAATAATACGCAACCATTAAAAAATATTAATAAAAAAATACTCAATGAAATTTCTAATCCAATGATTATTGGGAGGAAAGTTCAGATAAGATATTTATCACCAAACTATGGTGAAGAAGATATAGATGTAATTCCTCAAAAAATAACATATGAATCAGGTAAAATATATCTAAGATGCTACATTTTCAAATATGAAAAAAACAGCATATTAAATGTTGAAAGAATTTTAAAAATTAACAGTATTGATATGTTTAATATATATGATAAAAACACATCATACGAGGTTGTATATGAATTGTCCGGTAATAGCGCTAATGTATTTAAAATCCAAAAAAATGAAAAAATAATATCTAAAAAAGATAATTCAATTAAAATAGAAGCAATTGTGGATAATGAGTTCTTGTTTATACAAAGACTTTTATTATTTGGTTCTGATTTTAAGATTGTTTCACCTGATTCTTTCAGAGAGAAACTTATAGATAAAATAAAATTAATACAAAAAGGATATATAGAATGAAGAAACCTGAAAAAAATCATGATACGGGTTTAAGAATTTTGGAAGTATTGAAAATACTTTTAGAAAAAAATTTATCAAAAGTTGAATTAATAGAGAAACTGAAAGAAAATGACTCGGTTGAAAATGTTTATTCCCAAGAAGCATTTCTAAAATATTTCAATACATTTGAATTATCCGGTTTAAAATTAAACAGATTGCAAGGTAAATATTCTTTAAATAATGCTTTACTAAAAACGAGCTTGAGCAAAAAAGAACAGGAAATGTTAATTCTGCTGATTAATTCTATAAAAAAATTAAATAATAAAGCAGAAGAAGAAATAATAAAAAATCTTTTCCTGAAAATTGATAAATATATAGATTTAGATATAAATAATGAATTAAACAATATAATCAAACAAGAAGCTTATATACAAAATTCTAATATTAGAAACAATGTAATAGAAACATTAAAGAATTTGATATATGAAGGACAAAGAGTAAGCGTAATATATAAGAAAAAAGATAATACAGAAGAAACTGATATTTTCGAGATAAGAGAAATAATTGAAAAGGATAATTGTTTTTATGTTGTTTGTTACAATCCGATATTAGGTCGTAACAGAAAAATAAATATTAATTCTATCATTTCATTGAAACAACTTCCACAAAAGGCTTCAGGTGTTTGTCATTTGAATTCTATTGTATTTGAAGTTTATGGAAGACTAGCTGCTTTATATAAATTAAAACCATCAGAGAAAGTACTGGATTTTAGTAATAATCATTTGACAATATCAAATACTGAAGAGGATAAAGATGCTCTGTTATTAAGATTACTAAAGTATGGAGAGAATTGTAAGATTATAAGACCAAAAGCAGTTCAAGAAGAATTTATAAAATTGGCCGATGAAATATTGAAAAATTTGGAGGCTTGTTAGTGTCTCAAATAGCATTTATTCCTATAGATAATAGACCTGTTTGTTATCAGCTTCCGCAGCAAATTATACATCAAGCAAAGGAACATACTATATTCTTACCTGAAATTAATCTTATGGGTGATCTGAATAGAAATGCAGATATAAATGCAATACTTGATTGGATTGATTCTTTGAAAGATATAGATATTTTTGTAATTTCTCTGGATACAATAGCCTATGGTGGACTTATTCCTTCAAGAAGAAGTAATGATAGTTATGAAAAAATAAAATCAAGAATAGACCAAATGGTTTCTATACTTAAGAAACACTCGGCTAAAATATATGCTTTTTCAAGTATTATGAGAATATCAAATAATAATATAAATGAAGAAGAAAAAGAATATTGGTCTAATTTTGGTACTAAAATATTTCAATATTCATATAATATGCATAAAATGGAGACCACTTGTGAGTCATCATATATGATGGCTTGTAATTGTAATGCAACACGTATTCCTCAAGATATTTTGGATGACTATTTAAACACCAGAAAAAGAAATTTTAATATTAATAGATATTATATTGAGCTTAAAAAACAAGGCGTTTTTGATACATTAATTTTTTCAAAAGATGATTGTGCTCAATATGGATTTAACGTAAAAGAAGCTATTGAACTGAAAAATTTATCAACAAACGAAGATAATATATTCATCAAAACAGGTGCAGACGAAATCCCATTAACATTATTATCAAGAGCAATAAACAAACAAAAACATATAAAAATATGTCCTGTATATTTAAATCCTGAAAGCATTAATAAAATATCAAAATATGAAAATATATCGGTTGAAGAGTCAGTAAAATCACAAATAGAACTGTCCGGTGGAGTTATAAGTGATGAAAAAAATTGTGATTTAATTTTACTTATAAATAATTTTAAAATTGAGCAAGGTGAACTTGTTATGGATGTATATGAACCTGAATATAATAAAGATTTAGTAATTCCTGATAAACCATATTTTATTGCTGATATTTTGAATGCAAACGGAAGTGATAATGGTTTTGTAAAAGCATTATTTGCCAACAATAATTTAAAAGAGTTCTTTGGTTATGCTGCTTGGAACACAACGGGTAATACACTTGGAAGTTGTATAGCTACAGCATTAACATATTATGGAGCAAAACATCCGAGCAAAAAAGATTTTAAACTTCTCCAACTAACAAGATTTCTTGATGATTGGGCTTATCAAGCAAATATACGTTCTCAAATAAGGATTGATAAGGAAAATCTTTCAAATACAGTATTAAAAATAAAAATGAAAGAATATGAAAAATTTCTTTTTGAAAGATTTGAAGTAAAAAGATGCCATACAGAATATAGATTTCCTTGGAAAAGATTTTTTGAAATAGGTATTCTAATTAAGAAAAACTATATAAGATTACCTTTTGTTGATATATTATTTTATGAGTGATAACATTTACTTAAAAGTAATATCAAAGGAAAAGTTATGGAAAAGAACAACGAAAATTTACATATTTTAAGACACTCCGCTTCACATATAATGGCGCAAGCTGTTCAAAAATTATTCCCGAGTGCAAAATTAGCAATCGGACCTGCTGTTGATAACGGATTTTACTATGATTTTGATTTAGAAGGTCACTCTTTTACCGATGAAGATTTAGTAAAAATCGAAACAGAAATGAAGAATATTCTTAAACAAAATTTGATTTTTGAAAAGTATGAAATTCCTGATGTTCAAAAACAAATTGATGAATTTAAAGCACAAGGTGAAATATATAAAGCTGAACTACTTGAAGAACATAAGAATGACAATCCGACTTTATATTTAACAAAGGATAAAGACGGAAATGTTTTGTTTAATGATTTATGTTCAGGACCTCACGTTCCCAATACTTCTTATATAAAAGGTAATGCGATTAAACTTCTTAAAGTCGCAGGAGCATACTGGAGAGGTAATGAAAAGAACAAAATGCTTCAAAGAATATATGCTACTGCATTTTGGAACAAAGAAGATTTAGAAAAATATTTAAATTTCTTGGAAGAAGCTCAAAAACGTGACCATAGAAAGCTTGGCACTCAGCTAGATTTATTCTCTGTTAGAGAAGAAATAGGTGGCGGTTTAGTTCTATGGCATCCAAATTTGGCTATTGTAAGAGAAGAAATTGAGAATTATTGGAGAACGGAGCATAGAAAAAGAGGATATGTTATTGTACAAACTCCTCAGCTTGCAAAATCAAAATTATGGGAAATTTCAGGACACATAGATCACTATAAAGAAAATATGTTTTTCATCCAAAAAGAAAATGAAGAAGATGATCAATATATAGTAAAACCGATGAACTGTCCGTTCCACATTATGATTTATCAAGCAAACAGATATTCATATCGTTCACTGCCTTTAAGAATGGCGGAACTTGGAACAGTATACAGAAAAGAAAAATCAGGTGCATTGTCAGGTTTAACAAGAGTGCAAGGTTTTACACAAGATGATGCTCATATCTTCTGTACACCGGAACAATTAGTTGATGAAATTAATGCAATTATTGATTTTGTTTCAGATACTATGAAAATCTTTAATATGGAGTTTGAAGTAGAACTTTCAACAAGACCTGAAAGCTATGTCGGTGAACTATCAAACTGGGAATTAGCAGAAGCCGGTTTAAAAGAAGCTATGGATAAACGCGGAATGAAATACGAAATCAATGAAGGTGATGGAGCTTTTTATGGCCCTAAGATTGATTTCAAAGTAAAAGATGCTATAGGTAGAACATGGCAATGTGCGACAATTCAATTAGACTTCAATCTTCCTGAAAGATTTGAAATTAAATATCAGGATAAAGACGGTCAAATGAAAACACCTGTTATGCTTCATAGAGTAATATTCGGTTCTATGGAAAGATTTCATGGTATCTTAATTGAACACTTTGCAGGTGCATTCCCAATGTGGCTTGCTCCAACACAAGTATGTGTTGTACCTATTGCAGATAGACACTGTGATTATGCAAAACAAATATATGATAAACTTTTTGCAGTAGGTATAAGAGTAAAACTTGATGACAGAAGTGAAAGTATGAATTACAAAATCAGAGAAGCACTTCAAGGCAATAAAATTCCTTATGTACTTGTTGTTGGAGACAAAGAAATTGAAGAGAATAAAGTTGCAATCAGGGTAAGAGGCATTGGCGAATCAGGAAAATTATCAATAGACGAATTTGTTGATAAAGCACTTGATAAAATCAAGACCAAAACGCAAGATTTAGCATTATAAAGTATAATTAAAAAATATAAAAAAGAGGGGATATTTAAACCCTCTTTTAATTTATATTTATGTATAAACGGTCATCATTAATTATTTTATCAAAGTTGATTATACTGTATAATTTTTCTTCTTCCATAAACTCTGAGAATATATATTTTGAATTGCCGGAGAATGTTCTATAGCTATCAATATTTTTTAGATTTTTTATATACTTAATTTCATCAACTAAAAGTGCGATATTAAAATCTTTTCCTTGCGCAATGATAAGCTTACTTCCTTCATGAATAGTATTTGTGTCATTATTAAGGAATCGTTTTAAATCAATAACAACAAGAAAATCGCCTTTCAGATTGATAATACCTTTTATAAAGTCTTGAGTATAAGGTAGTTTTGTAATGTTAAGTCTTTTTATTGATATAAATTCTTTTACATATTTTAAATCTAGATAATAATTATGATTATCCAATGTGAATAATATGTATTGATTCATTGTATTTAAATTATATGGAAAAGAAAAAACTTCTTGCACAATTTTGTTTTGTTGTGCTCTTATTTTTAGTATTTGTTGTGATTTTTCATCAGAAGGTAATAAATCAATATAATTTATATTATTGTTGTTTTCATGATTTTTTGTAATTAACTCGCTTACAATGTCTATATTTATAATATTTATGGATTTATTTTCAGTTTTGCATACTTCTTTTAATATGGAATCATCCATATCATATGGAATGGGCTGAATATCTTGTGAATTGAGCTGTGTAATATTTTCTATTTTTTCTGTGTGAATTGCGAAACAATTACCATTCACAATTGTAATTATTAGTTGATTATTAATTGAAAAATTAGATGGTTCAAATCCTAAGAACGGACATAAATCAACTGCTTTTATCATTAAACCGTTATAGTTAAACATTCCGATTATACTTTTGGGAGCTTTTGCAGGTATCTCAATTTCAGGAATATTAATAACTTCCATAACATTTTGAATATTAATTGCATATTGTTTTCCTTTTAGTATAAAAACAATGAAATATTCATTAATATTGTTTATTTCTGATGATAATGCAATTGTGTAGTTATTGTTCATTTCTAATTAAACCTTTATAATAATTATACAATATATTGATGATTATAAAAATCCAAAGAATGGACTATAATTATAAAATAGAAAATTAGGAGTTAACGATGGCAGGCAGAGATATCAGCATTATAAATAGATTATCTAAAAAAAATATAAAAGATACTTTAATACTTGGTATAGCAACTATATTAATTGTGGCAATTATTACTTTTGTTGAAAATAAACCAATAATGATTTGTTCAACGGTTGCTGTATTATTGTTTTATTTCGCACAATATCAGTTGTCAAAAAATGAACTTATGAAATCTATAGATAAGTTAATAGATAATGAACTTAAAGAATTCCAGAAAATTTCCGTTAAAGTTCTTCAGTTGAGTGAAAAACAAAGACAGTTAACCCATAAATATACGGAAATGTTGAATCAAGTTGTTCAGACAACAAAATTATTTAAAAATAGTGCAATTAAGACAAAAGAAAAAACGCAAAGTATTTCCATAAAACTCCAAGATACTTATGAAACATCAGGACGAGAGTCAAAATCATTAAATGAAAATATAACAACAATGCAGAACCTAAAACATAAAGTTCAAGTTATTGCTGAATTGATTATAGAATTGACTGATTATATTAAACAAATTGGTTCAACAGTTAATATAGTTGAAAACATATCAGAGCAAACAAATATGTTGGCATTAAATGCTGCTGTTGAAGCTGCAAGAGCAGGTGAATATGGTAAAGGTTTTGCTGTAGTAGCCGGTGAAATTAGAAAACTTGCAGATGAATCAAAACACGCTACAAATAAAATTACAAGCTTAGTTTCAGAAATTGAGCAAACAACGTCATCTACTATTATGGCGGCGGAAGACGGAGCAAAAGAAATAGAAACAGGGGTAAGGTATGCTAATGATATTAACTCTAATATATCACTGATTGTAAATAAGATAAAAGAACTCGGGCTTGATTTGAATGATGTTCTTACATCTTCGATTGAGCAGCAATCAATTACAAATGATGTTCTTGAAATTATTGACAATATGCAAAAAAGTATATCTGAAACAATTAATACCCTTGAAGAAAACATTGAAAATATCAGAGCATTCTCTGAAATATCAACGAATATTAAAGATAATATTGCAAATTAATAGGAAGTTTTATGCAATATAATCCTGAAGAACTAAATGATATATTAAACATATATAAAGCTGAAAGTGAAGAAATAATTCAGGAGCTTAATGATGGTTTTTTGGCATTGGAAAAGAATCCTGAAGATAAGACTCCGTTAAAGAAATTATTCCAGTTAGCACATTCTTTAAAGGGTGCATCAAGAATGATTAACTTTAAGAGTGTTCAGGATATTTCTCATAAACTTGAAGACATACTTTCTTATTGGAAAAAGGATGATGTAATTATAAATGTTGATTCTTTTCAAGTTATTTATGATGTTTGTGATTATTTGACAGAACTTGTTGATAAATCTGTCAAACAAAAAAATGATTTTCAAGATGATAATTTAGTTTTGTTTATAAACAAATTAGATAATTTTATTATTTCGAACAGAATGACTCCGGTAGAAAATCCAAATAAACTTCCAGATGATTATCTTGCTTTAAAAAGTATTGATATAAAAGCTTTTATATTGGAATTAATGTTTGTTATCGGCAAAGATGATGTTGAAGAAGATAAAGAAGAAGCGTTTCTCGTAATTTCAGAGGATATAAAGCAGTTGTCTGAAATTTTCGCTCCTACAGATTATACAGAAATTAAACAAAAGATTGCAATGATATTCTCAGAATTATCTGCAGATACAAATGTTTGCAGAGAATCACTGGCGCAAGAAATTATTGAACTTAGAAATATTATTTATAATCTTTATAAAGAATTAAATATTAATTCGGTTGTTAATAAGAATGATTTTAAAATTGAGTCAAAACAAGAACAAGAAATAGAAAAGGTAAAAGAAGCTGATAATGATATTAGCAAAGAGTTTGATTTCGTTTTATCTAATCTTCAGAAGATTAAATATGAAAAAGATTTTATAATAAAGATAATTAGTAATTTAAAAAAGATTGTCAAGAAAACAAATGACAAGAAAATTTCTCTTATTCTTACAAAAACATTAAATATATTGAACTTGTTTTATTCCAGAGATGTGATAATTGATAATGATTGTTATATGGTGATATTGCAGTGCATTTATCTGACAAAAAGAATATCAATGAATGAGAAAGAAGAAAATTTAAATAATTTAAATTTTTTAATTCAGAGATTGAGTGTAGTTGAAGATATGTTTAACATTGAAGATATTACACCTTCTACATCTGTTGATCAACATCAAAACGGTTCAATATTATCTCAAGAAGATTATTCGAATTTGAGAAAAAATCTTAAGTCTATTGATTTGCAGGAAATAAGGACTTTACGTGTGGACACTGCAAAATTGGATAACTTAATTTCACAAACGGGTGAATTGTTGATAAACGGAATTAAAACCAGAGAACATATTATTGAATTATCAAAAATTAATTCTAAAATTGTAAAATGGAATGCAGTTAGTAAGAAGATTATTAATTATCTAAAATATCTTGAAAAGAAAGGATTTTTTAATTCAGAACTTGATGACAGTGCGAGTATGTTTTATAAAAGAGCTCAAGATTTCTTTGTAAATAATGCTGAAATGATTAATGAAATTAATAATGATTTTGCACATTTATATAATATTATCTCAGAGGATGACAATAAACTGCATCAAACAGCTATGGAAATAGAAACTATTGCAAAAGGTATAAGAGTACTTCCTTTGGCCACATTATTTCATTCTTTTCCAAGGATGATGAGAGATATTGCCCGTGAAAATAATAAGAAGGTGGAATTTATTATTTCCGGAAGCGATACAACTGTTGATAAGAAAATTATTGAAGAAATAAAAATGCCATTGATACACATATTAAGGAATTCTGTTTCACATGGCATAGAAGTTTCGGAGCAGAGGTTAAAAAATAATAAGCCAGAGACCGGTCTTGTTAAATTGACAGCTAAGCAAGTAGAAAACAATGTAATTATTACAATAGAAGATGACGGTTATGGTGTTGATATTGAAAAAGTCAAAGAAATAGCCTTGAAAAAGTCACTACTTACTGAAGAAGAAATCTCAAATATAAATAGTGAACAGTTAATGAAATTACTCTTTTTACCCGGATTTTCGACGGAGGATTCGGTTAATGAAATATCAGGTAGAGGAATAGGGCTTGATATAGTAAAAACTAAAATAACCAATTTAAATGGTGATATTTTGATTGATTCCGTTCTGAATAAAGGATGTAAAGTTACGATCAGACTTCCTCTTTCAATGTCTACAATAAAAACATTTATACTTTTAGTTAACGGTCAAAAGTATGCTATTCCTGTTAATTCGATAAAATTTGTTAAGAAAATTTCAAAAGAAGAGATTTTCATGAGGAATGGAATAAATTGCATTATATATGAGGAACATTCTATACCTGTATATTCTCTTTCATCTGTTTTGGGAGAAACGGATAATACAGATAAAGAAACACAGCTTACGGTAATAATTATAGAAAATCAAGATAAACAAGCAGCTTACGTAATTGATAAATTATTAGGTGATCAGGAAGTTTTTCAAAAGAAATTAATTCCTCCAATCCTTAAAATAAGGAATATAAGTGGATTTACAACCCTTTCGACCGGAGAAATTTGTTTAATTATTAATCCATATGAACTTATAAGAAATACGGTTACTGGCATACATATATCTTCGTCAGTAATAAAACCGATTTCTGTAGATGAAGAATTAAATCCTTAAGCTTTGGTCTCTTCTGTTTTTTGTTTTTCAATAGATTGATGTTCATCATTAGCATATGAATAATTTGTCAAATCAGCTACTTTACGACTCCATTCATCTATTATATCTTCCAATTCTTGATTATAAGATATTGGTTCCCCTATGGAAACTTTTACATGTCCTTTAAACGGAATCCAATTATATTGTTCGCAGCCTGTTATACCAATGGGAAGAATATCTGTTTTCATTTGTTTTGCAATTACTGCAAAACCTTTGTTTATATTTTCTATTCTCTTTGTTCTTCTAATTCCGCCTTGAGGAAATATTCCAAGTCTCCAACGATCTGTTTTAAAAATATTCAAAGCAGTTTTGATTGTAGAAACTTCAAGTTTTTCTCGGTTTACCGCAAAGCAGGCTAAACCATCTAATAAGAAAGCTAATATTTGGTTTTCAAAAAGTTCCTTTTTCCCCATAAATGCAATAGGTTGTTTTACGGCTTCACCGGCTAGAAATGGGTCAAAATAAGATATATGATTTGGTGCTACAATAAAATTCCTATCTTGGGGAATATTTTCTCTTCCTATATATTCTATCTTATAAAATATTGGCATAAGTGTATTAGGAACAAGCCATCTTCCGAACAATTGAAATTTATATTTATTTTCGGTAAAATCTGATACTTCTCTTTTGGTGTAGTTCTTTTTTTTAGTTTCCATTTTGTATAATCTTTCTAGTTTGTAGAAGGAATATATTCCAGTTCCGCTAATTTACTGACCTCTTGTGCCCAATTTTCAACTATTTCATCAACTGACGTATTACAAGATATTGCAGCACCTACTTTTAACTGTAGATCTTTCTTTTTAGAATTGGGGTTTTCTTTTACAATAATACCCACAGGAAGAATATCGGCATTCATTTTCTTTGCTATTGAAGCAAACCCTTTTGTTATATTCTCAAGCTTTCCATTATTACATCTTGTTCCTTGTGGAAAAAGACCAAGGTTCCAACTTGTTTTTTTTATGGAAAGAGCAGTTTTGATTGTAGATACATCAACTTTATCTCTATCAACAGCAAAAGCTCCACACCAATCCATCAAAAGCATTGACCAAAAAGTTTCAAAAAGTTGAACTTTAGCCATATAAGCTATAGTTAAATTCAAACAAGCTGCAACAAGAAAAGGATCAAATCCTGTAATATGGTTGCTAGCTATAACAAATTTCTTGTTTTTATCTATGTTTTCTAAACCTTCTGTCTTTAATAAGTTGTATTTGGTTCTTATTACATTGAGTATAACCAAATTGCAAACAATATATTGAAATGTTTTTCTCCATATATTAAAACTTTTAGGTGTCTTTGTTGAAAATTTTGTTGTCATATAATTTGTATCTCTTTCATTTCTGTAAACATTATATCAGAAAAATGAAGCCATATAGAAATCTAAATGTAGAAAGAATAAGATTCCGAAAGTTTCATGAATATACTTGAATTTAGGTTATGTTTAATTTATAAATAGGTCATGAACAATTAATCATGGTAGGTAAAAGAAGGAGTTCAAAAACTATGGTAAATGTTGCAATTAACGGATTCGGAAGAATCGGAAGAAACACTTTAAGAGCAGCAATCAGAGAAGGTATCTTTGACAAAATTAATTATGTTGCTATAAACGACCCGGGTTTAACACCTGCAAATGCTGCACACGTATTCAAATATGACTCAGTTATGGGTAAATTTGACGGTACAGTAGAAGTTGCTGAAGACGGTTTAGTAATCAACGGTAAAAAAATCAAATTTTATGCAGAAAAAGATCCGGCAAATCTTCCTTGGAAGGAATTAAATGTTGATGTAGTAATCGAATCAACAGGCTTCTATACAGATGCTACAAAAGCTCATGCTCATATTGATGCAGGTGCTAAGAAAGTTATTATTTCTGCTCCGGCTAAAAACGAAGACATTACAATCGTTTTAGGTGTAAATGATAAAGAATACGATACAACAAAACACAATGTAATTTCTATGGCATCTTGTACAACAAACTGCTTAGCTCCTGTAGCAAAAGTTTTAGACGAAGAATTTGGTATCGTAAAAGGTTTAATGACAACAGTTCACTCATATACAGGTGACCAAAGAATCTTAGATGCAGGTCATAAAGATCCTCGTCGTGCAAGAGCTGGTGCATTAAACATCGTTCCTACAACAACAGGTGCTGCAAAAGCTGTTGCATTAGTATTACCACAATTGAAAGGTAAATTAAACGGTTTTGCTATGAGAGTTCCTACTCCGGACGTTTCAGTTGTAGATGTTGTTGTTGAAACTCAAAAACCTGTAACAGTTGAAGCTGTTAACGCTGCATTAAAGAAAGCTGCTGATGGTCATGTATTATGCTACAGTGAAGAACCATTAGTATCTTCAGACTTTATCGGTTCTTCTCAATCTTCAACAGTAGATGCTGCATTAACAATGACAATGGGCGACAATATGGTTAAAGTTGTTTCTTGGTACGATAACGAAATGGGTTATTCTACAAGATTAGCTGAAACAACATTAATGGTTGCTTCTAAACTTTAATTTGATATAAAACTTTCAAATTGAAATGGACTGCGTTAGCAGTCCATTTTTTCTTGTATAGAATTTTTTAGCTACTAAACTTAACACTACTTAACAATACGACTATTTAATTTTTTACTAAAAAATAAGAAAAAATGGCAAATAAATTTTGATTTTTTTAAATTTTTACATCAAATATTATAGGAATCTTGGTGAATTTAATAAAAAATTAAAAAAAAAGCCAAATAAATTAAAGGTAATGAAAAACCAGAAAAGAAGAAGTGTATAAAATACAATAATTTTCTTTAAATTTTTTTTTGGTTGGTATACAATATTAAAGCTAAGATGTCAAAGAAAAGAGGACTATTAATCGTGGGTTTAACATTTCAAGAATTAATATTAAATTTGTCAAAATTTTGGTCTGATTACGGATGTATAATACAACAGCCATATGATATAGAGAAGGGTGCAAGCACGATGAACCCTGCAACATTTTTACGTTCATTGGGCCCAGAGCCTTGGAATACAGCAATGGTAGAACCTTGCAGAAGACCAACAGATGCAAGATACGGAGAAAATCCAAACAGATTAGGTCATTATTTTCAATATCAAGTAATTTTAAAACCATCCCCCAAAGATTCTCAAGAATTATACTTAAGAAGCTTAGAAGCAATGGGTATTGATTTATCAAAGCATGATGTAAGATTTGTTGAAGATAACTGGGAGTCACCGACATTAGGTGCAGCCGGTGTAGGTTGGGAAGTATGGTTAGATGGCATGGAAATTACCCAATTTACATATTTTCAACAAGTAGGCGGTTTAGAAATCAAACCTGTTGCACTTGAAATAACATATGGACTTGAGCGTATAGCAATGTATTTACAGAACGTTGATTCTGTATATGACGTTATGTGGAATAAAGAATTAAAATATGGTGAAATCTATTTGCAAAATGAGATAGAACAATCAAAATACAATTTTGAATATTCAAGTGCAGAAAGATTGTTTAAAATGTTTGATTTATTTCAAGCAGAAGTTGAATCTTGCGTAGAGGCCAAAATAGTACTTCCGGCATATGATTATGTTTTGAAATGTTCACACACATTCAATCTGCTTGATGCAAGAGGTGTAATAAGCAGAGATGAAAGAATAAATTATATAAACAGAGTAAGAAGAATGGCGGCAATGGTTGCAAAATTATATGTAGATCAAAGAGAGGAACTAGGTTTTCCACTATTAAAAAAGCAACATTGTAATGTATAGAGAGTAGAGCGCAAGGAATTATAAAATAATTCCCGCTGCGATAATGAGAAATGAAAAGGAAATAACAAATGCAAACCACCAAGAAAGATTTATTAGGAAAATTTGTATCAAATCTTCTAAGAAAGAAAAATCCGGATGAATTTTTAGAACAATCTGCCGCGGGTGGTTTAAAGAAAACCTTAAATGCATTTGATTTGATAATTTTAGGAATAAGCGCCATAATAGGTGCAGGGATATTTGTAATGATAGGTTCTGCTGTTATTGGAACAACAGAAAGAGTAGGAGCAGGACCGGCATTAGTAATATCAATATTTTTAGTAGCAATAGCCTGTATATTTCCGGCATTATGTTATGCAGAATTTGCTTCAATGATACCTGTTTCAGGCAGTGCATATATATATACATATGCTACGATGGGAGAATTTGCAGCTTGGATGATGGGCTGGGTTTTAATGCTTGAATATGCGATTGGAACAATTGCAGTTGCCGCAAGCTGGTCAGGATATTTGATTAAGTTTTTTGAAGGTTTTCCTTTTCTGCCGGAAGTAATGAAAAATCCTCCTGCGTGGCTTGTAAATGATTATCAAACAGCCTTAGCAAGCGGTGAAAGTATTCCTCACATATTAGGTATCCCAATATGTATGAATCTACCCGCAATGATAATTATTATGATAATCTCATTAGTATTATTAAAGGGGATAAAAGAATCAGCAAATTTTGCTAAAATAATGGTTCTTGTAAAAATAATAGTTATTGCATTATTTGTATGTGTTGGTGCTTTTTATGTAAAACCGGAAAACTGGACTCCATTTTGCCCAACGGGAATAAAAGGGATTTTAATGGGTGCATTTGCAATGTTTTATGCATATATTGGTTTTGATGCAATTTCTACTGCTGCAGAAGAAACAAAAAATCCGCAAAAGAATTTACCCATAGGCTTAATTGGTTCATTAGTAATATGTTCTTTGATATATTGTTTTGTTACTTTTGTATTAACTGGAATGATTCCAATGAGTCAAATAGACTTAAAAGCTCCAATTGCAGCAGCAATGAGTTTTGTTGGTCAAGATTGGTTTGCCGGTGCTATTGCAATTGGTGCTTTGGCTGGTTTGACGTCTGTTCTTTTAGTGCTTCAATTTGGTACAACAAGAATACTACTGGCAATGGCTCGTGATGGTTTGCTTCCATCTGTAATGAAAGAAGTCCATCCAAAATTCCAAACACCTTGGGTTATAACAATATTATCAACAATTTTGATGTTAATAGGCTCATTGTTTATCAATATGCAGGTAGCTGCTGAACTTGCTATTTTTGGTACGTTTACATCATTCGTAATTGTTTGTATAGGTATTTTGATTTTAAGAAAAACAGAGCCAAACAGAGAAAGACCATTTAAAGTTCCTTGTTGTCCTTGGTTCCCAATAATTGGTGCTGTTTTCTGTTCTGGATTAATGTTTGTTGCATTAAGAGAGGTTAAAACATCCGCATTCTTGTTCCCTTTATGGCTTGTAATAGGTATAGTAATCTATTTTATGTATGGTTACCAAAATAGTAGAAAAGAAGTTCCAATAAAGATTCAAGCTGAATCTCAGAGTGAGGAAAATAAGATTACCACAAAATAAATAATAAAACTCCCAACTGTAAGAAGTTGGGAGTTTTATTTTGTATATTATTTTAGTATTATCTAATAAATTTTGGAAATTATTGGCTGACGATATTCAACAGAGTTTATTGAATGCATATCAATAACAACAGATGGAGGAATTATATGCCATTTGAACACAGCACAGTGCTGTTTCCAAAAGAACTTATTAAGCCATTCTTCCTTCTGTTCTTTTGAAACCGGATTATTTTTTTCATAAAAGAAGTTATGATTAATAAAATCATTATAACCATACCCATAATTTTCAACATACCAAATAATCTCATCTAAGAATGGATAAGGCATATTATCTTCTTCTGCACAAACAGTTTTTCCAGTTTTCGGATTAATTTTTAATTCAGCGCCTGGTGGTTTTTCTAATATTGCTTGAGGGATTGCATTTTTTTGTATTCTATTTTTATTCAAGAAATCACCCAATGCAAACAATTTAGTTTTAGTTACATCTGCAATAGGAGCAAAACCGCCTGACATATCACCATTTACGGTAGCATAGCCAATATATGCTTCTGATTTATCACTTGTAGCAATAGGAAGCATGTTTTTATGTTCGTTTGCTATACTCCACAACAAAGTTGCTCTTGTTCTTGCTTGAAGATTTTCAATTGTTGTAGATTTTTCATACTTATCAGTATTTATGTTATCAAAAGCATAATTAAGCATATTTTTGGTAGCATCGATACTTTCTGCCAAAGGAATCTCAATAAAATTAATACCAAGATTTTCTGCTAGAATTTTAGCATCATTTTTACTTGCTTGAGATGTAATTCTGCTTGGCATAGAAACACCGAATACGTTTTCTTTTCCTAATGCATCAACAAGAAGTACACAACTGATTGTTGAATCAAGTCCACCAGATAGCCCAAGAACAGCTTTTTTAAAACCATTCTTTTTAAAATATTCTTTAATCCCAAATACTATACTTTTATATGTTCTATCTAAATCATTTGTATAGTCCAAATCAAACTTGTTTTGTTTAATTTCTTTGTCCATACCGATAGGGAGAGTATTAACTACACCTGTCAAATTGTCAGTTATAATGAAATCCTCTTCAAAAGATTTTGCTCTAAGTGTTAGTTCACCATTTTGGTTATATATTCTAGATGTTCCGTCAAAGCTTAAGTTATCAGCATAACCTGATTTATTAACATAAATATAATTAACCTGATATTTCTTTGCAATCGATGAAAAAAGAGAATTTTTCATAAATTCTTTTCCTGTTCTAGATGGAGAACAAGAACAATTTATTAATGTTGCCGGATTTTTTTTCATAAGTTCTGAAACGGGATCAACATTATAAATGCATTCATCTTTAAAGAAAGATTTATCGTTAAAACTGTCTTCACAGATTAAGATTCCGTATTTTTCGCCATTTATTTCAAGTAATTCAGAAACTTCTTTTGATGGTTCAAAATATCTGTAATCATTAAATTCTCCATAATTTGGAAGTAATCTTTTTCTTACAATATTAATTATTTTTCCGTTTTGAATTACGGCAACAGAATTGTAAAATGGTTTTTTATCAGAAGCATTAGTTGGTTCAGCAAAACCGACAAGTGCAGTAATATTTTGCGTATTTAATGTTATTTTTTCTAAAGCGGTTAATTGTTGCGCAATAACTGCTTTATGTCTCATGATAATATCACCAAAAGGATATCCTATAAGTACGAGTTCGGGGAATATTATTAAATCCGCCTTATTTTCTTTTGCGCTATTAATACAGTTAATAATTTTTTCTGTATTATGTTTAATATTACCTGCTATAGTATCTATTTGAGCTAAAACTATTTTATTCATAATTTAATTATCTGCAATCAAAAAAAATAGTCAAAAAATATAAAAATTGCATTTTTTGTTAAAAACACCATTTTTAGCGCAAAAACATCATTTTTAAGAAGATTTGCACTAAAAAAACGACGTTTTTGTTAATTTTTTTGTGCATTTTTTGTTAAAGTGCAATTTTTCACTTGTAATTTTTCCAAGGAGTATTATAATAAAAACATTAAAAGTTTTTGAAAAAGAAAGGTAAAATTTTTATGGCAGGAAGAAAACAGTACACAGCTGAAGAAATCAGAAAAATTGTAAAAGAGAAAAAAGTTGAATTTATTAAGTTGCAATTCTGTGATATTAACGGACAAGTAAAAAACATGTCTTTACCGAGTTCACAGCTTGATAAAATATTAAATAATGAATGTATGTTAGATGGATCATCAATAAAAGGGTTCAGAAATATTGAAACTTCAGATATGTACTTTTATCCTGATTTAGCAACATTTACATTGCTTCCGTTCAGAGAAGATAAAGCAGCAGGAACAAATGTAGCAAGATTAATATGCGATATTCATAATCCGGATGGAACACCATTCGAAGGTTGTCCTCGTTCAAACTTAAAAAGAGTTCTAAAACGAGCAAAAGATATGGGCTATGAAATGAATGTAGGACCTGAAGCTGAATTTTTCTTATTTAAAAGAGATGAAAACGGATTTCCTACAACAAACACTCACGATAGAGCCGGCTATTATGATACAGCCCCGGATGATATGGGTGAAAATATAAGAAAAGAAATTGTCAGGACAATAACTGCGATGGGCTTTGAAGTTGAAGCAAGCCATCACGAAGTATCAGAAGGACAACATGAAATTGACTTTAAATATGAAGATGCGCTAACAAGTGCAGATAATATCATTACATTCAGATATGCGGTAAAAGCTGTTGCAAATAAAATGGGCGTACATGCCACATTTATGCCCAAACCTATATTTGGTATAAATGGTTCTGGCATGCATTGCAACTTATCATTATTTAAAAATGGAAAAAATACATTCTATGATGCAAAGCGTGCACATCAATTATCCGAAACCGCACTTTATGCTATAGGTGGACTATTAGACCATGTAAAGAGTTTTACTGCAGTAACAAATCCAACAGTAAACAGCTATAAAAGAATAGTTCCCGGATATGAGGCTCCTGTATATTTAGCTTGGTCTTTGGCTAATCGTTCTGCATTAATAAGAGTTCCTGCTAAAAGAGGTAACGCAACAAGAGTTGAGTTAAGATCGCCAGATCCGTCTTGCAACCCATATTTAGCTTTAGCTGTAATATTAGAAGCAATTTTAGATGGTGTAGAAAAGAAAACAAAACCGCCATTAGATATTGATAAAAATATTTTCAAAATGGATGATAAAGAACGTAAACGTGCAAAAATTGAAACATTACCCGGAAGTTTGTATGAAGCATTAATGTTAATGAAAAAGAGTGCAATTGTAAAATCGGCATTAGGAGAGCATATATTTAAAGAATTTATGCAATCAAAATTAAAAGAATGGGAAGGATACAGAACCGCAGTAACGAAATACGAACTTGATATGTACTTGGAAAGATACTAATTCTTCAATTAATAGAAATAAAGCAGCCATCTTTTATGGCTGCTTTTAAATAATAAATAAAATAGTTGAAAAAAAGGTATGTTTATATTAAAGTTTAATTACAGATGGCGGGCATCGCCAAGCGGTTAAGGCCTCGGATTGTGGTTCCGATATACGTGGGTTCGAATCCCACTGTCCGCCCCATAATAAACTTATTATCAGTCAATCGGTCTAAGAAGTCGAATATGACTGATTTTTTATGTGTTCGAAATTCTGAAAGATTATACTGAATACCCTCTGGATAAATTAGCTTTTGAAGCCTTTGTCTAAAATCTAAACTTCCATTTAGCCATAAGTCTTTAATGTTATTTAATACGAAGGTACAACTATTCAAATACTGTTCAATATTAACATCGGGTAATTCAATAGTTGCAATATCAGCTTTTTTAGAATTGATAGAGCTGTCATAGTCCTCATTTACAAGCTTATAGTCATTTTCTGTAATTTTATCTTCTAAATATCGTTTTGTTAGCTTTTTCTTGTTCTCAACAAGTTCATCAAGCTCTTTATTTAGCCTATTTATAGTTGTTTTCTGTTCCTTAATACTATTTTCGTAAGTATCTTCTAAAATAACTCTAAAGAATTGTAATAATTCTTTTTTAGGTTTAATTAACTCAAGATGCTTAATAAAATCTTCTTCTATTCTTGATTTTGGAACTCTAAATTTGATATTACAATCTTTGTTATGGCAATGATAGTATGCATATTTTTCTTTTCTGCCTTTACTATAACTTGCAGTTAATGGAGTGTTGCAATAAGGACACCTAACATATCTTCTTAAAGGAAAGTCCTCACGATTGCGTTTGTAACCAGTTATTATAGGCTTCTTTCCATCGAGAATAGCCTGTACTTTGTAAAATAATTCATCATCTATTAGTGGTTCGAAAATTCCTCGTTTTGGTTCTTCTAGCCAGTCATAAGTTAATACTCCTATATAAACCTTATTTCTTAATATTCTCCCTATTTTATTTTTATTAAGCTTTTCCATGCCGGCAATACGCAATTTATCTATTAGCTCTGTTTGAGAATATAATCCAGTAGCAAATAATTCAAAAGCCATTTTTATATATTTAGCATTAATAGGACAAGGTATTAAAGATTTTTCTTTGTCATTTTTATAACCAATTGGTGCAAGATTAACCCATCTACCTTGTTCTACAGCTCCTCGCATTCCTAATTTTGTGCGTTCTTGTATTTTTCGCCATTCATATCTTGATGTACCTTGATTAATCCATCTTAATAATTCAGCTTCGGCTGTTTCTTCATTATTTTCGGTAACAGATAGTGGCTTGATGTTATTTTTATCAAAAAATTTACCCAACTCCAAGTAGTCGCTTTGCTCCCCTCTTGATAATCTATCCCATTTCCAAAAGATGAGAGCATTAATATATTTATAGTTTTGCGTGCAGTATTCAAACATGGTTTTTAGTTGAGTTCGGTTTAAATCTTTTGCACTTTCTCCTTCTTCAATAAAAACTTTATCAATTTCATAACCCTGTTTAATTGCAAATTCAATACACTCTTTTTTCTGTTGTCCCAAGCTATAACCATGTTTGACTTGTTCTTCTGTTGATACTCTACAATAAATTACTGCTTTTGACATTTTATTTTACCTCAATTTGATTGTTAATAAGTATTGCACTCAACTGATATAATGCATCCCTTATTTCTTCTAATTCTTTATTCGATACTTCATTTTCATCAACTCCTAAAATTTTACGGCATACCTCAATACTAAGCATTTTTTAATCCTTATTGCTTGTATTAAGGCTCAATTTACCTCATTGCCACCTTAAAATATTTAGTTGTAACTACTAAAATAGTTCAATGTGCCTTATTGCTACTATCTTAATTTCTCAGTTTCTTCAATTGTTATATCGTAATTTCCGTTATCTTTAACAGTTGAAGTTATTTTCTTATGTCTGTCTTTCTTGCAAAGATTGACCAATTCCTTATCAGATAATTTTATATTGTTTAATATTTTCTTTGTTTTGACAATTTTAGAATTATCTGATTTTTTATTTTTTATGTTAATTTCATCATTTTCATTATTGCGAAATTGCTTAATAAGATATTTTTCATTATTGTTTGGTAATTCATCAGACAATGAAACGGATTTAGTGATTATACCTTCATTTTCACGATTAAATATATGTTTAGCAAAAACCTGTAAATATTTTGAAAATGGCAATATTAAATGTGGTTTAGAAATATCTAAACTATCTGTAATATTTAATGCCAAATCTTTTTCAGTTAAATAAAATGCGTTGCAATCATTATCAATCATTATTAAAAAATTTATACCAGTTTTATAAAATGTTGATGCATAAAAATCAAAGTATTTATAATTAAATTTTTTGTTTCTTACAAGTACACTACAACTATCTTCACATATTTGAGCTAAGATGTATTTTATTTGTTCATTTGAATAGCCAAACCTTTTTAAATCGTTTATTATTAGCAATTTTATGCCTGTATTTACAGAGTATTTTCGCCATTGAATATTACTTGTTCTATTATCCTCAAATAATCCCTTAGAAGACCAGTCATTGACCTTACGATATGTTATTTCTGATTTATCGGACTTATATAATTCACTATATGCTTGCGATATTGCTTTTAAAGATAAAAATGGATAAATAAAGTATGAATTTAGTATTGCTAATTCATAATATTCGGTAGTATCAACAATATTTTTTACAAAAAAATCATTTTTATATTCTTCTACAGTTTTATAATCTTTTATTTTTAAAAACTTAGGATTAAAGCTTTCTTTTTCAATTTCATTACTCATAAATTATACCTCAATGTATAAATTATTATAGTATGTAAAAATTATACATACAAGTATAGTTTAAGAAATGTAAATCAATTTTCCAAAACGAACCCATTTGTAGTTGAAACATTTATATCTACTGAATTTGGCACTATTTTGTCAGTAGTATATCTATTATTAATAAGTCTTTCTAATTCGTGCTGTATTTTTATAATATTATTTTGAATACTTGTTTTGTATTTTTGAAATTTATTTAAATCATCAAGCAAATTTAACTCAATCACAGGTTTATAACCTTCTTTTAAATATACATCAAAATTCATTTTAACATCAGGATTTAGCTTTGTTTCAATAAACTCTTTTTCAATAAAACAAATTCTTCTAAATGTTAATAGATTTGATAATAAAATTTCAACTAATTGTTTTTCATATTCATTTATCGGATTAAAACAGTTATAAATTTCATTACAGAAATCAGAATTATCTAGTTTATCAAACTGCGTAACTATTTTACTGAACAAGCCATATTTTAAAGCATTCATTTTGCTAACTTCTTTTCCGGCATGAGTTTTTACTCCACCTTTTAAAGAATTTAATTTGTTTGCTTTTTGTTGTTTTAAAGTAGCCATAAGCTTATCTCCTATGGCTATTATACTAATTTTTCTAAAATTTTGCTTTTTACTATAATCCTAATGCTTCATTTAGTTCTTCAACAGCTTTTTTATCTTTTACTGTTAATTTTTGTGTTATTTCTGTTGATTTAATTAAATATTTTCCATCACACTCCATTGATGTTATTATAAATTTTTCATTTTCTTTTTGATATGTTAAAAAGAATTGATGCGTAACAATCATACCAAACGTATTAGGAGCATCAACACTACAAGAAACGCTGTACTCATTATCAATTCTTGTTATATTCCAACTATTTTCATTGTACCTAGAATTTTGAGGATATTTTAAATTGATGCTTATATTATCTTTGCTAAGTCTTTTTAAAGCAAATTTTTCATCAATAGTTATAGCGTAATCAGACAAATTGCCATCATATTTTCCGTTACCATACAAATTCCAAGTAGTATAAAATACATATTCCAATTTATTATCTTTTAGGCTTATTTTTAATGGTTCAATGATATTTTCTAAGTGTATAAAATACGCATTTTCTATATCTTCTATTTTTTCAATCCAATGTATTTCATCAACTCCACAATTAACAAGGATTTCATATATATTACTTGCTTCCATCTTATTAATATTCAAAGCCTTAGATATTTTCTTAGTATTTTTATTATTAACATATTTATTTTGTGTAATTTCTTGATTTTGAGTTGTATTATTTTGAGTAAAATTGGAATTTTCTGGTTGAGGTAAACTTGCTACAATAAATATTAATGCCGTAAAAAAGACAGTAAATTTTATTATGCCAATTTTCTTCTCTAGTCCTTTTGTGATTGGCTTTTCGCCATTATCTTTTTTATCAAAAACTGCCAAAATATCGGTTATTTTGTTGTTAATCAAATTTTTTATTTTAGGAATTAAACATAATCCTAAAACAAAAAAATATTGACCTAATAAAATACAGTCTTTATCTGACATAAGAGCTAATGAAAGAATAAAAGAAAAGCTAATAAATACCCATAATAAAATATTGTTAAATCTACTCATGACTTCCTTTCTTGCACTTAAATGCAAATTTTATTTAATTTTATTTTGTATTATGCATATATACTTGCATAAAGATTAAAGAATTTCAATTTATCTTGTGGCTAAGATTAATTCATTTTTACAACTATTTCATAAAAAATATATTGTGAGGTGTAAAATGTCCGAATTGAAAAAGCTTTTAGGAAAAAGAATTAGAGAAATAAGAGTTGCAAGAAATTTAACGCAAGAGGATTTGTCTGAGTTAACTGAAATCGGAGCTTCTAGTATCAGCAAAATCGAAAGTGGACATTTTCATCCAACAGATGAAAACCTTGAAAGAATTGCAAAAGCTTTAAATGTAGAACCTTATAAACTCTATATGTTTAATCATCAGAAAGACATTGACGATTTAAAGCAAGATATTATAAAAATGCTCGATAAAGCATCTGATGAAGATATTAAACTTGCATATAAAGTTTTGAGTGGGATTTTAGATTAATACTTTAATTAAACCAAAAATAACCTTTGCTGAATTGGTGTATTATTATCTGGTATTAATACTTTTGCTTGTGATATTAAATTCTGCATTGGCTCTGTATTAAGCAATGATAAAACACTTCTAATATAATCTTTATCTGCATTATGAGGTATTAAAATAGTTTGAGTTTCTGTATTTATTTGCACCCCTAATTCTTGAAAATCATTGTTTGCTTGCACTAAACTTTCAAAATTATTTCTAACAATTTCTATTTTATTTTCAAGATGAATTTTAGCTAATTTTCTTATGAAATATTCATCATTCATCGCTTTTAATTCAAAAACATCAGCATTTGATATTAAATTTAAACTTTCAAGTTCTCTAATTGTTGCAGTTGCCCTAGCTCGATAATCCTCTTTATAGTCAAAAATTTGTTCAAACTTGGATTTACCAGTTTTAAAAATAACAACATTCTCGATATACTGTTCATTATTTAATTTTATTCTGTAATACAAACAATGGACATATGTAGCGATTGATAAACATTTATCATAGATTTCTGCTTGATTTTTAAAAATTAATTTACTCTTAAAAGTTGTTGCTGGAGAATAATGAGTAAATGCCATTAATTGTTCGCCATTATTGTCAAAATTTAAAACATAAAAATTAGGGTCAATTTCTTCTGTTGTAGCCACATTTATTCTATTAAGTGAGCCATCAGACATTGCTTCTATTATTTTTCTAAAGTTCCCTATATCTCTTGATGCTATTTCATATATCACATTTGTTTCATTAGAGTCCAATTCTATCGTATAGTTTTTCAATCGACAAGTGCTATTTGTTTCAATACTAGAAAGCACTATATTTTTTAGATTTGAACCAATGCTATTTTGGTCTAATTCAAAATTGTATGCTTCATATTTTGAAGTAAAACCACTTTTCTTTCTTTTGAAAAATATCAACTGCTGACTATTTGTATTTTCAACAATTTCTTTTAAGCTATTAACATGTGATAAAAAATCATCTGGCAATACAACTTCCCCTCTATGACTCAATTTTCCATGCACATGATACTATAAAAAAAGCATTTACACCTATTATTAAGTTATTTTACAAAATATATATTTTTCACACCCTCATTGACCAAAGATATGTCAATATATTCATTCTTTTTTATTTTTCCAATTTTTGAAATTGCTATAATCCTACATTCGTCATCTATATTATGTCTCGTTACTGTTAATTCATATATAGAATAACCTAATAATTGTAATATAGGATTTACATATAACATATTAGAATTTATATAAATTAGACCGATTATAAAAAGTAATAATATAATAGATAAAATCATTTTAGGACTATTCATATCTAAAGATAAAAATGCTATTAAATAAGTTAAAATATAATTTAAAGTCTCGTGTGAAATATCTTTAATAGATAAAACTTTATATTGAATGGTGTTTGTATTATTTTGAAATTTTAGAAAAATAGTGATTATTGCAAAAATTATTAAACCAAGAATAATTCCCCATAAAAAAACATCATTTAATTCAATAAATCTAAAGTTTGTAAAATCCCAAGCAAAAATCCTATCAATCAATTTAGAATGTTGGATTAACAGTATTAAAAATAAAGGATAATAAGCTATAAAGAATAAAATCCATCTTATTAAATTGTTTAATCGGTTTTTCATTATAATTTCCTTTATCTAAATACTACATTAAAAATATATTATTTTACATTCTTCAATTTATAAAAATTTTTAAGTTCATTAAATATTTGGTTCGAATTAAAATCTATTACCTGCCCCATTTTAAGATAAGGTTCACTAATGTGAACCTTTTTTGTTTTTGTATTTGAGCAGACATTTCAATCGTTGTATTTTAATGTCCAATTCGTTGTCTATAGAATAAATTGTCGGTTGGGCATACTTGAAGTGTACCCACAAAAACGTAATCAATCGGTAGGCAAGTTTCACATATAATAATAAAAAATAAAGGAGAAAAAATATGAGAAAACAAAAAAGCCTTACTGAAGAAC
>CALUPV010000010.1 GCA_944322745.1 Candidatus Gastranaerophilales bacterium | reverse complement strand
TCTTGAGATAATAGTTCATTAATATCTTGCATAACGTGGGCTTTTACAACATTATCGGAATTTATTTCTTTACCTTGCTTTTTACAGTCTTCAACTGCAGGTTTAATAGAATCTTCTAATGCTTTTATATATTTAGTTTCAGAAACACCTGATAGTGTTGCTGCAATAGCTCCACAATCTTGATGTCCCATAATAACAATGAGTTTTACACCGCAGTGCATAACAGCATATTCTATACTTCCAATAACGTGTTCATTTAATACGTTACCTGCGTTTCTTATTTCAAAAATATCCCCCAGACCTTGGTCAAAAATCAGTTCAGGCGGTACTCTTGAATCTGAACAAGAAAGTATTACTACAAAAGGATGCTGTCCTTTTAACATTTCCTTTCTTCTTTTTTTATCGGAATCAGGATGTTGTTCTTTCAATTCTATAAATCTTTCATTCCCTTTTATTAGTTTTTCCAGTGCTTCATCTGCAGAAATATTCTCTGCATTATGGTTCGCAAAACAGATATTTGCATTCATTAATATGGTAAATGAAAGTATAAAAGAAAATACCAGTTTTTTCATTTCTACCTCTCTAATCTGTAACATTATTAGTTTAGCTCAAATAACTAGTTAAACAAATTATGTTATGGCAAAAAATAAATTTATGTATTTTATATTTGTTAAATAATAAATTTAATGGAGAGAGTTTATGCAAATATCACCTGTTAGTATATATCGACCATATAGGAGAAGTGTTAATGTTCTGTCACAAAATATTAATTTTAAAGGTAAAGAGGCAGAACGTACATCTGAACCAAATTTAAATACTTATATACCACTAATGAATAACAAAATGAAATTGAATGATAATATAAGATTTTTCTTGGGTGGTTTAAATAAAATTGATACAGATGAAAAAAGGAAGAAGCAACCTTTGCATATTGCTGATATAGGTTGTTGTGACGGGGCATTAGTAAGAACTCTAAGTGATTTTTTACCTTCTGATTATAAATATTATGGATTGGATTTATCACCTGAAATGCTTGACATTGCAAAGGAAAAAGATAAGAAAAACGGAAAAAAAGCAGAATATACTGTAGGTAATGCTTTTAATCTTCCTTATAAAAATGGGAAAAAAGATGCAATAATTGCTTCCAGTATAATGCATGAATTATATAGTTATGCGAGTGAAGAATATGAAGAAGATGCGTATTCTAAGGATTCAATATTGCATTTTATGCAACAAGCATATGATTCTTTAAAACCCGGTGGTGTTTTGATTATAAAAGATCCGGCTACTCCAGGATCTGATGCTTGGGAAAAAATAAGAGTATGCAACGCGAACCAAGAAGATGGTGCATATCCGCCTATTGAAGATGAAGAAGAATTGAGAAAAGCAGATATTACGAAGTTATGTACTTTAGATAAACTGAAACGTTTTTGTATGGATTTTTATCCTGCAAAAGACCAATGTGAATGGGATGGAGATTCTTGTATAATGCCAAGATGGCTTGTTACTGAATTTGCAAGACATAGAAAATGGCTTGCTACTCCTGAAAATTGGGCTTATGAAATAAAAGAAAATTATGGTACAATGCGACCTGATGAGATGGCTGATTTTGCTTCTAAAGTCGGGTTTGATACTGTGAAAATTGAAAATATTTCAATACCTAATAAGAATAATATATATGCTATACGTGATGGTGAATTTGAATTAAGAGATATGGAGGATAATCAATTGTCACTTGAAGATTTTCCTATGTTTCTTGAAGTAGTTCTTAGAAAACCGCGATAATATTATTTTTTTAGAATATAATCTTCTTATCAAGTATTAGATTAGGTGTTGTATTATGAGTGAAAAAGAAAAAATGATTAATGGTGAATACTATAATCCTGTTGAAGATGAACAGCTTACAATGGATAGAATAAGGGTTAAAGATTTATGTTTTAGATATAACTCGTTGCCTTCTTCTATGGAAAAAGAAAGAAATGAATTAATAAAACAAATTTTTGGTAAAACAGGTGAAAAAATTACTATTGAGTCATCATTTTATTGTGATTACGGATATAATATTGAAGTTGGTGAAAATTTCTATATGAATCATAATTGTGTTATTTTGGATTGTGCAAAAGTAAAGTTTGGCGATTATGTTTTCATTGGTCCTAATTGTAGTTTCTATACCCCTATTCATCCACTAGATGCGAAAACTCGTAATTCATATTTAGAAAAAGCACTTCCAATTACAGTCGGTAATAATGTTTGGTTTGGCGGAAGTGTTACTGTTTTGCCTGGTGTTACCATTGGTGACAATGCTGTTATAGGTGCAGGCAGTGTTGTTGTTAAAGATATTCCTGCTAATACTTTGGCGGTTGGTAATCCTTGTAAACCTGTTAAACAAATTGAACAATAAAGGAAATGTAATGTTTGATAATAAGGTTAATGTATTAAAAGCTTTAGCTATAATGATTATTGTTTCGGGACATTTAGAATTTTCTCTTATTCCTATGTTCCCGCCGTATTCATTTCATTTGGCTTTGTTCTTTTTTATTTCCGGATATTTATTCAAAGAAACTTATCTTGAAAAAGTTCAGGAATTTATTGTCAAAAAAGTAAAAGGTTTGTTAGTTCCTTATTATTTATATATTGCATTTTATTTATTAGTAACAATAGTTATTGCAAAATTGACAGGGCAATTCTGGGGAATGGAGGTTAATCTTAAAAACTATATAATTACTCCTTTTGCAAATGGGCATCAGTTAGATTTAACTTGTCCTTTATGGTTTGTTACTCAATTATTCGTGACAATGATTTGTTTCTTATTTGTGTTAAGAAAACTAAAATCAATTAAGGATAATAAATGGCTTCATTTAAGTATATTTTTATTATTAGCTATTATGTCTATTCCATTGGCAAAGTACAGAAATGATGCTTTTATGCTCGTTGTTATAAGAACTCTGTTCTCAATGTTTTTTGTTTATCTTGGTTTCTTCTATAAAAATTTCGTGTTGAGGAAATATAACATATTTACAACGAAAATTTTTATGGGAATAGTAGTTCTACAAAGTTTATTATGGCTTACTAATAAAGATTATACCCCGGTTGATGGTATAGGTCTCAGTTATATTCTTGTTTGGGGTGAGTTTGACAGTTTCTTGATCCCGATTATTACAAGTATTACAGGTATTTGGATGTCTTTATTTATTGTTGAGTTGCTTTATCCTTATATAAAAGACAATAAATTTATATATCATATGGGACAAAATACATACCATATTATGGCAAATCATTTATTTATAATGTATTTAATAACAATTACTTTGATGTCGATAAAAGGAATTCCTGTTTATGTTAAGAATGCTCATGATATATATTGGTTTTACAGCCCATTAAAAACAACTTATTTCTATTTTGTTGTGACTATGGTTATATGTACTTATATTGGTGTCGGATTAAAGCTTATGAAAAAGAAATTTGATCTAAAATTGAATCAACACTGATTTCTTCCATACAAGGAGCATATATTTTGTCTGTTCCCTTTAGATATTTACATTTTCTTTTATTGCAAGGTGCACATTCTTTTTTTGATGAAATATTTATACCGTTAGAATAGCATCCTGTTCTTTCAACAGGCATGGAACCATATAAACCAATTGATTTTACGCCAAGTGCCGTTGCAATATGCAAGGGACCTGAATCACCCGATATCATTAAATCTGCTTGAGAAATTATTCCGCAAGAATCTTCAAGCTTTAGTTCTCCTATATAGTTTACTGAGTTTTTAATTTCGTTAAGAGGTTGAAGAAAATCTTTATCTTCTTTAGCTCCATTTAAAATTATTGTTCCGTTATATTCCTCTTGAAGTTTATTACCCAATTCAACCCATTTATCAATCGGATAAGTTCTGCCTTGTCTTTTTGCAAAAACACCGCCTGCATTTATTACAATAAAGGGTCTTTTATAATTTTCAAGTTTCTTCTTTGCTTCATTAATAACTTTTTGCTCAAGATAAAGCTCTAAATTTTCCTGCTTTTCCATGTTTGGAAATTCTTTTAAACCTGTTTTCCAAAAATTTGTTACTGCGTGCGATTTGAAGTCTTTTTTATAGACTAATTCTTTTTTTATTCCGGCTAAATGAACAAGAGCTCTTATCTTTAAAGAAGGTTGTAAGTTTATTGCTAAATCATATTTTTCATTTTTTAAAATTTCTGCTAATTCCAAGGTGTATGGAGATAATAAATTGAATGTATTGTCTAATATAATAAATTTGTTTACATTCGGATTTACTCTAAAAATAAATTCCATTATGGCTCCCGAAAGGTAATGAATTTCTACCTCTGGATTTGCTTTTTTTATAGATTGAACTAGTGCTAAAGTATGTATAACATCACCAATAGCACCTGTTCTAATAATTAAGATTTTTTTGTAATGATTTTTACTCATAATCTTATATTAGCATAAGAAATTTATTAATGTATTTATACTTTTGTTTTCTCAGTTTCGAATGTCGTTGATTCTATATATTTAATGCTTGAACAAGCTGCAACTGCACCATCAGAAGCTGCTGTTATTACTTGTCTTAGTGGAGTATTTCTAACATCACCTGCTGCAAAAACTCCATTTATGGACGTTTGCATATTGGTATCTGTTTCAATAAAACCCTGTTGGTTTTGTTTTATTTGTCCGTTGAAATATTCAGTATTGGGTGTAAAACCTATGTAGGGGAATACTCCATCAACTTGAAGTTCTTTTATTTGATTTGTTTTTAAATCTTCTAATATGATTTTTTCTACCGTATTAGTTCCAAGTATTTCTTTTGGTGAATGACTTAGTATAAATTCTATTTTTTCATTATTAAATGCTTTTTGTTGATAAATTTTATCAGCTCTTAGTTCGTCTCTTCTATGTACAATGTATACCTTTTTTGCAAACTTTGTAAGATAAATAGCCTCTTCAACGGCAGAATTGCCACCGCCTATTACCGCAAGAGTTTTATCTTTATAAAATGCACCATCACATATAGCACAATAACTTACACCCCTGCCTTTGAAATCGTCTTCGCCCGGAATATTAAGTTTTTTTGCCTGAGCACCTGTTGCAATAATTATTGATCTTGCTTTAAAGATTGTATCTGTTGTTTCAATTTCTTTAACTTTATTTATAAGGTTTATATTTTCTATTTCCACCATCGGGAATTTTTCAACACCGAATTTATCTGCGTGTTCTTCAAATTTCTCCATTAATTCAAATCCGCCAATTAATGAAAATCCGGGATAATTTTCTATTTCTAAATAATTAGAAGGTTGTCCGCCAAACATATTAATATCAAGTATAGCTGTTTTTAAATTCCCTCTTGAAGCATATATAGCTGCCGAAAATCCGGCAGGACCCGAACCCAAAATTATTACATCAAAAAATAATTCTTTTTTATTTGTCATATATCCTCACTCATTAATTATAGTCCCAAAATCCCCGAAATCGGTGATCCTGAAATTTTAGTGCCTTTTACTTGATATTCGACGTAATCTTCTTTAATAAGTTTCCCGTCTTTAAAAGTCTTTATACTTATTTTATCAACTCCTGTAAAATTGTCACCTTGTAAAGTTAAGATTGGAGTTTCAATCGATTCTTCATCAGGATAATAGCTTCTTTTTTCAAATTTTACTGTTTTCCCTTTTACATCATTAACTGTAATATCTGCCCTTGCGCCTGATAAAGGATTCATTAATGTTATAATGTCTCCTGTTCGTCTTAAGGTCCAAATATCTACACTTTTACTGTCAAAATATTCTTTATTTGTACTTTTTGTGCAAACAGATACAACTTTCCAGTCACCAAAAAATTCCTTTGGTACTTTATCTGTCATTGCAACGTTACCTTCTATAACCATTGCACTACAGGAATTTATTAATACACACATTAAACTAAATAAAATTAATAATATCTTTTTCATATTATTAATTTAATGTTGTTTTTTGGAAAATCAAATTCTCCAATCAGAATGATAAGCTTTATTATATTTAGTTATTAATAATTTGTTTTTAGAATTTAAATAGAATATTAAATAAATCTTATTTTAAACTTTAGCTTTGAACTGTAAGTTTAATCTCTTCTATTTCTTGAACTTTATAAAATAATCTGGATGCAGTTGCAAATTGTTTTGGATTGGCACTTACATATATTTTATGTTCGTGTTTTTTTTCTTCGCATAAAAGGTTATTTTCTTTTAGGTTTTGAGATATGTATTGTGCAAAATGCCTTGCAGGATTTATGAAAAGTTCTTCAGATGCAAATTTGCATAAAGTATGTAATAAATACGGATAGTGAGTGCAGCCTAAAACTATTTTATCTACATTATGTAAAAGCATTTCATCCAAATGCATTTTTATATTCTTTATACTTTCTTCATTTTCTTGTAGTTCTTTTTCTACAATATTAACCCACTCAGGACATGCTATCTCAAATACCTGTGTATTAGGTGAATACTTCTGAAATTCCTTTTTATAAGCATGTGAATTGACTGTGCCTTGAGTTGCAAAAATACCTATTTTTTTGTATCCGCTCATTGCTATTTCTTTTGCAACGGTTTGAACAATAGGAAATATTTTGAAATCATATTTGGGGTTTAATGTTTCATAAGTTAAGGCGGAAGTAGTATTGCAAGCCATTACTACTGCTTTTACTTTTTTAGACTTGAAAAAATCAAAAATATTTTGAGTGATTTTTATAAGTTCTTCTTTAGTTTTATTTCCATAAGGAAGATTTAAAGTATCTCCAAAGTATATGTAATTTTCATCTGGTAAAAGTTGCACTAATTGTGAAAAAACACTTAATCCGCCAACCCCTGAATCAAATATACCTATAGGAGAGTTATCCATATTTATTAATACTCCGTTAAATAATTAACTATGCCGTCTGCAATGGCTTGCGCAGAACCCATTTGCCTTTTATCTGATTTTAATGAACTTCTTTCTTGTTCATTAGATATAAATCCTAATTCCAAAAGTACAGCCGGTGCTTCTGTGTGGTTTATAACATAAAATTTAGACTTAAACAAGCCTCTGTCTGTTGCATTTACATTTTCCATTAGTTCTTTATGAATTACCTTTGCAACCTTATATCCGTTATCAGAATAATAATGAGTTTCTATTCCGTTAATCTCTGTTTTAACACTGGCATTTATATGTACACTTATAAATATATCCGCATTATTATTGTTTGCAATCTGCACACGCTCATCAAGTGTTAGTGTTTTATCTGTGCTTCTTGTCATTATTATATTTTTAAAGCCCATATCTCTTAGACATTCTCTTAATTTCAATGCAATATCCAATGTTAAATCTTTTTCTAAAACATTTCCTCTTGATGCACCTGTATCAAGCCCTCCGTGACCTGGGTCTATCACGATAACTTTATTTTTTACCTTTTTAGGAATTGTTTGTTCTGTTTTCTTTTTGGGTGATTTCTTTATCTGTGAACGTTCAAGTAAATCTGCGAAAGGACTTTCCTTCTTTATTTCTTCACTTGGTTTCCTAATTGGAGTTTGTTTCTCTTCCGGTAGTGATATTATTGGTATAGTTGTTTTTTTCTGTGCTTTTTCATCTGTTTTGGTTTCTGATTGCAGTTTTGTGAAAACAAAACGTAATTGTGATGCATTTAATGCTTCATAACAGTCAACTAAAGTGGATGGTTCTGTCGGAAATGATATTGAATATATATTTGTTCCTATTTTCTTTGCGTTAAATCCGTTTTTGTTTTTTATAGCGAGTGCGTTAAATGATTCTATATCAAAATTTGTAAGATTGTAGAATAAAATGTTGATTTTATTAGTTTCTCTTTTGATTGAGTATATTATCGGGTTCGAAAAAATTATATTTATTACATCTGTATTTTGGTTTATATTTTGCTCATTAAAATATGTCAGTTCACTTCTGACAGGGGTCATACTGACTCCTGAAATATTATTACTGCTTCCTATTAGAAGAGTCTGTAAATTAGTTGAATATACAGGTCTATATGCGTTTGGATTATCTGTTTTGATTACAATTCTAGCTTTTGAAGGTTCAAATTGTCCGATTTTTGCCGTAACTGTTTCAGATAACTTGAATTCCTTATCTCGTAATTCTTGCAAAACAATTGTATTCGGTAAATCAAAAACAACTCTTGAAGGTTCTGTTAAGGTAAATGGCTTTTCAACATTAACAACACCAATACCTCCAATCAGTAGACTTCCGTTTCTGGGAATTGCTTTTTCCAAGAAAAATCTTGATTTTAATTTGGCTTGTCTTTGTTCTATGTTGGGACGTACAAGTTCTTGACCATCTTCTTTAAAGGCTTGTTGTACTTTTTGAAAAATCTCATCTGATTCATTTGTTGATGGGGTTTCTTCCTGAATTGCAACGGCTTTCTCGTAATATTCAATAGCGCTGGTTTTTGTTTCTTTATAGGTTTGTGTTAAATATTGTTGGGTTGGGATTTCATTATTTAATTTAATAATAATGTTGTTCTTTATTTTTAATACCTTTATTTGTGATGTATCATAATTGGGTGATTTCCATATTACAATACGAACAATATTGGGATTTACTGAATTTTGAGCAATCCTTACTTGAGTTAGTTTGCTGTTTCTTATTTCGTATGTGGAATTTGAAAAAGTTATAACAGCGTTTTCAATATCAAAAAAGACTCTGTCAGGTTCTGTTAATATTTGTTTCGTTATTTTGATGTCAGTGTTTTCGTCACTTCCTGATGTTCCTAAAAATATTATTGAATCTGAATTATCAAAATTAATACTATTTATTTTTATTGTACTTTCTTTTTGTGCAACGGGAACTATATCTTCTGCATAAGAACTATAGCTGCAGTTATATAAGCAGAATGACATTATTAAATATATAAAAGTTAATAATATTCGCCATTGTATCATATTTATAATAATAAACTTAATTGCTTGAATATCAAATAATTTAAGAAAAGAAACAAAAAAGACTCAGTAAATCCTGAGTCTTTTTAAATTCTTTAAATATAAAAAACTATGAATCAGAGCTTGAATTACCTAAATTAGGACGAAGAGAATCTAAAACACTGTAAGTATCATCTTCAACACCATCATTGTAGTATAAGCTTGTTTCAGAAGCTCTATATGATTTATATTTAGCAAGCGCTTCTTCACGTTGGCAGTCATATGTGAATTTTGTTATTTCTTCACTTGTAACTCTGCCATCACCATTTGAATCTATTTGGTTAAAGTATTGCAAAACAGTTGAATAAAGGCTTGAATCACAATTACCTGAAGCACATAAAGTTTGAATTTCATTATAAGTTAAACCCTGAGTCTGCATTGTTGTCATTATTTTATTTAAATCGGTTCCTGTTAATTCACCGTCTCCATCATTATCTAATGATGCAAAATTAGAGGTTAAATATTGTAAGAAGGTATAATTTGAGCCTAATTGATATAAGGTTGTAGATGAAACATTTGTTAAATCATCCAAAGTCAAGCCTTTGCCTGAAGTACTGCTGTTACTCATCAAAGTGGCATATGTATTAGATAATCCTGCCATTGCACTTGATAATAGAGATTGTCCGTTTAAAATACTCATATATTGTTACTCCTTTATTTACATAATATGCCGTACTAACATCTTAATGAGATTTTTTCAAAAGTAAACCGTTTGTTTGATGGATTTTTCTTGTAAATAAAAAAGGAGTTCAATTTGAACTCCTTTTTATATGATTTATTAGCATTTTTTATATTTTCTGTAAGCTTTCTTTTGTTGATCTGATAATAATGCTTTAAATTGTTTTTCATAGCATTTGCAGATTTCTTTTCTCTTTTTCTTTAAATTTTTAATTGTTTTCTTTACTTTATTAATTTGGCTTCTTTTAGCACAACTTTGTTTTAATTGACAAAGATTTGCTTCTTCACATTCTAATCTTTCATTTAAACTAAGGACTTCAAGTTCATATTTGTCTTGAATTTTCATTGCAGTACAAATTTGAGTATCACTTAATCGCATTTGAGTAAAAAGAGTTTTCATGTTTTTGTTAGTGCATAAAAAACATTCAGAAGAACAAGGTTTAACATAAGCTTGCGGACTTGGTTTTTCACAAGGATTTTTGCATGGTTTTTGACAGGGAACTGATGTTTGAGTTTTTGGTTGCATTTTCATTTCGCTGTCACAAGGACTGTTTGCGAAACCAGAAAGAGTGCATAAAAATGCGAAGGACAATAATAATAGGTAAACTTTTTTCATTTTAGATCTCCATAATATCTTAGTACCTGAATAAGTATTCAACATAATTTGAGATTTGAATATTAATAAGATGACTAGTATAAGAGACTAATATTTAGAAAAATTAAAAGTAAAAAGGAGTTGAAAATTCAACTCCTTTTCTTTTGAAAAAATAATTTTAGAATTAGCAATAAAACTATTTGATTTCAACAGTAGCGCCAGCAGCTTCAAGTTGTTTTTTAATAGCTTCAGCATCTTCTTTTTTAACGCCTTCTTTAATTGGTTTTGGAGCGCCGTCAACTAAATCTTTAGCTTCTTTTAAGCCAAGACCAGTGATAGCTCTAACTTCTTTAAGAACAGCGATTTTGTTAGCACCAGCAGAAGCTAAGATAACGTTAACTTCAGATGCTTCTTCTTGAGCAGCTTCAGCAGGAGCAGCAGCAACTGCAGCAACAGCTACAGGAGCAGCAGCAGAAACTCCGAATTTTTCTTCCATAGCTTTAACTAATTCAGCTGCTTCGATTAATGTTAATTTTTCAATTGATTCTAAAATTGATTCTACGCTCATTTTATTTCTCCTTTTAATTTTGTTTTTGTAATTAGTAATATAATTTTTTGAAAGTCATTAAGCAGACTTTTGTTTTGCAACTTGATCCATTGCTCTAACCAAACCGCTCATAACAGCGTTGATAGCGCCAACTATACCGGTTGCAGGTGAATTTATGCTGCCAAGCATTTTTGCATAAAGTTCTTCTTTTGAAGGAAGACTAGCAAGAACTTCTGTTTCTTTAGCATTTAATAGTTTGCCATCTAAAGCAGCTGCTACAATTTCACCTTTTTTAGTTTCTTTAATGAATTTTGTAACAACTTTAGCTGGTACAACTTCATCAGCAAAACCGAATGCTATAGCAACAGGTCCTTTTAATGCTTCAGCAAGAACTTCAAATTGAGTTCCTTTTGATGCAACTTTTGCAAGGGTATTTTTAGTTACCATGTAATCGCTGTTTTCTTTTTGAAGCGCACGACGAAGTTTAGTGATTTCTTCTACTGTTAAGCCTCTATATTCAGTAACTACGGCAACTTTAGCCTTTGCAAAATTTTCTTTCATTGCTTCAATTTTTTCTTGTTTGAAGGCTTTTGTTGACATTTTTAGCTCCTTGTTTGTTTTGTATCGACCTATTTCACCGTAAAACAAAAAATTTACGGTAAACCGTAAATCTATCAACAAATAATATTAAACCAATCCTAATAATTGACTTATGAACTTTATTGTTAATCCTCGGCTAGGTTTTTGTTTTAAGGTTTTCTGGCTTATCAGAAACGGGCTGTTTTAAGACCCTTCCCCCTAGCTGTCTACGGTTATGTTAGTAGTTTATAAAAAACAAAGATTAAAATCAAGCGAAATATGATAGCAAAATACAAATCGTTAACTTTTGTAAAGATGTATAACCCGTATATATTCTGTATTTGAAGATTTTATTATTAATTTTTTTATTTTTAGTCAATTTCAAGATTTTAAATGCTTTTATATATTTACGAGATATATGATATTAGGGGCTTTATTATGAATTATACAATAGCAAGTGGTGATTGTTTATGGAATATAGCCAAAAACAATTATGACTGCAAATCTAATGCAGAAATTATGCAAGTTGTAAATCAAATTGCAGAAGAAAATCAAATAAAAGATATAAACATAATATATACCGGAGCAAAATTAAATCTTCCTGAAACCGATCAATTTATTGCATCTAAGGCAGCGGAAGAAAAAACAAAAGCAGATAAATTTGATGATTGGACAAACGGGGAGGATAATTTTAATGCTGTTGTAGCTGGTGAAGAAGTTGAAGAATTTGAAATGTTTGATTTAGATCTTTCAACATATTCAACAGATTTAAAAGAATTCTCACAAGAATATATAGACAAATATGATGAAGATGGCGATGGTACTTGGAATATACAAGAATTTACTAATATGGCATCAGCAGGTGCTGAAATTGATGAGGAATACAAAGATGAATATCAAGCATTGTATCAACAATTGTTTGAAAATTTGAACATAGACGATAATGCAGATGCAATAAATGCAGCAGAGTTTGCTTCTTTCCTATATACAGCTGATGTTGATTGGGATAATTTCTATGAAACAGATGGAGATGTTGCTTCTTCAATAGACGGAAAACTTGATTATTTGAACTATCAATCCTTCTCATCCTTAGACAGAGGAACAGAACAATATGAAAATCATCAATATCAGAAAAAGGCATTTTTTGATAATTTCTATGCAGCATAAAATAAATACTATATAAAATACGAGACAAATTTATTCTTGTCTCGTATTTTACTATATGTGTAATATATAGTATTTGCAAAGTAAAACCTTATCTGTTAAAATATTTGCGTTAGAGAAATAGGAGGAACATACCATTAGTAAAGATAATAACCAACCGCTATTAAATAGAAATATCAGAGCAAAAGAAGTCAGATTGATAGATAACGAGGGAAATAATCACGGGGTAGTAGCTACATCAAAAGCTCTTATGATGGCAGAGGATAGGGGGTTGGATTTAATAGTAGTCTCTCCTAATCAGGAACCGCCGGTAGCAAAAATTTTAGACTATGGAAAATATAAGTACGAGATTGAAAAACGTGCTAAGGAATCTAAGAAAAAACAACATACTATTGATATTAAGGAAATCAAAGTAAGATATAAAATTGATGTCAATGATTACAATGTTAAAATAAACAGTATAAAGAAATTTATAGCAAAAGGAAATAAGGTTAAAATAGTTGTAATGCTTCGTGGAAGAGAAATGCAACATAACCATTTGGCATATGATTTGGCGAACAGATTTCTTACCGATTTGGAAGGTGAAAAAATGACTGTAGAAAAGAAACCTTCAATGGATGGAAGAAACGTTGTTACAATATTAGCACCATAGTTTATAACTTTTTATTAATATAAAAATACACGCTTATTGCGTGTATTTTTGTTTGTTTTACAATATAATTGTGATTCAATTTTGCGGGGGCATGTCGCAATTTTGGTCAAGAAAGTATAGTCAAGTAAAAAAGGAGAAAACTATGCCAAAGATGAAAACACACCGTAGTGGCGCAAAAAGGTACAAAGTTACTGCCAGCGGTAAAATTTTAAGAAGAAAAGCCGGTAAAGGGCATTTGTTGCAACACAAAAGTGCTTCAAGAAAGAGAAAACTTTCTTCTATGATAGAAGTTTCTGCTACACATAAGAAACTTGTATTAAAAGAACTTCCATATGCGAAGTGTTCAGGTTAAGAAATTTAAAGAAGAAAGGAAATTGAAAAATGAGAGTTAAACGTGGTAATGTCTTAAGAAAAAGACATAAGAAAATATTAAAATTAGCAAAAGGCTTTAAAGGTGCAAGAAGCAGAATATTCAAAGTCGCTAATACTGCTGTAATGAAAAAATTGAAATATCAATACAGAGACAGACGTAATCTAAAGAGAAATATGCGTCGTTTATGGATTGTTAGAATCAATGCAGCTGTTAGACAACATGGTTTAAGCTATTCTAAATTTATGAATGCACTTAAGAAATCAGAAGTTGCTATAAACAGAAAAATGCTTGCTGATTTAGCAGTAAATGAGCCTGATGCATTTTCTATTATTGTAGAGACTGCAAAATCTGCAAAATAGTTATTAAATTTTTTATGTTACTAATTCTTGAGAGTCCTATAAAAAGGACTCTTTTTTTAAATATTAAAGAATATTAATATATATAAAGTATATATGTTATATATAAAATAAAGAGGGAATAATAGTAATATAGTCAATTTTCTTTATTACTTATTTTCCTTCACTCCTTTTCTCCATAACAAGACTGTGGTCGCGATGCGACCTTTTTTTTATTTTTTGCGTAGGGTGGAGAGAGGCGGAGCCGAACGAACCCGAATAAGCAGCAGACCGACCGAGCGGGAAAACGAAAGTTTTCGAAGCGAGGATACAAGGCCTGTATTTAGTTGTGTGACGAAATGTTAAAAATTTAAGTAAAAAGGCAATATTTTTTTTTTTTATTTTTATATATAATACAAGGAGAAAATAATATGTCTGTTCAAAACGTTGATTCTAACAAAAGTTGTGTAAAACCAATGGTTGTCGGAGCAAGTGCCGGTACGGCTTTAGGTGTATTGAAGACAAGGTTTGATCAAAAGGGTGCAAAAGTACTTCTTAATAGGCTTAATTTTGATTCATTTGATAGTGTTTTAAAACATATTAAAGATGAAAATAAGGGTAATATTGGGTTACTTAATTCCAAGTTTGAGACATTTTATACGCTTACTAAGGACAAGTTGAAAAAAATTGCAGATAAAGCTTTCAAGACAACAGGTAAAACATATACTAAGAATGCTTTAATTGGTGCGGGTATTGGTGTTGCTCTAAGTTTATTATTTGGACTTTCTAAATTAAATAAAAAGGAAGAAAAAGAATAGAGTATCATCAATAATCGAATAATAAATAAAACGGCGGTAACGGGATTTGAACCCGTGTCAATAGAATGAGAATCTACTATCCTGACCCCTAGACGATACCGCTATAGATAATAATTAAAATTTATAAAAATATTGAATTCTCAAAGAAAACAATTTTAGATAAAACAATTCTAACTCAAAAATATAAATAATACATATAATTTAAATTGTTACATTTTTATATTTTTACATTGAATGTGGATTTTGGTTGCCCTTCTCTCATAACTTGCCCCAACGCATATATTTGAGCTTGGCAGTTTCTGATTTCTTTTGCCACTTGCCCGGAGAAAACCTTATCATTTTCTTCAAAGTAATCAACCAGAGGATTGACTGTTATATTTTCAATCTCTTGTTTTGCAACTTTTTGTACTTCCTGAATTGTTTTCTTTGGAAGTGTTATATTTAATCCGAATGGATTTTTCTGTAATATACTATTTTGATTTTCCATTGTTTTTTATTTCCCCTTATACATTAATAATTCGGAAAATATTTATTAAACTTTAATGTTTATATTATTTTTGTAAAGAAAAAATCTTATATTGTTACAAAGATAATTTTCTTTTGTTAAAATTATTGACGGCAAAATTTATGTAAAAATTTGTGATTAAGATAGCAAAAAAAATTATGGACATATATTAAAACCTTGGAAAAGACAAGAAAAGCATGATAGACAGAATAAATACACAACTTCAAATACCAAAAAAAGCCGAAAAAAATAATAAAAATACAGCATTTAAAGGTGCTGGTACAGCTGTTCTAACTGGATTAAGAGGATTAAATAACAGTCCTGCAATTGGTGCTTGCGCTGTCGATTTATGCTCAATGGTAATTCCAAGAACTGCAATTGAATTTAAGAACAGAGGTCCTCAATCAGGAATAGAAGCAGCATTTAGAGAAGGCGCAAGTTGTTTCATTCATGCTTGTGTTGGTTTAATAGGTTTAGGTGCTGCTACACTTATTTCCGGAAAATTTAACCAAAAATATGGTGTAAAAGCACAAAATATATTTGCTAATGGTGATACTATCAACAATTTATCAAATATATGGAAAACTTCAGAAGGACAAAGACAGTTTTTTGACGGATTTCTCCAAAATATTAAGGGATTGAATGGTACAGAGTGGAAAAGTGTTTCCCAAGGTGCAAGAGATGATATTGTTAACGGTTTAGTTTCTTTAGCAGATAAGACAGAACAGATGGCTAAAGCCAGCGGAACAAACAAATTAACACTTGCAAAAGAAGTAAAAGATTTAAAAAGTGTTATTTTGTCTAAAGTTACTAAAGATACAGGGGCACAGGCTTCTTTTAGGCTTAATGCCGGTGCAAAAGAAGTTTCTGCAAGTTTAGGTGAACTTGTTGATAATGCGGTTGTTCTTTCTAATTCATTTAAAAATAAAACCAAAGAAAAATTACCAGAATTTATAAAAGCTTTGAAATCTAATAAGGTTGCTTCAACATTATTAGGAATGGGAATTTGTGCTGCTTTATGTATGTCTGTTCAACCGTTAAATAGATATTTAACTAAAAAAAGAACAGGACAAGATGGTTTTGTTGGCGTTGATAATAAAGAAGGTGATAAATCTAAAGGATTTAAGGTCGCCAAAACAGTAGCTGGGGTTGGGTTTCCATTGTTTGCGATGAAAACAATCGGTAATCCTTCAAGTTTGGTATCTAATATTCAATTTAATAGTAAGGTTCCTACTATTAATCAATTTAAGTTTTTGTATGGATTAACAATTGGTTCAAGATTTTTATCTGCAAGAGATAGTAATGAACTTAGAGAAAGTGTAATAAAGGATACGCTAGGGTTTACAAACTGGTTGATTCTTGGAGGTATGGTCTCTAAGTTAACAGCCAGAGCTCTAGGCGGAAAAGAATTAATTAATAACCCAGTTGCTCAAGATGGTGCAAAAAAAGGCTTAAAGTATGGTTTTAGCTGGTTGACAAAGGCATCTGTTAAATCTTTTGATGAAGTATTATTGCCAAATGCAAAAGAAATTACAAAAAATGGTAAAATGCTAAAATTTTCGGAGTTATTTAAGAAAGCAGATAGCGCTACTAAGTCTAAAGTACTTAAAATAGCAGGATCTCAAATTGCTGGTTATTTATATTCAGGGCTTGTTTTAGGTGTTGGTATTGCTAAATTGAATATATTTATTACAAAACAAATTCAGGCTAGAAAAAAAGCAAGTATGAAAATGAACAATCAAGTTAACCCCAAATATGATATAAACTATCTTTCTAAAATGCAAGGTGAATTAAGCAGTGTATTCAAAGATTTTAATTAATCTGTTATAATCCGATTATGTCTGTTTCTTTTAAAGAGTGTATAGATAGTCAGTTATCAGAAAATCGTAAAGCGGTTATATGTAGTGTTGCTCAAGTGGCAGAAAAGAAAAATATAAATATTTATATTATTGGCGGTATTGTTAGAGATTTAATTCTTCATAATGCTATAAAAGATATTGATATTGTTGTAGAAAGTGATGCTATAGATTTTTGTAAAAGTCTTGAGAACAGTCTTGGGTGTAAAATAATATCAATTCAGGAAAATCTCAGAACTGCAAAGGTATTATTCTTCAACAATATAGAAATAGATTTTGCCTCAACAAGAGAAGAAGAATATGAAAAGTCAGGTGTTTTACCTGTTGCATATAATTTTGGATGTTCTCTAAAAAAAGATATAATGCGACGTGATTTTACAATTAATACTCTTGCAATAAGTTTAACAGGTAAAAATAAATATTCTCTTGTTGATTATTGTGGTGGATATAATGATATATTAAGCAAAAAAATAAGAGTTTTACATGATAAAAGTTTTATAGATGATCCTTCCAGAATTATTCGTGCATTAAAATTTCAGGTTCGATTTGATTTTGAAATTGAAGAAAATACTAATGATTTATTGAAACAATATTTGGATAATGTTGATTATAATATGCCTTTGGAACGGATAAAATCGGAACTCAGGCAGTATTTTTCGATAGAAAAGAAAGGACTCTATTCTAAAATTATTGATACAAAAGCTTATAAACTGATTTCGGATAATCCTTTTATTAATTTTGATGAGAACTTCTTTAAAAATTTGGATTTAAATTATTTGTATAACAAAGATGAATTATGGTTTGTTTATATAGTTTTATTAATAATTAATAGTAATATTGCATATGAACGATTAAATATGACTGCTTTTGAGAAAAAGATAATTAAGGAAGTTCAAGAGCTATTACTTTTGTATCCGCTTAATATTGAAGATAAAACATTTTTATATAAAACATTTAACGATAGAGTTGATTTATCAATATTAATTTATTATGTTATGACTCATGATGAGGCTGTAAAATATTTTTATGATGTATTACAAGAAATTAAGGTTTTAATTACGGGTAAAGATTTAATTGAACTTGGTTTTATTCCGTCCCCATATTTTAATGAACTTTTTGAAAGAGTTTTAAACGAAAAATTGGAAGGAAATTTGAAAACTAAAAAAGAAGAAATAGATTTTGTAAAACAATTTATAAAAAAATAGGAGTAGTTTTTCTACTCCTATTTTTTTATTTAAGTTTTTTATACACTGCAAGTTAATTTAGCGGCTTGTTCTTTTAGAGTTTGAACTTTATCTGTATGTTCCCAAGGAACATCAAAATCGGTCCTGCCTAAGTGACCATAAGCAGCTAGTTTTTGATAGAATTTACCGCCATTTTTTGCAGGAAGATTTCTTAAATCAAATTGGTTAATTATTGCTCTTGGTCTTAAGTCAAAGTTTGTTTCAACAAGTTTCATAATATCATCATCTGATATTTTACCTGTGCCGAATGTTTCAACGTAGATAGAAACAGGTTGAGCTACACCGATTGCATATCCAAGTTCTATTTCGCATTTTGAAGCAAGACCTGCAGCAACAATATTCTTTGCAACATATCTTGCAGCATATGCAGCACTTCTGTCAACTTTTGTTGGGTCTTTACCTGAGAATGCTCCGCCGCCGTGTCTTGAATAACCGCCATAAGTATCAACGATTATTTTTCTTCCTGTTAAACCGGCATCACCTTGGGGACCACCTATTACAAATCTTCCTGATGGATTTATTAAGTATTTAGTATTGCTGTCAGGTTTTAAAGGTTCATTTTTAAATACATAATTTATAACATGTTCAATCATATCTTTTCGTATGATTTCTTGAATTTGAGTATTGTCTGTAATACCATCAATTTCTTCATCATGTTGAGTTGAAATAACAACTGTATCAATTCTTACTGGTTTATCATTTTCGTATTCCACTGTAACTTGTGATTTACCGTCAGGTCTAAGATATTTTACTATACCTTGTTTTCTTACCTGGGCAAGTCTATATGATAGTTTGTGTGCTAAACTTATAGGTAACGGCATTAATTCAGGAGTTTCATCACAAGCAAAACCAAACATAATACCTTGGTCGCCAGCACCAATATTATTTGTTTCATCAGCTGAAACAGCAGCGTTATTATCTCTTGTTTCAAATGCTTTATTTACACCGCCTGCAATATCAGTAGATTGTTCATCAATACTTGTTATTACAGCGCAAGTTTTACTATCAAATCCACCAGAGGCCTTCCCTGTATAACCTATATTCTCTATTGTAGTTCTTACAACGTGCGGAATATCTACATAGCAAGAAGAAGTAATTTCTCCTGATACTAAAACCATACCTGTTGTTACTGATGTTTCTGCTGCAACTCTGGATTTTGAGTCTTTTGTTAAAAATTCATCCAAAATAGCATCAGAAATTTGATCACATACTTTATCTGGATGTCCTTCTGTTACTGATTCGGATGTGAATAAATATTTTTTTGAACTCATCTTTTTCTCTTTCCTGTTTTAATTGCCAATCTATCTTTTTTAATTTTACTCTCAACAGAAATTAAGGTCAAATTGACAAACAAAAAGACCGTTTGGAACGGCCTTTTTGTTTAATTTTAAATTAATTATTTTGATTCTCTTATATTTAAAGCTTTAATTAACTTTCTGTAATCTTCAAGATTTCTGTCTTTTAAGTAAGAAAGAAGTCTTTTTCTTCTACCTACCATCATCAAAAGACCACGTCTGCCTTGGAAATCTTTTGGATTAGATTTTAAGTGTTCTGTTAATTCAGTAATTTTTTCTGTTAATAAAGCGATTTGAGTTTCAACACTTCCTGTATCTTGTGCATTTTTACCGTATTTTTCAACGATTTCTGCTTTGTTTTTCAAATTAATTGCCATTATTTACTTTCCTTTTTTTGTTTATGACTTGTTCGGTGGGTAAGTCTTGCTTTTTATATTAATATGAAGAAAATTACATTTCAATAGCATGTTTAATTTTTATTAAAAATAGGTTATATTTTTTATTTTTATTTAAAAAATTTTTCATAAGGAATATCAAGTGCATCTGCAATTGCAATAAATCTTTTTAAACTTGGTATTTTTTTACCTCGTTCGATTTCTGATAAATAATCACAAGAAATGCCTGCTATTTCTGATAGCTTATCTTGTGTTAATCCTCTTTTATTTCTATATTTTTTTATATTATTTTGAATTACTCTAATCGTGCTATTTGTCATACAGAAATTATGGGATATAATGAAAATACATTTAACAGACAAATAGCACGACAAGGTGATAAGATTTTGAAATTTAAAAAAACGGTATTAATTGATTTGGATGGCGTATTGAATACATATACTGGTTCTTATATAGCTAACTACATTCCTCCATTAAAAAATGGTGCAAAAGAATTTATTGAAGAACTTTGCTTGCATTATAAATTAAAAATTTTTACTACTAGAGATAAAAATCTTGTTCAGCATTGGATATTACAAAATAAATTAGAAAATTTTGTTTCTGAAGTTACAAACCAAAAAGAGCCATGTCATTTATATATTGATGACAGGTGTATTTGCTTTGATGGCAATTATTCAGGTCTAAAAACTAAGATTGATAGTTTTAAACCTTGGTATAAGTGATATTATTTGTTATAGACCTTGAATATTTCTTTTACAAGTTCATAGCCTTTAAGATATGATGTGTAGTCCATCTGTTCATTAGATGAGTGCATATTTGAAATATCTGCAACACCTATTAATACAGGCTTAAATTTTGTTCCGTATTTGTTTTCTTTGTTTGCATATATGTGTGTTTCAGCACCGGCATGGAATGAAGAAATTTCTATATCTATATTTAAGTTCTTACTTGCCTCTTTTGCAACATTTATCATTGTTTCATCGTCACTTTTTTCAAATGGCGGTAAATGTTCTGCTGTCTCTATTTTTACTGAAGCAAGTTCAGAATATTTTTTATTGAAATTATCAACTATAGACTCTATTTCCTTTATAAGTTCATTCTCGTATTTTCTGCTTGAACTTCTTATTGAATATGTTGCACCTGCTTTGGTATTAATAACGTTAGTTATTGCTTTTTCTAATATTTCGTTTTGGTATTTATTGCTTTTTATATCAGAGCATTTAATATTATCTATTGCGCTTTCAATACCGCCACCTATTATTACTCCAAGATTTATGGATGTAACAACGCCATATTCATCTTTTTTATATACCCCTTGAGGAATTTCGTTAACAAGTTCTGCAACCAATTTAGCTGCATTTAGTCTTGTTGTATCATCAATATCAATACCAGAATGTCCGCCTTTTAGTCCTTCAACAAACAATGTAAGTTTTGTATAATCTGCACCTGCAATTTGGACTTGCCCTAATTTATCTGCATCCATGACAAGAACATGCTCTGCTTCAAGTTCTTCCATTTTGAGATTATGTATTCCTGTCATATTTTGTTCTTCATCACGTGTGAATACAATTTCAAGTCCGCCATGTTTTAGTTCTTTATTTTTAGAAAGGTCGATTGCAAGCATAATTGCAGCAGCAACACCCGCTTTATCATCTGCTCCTAATGTTCTTGTTTTATCTGTTTCAATTATATTTCCGTTTAATCTTATATTTACAGGTGAATCATCCCCTACAACATCCATATGCGAACTTAAAAGTAAAGGCTTTTTTGTTGAATCAGTTGCAGGTATTTTTGCTTTTACATTCCCATAGTCATCTTTTCTAGCTTCAATACTATTTTCTTCGAATATAGAAAGAATTTTTTCTATTACTTTTTCTTCTTTTAAAGACGGTGACGGTATTTGTGCCAGAGTGCAGAATAAATCAATCAGTTTATATTCTTTTCTTATATCATCCATATTATTTCTCCTTCTTCACACAATTATAGACTATCTTTTCTAAATAGTATATAATATAGATATGTGAATAAGTGATAAGGAAATGTTATGGCAAAAGTATTATTATCTATCCCTGATAAATTTTTAAATCAGATTGATGAAGTCGCTGAAAATGAACAAAGAACAAGAAGTGAACTTATTCGTGAAGCATTGAGAAGTTACATGAAAAGAAATGTTGTTTTTGATGTAAAAAAGAATGCTGCTAATGCTGAACTTTTAGAGCAACTTTTAGACTAAATATTCTATTTTTGCTTCAAATTATAAGGTTTATAGCTAATTATACACTCTTATGGTTGAAAAAATTTTTTTATGTAATAAAATTCTAATAAGAGAACTTTAAAGCGTGATAAATAAACTTGAGGATTTACATGGCTCGAAAAGTATTGATATATGTTTTGGCAGTATGTTTTGCTATTATAAATTTCCCCCTGCAGGTTAAAGCAGAGGCAGTTTCTAATCTTACAATAAAACAATTAATAGTTAAACATTCTATGGAAATGGGTTTGGATCCTGCTTTGGCATTAAGTATAGCAAAGAAAGAATCGGGTTTTTGTCATAATAAAAAAAGCAGATATGGGGCAATTGGTGTATTCCAGTTAATGCCAAATACAGCAAAAAGAATGGGCTATAATCCTTATCATTTGAATGATAATATAAAAGGCGGTATTGCTTATTATAAAAAAATGTATCAAATGTTTGGTTCAATGGAACTTGCATTAGCTGCATATAATGCAGGTCCGGGTAATGTAAAAAAATATAATGGAATTCCGCCTTTTAAAGAAACAAGGAATTTTGTTTCTTCGATTATGAATAGCTATAACAGTATGAAAAAAAATCCGGATCCGGCAATAGCGCAGTATAAGAATGGGATTAAAGAAATTAATAATGAAGTTCAAGATTATGATTTTAGAGCACAGCACGATGCGGTATTAAAAGCATTTTTATCAAATCAGGGGATTTAGAAAGTAAGGGGAGATGTTTCAAGAAATTAAGACACATGAAATTACGACCGACGTTGTAATATTTACAATAAAAGATAATAAGCTTCAGGTGCTTCTTGTTAGACGTGCTAATGAACCGTTTAAAGGAAGATGGGCTATCCCCGGCGGTTTTATTAGATTATCGGAAAATCTTGATAATGCTGCTTTGAGAATTTTAAAAGAAAAAACGAATGTTGATAATATCTATTTGGAACAACTTTATACATTTGGTGATCCGTTACGTTATCCAAGCTCAAGGGTTATTACCTGTGCTTATTTCGCTTTGATAAGAAGTGATGATATAAAATTATCTTTTGATAATACTCAAAGTATCACAGAAGTACAGTGGCATGAGGTATATAATCTTCCGACTTTGGCTTTTGACCACAAAGAAATTATAGAATATTCTTTAAAAAGAATGAGAGAACGTCTTGAATTTTGTCCAATAGCATTTCAATTGCTTCCTGAAAAATTTACTCTTACGGAATTACAAAAATCATATGAATTAATTCTTGATATGAAGCTTGATAAACGTAATTTCAGAAAAAAAGTTTTGACAGGCTCTGTATTGAAAGAGTTGAATGAGTATACCAAAATTGGTTCTAAAAGACCTGCAAGATTATACTCTTTTGATAATATTACTTTAAATTCGAAAAGAGGACATTTCTTCTCATAATAATCTTTCTTATTAAAAGAATTAGTGTACAAATTGAATTTGTAAATCTTTATTTAAATTATAGAAAAAATTTAGATTTTGCTTATAATTTGTGATAAATTTGTTATGTAGAAAAGAGATTAAAAGAAAATACTTTGACGGTTAGATTAATATATTGGCAAGGTGTGATTAATCCCTAAAACAGTTTATATTCAGAGTCAAGGAGATTGATAGGTATGCCCGAATACTTGAGCAAAGAAGAAATTCGTAAGTGGAGAAGCTCATTGGAACGCATAACTTTAGAAGAGTATGCTGCAAGATTAGGTAAGGTTATTCAAGAAGAAAAACACGATGATAGTTTGGTTGATAGTGTAATGTTTAGGTCATTGAATTCTATGTCTGTGGAAAAATATGCACCTAAAACAGAGAAAATTCAAACAATAGCTATTAAGTCTTTTAATAAAGAAAAAGAGATAAAAGAAAAAAAAGATTTAAATGTTGTTATAAAACCGCAAGATAAAGCTAAAAACTCGGTGAATATAGAAGAAAAGAAGAAAGATAGAACGGCAAAAGATAAAGAAACTAAAAAAAATACAATTGAACAAGAAGTCGAATATTCCTTTAAAAAAGCATTGACAGCTCGTGAGCAATTGGTATTTGATCATTTTCTTGCTAATAGAAATACAATTGTGTATGCAAAAGATTTGGCTAAAATATTAGAATTGCCGAGAGACTATGTTTACAAGTATATAAAAAATCTTAGAGGAAAACTAAACGAAGATATTCTTCAAAATGCAGATAACGGCGGTTATTTGTTAAAGGTGTAACAATAAAAATGAAGAAGAGAAAATCAATTAAAGTTGCATTTCCTCATATGGGTAATGTATATATTGCTTGGTCTGCCGCATTAAAAAAACTTGGAGTGGAAGCTTTGATTCCGCCTCATACAAGTAAGAAAACTCTTGAAATAGCGGCAAAGTATAGCCCTGAGTCTATTTGTTTGCCTTATAAAATGGTTTTGGGGAATTTTCTTCAGGCTATTGAAAAAGGTGCTGACTATGTTGCAATGATTTCATCTCCCGGTATTTGCCGTTTGGGTGAATATGGTCAGAGTATAAAAAATGTTCTTAAAGATTTGGGCTATGAGGATAAATATACAGAATTACAGCTTTATGATGGATTTAAAGGAATGTATTCTTTTCTTACGCAACTTTCAGGTGTAAGAAATCCTGTTATTCTTGCAAAGGCAATTAATATTGCAGTTAGAAAAGTTTTTGTTTTGGATAAACTTGAAAACTTGTTTTCGTATTACAGAGCCAGAGAAATAGTTGTTGGAACTGCAGAAAAACATTACAACAGGGCTTTGTCTTTGATTATTGAAGCAAATAATACAAAGGAACTTAAAGCTTTTGAAAAAGAGGCAATTACTGAGATAAAAAAAACAGAGATAGATAAAAATAGAGATGTTCTTACTGTTGATATCACAGGTGAAATTTTCTTGGTGCAGGAACCATTTTCTAATCAAAATATAGAAAAAGAACTCGGTAGAATGGGCGTTCAAACTAGAAGAAGTCTAACTGTGTCCGGTTTTATTAAAGATGCTATAATCCCAAAAGCATTTAAGAAAGGCGAAACACATTTGGAACGTGCATATCGAATGGCAAGACCATATCTAATGCGCGATATTGGCGGTGATGCTTTAGAGTCTGTCAGTGACGTAGCATATGCTAATGAAAGAGGAGTTGATGGCATAATTCACGTTAGTCCGTTTACTTGTATGCCTGAGATAATGTCTCAAAATATATTTCCGACCATGAGAGAGAATTGTGAGATACCTATTCTGACATTGATATTGGATGAACAAACGGGAAGGGCAGGTTATATTACAAGACTTGAGGCTTTTGTTGATTTAATGCGACGCAGAAAAATGTATAAGAAAAAACAACAGGAAGCTGCTGTATAAAGTTGCTGTTTATTATGATTAAGAGTTTTTTTAAGAAGGCAGGTCTTTTTATACTAAGCTTATTAAAAAGCAAAGTTGTATGGCAATCTGTATTGGTAGGCTTATTTTGCGGTTTAGTTGTTGTTGCTTTTCGAGTTTGTATAGAAAATCTTTTTGGTTTTATTATTGGATTTCGGAATAATCAATATTATATATTTTTTCTACCACTGGTAACCTTATTTGGCGGTTTATTATCCGGGATTTTGGTTTTTAAGCTGGCACCTGAAACAAAAGGTAGCGGAATACCTTTTGTAAAGATGTGTTTGCAAAGAAGCGGAAGAACTGTCCGTATAAGGACAATTTTTGTTAAATTTATTGCCGGTGTTTCAGCAATCGGAACAGGTATGTCTTTAGGTAGAGAGGGCCCCAGTGTTCAGCTTGGGGCTGGAGTCGGTTCTTTTGTAGGGAATTTATTTAAACTGAAGAATTCAAATAAAGATACATTAATTGCATCAGGGGCAGGTGCTGCTATTGCTGCTACCTTTAATGCTCCTATTGCAGGTACTATATTTGTTTTGGAAGAACTGTTAAATCGTTTTTCTTCTTCTATATTATTTCCTTGCCTTGTTGCTACAGTTACAGCTTCTTCTGTATCAAGATATTTATTGGGAAATAAAACTATATTTGATAGCGAGTTTACACCTGCTGTATTTAACTCAGAGAACATTGTTATATATATACTACTTGCAATTTTCTCCGGAATCTTGGGTATATTGTTCTCCAAGACAACTTTCTTTTTCGATAATTTATTTGAAAAACAGAAGAAAATACCAGATTATATAAAGCCGGCTATTGCTTCATTAATAATAGGAATAGTCGGAATATATTTACCGCAAGTTCTTTCAGGTGGTAATACTGTGGTCGATACTTTATTAAACAATGGCTTTCCAATAGTTCTTGTTCTGATTATTTTCTTGGGAAAATTTATAATGACCCCATTATGTTTTGGTTCAGGTGCTCCGGGTGGTATCTTTTTACCTATGCTTATGCTGGGTGCTTTTTTAGGATATATTGTTGGTTATATTTCTTTAAATTTTGGATTTGATATTAATCCGTCTACTATGGCATATATTGGTATGGCAGCTTTCTTATCTGCGGTTGCGAGAACTCCTATAACAGCTACGGTTATGGTTTTTGAGATGACAGGAGGATATGAATCTATATTGCCAATAATGCTTGTTTCTGCCATAAGTGATATGACAGCAGAAAAACTTGGACAAAAGCCTATTTATTCAAAATTGTTACTCGAAAGCTATAGAAAATGTTCTAACAATTCTCAACTCTCTTCTAAATTAGTTGAAAATTACATGACAAAAGACGTTAAATTCTTTTCTGTTAGTGATGGTATTAATGATGTCTTGAAAGTTATGAATATCGAAAAACATAATGCGTATCCTGTTGTTGATGAAAAAGAAAGACTACAGGGAATAATTACAAAAGCTGATATTGAAGATGTTTTAACTGATAATAATAATTTGATTATTCCGGTCGGAAGAATAATGAATACAAATCCAACACAAGTATATAAATATGATAATTTATATACTTGTTATTATAGATTACACAATAACAATACCGAATGGGCAATTGTTATAGATCAAAAGAATAATGTTGAAGGGATTATAACCCGTGCAGATATATTGCGTGAACTATAACTAGTGGCAATGACCGCAAGAATGTCCTTCTTCTTCGTGGTGCTCGTGGTGTGAACAATTTGCTTCACTCATTTGAACAAGATTCCCTGCTAAATAATCATTTACTGCTTTATCGGCATCACCTTTAATACCTGCAAATAATTCAATACCATAATCTTTTAATGCTCCAATTGCACATCCGCCAATACCACCGCATATTAATACATTGATTTTATTTTCTTCCAATAAATATGCCAAAGCACTATGACCAAGTTCATTAGAAGATACAATCTCTGTTTTGATTATTTTTCCATCTTCTACATCGTATACTTTAAATTCTTCAGTATGTCCAAAATGTTGAAATACTTGACCATTTTCATATGTTACAGCTATTTTCATATCAATCTCCTTTTTTATCATGATAACAGGTTAATTGATATTTTCAATTAAAAGGCAAAACATTAAGAAATGTTAAAAATAAAAATGAAAAAGGCAATTATTGAAAATTTATATACTTTATATATACAGAGATAACAAAAACTAATAAGAACCTAATAAATTTATATTCATACTTACCTTACTTACTACCTTTACTAACACACGAGGAAATTGAAAAAGATTTCAGAGGAACCCTAAAAAGTTCCTTTTTTTTTATGTATAAAAATAAATATTGTATAAAAAACAAATAAAAAAGGATGAAAATTATTTTCATCCTTTTTTATTCTATGTTTCAGCATCAAATGATTCAAGTTTGTCAGTTTCTTCATTTGATAGTCCAAGTTCCTCAGATATCTTTTCTATTTTTTCTTGAATTATATTTTTCTGAAGGACTCCATCTGCATTAATTAAACTTTCATATAACTCACTTAACTCTTTTGATTCGCTTTGCGGTAAGTCAGCATCTTCGATGTATTCTTTGATATTGTGTTCTATTTCTTTATTTTCATATTCTTCTTTTTTTTGATCAATTGCAGATAGAATCGCATCTCTTTGACTTTGACTTTCTGCTTCTTGAAGTTGATCATATAGTATTGATATTTCATTTGAAATAGTTGATGCGCTATTTGTATATTTAGTATCTTCTTGTTCAGAAGTAAAGTTTATAGAAATTTCTTCTTCTTCTTTTTCTTCTTCTTCCTTAACATTTTTTTGCTCAAACAGTTTACTTAATATTAAGTCAAGTTTTCCTATGTCAAAAGCCATACTTTTTCCTCTACACTTGTAACATTAATTATGTATTCGACAAAAATAAGAGCAAACTTAAATAAATATATTTTTCGCTTAACAAAAATTAACGCTTAGGTCTCTTCTATAATTTTTTTATGCTCTTGTTTCCACTGGTATGAAATTTGATAATTTAAATTATTTTGGACAGCTAACTTTTTCATAAGAATGGCAAGGTTAATAATATCATCTGAAATTATTCCAAATGGACTTTGGGGGTTATTTTCACTATTGGATTCGCAATCTATAACAATATTTTTTACTTTTGAATCTATACATTTTTGAATAAATAATCTGACATCCTTTTCATTTGCACTATAAGAAAAGAAAATATATTTTACAAAAAGCATATCAGGGTATTGAGCATATTTTTCTATATTATCCCAAACTTTGTAAAAATTATTTTGTCTTTTTATTCTTCTATAAGTTTCTTCAGTTCCGGAATCAGGACTTATTTGAATGCTCATTAATCCGTCTTTTAGTCCTTCAAGTATAGTATTTGAATATTCAATTCCTGAAGAATTTATAGCTTGTCGTAATTTATTTTCGTGCAGAAAGTTTGCAATTTCTTCAAATTCAGAACATATAGTTGGTTCACCACCACCCCAATTAAAAAGGCAGCTTTCACTAATCATTTTCTCTTTTACCATTTGTTTTATTAATGGTAAAAGTTTATATTTTATATCTTCTGTTTTTCTTCCAATTCCGCAGTATACACAATTAGAATTACATTTTGTAAAATGATTGATGGTAAAAAAAGTTATATTTTTTTCTTTCGGAAATTCAGGAACTATTTGTTTTTCAAAAAACTTGCATCCTTTACAAACAGCATTTTGTGTTTGATTTATCTGCATAATGTTGTCAATATTCTTTATATAATCTTTAAAGTTAAATTTACTTATTAATTTTTTATATAATAATGGTGGTAAGTATGGTGTTTTTGTGCAATGGCAGCAGGTATGAATTGAGAATGGCCAAAATAGAATATCATTATATATTCTATTACAGAACATAAGTTCTTTTCCTGCATATTTTTTATTTAATTTGTCTATGAAGAAATTTTTGAACATATATTTATCCCAGCCAAATTAGTTTAACGTTTTAGTTATTTTATTTCAAGTTTATGATTTTTTGATTTTAATTGCAAAATCATTAATACATTAAATAGTGTATTTAAAATATTTATTAAAAAGTACATACTAGTGTATGTAGAATTAGTTGTGTATTGAAATATAATTGTGAGGCGGTAAAACTTGTATAATTCTATATACCCGGGATATATCAATTTTTATCAGGGTGTAAATAAAAGACAGATTACAAGAAAAGGTGAAGATGAGAGAAATTCTCAATCGTCTCAAAGTGCTGAGAATGCTCAGAAGCAGGATAATCAAGAAACAAGAAGCAGTGCTTATTTCCCAAATGGCGAAAAAGTAGCTATAGATTATACAAAAAAACAAATAGGGATAGATCAGGTATTAGCTGATTTTAGAAATACAACTAATGCAATAGGTGCACCTGATGAAGTAAAAGCAGAAGTTTCTTCATATTTAAGTTTAATAGAAAATCAATCAAAAAAAGAAACTCCAAATTCACAGATTATTCAATCTAATTTAAAAAATGCCTCACAAATATTAGATGAATATATAACAAATACACTTAAAAAACCATCTAAAGTTGTTGAAAATTGGGTAGATGCTTTATTTCTTCAAAAGATAGATTATAAGTCCTCTAGCCCTTCTGTTGAAAAAACAGTTTTAGCGGAAGGTACGACTGTTCCTACTCAGCAATTTGACGATACTTCTGTAAGGACAGAGAGCATTGTTGCTGAAGAGAAACCTCAAATGGAAACTCAAAACGGAGTTTATGTTCCATCCGATCCGCAATTAAGAAGAATGTTTATTCAAGCAAAAAAATATGCAGCAATCGATAGTAATGAAAAAGCTTTGTATGCATTTCAAACAACAATGGATTATGCAAACGAGATTGGTGATGAGCAAACAGCCGCTATGATACATTATGAAGAAGGCAGACTTTATGATGGGTTTAATCAGATTGAAGATGCTTTGTATAATTATGATAGAGCGGCAAAGCAGAGTGATGATACAAATATAAAGGCCAGAGCCCATTTATCAATGGGGAAAATATATGATGATTATGTTAAATTTGAACCGGCGGTAGATCATTATTGCGCTGCGGTTTCTTTTGCCGGTGAAGCTGATAATATAAAGCTTCAAACGCAAGCATTAACTGATTTGGCGCAAATTCATACAGGCAGATATGATAAAGAAAATGCATTTATGTTTATGGATTTGGCATCTGTAACGGCCGAAGAGACAGGAAGTGAGAAAGTTCAAGGTATTACTTATTCTAAAAGTGCAAAAATGTACGAGAAGTTGGGCGAACGTTCTAAAGCACTGAGTTTATATGGAAGTTCCGCAGAATCATTTTCCAGAATAGACGATAATGAAAATCTTGCAAAGAACTATAGAAGTGCGGCTGCAGTTATGATGCAATATGGTAATTCGGCAAAAGCTAAAAAATTATTATCTAAAGCATATATAGCAGCTTATAATACTGATAATAGCGAGCTAAAAAACATTATAACGCAAGAACTTGCAGCTATATAATATAATGATAATAAATATTTAGAAATAGACAAAAATCTCTTTTTAGATTATAACTTGAATTAAAAAGGGTTTTTTATGAAAATTGTAATATACGGTGTAAATGAAACATCTTGTTTAATTGCAGCTAAGTTATATGAGGACCACGATATCATTGTTATTGATGATGGGACTGATAGTAATAATGAAATTCAGAAATTAGATATTGAATATGTTCAAGGCTCCGGTTCTAATATAGCGACATTGGAATCTATCGGAATAAAAGATGCGGATATATTTATTGCCTGCAGTGATAATGATGAAGCAAATATAGTTGCTTGTTTAACCGTAACAAATATGACAAAGCTAAAAACAGTTTGTTTTGTCAGTAAGAAAGAAAATGTAGAGTCTTTATCTTTGGTTAGAGGTTCAAAATACCAACGAGAACTTATGATAGATTATATCATTTGGCCTGAAGAACTTATGACTCAAGAAATTTTCAGAATTATTACTGTTCCGAATGCTATAGATGTTGAAAATTTTGCAAATGGCAAAGCCAGACTCTTAGAATATAGGGTTATAGAAGGTACAAAATTTATAAATAAAAAAATTAAAGATTGCAGTTTCCCTGAAGAAACATTGATTGTTGGGATTACAAGAGACAATACATTATTTATTCCTAATGGAGATATGGAATTACTTTTAAATGATAAAGTTATATTTATGGGATCTTCGTATTCTTTGGATATCCTTGCTAACAAATTTTTCCAAGATAAAAATGATGTTAAACAAGTAACAATAATAGGCGGCGGTAGTGTTGGTTTAATGCTTGCTCAAAATCTGGAAAAAGTAAATGTAAAAATTAAGATAATTGAATTTGACTATGACAGATGTGTTGAACTTACTGAAAATTTGAAGAATACACTTGTCATTAATGGTGATGGTGCTAACTATGGTTTATTGGAGGAAGAAAGAGTCGGAGAATCCGATGTTGTAGTTAGTGTTACCAATAACGATGAAAAAAATTTATTATGTTCATTGCTTGCGAAACAAATGGGGGTGCCTAAAGTTATTACAAGAGTTTCGAAAAATGCTAATGCAAATATATTTGAAAAAGTTGGTATTGATGTTGCAATTTCCCAGGATGCTGCTGCTATAGATGATATAGAAAACCATTTGATAAAGACAGAAGTTGAAATCCTTGCTACAGTTGAGAGAGGGCAAGGGAAAGTTCTTGAAATATGTATACCTTTTGATTTCAAAACAGATATGATTATGAATTTAAAATTGCCTTGCAAAGCAATTATTGCAATTATTCAAAGAAGAAATAGAATTATTATTCCACGTGGTACTACTCAGGTAATGCCATTTGACAATTTAATTGTATTTACGACTCAACAAAATGCTGATTCAATATTAAACTATTTTAAAAGGTGTATTTAATATATGAATTATAGATATATATCAAATACTTTAAGTTTAATTTTAAAATATATTGCTGTGGTAATGCTTATTCCTTGTATATGTGCATTTATTTATAAAGAGACAAATGCATATCAGCCATTTGTATATGCTTCTTCGTTTGCTTATTTATTGAGTCTGATATTGAAAGGTAAAGAAAAAAGCGGAGAAGAGTTCAATAATATAAATAAAAGTGAAACACTTGTATTAGTTTTGTTGGCGTGGATGTCTTTTGCTTTGTTATCTGCAACTACCTTTTTACATTTTGGGCTTAGTCCAATAGATGCATTATTTGAAAGTGTATCAGGTGTTACAGCGACAGGCGCTACAATTTTAACTGATTTTTCAGTATATCCTAAAACAATGTTCTTTTGGAGATCCTTTAGCCAATGGCTTGGTGGTATGGGAATATTGGTATTATTCATTGCTGTTTTGCCACAGTTCGCAATCGCAGGTCGACAGATGTTTTCTGCCGAATTTCCCGGTGCAAGTTCTACAGATACAAAATTAACACCAAGAATAAGGCAAACAGCTGCAGCATTGTGGTTGATATATTTTATTCTTACCATATTAGAAATATGTGCTTTAAAATACTGCGGTATGCCTATTTTTGATGCGATATGTAATTCTTGTTCCACGCTATCAGGTGGTGGTCTTTCTCCTGCGCAAAACAGCATAATGGACTATGCGCAACCTAAAATATTTTGGGTAATTACATTTTTTATGTTTTTGTCAGGAATGAACTTTGCACTCCAGTATAAAGTATATGTAAAACGTAATTTTCTTGCACTTATCAAGGATGATGAATTTAAGCTTTATTTGGGTGTTGTAATCTTCTTTACTTTATCTATTGCCGTAACCTTAACTACTCATGGTATATATGAACTTAAGGAAGCTTTTGAAGCAGCATTCTTTCAGGTTGTATCTATAATAACAACAACGGGTTTTGCTTCTGTAGATTATAATGAATGGAATTTAAGGGCTAAATTGTTGTTATTTTTATTAGTGTTCTCAGGTGCATCAATTGGTTCTGCTTCAGGTGGTTTAAAATTACTTAGAGTTATTTTTATATTTAAATATTTAAAAAGACAAATATCAAAAATCTATCATCCCAATGGAGTTTATCCGATAAAAATAAACAGAACAATAGTCAATGAAGATGTTGTAAAACAAATGATTTCATTTGCAATATTTTATTATTTTATTTTCGTAATTAGTGCTGTTTTGTTGGTATTTATTGAACAAGATGCAATCATTGGTTTAACTAGTGCTATTGCAAGTTTGGGAAATGTGGGACCTGCATTTGGAGAACTGGGACCAATGGGCAGCTTTGCCGGTCTTACAATAATATCTAAACTAATATGTATTTCAAATATGATGATAGGCCGTTTGGAATTGATACCCTTTTTAGCTTTACTTCATCCTGATTTTTGGATTTTTAGGAAAAGAAACAACTTGCATAAAAATAAAAACATATGATACAATTTTGATGTTAGTTAGTAGTTTTGAGAGTAGTATGTTTAGAAGAGCTTGTATATTAAGTTTATTGTTATTATTATCAGTTTATGTTTTGAAATTATTAGTTGTAGGATTTCTGAATATGGATTTAGGCGAGTTTAAACCGGTTGCAGCGGTATTTTTGTTGGATATATCTGCCTCAAATAGGAATTTATTAGCGCAGCAAGAACAGACAATTTTAAAGATTTCAAAACGATTAGATTCTGAAGATCATGCATTGATTTATGTTGTAACGGAAGATACATACAGTGTTTATAACGGTAATCCTCATAAGCTGGTTGCAATGAGAGAATCAATGAAAAAACGTGGTGCTTTTGATGAGAAATCTTTTGGTACTGCATATGGTTTGGCACTTAAAAAAGCAGTAGGTGATGCTTTAAGATACAAACAAGATGGTTATAAACCAGTGATTGTTGTGCTTGGAGATTTAGAAAATGAAGGCGATATAACAAAGCAAATTAATTGGAATACATTACCAAAAAATATAAAGAAAACATTGGATTATATCCCTGATTTAACTTTAGCTTTTTTATATGCCCATCCTCAGAAGTTGGATGATGTAAGACATACATTATTGCCTGTAATAAAAGAAAAAAATCTGATAATTGCATCAGAAGAAAATGTTGATCAGGCTGTTAGAAAAATATTAGAAGCAGTAGGAAGATAGAGGATTAGAATGAAAGTTACGATAACATCTAAAAATAATGAGAAGGTATTTAACGATTCTAATGTAATTAATATAGGTACGGCTCCAAATTGTCATTTTAAATTGAATCTTGATTTTGATTTGATAATATCTCTTCAAAAATTAGAAAATGGCAGATGGCAAATTGTTAATAATTTTAAAAGCAATAAGGTTTTATTTAGAGGACAGCCAATAGGGTCTTCTATTGAAATAGGCTCATTATGTAAATTAATGATTGCTGATACTGATGAATATATTAGTATTAAAATTACTGCTGCAGGTACGAATCCTAAGATAGTTCCCGGCTCATTGGAGCTTGCTAACAGGAGGAATGCTGAAAGAATTAAACAAGCTGAAAATAAAAAAACAATTACAATGATTGAGGATGAAGAACTTAATGAACAAGATATTGAAACCCTTTATGGTAAGGGGATCGGTGCTCAGACAAAAATCAAAATTGACAGAAGAAAAGCCGATATTGAAAGAAGAAGGGCGCTAGTAACAAAAGAAATAGCTTATAAAGCAAATTATCTGAGAAGTAAGTTGGCTCAAAATGAGTTGATATTAGCATTTCTTAATTTCTTTATAATCTTTGTTCCTTTTGCAATGGCTTTTATCTTAAAAGATATTATTCGTTTGGATTCACTCAATGGTCAACTGCAGAATAGAATTTTGTTCCTGGCTGCGATTGCTTTCATTGTTGTATCTTTAATTCTAAAATTAGGACAGTTCTTAACATTACAGCATAAAGGCAAGGCAAAAGTATCACCATCTTCAAAAGCCATTCAAAGTTTATGTTTGTTATCGGGCGGTGGTATATTTGCTGCTGTTATGTTGTTTAGCTTGGTTGAGTTATCATTGCATACTTATTCATTGCCATTACTCATTCCGCAAATGCTTATAGGTTGTTCTTTCTTATGTATCTTTTTATCTGTATTTGCAGCAATAACTCAAAATACTATTGCTGAATCCGGGGAAGAACTTGATAGTTACGAAAGCAGAGAAGATTTTCAAGCTGTTGTCAAGGACTACCAACAGTGGATTACATTATTTGTAAATAATATCTCAAGAAAAAAATTAAAAGATATAAGTAATAAGATTTTTAATTTGGAAATAAAAGCCGGGATTGAATATGTTGTCGGTGTGCTTACTGCACCATTCTTGGCATATGGTGTATCACAAACATTGGCAGAATGTTTTCCTGAAGCTGCAGGCTGGATAAGACTTGCCGAAGGTTTTAAATTTTCACCAATCTTTTTGGCTCTTGCTGTATTTATGATTGTATTTGCTTTCCATTGTTTTGCAACATCATTTGCAACTACAAAAAGAGTTTTAGCTTCAAATGTAATAAAGCAAGATGGTTTTAGTGATTATAATGTTCATGGTGTTGTTCTCCATGGTGTTGAAAGTAGTAAGAACTTAAAAAAAGAAGCTAAGAAATTCTTCCTTATTGCTCTTGCTGTTGTATTCATTGAAATTACAATGAACGTTTCATATTTCATAGGAGTTATGGGTGGAGATGTAATGGGTATGGTGTTAAGCTTTGTAGCTGCTTTATTACCTACGGCAATACTTATTATGGAAACTACTATGTTAGGAAATACAAAATTTGACATTATAATAAGAGAAGAATTATTAGAAAAAGTTGATAAGGATTATTAATTTAAGGAAATAAATGATGTATAGATGTACAGAGTGTTATACAGAATATGCTGAATGTCCGGATTTTTGTGAATGTGGAAATGATACTTTTGAAGAATTTTATGAAGAACAATACTACGAACCGGAACCGGTAGTTCCTGCACCAAAACCAAAGAAAAAGTTAACACCTGAAGAAGCTGAAGAACTTAGAATTGAAGAAATTGACAAGAAAAAATCTTTAGTTGTAGTTTGTTGTGCATTATTACTTTGTATACTAATTATTTTTGTTGCACCCCCGCATAAAAAGAAAAAAATGGAAAAAGTGAAGCAAAAAGTAGCAATTGAACAGGTTAAAATTCCGAGTGTTGATACTTTTTGGGACAATACAGTTGTATCTACATATAGAAAAACAAAAGATCCACTTGCAAATCTTCCATTATTAAACTTAAGATTCAGATCGATTTCACCATCTTTAAGAGAATATTTGGTAGAAATTGGTGGTGAATTTGATAGAAAATGGGATAAATCAATTGTACAAGGTAATGGTGAAGCAAAGGTTGAGTTTACTATTGATAAAGAAGGTACAGTTGTTACAAAGAGAATTGTTGGTACTACTCATAATGAGAGTTTAGATAATTCGGTATTAGTTGCATTATCGAAAATTATAAGTTTTAATATTCCGCCTGATGATTATAAAGGGGAAAGGATTTATATTTCGTTTAAAGTCGGTAAAAATGGCGACTCACATGTAATATATCCTAATAAGTAGATATTTTATTCATTAAACTTAAAAATTCAGGAAAAGAAATATCAACCCATTGAAATTCATTAATTTTGATGGGTTTTTTGCATATCAAACCTGCAACATATGCACTCATTGCGATTCTATGATCGTGATAACATTCTATTTCGCAATTGCCAGCTAGTTCTGTTCTACCTTTTATAACTAATCCGTCAGGAGTTTCTTCAATATTTGCTCCAATTTTTCTTAGTTCTGTTTTTACTGCTGTAATTCTATCAGCTTCTTTATTTCTTAAATCTTGCGCATCTTTTATTATAGTAGTACCTTGTGCTTGAGTTGCTGCAATTGCGAGGATTGGTATTTCATCTATCAATCTTGGAATTATGGCTCCTTCTATTGTTGTTCCTTTAAGTTCTGAGTATTTCACTCTAATATCTGCAATTTCTTCGTTTGATATAATTCTTTTATCAAGAATTTCTATATTAGCATTCATTAATTTTAGAATATCAATAATTCCGTTTCTTGTTTCATTAATTCCGACATTTTTTATTATTATGTCAGAATTTGGAGTGATTAATGCAGCAACAATAAAGAAAGCTGCAGATGAAATATCTCCGCAGATATTAATATCAACAGGTTTTAGTTGAGATTTTGAAACAGTAACCTTATTGCCATCTATTTGTATTGCTGCACCCATATATTCGAACATTAATTCTGTATGATTTCTTGATTTATATGGTTCTGTGATAGACGTTTGACCTTCTGCATTAAGACCAGCTAGTAAAAGACAAGATTTTACTTGAGCTGAGGCTAACGGAGAAATGTAATCGATGCCTTTTAGCTGTGTTCCAAGAATTTCTATAGGCAATTTATAGTCATTGTGTATAAATTTTGCCCCCATAAGTTCTAATGGGGCAATAACTCTTTTCATTGGTCTTTTAGAAAGGCTTTGATCACCAAACAGCTTGCAACTAAAGTTTTGCCCTGCTAATATCCCCATCATAAGCCTTGTTGTTGTTCCGGAATTACCGCAATCTAGAGGACTTTGGGATTTCTTTATGGCATCTTTTGCATTAATGATTAGTTCTTTTTCGTTAAGATATTCTATACTGCAACCAAGATTTTGAATGATTTTTAACGTAGACATACAGTCAGCACCTTTAGAAAAGTTAGAAATTTTAACTCTTCCTTTAGTAAGTGCTGCAAACATAAATGCTCTATGGGTAATTGACTTATCAGCAGGAATTTCAATATTTCCTTTTAGCCCATTTGATTTATTGACTGTGATATTCATACCATTATTAGACAATAAACTATATATATTTGCAAATTAAATATTATTCTTTTGATTCTCTGGATTTTAAAATTAAGGAACTAAGTAATTTTGCGCAAGCAATTGTTCCTGCAATACCAATGAATGTTTTAGCAAATTGTTTATTTGCGGCTTTTGCTGTCTTTACAAAATTTGGATACATATTTTTTGCATTTTCGATTGTCTGTTCTATGTTAATTCTGGATGAACCTATGTTTTGAATGGTCTTTTCTGCACAAGCCTTTGTTTTTTTAATAAAAGCATCTTGGCCAAATCTTGTGTTCTTTATTGCAGCTTTGACTTCAGCAGGAAGAAATGCTCTTTCAACACTTGCTGCAGCTAAACCGCCTAAAATAGAGCTTGATATAATTTTTGGGCTTGAAAAATAATTCTTTGTTCCTGCTTCTTGCGTGTTCATAAGTTGTATTTCTCCATTTGTCGACGTTATTTTAAAAAGCAAAATTTATTTTTTTTGTTATATTTTGATTATATTGTATAATTTCTTTACTTTTATGAATTATTAATTTTTATCAATTATAGCAGTAATCTTTAAGTCATGTTTGATTTTTTGTGTAAAATATTAATATAAGCTTGAAGGAATAAAAAGATGTTGGAAAAGAAAGTTAAATCAATTGTTCTTGCTGCAGGTAAAGGTACAAGAATGAAGTCTGAACTTCCAAAAGTCCTTCATGTAATATTTAATAAGCCACTTTTAGGTTATGTTTTAGATGCGGTTAACAATACGGAATATGTTGATGAAAACTTTGTTATTGTTGGTCATGAATCGGAAAAAGTCGAGGCTTTTGTAAAAAATAATTATAAAAATGCAAAATGTATAATGCAATGTCCTCAGCTTGGGACAGGTGATGCTGTTAATAAAGCGACGCCATATTTAAAAGATTTTGATGGGTACGTTATTGTTGTTTACGGAGATACTCCTTTAATTACTGCAGAAACAATTAAAAATTTTGTTGAGTTCCATGATAATAATCATGCTGATTTGACTGTTATGTCTGCAATTTTTGAAAATCCTAAAAATTATGGCAGAATAATTAGAGATAAAAATAATAAATTTGTAGCAATTGTAGAAGAAAAAGATGCAACTCCGGAACAAAAAGCCGTTAAAGAAATTAATGCAGGAATATATTGTATTAATTGGAAAACAGTATCTGGTGCTTTTTCTAATCTTCAAAATAATAATACTCAAGGTGAATATTATTTAACTGATATTGTAAAATGGGCGGTTGGTAAAAATCTGTCGGTACAATCTTATATTTTAGATAATAATGAAGAAATATTCGGTATAAATTCAAAAGTTCAGTTGGCTGAAGCAACAAAAATTTTGAATAAGAAAACATTAATTAATCTAATGCAAGAAGGTGTACAGATTGTTGACCCTGATACGACATATATTTCGCCTGAAACAAAAATTGGGGCTGATACTATTATTCTACCTAATGTTTATATAACAGGAAAAAATACTATAGGTAAAAATTGTAAAATTGGTCCATTTTCTCATGTAAGAGATGGTGCAACAATTGGGAATAATGTTAGAATAGGTAATTTTGTAGAAATAAAAAAATCTGTGATAAAAGATAATACAAATGTTTCCCATTTGAGTTATATAGGTGATTCTGAATTGGGTTCAAGAGTCAATATTGGTGCAGGGACAATTACTGCAAATTATAATCCTATAAGTAAAGTTAAATCAAAAACGATAATTAAAGATGGTGCAAATACAGGTTCTAATTCAGTTCTTGTGGCACCGGTTACAATAAATGAAATGGCATCAGTTGCAGCCGGAAGTATAATAACAAAAGATGTTGAAGCATATTCTTTGGCTGTTACTCGTTCTCCATTAAGAATAATTTCAAATTGGGTAAAAATGAAAATTGAACAATTGTCAGGAGGCAATAAATAATGGAATTGGAATTGGCGTTTCCACAAGGAACAAAAACAATTAACCCTACGCACGATATAAAACTCTTTGCCGGACGTTCAAATATGAAATTGGCAGAAGAAATTGCCGAATATTTGGGTACAACTATAGGACCTATGGTTGTAAAAAACTTTGCAGATGGTGAAGTTTACGTTCAGGTTCAAGAAAGTATAAGAGGTGATGACGTATTTATTGTTCAGCCTGTTTGCAATCCTGTAAATGAAAATTTAATGGAGTTATTAATAATAATAGATGCTTTCAAAAGAGCAAGTGCAAAGTCAATTACGGCTGTAATTCCTTATTACGGATATGCAAGACAAGACCGTAAAACTTCAGGCAGAGAAGCAATTACTGCAAAATTGGTTGCAGATTTATTAACGACTGCCGGTGCAGACAGAATATTAGCTATGGATTTACATACAGGTCAAATTCAAGGTTTCTTTAATATTCTTGTCGATCATATTTATGCGACTTCTGTAATTGTTGATTATGTTAAAAGATTAAATATTCCGCAAGATGATTTGGTTGTTGTATCTCCTGATATGGGCGGAGTTTCACGTGCAAGGTATTTCGCTAAACATATGAACTCACCTATGGCAATTATAGATAAGAGAAGAAATCGTCACAATGAAGCAATTGCCGTTAATATTATTGGTGATATTAAAGATAAAACTTGTATTATGTTTGACGATATAATAGATACTGCAGGAACTATATGCGGTGCTGCTCAATTATTAAAAGACAAGGGTGCAAAGGATGTATATGTTTGTGCTACTCACCCTGTATTTTCAGGTCCGGCATTGGAAAGATTAGAAAAAGCACCGATTAAAGAAGTTGTTGTTACAAATACTATTCCGTTGAATCAAAGCTTCTTACCTGAGAAGATTACTCAGTTGAGCGTTGCTCCATTGTTAGGAGAAGCTATTTCAAGAATTCATGATGGTGAATCAGTAAGTTCTTTATTCGGTTTCGAAAAAGAATATGACCAATAAGTTTTAGTCAATAAAATAAAAAAAATATTGAACGGTAATTATTCTAAATTACCGTTCTTTTTTGATGAATATTTAATATTGCAACATTTGTTTGAGTTAATGTAAAATAACAAAAGAAGGGTTATTTTATGCAATATAAAAGCTGTCAGTGGGTAAATAGAGGAATAGAGTTTAGGACAAATGAACTGCGTTTGTGTTGTTACGGTTATTTACAGGGCAGAGAAACAGAATATCAGACAACAATAAAAGAGAATTACCACGGCGAAATTTTTGATTGGAATGAAATCTTTGCAATAAAAGAGAAGTTGAAAGAACAGCATAAAAAAGGAATATATCTTGATGCTTGTAAAGATTGCATATATCTTCAGGAAAAAGATTGGGATGAGGAAAATTATATAAATCATTTTACATTTAATCATTGGACTAAATGTAATTGTAATTGTACATATTGCTATACAATGGACGACAAAAAGAAGTTTAATTCATATAAGGAATATCATCTTTATCCGATTGTAAAGGATATGTTTAAAAAGGGTATTATCAAAAAGACGGAAGAGTCCTGCATAATATTTGGCGGTGGTGAACCTACAATATTAAAGGAATTTGATAAATTGATTGATTTATTTTTAGAAAAAGGCTGTAAAAATATACGTATAAATTCTTCAGGAATAAAATTTTCTAAAAGTATAGCAAAAGGTTTAAAACTTGGTGCAATAAGTTTAGTAATTTCAACGGATTCAGGCTGCAAAGAGACGTATGAAAAGATAAAACAGGTAAAAGCGTATAAAAAAGTTTGGGAGAATATTCGAAAATATGCAAAAGCACAAGGTGAAAATAATTTATTAAAAGTCAAATATATTTTATACCCTGGTGTTAATGATAACTACAAAGAGATAAATAAGTGGTTTGATGAAGTCATAAAAAATGGCGTAAAAGCAGTTAGTTTAAGCGTGGAACAAGATTGGTATAATACTCATCAACCTGATTTTACTCCTGAGATATATGAACAAATAGCATATATGGAAAAGCGTTCAAAGGAGCTTGGGCTTGAACTTGAGATATATTGTGAAGCCTTAGCTGTATTAAGAGAAAGTAATTTCCCAAAATCAGATAAAAGCCAATTTTGATTTGTCTTACTTAATTTGTAAGAATTAAATTAATTATTTTATTGATTCAATAATTCTTAAAATATCTAAAATGGCATTTAGTTTCTTTGAATCTATTGTTTCTAAGGTGTTAAGATAATCTTTATTTGCTTTAAAATCTGGAAATATAAAAAGTCTGTATACCGGAATATTTAATGCTTTTGCAATAATAGGTAATTTACCAAATGTAACAGGATTATGACCGTTTTCCCAATAAGAAACCGTTTGTGGTGAGACACCAACTGCTTCAGCAAGTTCTTCTTGTGAAATGTTGGCAATTGTTCTTAATTCTTTTAATCTTGAACCAAATTGTTTGTTAAAATTATTTCCCATATTATTTAGAATATGACATATCCAAGCATATTATAATAAGATAGTTAAGCATAATCTGCTTGAATATTTTATATTGTTGTATTAGTCTATTAATATAATTATGGAAAAGTTATGCACAATATTCAAATTGCAAATAATAATTATATTTTTTTTATATTTCATTTCTATTTGTAAGTCTTTTGCATCATTATATGAATATGAAATTTGTAATTTGGGTTGGAAACATGTACATCATCGACATAATGAAATAAGTTATCAAAGGACTTGGTGTATTGCTCATAATGGTATTATGGAATATGAAAATAAAGACTATACAAGGGTTGATTGTCTGACTGATAATAATGCTGTTGAGTTTGACTTTGCAAATAAATGGGCAGAAAGTATAGGACAAGCATTACATTATCAAAGAATGACAGGCAAAAAAGGTAAGGTTGTTTTAATTTTAGAAAATCCTACAAAAGAAATGGTTTATTTTAACAGGGTAAAAAAGCTTGCTGATATATATCATTTTGATGTTGAATATATTACCCCGAAAATACTTAATCTTAATACAAATGGTGAATGTTCTAATCAAACTTGTAAATGTCATAAATATAAGAAAAAGTAAATTTTAAGTTTATTTATTATTTAAATCAGAAAATAAAGGCAAAGAATAAACATCTATTTCATGCTTTTGTTTAATGTTCGCTTTTAAACTATACATTACTCTAAATATAGTCCAAGGTGAAGGTAATTCCACAGGAGTATAGCCATTATATAAAGCAATTTCATCGCATAAATCCAATAAAATTCTATGCTTATTATAAAAATATTCTATTTCATTGTCATTATTAAAATCTATATCTAATAAATCCGGACGTAGGTTTTTAATTGTCATTAGAATTGCTTTGATAGAAGGCTTTTTTGAAAATTTTGGAAATTCTACAATCCCTTTAATATTCCTGCCCATATGTACTTCAAACAACATTAATGTATCAAGGTATTTATTCTTATTTTTTTCATAATCTCTAAAATTGTAATGAGCAATTGTGTTTCTTAAATCTAATAATGATTGTCGTGAACTTATTAATGTACCAAACTTTTCAGGGACTTTTAAATAAAAATTATATGTGATTTCTGGTATTTGGAATTGTTTGCAACATAAAATAATAAACAATATATCAGATAAGTACATTATGTTAACTAATTTTATAAATTTTTGAGAAGGTAACATTTGTGGATTTTTTAATATTGCAAGAAAAGAATTTCCAGTATTTTTATTATACCGAGATAATCTATCTTGATTATAGAAAAATTTTTGAAAAACACTAATTATATCTTCTTTGTAATAAGATAAAAGAGCAGTTTTTAATCTCTCTTTTAGTTGTATTTCAAGTCGCATTAAACGACAGTATATTTTTGAAAATTCAAAATAATATTTATCAATCATATTCATTATATAGCATTAAAAAAGTGTATGTACAAGACATACACTTGCTTGCTTCTGTACTAAGGGAATCTGTCTAGCAGACCTACGCCCTTTCTCATTAGAGCTAGAGTACATATATATTATAGCATATATCACAACTATTTTCAAGATATGTCATTTAATATAGTTGTTTTACTTTTTAATTATCGTAGGAGGGACTTGAACCCTCAAGGTGTTACCCACATGAACCTGAATCATGCGCGTCTACCAATTTCGCCACTACGACATTCTATTATTATTTTATCACTATAATCTGAAAAGTTATTAGCTTATTTTCAAACTTCATATAAAAAAGGTTCTGAAAAAATTCAGAACCTTTCATAACTATTACATCTATATTTAGTTATAAGCTTTTAATGACTCTGTAAATATAGCTTTTACAACTTCTTTAGTTCCTTCAACAGGTGCTATTGAAATTAATCCGCTTAATGACGGAGTTTCAAAAGTTAAATTTACAAGTTTTTCAACGTCAGCTTCTGAAAATCCTTCATCTGTTAATTTCTTTGTTATACCAACAGAGAATAACCATTCTTCAATTTTCTTAGCAGCATATTCAGCTTCATCAGGAGTGCCTTTTAAATCAGGTATTATTGTAGAGAATAATGAAGCTAATGTTTTAGCTTTTGCAGGGTAAATATATTTAATAACTGCAGGTAAAATCATAGCTAAACCTAAACCGTGAGAAAGTTTTGGTTTTATACCGCTTAACGGATGTTCTAAAGCGTGAGTGAAATGTAATAAACCATTGTCGAAACTTACACCGCCTAATATAGAAGCATATAATAAGAAATATCTTGCTTCTTTATTTTGTGGGTCTTTATTTATAATCGGTAAATATTTTGCAACAAGCTCAATACATTCCTTTGCTGTAGAAATAGAATAAGGAGATGCAACTTTTGTTGTTGCTGCTTCAATTGAGTGGTTTACTGCATCAATAGATACATATATAGTTTGTTCTGGTGACAAATTCATCATTAATGCAGGATCGTCAATTGAATATGAAGGATATATGCAATCATATGCAATAGCCGGTTTATATTCTGTTTCAGGAATTGTAACAACGGCAAATCTGTTTGTTTCTGTTCCTGTTCCGTGTGTTAGGTTTATTGCTACTATAGGAACTGCTTTTTCTGGTATAAATTTGAATTCATAAATATCTCTTGCAGTTACACCGTCATTAGCAAGCATAATAGCAACTGATTTTGCAGCATCAATAGGAGAACCGCCGCCAATACCCATAACTGCTTTTGCACCAAACTCTTTACCTTGTTTTGCGGCAGCATCAACAGCATCTGCTGTAGGGTTTGGAGTTACTTCTGCATAGTTTGTATATGCAATTCCATTGTTTTTTAATGCTTTTTCTATAACTTCCCAAGCACCTGAAGATTTATAAGCATTTCGACCTGAAACAACCAAAATTTTATCAATTCCTTTTGATTTCATGTCTTTTGCAACATCTTCAATTTTATTAATTGCTCCAAAACCAAAGTATACATTTGGCTTTAATCTAAGTTCAACAACTTGGTTGATGTCTACTTCATTTTTCCACATATATAATTCTCCTTTCTTAGACATCCGATTATACAATATTTTTGAAAATTTTAACACCAACTATCGGGTGGAAAATTCTTTATGTTATAATTTTGTTGATTTTATATATATAATTAAGATAAAGCGAGTAAGGAATATGGATAACAGCGGAACAATAGCATTAAAGCAAGAAGTTTTGGTTAGATTAGTAGAAGCATTCTTTTCTGATAATTTTGAAGAAAAAGCAAGATTAATACCTTTTGATATGAGACCTAAAGGTTCGGATGTACCTTTTAGATGTTGTATATATAAAGAAAGAGCTATCCTAAGAGATAGAGTTATTGCTGATTTGGGATTTTCTATAGAAGATGATAATGAAGAAACTTCACTATCTGAATATGCAAAAGAATCACTACTTCGTGAAAAAATTGATGAAAAAGTTTTAACTGTTATTGGGGCTGCTTGTAAAGGTTGTGTTCCAAACAGAATATACGTTACAAATTTATGTCAGGGCTGTGTTGCTCGTTCTTGTGTTCAGGCATGTAAGTTTGGTGCTATAAGTATTGTTAACGGGAAATCATATATAGACAGTTCAAAGTGTAAAAACTGTAAGATGTGTATGGCAGCTTGTCCATATAATGCTATAGTAAAAATAGCAGTTCCTTGTGAAGACGCATGTCCAGTCGGCGCTATTGAAAAAGATGAAAACGGACTTGCTAAAATTGACCACGAAAAATGTATTTCTTGCGGAAGATGTGTAAAAAGATGTCCGTTTGGTGCAATTAATGAAAGAAGTCAGTTAATTGACATTCTGAAAAATATAAAAGCAGAAAAAGAAGTAGTTGCAATGATTGCTCCATCAATTGTCGGTCAATTCAAAGGAAGTATTTATCAACTAAAAACTGCAATGATTAAAGCAGGTTTTTCAGAAGTATATGAAGTTGCACAAGGTGCTGAAGTTACTACCTTGAATGAAGCAAAGGAATTTGAAGAAAGAATGGAACAAGGTGAACATTTTATGACTACATCTTGTTGCGCAGGCTATAATGAACTTAGAAAAAAACATTTAACCGAAATAAATAAATATGCTTCAGATACAAAGACACCTTTGTATTACACAGCAGAGATTGTAAGGAAAAAACATCCGGATGCAAAATTGGTTTTTGTAAGCCCTTGTGTTGCAAAGCGTAAAGAAGTATTTGAAAATGATAATGTTGATTATTTGATGAATTATATGGAGCTTAGTGCTTTAATTTTAGGAAAACATATAAATATAGAAGAATGCGAAGAAACTCCATTTGATAAAGAAAGTGCAAAACAGGCAAGAAATTATGGTGTAATTGGTGGTGTAGCTTCTGCCGTTGAATCAGTTCTTGAAGAACACACAAGTGTAAAACCGTGCATAATTAATTGCTTAAATAAAGATACAATCAAACAGCTTAAGAAATATGCAAAGGACGGAAGCTGTGCTGATGGTAATTTGATTGAAGTTATGTGCTGTGAAGGTGGATGTATTGGCGGTAATGCGGTTTTAGCTCAACAAAGAACTGCAAAGAAATCACTTCAAACATTGTTAGATAAAAGTAATGATTTGAAATAACAGATTATTAGCCAAAGAAAAATCTTGCAACAATTATAGCCATAATAATACCGACTAAATCTGCACTTAGTCCTGTTAAGAGTGCGTATCTGTACTTTTTAACGCCTATTGCGCCAAAATATACGGTTAGGACATAAAAAGTTGTTTCGCTGCTTCCTAGCATAATAGCCGCAAGTTTTGATGTATATGAATTAATATCATTGTTTGCAATTATATCCGAAAAAACACCAAGTGCAGCACTTCCTGATAATGATCTTACAATGGCAAGCGGAAGTATTTCTATAGGCATATGGATTTTATTAAGAATACCTGAACAAACTATAGCTAAAGAATCAATAGCACCGGATGCTCTTAACATAGATATTGCAACAATAATTGCAACAAGGTACGGAATTATATTAAAGCTGACTTTTACTCCGTCTTTTGCACCTTCAATAAAAGCCTCATAAATAGGAACTTTTTTTATTAATGCTACGGTAAGAATTATCAGAATAATTGCAGGTAAAGTCCAAAGAGATAATATATCTATAAATTCTTTAATCGGCATTTATAACCTCGCAATCTTTTTGAGGCGGAAATACTCTTTTGAATAATTTTGCAATTATAATAGCTGATATAAAAGCTGTTGATGTTACTATTAATGTTGGAATAATTATTTCTGTAGGATTATTACAGCCATTTGCTGCTAAGATTGCTATAACAGTTGCAGGAATTAGTTGAAAACCGGCGGTGTTCATTGCAAGCAATGTACACATTGAGTTTGAAGCACTTTCTTTATCTTTGTTTAATTCTTGCATGCCTTCAATTGCTTTTATTCCTATTGGAGTTGCTGCATTAGCTAAACCTAAAGCATTCGCCGAAAAGTTCATTGCTACATCTCCAATTATTGGGCTATCTTTGGGAATTTCAGGAAAAAGTTTTTGAGCTATCGGATTTAAGATTTTGGATAAAAATTCAACAATACCTGATTTTTCAGCAATTTTCATTATGCCGAGCCAAAAAGTCATTATGCCTAGGAGTGTAAGTATAATTTTTACAGCTAATTCAGTACCTGAGAAAATAGCATTGGCTACGTCATTTAATTTGCCGTTAACAGCTCCGAATATTATCGAAATAACAATTAGAAAATACCAAATATAGTTCATAAAAACCTTCTTCGCTATTTTATTTTATTTGATATTGAAAAAAAAAGCAAAACATCATAATATAGAAATAAGCTGTGTAGCTGATAATTATTTATAGATTTACTTTGTACATTATATTAGAATAAACTTAAGTAAATATGTCGATGTGGCGGAATTGGTATACGCGCACGTTTGAGGGGCGTGTGGAGCAATCCTTGCGGGTTCAAGTCCCGCCATCGACATTTAACTTTTTAGAGCCTTCGTTATGGGGCTCTATTTTAGTATTCAAGCGACTTTTGCGGGTTCCAATTACTGTTATTTTGGTTAAATTCAAAGCACTATTTTTGAGGGCTTGTTTAGCTTGCTCTGAGCGTGTTTCAAGGGTTCCAGTCAAGGTTTCAATGTCTGCTGAAAATTCTTGTTTTTTAGCAAGTTTTAATTGCCTCAAATGTTCAAATACAGGTCTCAATTTCACTGTTAATTTGTTAGTATCTTCATCATAAGTAATACTTTCCGTAATAGTATTTAATATCAAACGTTTCTCATCCAGTGTTGCTTTAAGATAAAGCTCTGGAATACGATTAGCAAAGTCTATTAATATACTGATACGTTTTGTTGTATCTTTGGAGTTCTCTGCTAGGTATTTTATATTTCTAGCAATACTTTCCTTCTTAGCTTCTAATTTGCGTAGAATTTCACCTCTGGTAATATCGCTAATATCATTATTCTTTTGAATTAAATGTGATGTAATGCTATCTACAACATCATCATATTGCTTTCTAAGTTCCTCTATGGACTTATGCTCATATTTCTTCAAGTCATCAATAGCATTGAATATTTCTTTCTTTATAACTTTAATTTCTTTTTCAGTAACATCAAAGCTTTCAATTACCTCTTGCATAGCTTCATCAATCAAAGTTTCATTGATGTTCTTTTCTTTCTGATGTGCTTTGGAATAATTTGAACAATGATAATATACATAAGTTCCGCTATTATGGGCACCTTTTTTAGTTATGCCAACCATACTGTAACCGCACTTAGCACATTTAATAAAGTTTGAATAATTATAAACCAGACCCTTAGGACTCCGACTCTCAGAACCTTTTAAGAGTAATTGAACCCTATAAAATAACTCATCCGATATTATCGCTTCATGCTTACCGTCATAAACTTCACCTTTATGAACAACTTTACCAATATAAACTGGACTTTTTAAAATGTCTTCAATACGTTTTTTGGGGTATGGTCTACCATTGCCGTCAACAAATCCATACTTTGCAAGCTCTTTACCAACCCTATCATAGGAGAATAATCCCGTTGCATACAACTCAAAACAATGTTTAATGTAATCTTTCTTCTCTGGGTCAGGGATTATAATTCCATGCCTGTGCTCATCACGAGCATTCAAGTATCCAACAGGAGCTTTCCCCAGCTGATAACCATTCTTGGCTCTAGAACTTAAAACAGAACTCGTTCTATCTTTGATATTATCCAGTTCATCTTCTGTTTGACCTATATATACACCCAGAAGAACTTTTCTTTCTTTTCTAATATCATCAAAATTTTCCATGATACTGGCAATTGTACAATTATATTTTTTAATTGGTCTTAGAATGTCAGCAAAGAAATCCTCTTGACACCGAGAGAGTCTATCTAGTTTCCAAACAACAACATATGCTACTTCGTTACGATGTTCTTTTATATATCGAAGCATGTCCCTTATGCCTTTACGATTCATATTAGACCCGGTTTTACCTCGGTCTTCAAAATAAACAAATTCGCAACCACTTTTCTTCGCTTTAAGTTCGCATTGTTCACGTTGCATATCAAGGCTAAGTCCGCTACTAGCCTGTTCAGCAGAACTTACTCTACCGTATCCTACTACAATTTTTCTACCTTTGTTGTTGAGATTTTTCGCCATTTTCTTTCTCCTTTACTATTATATCATTATTACTTTTATGGTTATCAATTCTGATACCAATTTGTGTTATTGTAACCATTAACTGTGTTAATAAGGCACTATCCACGGCAACATTAACGGTCTCATTATTAGGTACAAAATCAATAGTGATTTTCTTAGCCATTTGCACCTTCTTTTTCCGTTACTATTTGATAATAACGTTGTATTCTATTAAGAATATCTAACATTATTGTTATAGATTTGGGTTTTCTATAGACAAGAAAATTTAAAACATTTCTTTTTTGGTTGGATAATCGATTAAATTCTTCTAATTCTGTATCACTAACGTTAATATATTCCGTTTTAATATGACTACGAACAATTGCTAAATCAAAATTGTTTTCTTTTAAGATTTGAATAAATCGTTCTGCAAGAAATATTTCTTTAAGTGTTAATTCATCTGGTTTTATTACTAAATCATGTAGCCATTCAAGATGTTCTAAAAGTACATTGGCTTGACCTGAAAACAGTTCAAACATCAGTAATATAGTAGGAGTTTTACTGTTCAATACTTCATTTAAAGAAAGTACACAATTCTCATCTTTGCTTATCCCAAGATATTTTCTTGCATCTTTTAACTTATAGAATTTTGCTTCAAATCTTAATGTTCTTTGGGCTAGTTTTTCACCTTCTGCACCAATACCAATTGTGTATCTAGTTGCTTTCGAACTTCTTTTAACACTACAATCAAGTTCTTCCCCTTTAGAGTAGACAATTAGAGAAAAACCTCCATTTTGAGCTTTAGGTTTTAGCATTAAACCATGTCTTTTATATTTTGCTATATTGAATCTATTTGTTGAAATTGGGAAGAATGAGCTTAATCCATCAATATATCTCTCAACCTGTTGCTTGGAATCTAGTGCTAAATCAAGACATACATCACACACAAATACTTGTGCGTGCTTTATAAATTTATCAAGATTAAAACTAACAACTTGTAAGTTAAGAACTTTTTGCAATGCTTCCCTTATATTATCTTTATTAAGACTTCCAAGAACACTTTTGCTATGCATCCATTTACCTGATAAATCAACCACAAAATAACCATTACTGATATACATATTTAACATGCCAATAGTGCTTTTAAAGTTTTCATATCTGATACGTTTTTTTACAGTTTTGTCTTTTAAGATATCAACAATTCCATTGGGTATATTGGCACTAGAAGTAGTTGTTTCTTCTTTTATAGGCTCTTTATAAGGCTCAGGTTCAATATCCGATTTAAATTCATTAGGTATAAATACATCAATTTCATCAAAACAATCATTGGTATTATCTTGTTTTTGAGTGCTACTCTGTATTTCATCCATTGCATACAATGCATCATGTAATAAATCCCATTTAAGCTGCTGGTCTTGTGTGTATGACGGTGGGTCTTTAGGATTTTCAACATCTTCCATTTTTAGATTTTCAAATCCAACAGTTTCTCCAAATTGAATTAAGTTTAAAGCAATTTTGAGACGGTCAAACTCTATTCTTTGAGATAAAGTATGTCCTGCCTTAATAAGATTATTTGCACTTCTGATTTGTGTTCTAATAGTACTTAGAGCTGGTAACTTATCAGCAATCAAGTCAAAATCATTTGTCTTTGTATCACCAGTGCTAGATATATCATTCAATATATTAATTGATTCATTTTTTGTATTATTATTCTTTGACATTTATTTCCTCTTTTTGGGTTCCTATAAAAATAAAATCACCTTAAATCTAAGGAACTAAGGGGAAAAATGCTTCCTTATTTTCACAAAACAGAAAGAACTGTCGTTATCTAAACAACAGCTCTTTTTGTAAAGTCATGTAACATTTTAAACTTGAAACTAAGGCTTAGTTTGGCATTCTAAGATGAAAGCTTTTTGAAGCTCGTAATAATCCTCTCCTCTCTTCTTCTTGATAATTTTGACTTTTTTATCATCTGTACATTTTATTTTTCTATACCAAGCATTTAATTCTTTAACAGCATTGTTTAAAACGTCTGTATCTTTTTTACTATATCCAAGACCTAAAATTTTTCTTATATTATCCTCATATATTACCTTTTCGCCATTTCTAACACGCTTTTCTATATGAAGATATATACTCTGTTGTTGTGGAGGATAGGTTATTACAGGTTTGTGTAGTTTGGTTTTATTATAATTCTTTAAGTACCACTCCATATTTAATTCATAATGACAAACAAAATATTCTTGCCAGTATTCAAAAAGACCATCCCATTCATCTTTATCATTTGAAGTATACTTATATATTCTAATAGGGTAAGGAGCATTTTCTGGTTCAGCTGTATCAATCAATAATTCTCCTATAAAATCATTATTAATAAAGTAATTTGCCAATATAACAGGAGCAAATTTTATATCATTTAGTTTGTATTTTGTTATATCAACTCTGGCATCCTTTACCAATAGCATTAAATCATTATGCAAATGTTCAAATGTTTCAAAAGTATTAATATCTCCAGGCTCAATCAACTTTTTACTCTTGTAAAAATTCACATATTCACGAAGAACATTAATAAGAGATTCTCGATTATTGTTTATTATTGTTATTGCAAGCGGGCATTCTAAGAGATTATATATTATTCCTGAATCGCATATGTTCATATCATCAAGAGCAAATTTTATACTTCTAATATAAGTTTTTAATTCTTCTTGAGACTCTTTGTCATAGCAATAAAAAGTAATCTCTGGCTTTATTAGAAGACTTGTTAATAGTGTTAAAGCTATATTATCTATATAATTCAAGAGCATCTCCTATATGATTTTTAATATTCTCTTATTTATAATTATAGGTAAAAGTTTCACAAATTGCTGAAAATTTCCGTCTGAAGTTTAGCTTCTATCTTAATCTTTATTTTCAGATGCCTCTATCGAGGTTTTGGGAACAATTTTCAATTCATAATTAAATAGGTCTAAAATTTCTATTACTTCAGCAAGTTGAAAAGTTGCGTTAGAAAACTTCTTGACAAGACTAGGACGGCAACCTGACCTCCCCAATTTCTCGTGCATCAATTCTGCAAGTGCTGATTTTGTCATGTTTTGTTCCTTCATAAAGTTATTCATGAAATCTCTTACCCTGCTTCTAATTTCATCTGGAACTTTGTATTTTGGAGGAACTTTTATTTTTGCTTTTCTCATTCTGTTTATCTCCAATTCTAATTATAGCTTATTCATTAGTTTTATCTTGTCAACATTAAGTTTTGCTGCAGAAATTATACCATAAACTTGACAAGATAGCAAAAAGGCTACATCATGAAATTGCAAACAGCGTACGGGTTTGCAGTAATACAAAAGAAAATATAAGGAGCAAAACTATGCAAAAAATTATTACAACAAACCTAAACTTAGAAGAAGAAATCAGACTAATTAAAGCTTATGAAGCAAAAGAAAAAGAGCTCAAAGAACTTCGTGAAGAAAAAGAAGCTGAACTTAAAAAGTTATTGGATAATGCTGGCTTAGAAGAATTAGAGGTCGGAGCATTCACAATAAGATTCACAAATGTTGTTAGAAACAATTTCAATACATCGGCATTTAAAAAGAAATATTTAGAACTATATAACTCTTTCATTAAGCAAACCAATTATAGAAAATTCACAATTTCATAAGGGGATTATTCCCCTTCCCCTTAGGGGGCAAAAGTTAAGTAATAGTGAAATATGAAAGGATTTGAAAATGATAGCAACATATAAAGATGTAAACGATATATTTAGCAGAAACTTTGGTTCTGAAACATTATACAAACGCAACTATTGTAACAACCTATTATATACAGAAGGAATTTTAGACTTTGCACAGACTTTGGATGCCCATTGGCTAATTAATACCGTTATTTCATACATGCCAGACATATTAAAAACATATGAAACAGAAGAAGAATCATTCTTTGTTGTGGAAATTACAGTCGATAAAAATCATCAAGGATATTTTGAGATTTACCATGAAGGTTGGGTTGGTAACGATTATCACGAATGCATAACTGTAGCCAAGCAAATGATTCCATTCATAGATTTACCAACCAAAGATGATGAAGAGGTTACATCTTATAAATTCTTTTTAGAATTATCATCAGTAAACCCAATTGTTTACACCCTGCTACTAAGTTCAGAGCACTAATTTCAAGGGGGATAATTCCCCCTTATATCAAACAAAGGAATTAAACATGGAACAAACTAAAAAAATAAAGATTAAAACATATGAGGAGTTTAAAGAACAACTCAAAAAAGTCAAAGAAACTCAATCTGAGATTATCTTGTCGTATTATAAGTATTGCCATCTGTATGACAAAGATGAAGATTTAGATTTTGATTTCTATAAGGATTTAATCCTTGATGAATTAAAACCATATGGCTTAGAGCCAATTAATATAACTAAGGATTTAGATTTGATATTTAGGTTTAAAAACAAAGCTGAAGCAGTTATACATATTAAACCCTTTGGCATTGATTATCTTATATACCAAAAATGATTGTGCCATAGGATGTAAACTTTATGGAAAATCTAAAAATTCCTCCTGTCAATTTAACACAATATAGATTGTGTTAAGTCGAAATAAAACAACTTAAAGTCAAGCTATACAAGAAAAAGCGACTAAATAAACAAACTAAATAACAACTTAATTTAACACATTGGTTCATGAAATAAAATTTAATTTAACATAACAGCAGAAAATGAGGTGATAAATGAGATATGTTCAACCGATAAGAGATAAAAATAAGATTAAAGAAATTAAAAGCTATCTAAAGGAAAATGGTAGCCGTGATTTACTACTTTTTACTATGGGGATTAATACAGGTTTAAGAATATCAGACTTGCTAAAACTCAAAGTCATTGATGTTAAAGGAAAATCCCATGTTGAAATTAAAGAACAAAAAACCGGGAAGATTAAACGATTCCCCCTTTTGGGTAATCTACAATCAATGATTGATGAGTATATTAAAGGTAAACTTGATAAAGATTACTTATTTAAAAGTCGCAATGGCTCAAACAAACCAATAACAAGGGTAATGGCTTATATTATTATCAATGATGCTTGTAGAAAAGCACAAATAACAGATAATGTCGGAACACATACCCTAAGAAAAACTTTTGGATATCATCATTATCAGACGTTTCACGACGTAGCTATTTTGCAATATCTTTTGAACCATTCCAGTCCATCCATTACCTTGAGGTATATCGGAATAACTCAAGATAATATAGAAAACACATTAAGACAATTTGAACTATAAATCTAACATTGCTCCTTAGAATGCACAAAAGCCCTGTAATGATTGATATTACAGGGCTTTTGTGTTTTTAAATCCACTAAACTTTTCGTAACCACCTTAAACCCCAATAAATACAGCCATTATAAGCATTATTGAATACTTTTTATACTATAATTACGCTGCAAACCAGTTATACCCCATAGTAGCTTGCTCAACAATATGCTCAAATATAATATCACTTTTTGTTTGGAATATCATTCTATCATAACTATCTGGTAAATATTCATTTAAGACAGAAATAATCTTGCTTTTTACCTTTTCCCTTGGTGTAGGATCATTTTGCCAATCAACAATAAATAATTCTTTTTTATTATCTATTAATGTTTGATACAAGCTCTTAGCTGCAAGTTTAACTTTCTTTTCTTCTTCTTTTGTTAGTGAGTCTTTGCATAGCAAATCAAAGATTTCTAATTCTTCTTCTGTTAAATCTTCTTTAACGTGTCTAGCCTCTTCTTCTTTCATTTGCTTCATTAACTCAAGAAGTTTTTCATAGAAATCCATATTCATAGAACCACCAGCATTGTAGTCTTCAATAATTCTTTTGAATCTTTCAGCAAACTTAGTTCTAGTTTTATTCTTCTTTAACATTATTTCTAGCTTATCTTCTACTAATTTTCTTATGTCCGATATAACAAGGTTTTTGTTTGTTACTTGTTTAATATCAGCTTTGAGTTCATCAATATTAATAATTGCCAGATTTAATTCTTTTCCTTCTTCATTTATTATATATTTTCTTGCATCTTCAGTAGCAAGAACACTTTGGTCTAATAGCTGATTAATCCTATCTTGAGCAGATTCTATTTTCTCTGGTCGAATCTTACCTCTTATAATATCTCTTAAGTATAGAATAGCTTCTTTATAAGGTTTCTTGTCGAACTGCATAGTGAAGATTTCTGGCTTCAATGATTCATAGATATTTTCAACAGTATTAGATAAAACTATAAACTCATTTTTTATTTCATCGTTACCAATAATAGAGTTAGCATAGCTTAAAAATTTGTTGATATTTTTAAACACCTCATCTTCATCTACAATATCTTTTAGTTCTGCATTATTATCTTTACAGAATTTGCAAGTAATATCTATGCTTTCATTCAGCTTATTAAACAATTGTTTTATATCTTTAACAGGCATATCAATTGTATCACTAGATGCATAATCAGCTAAAGCCCTTTTTAAATGTTTAAATACATTAATATGGTCAACAATCAAACCACACTCTTTGTTTTCGAACACTCTATTTGCACGTGCAATTGTTTGCATTAAAGTATGACTTTTCATAGGTTTATCAAGATAAATTGTTGATATTGAAGGGGCATCAAACCCGGTCAACCACATAGCACATACAAAAACTAATTGAAGAGGATGTTCAGGGTCTTTAAAATTATCTTCGATGTCTTTGCCATTTTCATCAATATAGTTAAGTCTTTGAATATGAGGTTTAATAGTAAGTCCTTCTTTTTGGAATTTCTTTTCCTCTTCTTCTGTTCCTTCTGTACTTATTACAACAGCCATTTCAACACTGTTCATATAATTAACAATATCTTTTAGTCTTCTTCTTTCTAGTTCGTCCTTGGTTGTTGAAATAGTTTTATTTAATTCTTTTATCTCTTCTTTCCAATAATGTTGAACTTTGTCATACATTTTAACAGCTGTGAATTTATCAACAGAGACAACCATCCCCTTACCTCTAAAACCTCTGTAAGGAAAATGTTTTACTATATATTTTGCAATTGTATCAAGCCTGTCATCTCTTTTTATAACCTCTAATTCCTTGGCATAAAGGTTTTCTAATCTTTTTTGTTCTTCATCTGTTAAATTTTCATCTTCTAATATATGAACAAAATCATCATTAAAGAAGTCGTTTTCTAAGCTAACTTCAGGAACTCTTCTCACGTAATATAAAGGAACTGTAGCATTATCTTCTATAGAATCTGAGAAATTATATTCGCTTACATAATCCCCAAACCATTGATTAGTCAATCTTTTAGAGCCTAACAAAGGGGTTCCTGTAAAGGCAATGTATTGTGCATTTGGAAGCCCTTTTCTCATATTTTCAGCAAGGTCTTTATATTGTGTTCTGTGAGCTTCATCAACAACTACAATAATGTC
>CALUPV010000009.1 GCA_944322745.1 Candidatus Gastranaerophilales bacterium | reverse complement strand
AAAGAAAAAGGTTTGCATTATATCGGTAAAATGAAAGTTCCAAGAGAAGGTCATTCAGTTGTTACAATTGGCGAAGATAAACTATTAATTGTTGGTGGTATTAGCAAAAATGGTGTAAAGCATATAAGCTTGGGACTTATAACTTCTTTACAGAATGTACCTGATATAGAAGAACATAATGCGGAAATCTTTAATTTAAAAACAAGAAAGTCGAAAGTAATTGCTAAAAACTTTGATGATTATTTATATAGTGTCAATTATTTTGACGGCGATAATATTATGTTCGTACCCCAAAATAAGAATGACTTAATGATTTTTAATATTAAAAAAAATAAAATTAAAACTTATGATAATTTTTTTCTAGGCAGCAATCTTTCATATTCAAAACAAGCATTAGTATTCGCAGATAATATCGTTGTATGTGAGGGATATTCATCACTTGCAGATGGTCCAAGTTGTATTTTATACAATAAATATTGGAATAATATTCTCCAAATTAACAAAGATATAATAGATACAGAACAATTTAATACTTTAAAACTTGTAAAATTAAACGAAGATAAGTTTATTATATATAGATATTTATATAATAAACTTGGTTCTAGTTCAAAACTATATATATATAAATATTCGATAAAAAGCAAAACATATAGTAACATAATTAAGCACGAAAATGTTGGTAATTTAATAAGTATTACTCCAATTACAGAAGATTTAATATTAATTTCTAGTTGTCTTGAAAACAGAGTAAGACAAGAAATTGAAAATTTTAAGTTAGAACTTTTTGATATAAAAAAAGATAAAATTATAAAAAACTACAATGTTGATGAATTAGTAAAATTCGCACCTATTGCAAATAATGATGGAAAAGAAAAAAAATACAATGTTATTCAATATATACCATTGAATAAAGATGAGTTAATTTCTTCAGACTTAAAGTATAAGTTTAATTTAAATGATTATTCATTAAATAAAACCAACATTAAATTGCCAGTAAATAGAGCTCAGATTACAGTGATAGAAAATAATAAGATAATTATAACTGGCGGAATATATAAAGGAACAAACAATATAGTAAGTGACAGAATATATTTATATAATTTTTAGGAGATTGAAGTATGTTGGTCTTGTTTTAATTCAACAATTTCTCTTATAAAATTATTCCACTTTACATTGAAGAACGGTATTGTATTGCTTGTGCAATATGTTTAGCTTGTATGTTTTCTGATGAATCCAAATCTGCAATGGTTCTTGCAAGTTTTAATAATCTATCATATGCTCTTGCCGATAAACTAAACTTTCTTACAGCTTCTTTTAAAATGTTGGAGCTTGTTTCATCAAGAATACAGAATTTTTTAATTAATTTGGGCGTTAGTTCTGAATTTGTATATATTCCAAGCCCTTTATATCTTTCAAGTTGGATATTCCTTGCTTTTACAACTCGTTCTCTTATTTGTTCGGAGGATTCTCCCTGTGGTATATTTTTGTCTGTTAGTTCATTGATTTTTAATCTTGGAACATCTATAACAATGTCGATTCTATCTAACAATGGTCCTGATAATTTTGAGCGATATTGTTTTACTTGAAAATCGCTGCAAGTGCAATTTTTTTCGCTATCGCCTAAATAACCGCAAGGACAAGGATTCATCGCCGCAAGTAATATAAAATCGGAAGGAAATTCAAGTCTCATTTTTGCTCTTGCAATAACTATTTTTCCGTCTTCAAGCGGTTGACGAAGAACTTCAAGCACGTTCCTCGGAAATTCTACAAATTCATCCAAAAATAATACACCTCTGTGAGCAAGTGTTATTTCTCCTGGTTTTGGATTTGTTCCTCCGCCTATTATTCCTATTGCAGAAGCTGTATGATGAACGCTTCTGAAAGGTCTTGTTGTAATTAATGGTTTAGAGGGATTGATTAATCCGCTAATACTGTATATTTTAGTTAGTTCAATTGATTCTTCAAAAGTTAAAGGCGGTAAAATTGAAGAAAAACATTTAGCCAATAATGTTTTTCCGGAACCCGGAGGTCCTGACATTAAAAGGTTATGAGCTCCTGCAGCGGCTATTTCCATAGCCTTTTTGGCTTTTAGCTGACCTTTTACATCTTTAAAATCAAAGTAACCGTCTTGCTCAGTTTTTTCTTGCATAAATTCATTTATATCTACAATAGTTGGTTTGATTTCTTTATGTTCAGGTGATTCAGTATTAAAATGGTTAACTATTTCAATCAAAGATTTTGCACCTATAACGGTTAAACCTTGAATAATTGCGGCTTCTTTTGCATTATCAAACGGAACAATCAGCGTTTTTATTCCCTGCTGTTTTAATCCTGCTGCAATAGGTAAAACTCCGTTCACAGCTCTAAGTGAACCATCTAGTGATAATTCTCCAATGAATGCAATATCTTTAAACTCATTCTTTTGAATTGTATTGTTTTTCGAAAGTATCCCTATTGCAATTGGCAAATCATAATAACTGCCGATTTTTTTTATATCTGCAGGTGCCAAGTTTACTATTACTTTTTTATTAGGGAAATCATACCCTGAGTTTTTAATTGCAGAACGAACTCTCTCTCTCGCTTCGGTTATTGAAAGGTCTGGTAACCCTACAATAGAAACAGAGGGAAGTGAGTTGTTTACGTCAACTTCAACGAGTATTTTATATACATCCAGCCCTATTACGCAGGCTGTTAAAATTTGTGATATCACTGTAAAAAACCTATATACTAGCTACTAGAGCAAGTATACCATAGGTTTTTATTGAATAACAATGATAATTTTATCCGAGTTTCTTTTCTGTTTCTTCAATTTTATTTAGTATTATTTCAAGTTGATTTTTAAACCATTGAGTAAACAATTTGATTTCGCTTTTAAAACTATATGCTCCTGGCCATACCGAATTGTAATAATACATATTAATACCTCACTTTTTTAATGTATTTTTTATAATCGGACGATTTGTCTAAAACTTTAATTTTTAAATAAGCATTTATAAAAAACATGTAAAGTATTGTAAAAATGTTGCATTAAATGCGCATAAAAAAATATTCAGGGTTATTAAAGAAAATGTAAGACTCATAAAAGTCTAAAACTGAACAACTATCTACCAAAACTAACCTAGTTAACGCTCTTTTCCTAAGAAAGAGCTTTTTTTTTGTTTGTATTAATATTGCATACCCAAAAGAAAACATATAATATTAAACTATGAAACAACGTTCATTATTTGATGTTATATCACCTATTATGACAGGTCCATCCAGTTCTCATACTGCAGGTGCTGTCAGGCTTGGTTTGTTGGTCCGAAATATTTACGGTGAAACTCCTATAAAAGTTACCTTCAGATTGTATAATTCTTTTGCTCAAACAGGAAAAGGCCACGGTACAGATAAAGGTTTATTGGCAGGGCTTTTAGGCTTCAATGTTGATAGTGACGAAATAAAAAATATTTATGATAATGAAGAAGCAAAAAGAATAAAATACAATTATGAATTTGAACAAAATTTGGATATGCATCCTAACTCTGTTGATTTTATTTTAGATGGAAAAATTCAAATGATAGTCTCCGGGAATTCTGTAGGAGCAGGAAATGTTGAGATAGTTAAGATTGATGATTTCGCAACTAAAATTTCAGGTGAATGTAATACTCTTGTTCTATTTTATAAAGATAAACCCGGGATGATATCAAAAGTTTCAACATTAATTCAAAAAGAAAATATAAATATTGCTTCACTTGATTGTGACAGAAATGCAAGGGGAAAAACCGCCTCAATGTGCATTTGTTTAGATGGTAATGTTTCTGATATTTTGATTGATGAAATAAAAAAAATTGATGATGTGTATTTTGTTAGAAATGTGAAAAAACTAGAGGCCTAAGTTGGAATATTCTATAAACACTTTTGAAAAACTTTTGAGAGCCTGCAAAGAAGAAAATAAAAAAATATATGAAATAATGCAGGAAAAAGAAGCCTATGACTTTGAAATTACTGTAAAAGAAGTAAGAGAAAAAGTTCTAAAAAATATAAATGCAATGAAAGAAGCAATTGTTAGTGGTCTTACTTCAAGTGAAAAATCTTTTAGCGGATTATGCGGTGATGATACATTAAAATTAAAAAAAAGATATGCTCAAACACCTGCATTGTTTGGCGATTTATATGAAAAGATTACAACTTATGCACTTGCAACAATGGAAGAAAATTTAAGAATGAATAAGATTGTTGCATGTCCAACAGCCGGTTCTTGCGGGATAGTTCCTGCTGTTATTATTGCTTTATCAGAAAAATATAATTTGACAGAAGAAGAAGAAATAAATGCACTAATTACCGCAGGTACAATAGGCTATGTTATATCATCAAAAGTTGCAATGGCAGGTGCTGTAGCGGGATGCCAAGCGGAGTGCGGTGTCGCTTCAGCTATGAGTGCTGCTTCTGCTGTGCAAATTCTCGGTGGAAATGAAAATCAAATAATTAATGCAGCAGTTTTGGCAATTAAGAATATTTTAGGTTTGACTTGTGATCCTGTTGCTGGATTGGTTGAAATCCCCTGTGTTAAAAGAAACGTATTTCTTGCAATACACGCAATTACTGCTGCAGAACTTTCTATGGCAGGAGTTGAAAGTAAAATACCTTTTGATGAAGTTATTGATGCAATGGTCCAAACAGGTCAATTGATGTCCCCATTGTTAAAAGAAACATCTATGGGAGGTTTAGCAACTACAAAATGTGGTATATTAATTAATAGGCACTTGAAAGATAAATATTTTAGAGAAGGATAAGAGTATGGCTGAAGGAAAAGATCCTGTAATAACAGAATTAGAACAATCATTGATAAATCTTCTTTCATCAAAAAAAGATATTGATGAAAAAGTTTCAGGTGGTATAAAAAGGGTTCGAAGTCTAAGTTTTAATATAGATATTAGAAATCCTAAAGCTCCATATTTTACTGTTCAAATTGGTATGTGTGAAGCTGCATTCAATGTTAATAACGGACTAAAAGAAAGAGGAAGTTGTTTCGGATTGGAACGCTATGTACGTGATTGGTACGAAAGACCTTCAGTTTCATCAGCTATATTAAAATATGTTGAAAAGGCAAAACATAACTAATAAAAAGAGGAGTTTAGAACTCCTCTTTTTAAAATAGTTTTGAAAATCTTTCCATTGCTTCAATTGTTTTTTCACGGTTTCCGAAAGATGTTAATCTGAAGTAACCTTCCCCATTCTTACCGAACCCGGCACCAGGTGTTCCAACTACAGCAATATTATTTAAAAGGTAGTCAAAGAATTCCCAAGAAGACATGTTGTTAGGGCATTTTAGCCATATATACGGTGAGTGTTTTCCGCCTGTATACCAAATACCTTTTTTATCCATAGTTTCAGCTATGATTTTTGCATTTTCGCTATAGTAAGCAATGTTTTCCTTAATTTGTTCTTGTCCTTTTTCTGAAAATATTGCTTCTGCACCTTTTTGAACAATATAAGGAACCCCGTTGAATTTTGTTGTTTGTCTTCTTAACCAGAATTTATGTAAAGAAACCCCTTCTTTTACTAATTCTTTCGGTACTACGGTATATCCGCATCTTGTACCTGTAAAGCCTGCTGTTTTTGAAAAAGAACAAAATTCTATGGCACATTTCTTTGCACCTTCAATTTCATATATACTGTTTGGAAGTTCTTCTGATTTTATAAAACATTCATATGCGGCATCAAATAGTATAATTGCATCATTTTTTAATGCATAGTCAACCCATTTCTTTAGACCGTCTTTTGTATAAACAGCACCTGTAGGGTTATTTGGTGAGCAGATATATATAATATCAGATTTAACATTTTCATCAGGTAATGGCAAAAATCCATTTTGTTCATTTGCATCGGCAAAAATTATTTTTCTTCCTGCCATAACATTTGTATCAACATAAACAGGATATACAGGATCCGGTACTAAAACGGTATTTTCAAGTCCAAAAATATCTAAGATATTACCAAGATCACTTTTTGCACCGTCTGAAATAAAAATTTCATCAGCTTCTAAATTTACATTCTTACGAGAATAATATTTTTGAATTGCTTCACGTAAAAACGCATAGCCTTGTTCCGGTCCATATCCTTTAAATGTTTCTTTTTTCCCCATTTCATCTGCTGCATTTTTTATAGCTTCGACTACTACAGGAGCCAAAGGTAATGTAACATCACCAATACCAAGTCTGATTAAATCTTTATCAGGGTTTTCTTTTACGAATTGATTTACTTTTTTTGCAATGGTTGAAAATAAATAACTATCTTCCAATTCCAAATAATTTTTGTTGATTTTCATAACTTCTCCACATTAAATACTCTAAAGTTATTATACCTAAAAAATTTTGTTAAAAACTTTGCAAAAAAACAAAAATATTACACAATGTTTTTATAGTATAATTTACTTAAGTTTTGGTTAAACAAGAAGGATATGAATATGGCAGTAAGACAAAGACAACATGAACAAGACCCGATGGTTAGGCGTACTAATTTTGAAGCAGTTGAGTCAAATTTAACAGATGAACAAGCAAAATTAGAGGCTTCTCGTTGTTTAAATTGTAAAAATCCAAGATGTGTACAGGGTTGTCCTGTAAATATAAATATTCCGGGATTTATTAGTGCTTTAAAAGAAGGTGATATTGAAAAATCAGGTGAAATTATTAGAGAATCAAGTTTGTTGCCTTCCGTATGCGGCAGAGTTTGCCCTCAAGAACGTCAATGTGAAAGTAAGTGCGTATTGGGAATTAAATCTGAACCGGTGGCAATTGGTGCATTAGAACGTTATGTAGGTGATGCAACAAGCCTAAAAGTTGGGGAAATAAAAGAAACAGGTAAGAAAGTTGCGATTGTGGGTTCAGGTTGCGCCGGTATTACTGCTGCAGCTGACTTGAGAAAAGCCGGACATGAAGTTGTTGTTTTTGAGGCATTACATAAATTGGGTGGTGTGTTAAGATACGGCATTCCTCCTTTTAGACTACCAAGAACTTTCCTAGATAAAGAAATTGATAATTTAAAAGCAATGGGTGTTAAATTTTATACAAATGTTGTTGTCGGAAAATCCATCACTATAAAACAATTAAAAGAAGACGGATTTGATGCTATTGTTATAGGTTCAGGTGCAGGTTTGCCAAAAATGATGGGAATTCCCGGGGAAAACCTAAATGGAGTATTTTCTGCAAATGAATTCTTAACAAGAGTTAATTTGATGCAAGCAAATTTGGAAGAAACGGCAACTCCTATAAGAGTTGGTGAAAAAGCTGCAATAATTGGTGGCGGTAATGTTGCAATGGATGCTGCTCGTGTTGCAGTCAGAGTTGGTTTTAAAGAAGTCTATATTGTATATAGAAGAACTGAAGCTGAATTACCTGCCCGTTTAGAAGAAATTAGACACGCAAAAGAAGAAGGTGTTGTATTTAAATTTTTGCATGCACCAAAAGAAATTTATAATAAAGACGGTTATGTAAATGGCATGCAGTTTGAAATTATGGAACTTGGGGAACCTGACGAATCAGGCAGAAGAAAACCTGTTCCTACAGGCAAATTTGTTGATTTAGATGTAGATACAGTTGTTGTTGCATTAGGTACAGGACCTAATCCTACAATTCAAGCATCTATGTTAAAGGATAATATGGATTTGAATACAGATAAAAAAGGTTATATTGTAATTAATGCAGAAACGGGTGAAACTTCCGTTGATGGAGTTTACGCCGGTGGTGACGTTGCACCTACCGGTTCATCTACTGCTATTAACGCAATGGGTGCTGGTAAGAGAGCTGCAAAAGCTATTAATGAATACCTCGCTAAAATATAATAAAATAAAAATCATTAATAACAAAAAAGATATTGATTTCTCAATATCTTTTTTGTTTTATGCAGTAGTTGAAAAAACTCTTTGACCTTTCTCACGTGCTTTATTTGCAGAATATCCGCCAGCGGCAGTTAATCCCAATAAGGGTAGTAATTTATCACCTAGCCCGGTTTGAATTTCGCTATTTATCATTTCTATAGGAGCTGATTTGTGTAAAAAAATTTTACCAGTATCTTTTACAAGTACACTTTGAATTGCTTTTTTATTTAATGCTGTTTTTGTAGCCTTTGATGTACTAATCTTTTTACAGATACTTCTTATTATATTTACAGGCTGAATACTCATATACTTTCTCCTTACTTTTAATTAGATAAAGAAAGAAAGTAATTTTAATTGCCAAAAGAATTATATTTTTTACAAATTGTTAATTATTTCAATTTCTTAAAATGTTTTTTGAATATCTTTTTTTAAATCTTCAAAAGAAATATTATTCTTTAACAAGAACAATAATGCAAAAATAGAAGTTACAATTGTGACTATTGTTTGTTCAACAAAAGATATTGCAAGAGCTGTTTCTTTATTGACATTGTATATTGAAAATGCGGTAATTACTGCCAATTGATATGGACCAATAAATATTGAAGTAGATGGAATCATACAAGCAAGTGCAATGAAACATATAATAAAAATTGTTACAGACCAATGCAGATTATATCCAAATCCTTGTATAGTTATGAAAAAATTTAAACATTCAAAAAACCATATTCCAAATGAAGCAATTATAACAGCCAGTATTTTTTGGGGGGCATCTATTATTTCAAAACCATTGAAAAAGGAATTGCATGTTTTATTTGTAAAATTTATTCCTTTTTGAATTAAATTAGAAAACGGAAGTGATTTTGTCTTATTAATTATAAGACAGCATAGTTCATCCATTTTATTATATTTAAAAGTAATTATAGTAAATGTAATTACAATAAGAATACAAATTCCGGCAAAAGAACACAATTTAATGGCAATTTCATTTCTGTGATAAATAAAAACACCAACTAATAAAAAACAGAATATTATGAATACATCGAATATTCTTTCTAACATAACTGTTCCAAATATTTTTATTTTACTTACTTTATATTTTTGCCCAATAAAAAAAGCTCTAAATATATCTCCTGCTCTAGCAGGAAGTAGAATATTCAGAGAAGCGGAAGTCAAACATAATGGAACAAGTTCTTTTAATGGAACATTTACTGTTTTCGAAATAAGTTTTTTAAAACAAATTCCCCTGCAAGTCAGCGAACAAATTATTGAAATGCTTAAGAGCAAAATATATTTTAAATCAAATTCTTTTATACTTTCTAAAAGTTCAATTAAATCTATATTCACAAAAACAAAATATAAAAATATTATAGTTATAATTAATAAAACGATTCTTTTTATATGATTTTTCACTATTTTGTCTTTCTAACCAACATTTTAAACTATTTTTAAATTAGATTTCTGAACTTTTTTCTGTAAGTCTATTTTTTTACTAAGTAATTCATAATTAATATTATAATCAGTAATGAAAGATATTTTCCTTAGATTATTCTTAAAATTGATAAAAGTAGAGTATGCTTCTTTGTATTTTTTTTGCTCAAACAGAATATTTATTTTTATTTCAAGTAACTGTGAATAAAATTCACAATTTTCAAAACTAACTTTTTTTATTGATTTTTCTATATAAATTAATGCTTGTGAATAATTTCCTAAAACATAATTGCAATTAGCAATTGCAGCTGTTATTTTGCTATTATTTGGTGAAATGTTTTTTGCAATTGAATATAAGCTTAAAGCTTTTTTGATTTTGCCCTTTATGAAACAAATATTAGCAAGTAAAATAATACTTTTTAAGTGAGTGGGCGTTAGTCTTACTGCTTGAGTAAGTTTTTTGTACGCATTATTTATTTTGTTGAAATAATAAAAATCGTCTTCTGCCTCTCTAAAAAGGAGTTCTGATTTTATATTAATTACTTTGTTATTTATATATGAGTAATTATTGGAATTTTGCATAAAACCTATAAATTTACCTACCTTTATAATCATAGGTTTTAGGCATGATATAGGTCTATAAGCCTTATCAATGTTATTGTGAATAAAAGCATGGAAAGCATGATGTCACATGAGTTTTCATGGTATAAGATTTAAATTTACATTTTTTAATATATATACGGAACTATATTCTAAAGCGTGCAAAGCATGATGGTACATGACTTTACGTCTGTTTACAAAAGTTAATATTTTGTTTTTTATAAAATATTCATTGCTTGATATTCAAAAATGAGCATAGTATTATTAATATATCTGAAATTGCACTGGAGGAATTTATGAACCAAATTATAAAAATAGCATGGGATCTTAATGAGACAACTGAAAACAGATATCAATTAGTATATGAAATAGCAGAACTTGCTAAAAGATTAGTTGATGAAAATCAGTTAAAAAAAGTGAAAGAGGAATACAGTTTTGATGAGGTTCCGTTTGACACTTCTATTAAAAAAGAGAATCCTGTAGAACATGCTATTATGGTAAAAGCTTCAGAATATGATGATTCTGGTTTAGTTGGTTAATCGAAAATTAAGTATAAAATATAAAAAAATAAAAAAGAAAGCTCCTCAAGGTAAGGAGCTTTTTTTAACCTAAAAATCTAAATCAATTAAGCCATTAATTTATTAACTGCCTTAGTTAATCTTGATTTTTTTCTGGCAGCAGTATTTTTATGTAAAATACCTTTAGAAACAGCTTTGTCGCATAATTTATATGCAACTGATAATGCTGTATTGATTGCTGCTTGGTCTTTTTCTTTGGCTTGTGCTAAAACAACAACTTTTTTAACGGCAGTTTTAATTGCTGATTTGAACGCAACATTTCTTTCATAGTTTCTTTCTGCAGTTAAGATTCTTTTTTTAGCGGATTTAATATTTGCCATAATGTATTTTCCTTTCTAATGTCAGTATTGTTAGTTTAACAATCTGCTTAGAGGATTAGTGAGTAAGATTATTATATAGCCTAAAAAAATAAAGTAAATGAAATATTAAAAATATTAAATATTAAAGCAAAGGTAGCAAAAAAAGTTTATTACTATTTTTAACTTTTTGGAAAAGTGTGTTGGATAAAGTAATAATCAATGCAGATAAACAGAATATCAGTTAGTCAAGAAAACACTAATAACAAAAAATATCAATTGAGTAATAAAGGCGCAAGAGAAATTGTAAGGACTCTTGCTGATCAAGATGCATTAGCGTCTACAATTCTGTTAGAAACGGCGGTTACAGGCGGACGTGGCTATAATGCTTATAAACGTAGCGGTGCTGCTGAGCTTCGTGAAAGAGCTTTTGATGATATAGTCTCTGCTGTATTCTGGATGAAAGGTGTTGATATTTTTAATAACATCGGCGATAAAATAGGGACACATGTACTAAAACTTCCTACAACTGAATTTGATGTTGGTAAAGACGCCTTAAGAACACCTTTTAACAATCTGGTTGGTGATTTATCAGAAAAAGTTAAAGATACAGATACTTTGAAAAAATTAGAGAAAAAGCTTGCTGTATTTAAATTCTCTAAGATTATATTATCAACTTTATTGGCAACAGGGTTTGTTGGTTTTGCACTTCCGAAAATTAATCAAGCTATTACAAGAAAATTAATGCATATTGGAAATAATTCACAATCAAAAAATGTTAATAATGATGATAAATACGCTCAATTCGCCTCTGTATCTTTTGATGAGTTTAATAAAAAATTCTCGTCGCAGGAAAAACCTGCTTTTAAAGGAATTTCTCCTAATGCAATAACTACGGTTGCTCATTATTTAGAAGGTAACAAGATATGCAAATTATTATCCAGTGATGTTGGAATATTGGCTGGCCGTGTTACTACTGCAAGAAATAAAGATGAAGGGTTAGAATACTTATTTAGAGATACAGCTTCATCATTCTTTTATATTGCCAGTACACCTATAATATATTCTTTATTGCAAAAAGCAACAGGCAGTGCAAAGAGCACTTCCATAGATACGGTTGCGGCAAAACAAGTTCATAATATGTTCTTGGAACAAATTAAAAAAGCTGATGGAACATTCGGTTCAATTGGAGTAAAAGAATTTGCGGAGAAAATAATCGGTAAGCTGGATGATAAAGCTATAGAATTATTGTCAAAACTGCCATTTGACTCGGATGTTATTCCTTTATCTGAGTTGAGTAAATATTTAACTGATGAAACATTAATTAAGAAGGCTGCGGAACTCTCTAAATTACAGCCAAAACAGGCAGGAGTCGGTGCTGTTTTAACAAGACAGCAAGTTGCGGATGTATTAAAAAATGGTGCAATAAGTGAACCTTCATTTATGCAAAGGATATTCAAAACTAAATTTGGTGAAGCTTTAACAAATCCATATAAATTTATTCCTATGAAAAAGATTACTAAATTTAGGGATAATATTGATGATTATGCAAAAGCAGTAATTGATTTTGCGAATAAAACAAATAACGGTGTTGTGGATAAAAAACTTCTTGATAAATTGTCAAAGAGAAGCTTTATTATGTCTGCAGGATTTAGAGCTATAGCAATAGGTATTTCTGCTTTTGCTTTAGGTATTGCAATACCCAAAATACAGTACGCTATTACAGCAAAAAGAACCGGTAGTACAAAAGCACCTGGTTTGAGAGAATTTGAACAATCCGAAAGTAAAAAAGTATAATATAGTTATAATAGAAAAATGAATTAAGTTTTTTTGGATTTTAGTAATGCAGCAAAACGGTAAAAATTTAATAAAAGAAAAACTGTTAATACAGGCAATTTCTACAACTATAAAAAAACTTCGTAAAGAAAAATTAAAATCTCAAAGAATGCTTGCTGATGAATATGAAATTCAGAAATTTTTACTTAGCAGAATGGAATCTGCATCCAATAGTCCTATGTTTATTTCTGTATGGAAAGTTGCAGAAGCATTAGGTGTGAAACCTTCTGATTTTGTTATGTTGATAGAAAAAGAATTGCCTGAAAATTTTTTATTAACTGATGAATAATTTATAATAAATTTTCCTCAATCCATTCAAGCATGGGTATTAGAGCGTTAGCTCTATGTGAAATTTGATTCTTCTCTTCATTAGGAAGTTCTGCCATTGTTTGGTTCTTTGACGGAATAAAAAATATAGGATCATAGCCAAAACCATTTGAGCCTTTGGGAGAATCATCTATATAGCCAAATACTTTACCTGTTTGTGTGTGGATTATTTCTCCATCTGCATTAACTAAAACCATAGATGAAATAAAATGAGCACTTCTCCAGTCATATGGTACATTTCTCATTTCTGCTAAAAGTTTTTCTATTTTTTCCTTTTGAGTTTGAGCATATCTTGCAGAATGTATACCCGGACGTCCCTCTAAAGCATCAACACAAAGACCAGAATCGTCTGCCAAACAATATGTTTTCATTATTTTTGCAGCTTCTTTTGCTTTTATAGTAGCGTTTTCTTCAAAATTTTTACCGTCTTCAACAGGATTAAAATCCCCCTTAACTACATCAAAAATAATATTTTGATTTTTATTAATTGCATTGATTTCTTCTAATTTATGCGGATTTGAAGTTGCCAGAGTTATTTTAATCATATTTTATTTCCCGAATCTCCTGTTCCTTGACTGAAATTCAATTATTGCTTCAGATAGTTCGTTTTCATCAAATTCAGGCCAGAATTTATCTGTAACATATATTTCTGAATAAGCAACTTGCCATAGTAAATAATTACTTATTCTCTTTTCGCCACCTGTTCTGATTAATAAATCAGGCTCGGGAAGATTTTTGGTATAGAGTTCACTTTCTATTGTATTTTCGTTAATATCTGAAATTTTAAGTTGTCCATTTTGAACTTTTTTGCAAATTTCTTTTACTGCATTTGTAATTTCCATTCTTGAACCGTAGTTAAATGCAATTTGAAGATTTAATGTATTGCATTTTGATGTTTTATCTTCTCCGTATTCAAGTACGTCATTTATTTCTTTAGAAAGTGATTTTCTGTCGCCAATAAAAGTAAGTTTAATATCATTTTCAATAAATTCAGGTACTTCTTTAACAATAGTTTTTGCAAGTAAAGACATTAAAAAATCAACTTCTTCCTTTGCTCTGTTCCAATTCTCGGTAGAGAATGCATAAACGGTAAGATATTTAATGCCAAATTTCTTACAGGCTTTTAGTGTTGTTCTTAAAGCTTCAACACCCATTTTATGACCTGCTGCAGAGGGTAAAAGTCTGCTTTTTGCCCAACGTCTGTTTCCATCCATAATGATGGCAATATGTTTTAGGTTTGTTTCTTCTATTATATTTTTTATATTTTTTATATTTTTATTTTCTGCCAATGTTTTTTTCATTATATTTTCTCTTACAAGTGAATTATAAGATAAAAAAATATAAAAGAACAATTATTGGCAATTTTTATTATTGATGTGTTTTATGCAGTTAAAAGGAAATAAAATATGCAAATTAATAATTATAACAGAAATCTTAAACCTTCTTTTCAGAGTTTATACATAGTAAAAGCTAAAGAAAATCCGGATAAAGTTGACGATATTCTAGATCTATCTGATAGATATTCATATTCGAGAGCTGGAATCTCATCTTTTACAGAAATTCCTGAAGATAACTATAGCTATTCCAATTCTACTATAAAATTTATAGGTGAAAATTATGCTGCAGATGATGAAATTGAGACAATGCTTGCTAATAGAGGTATAAATTTTACCAGAAAATCATTTTCAGAATTACTCGATTCTGCAGATAGTGTAAAATCAAGAGTTGTATTATCTCCTGAAGATAAAGCAAAAGGATATAAATTAGTTGAAATTGACAGAATAAATTTTGATGAAAAATATGATTTCTATGGTTTTGCATATGTTGGGAGAAGAGGAAGAATATCTCAGCCAGAACGAATTGATAGATTTGAACAATATTTAAAAACCGGTAAGGAAATATATGCACCTGTTGTTCATATTAATGATGATGGAAGACATCCTGAAATTGTTTTTGGAGATGGAAGACACAGATATGCTTATATGCGTGATATGAAAATGAATGGTATTCCTGTTGCAATGAATGATGAATCAATAAAAATTGCAAGAAAATACGGTTTGCTCTTTGATTAAGATTTTATATTGAAAAAGATTAAGAACTAAGATTGTTAATAATTTGCTCAAAAGCTTGTTTGTGTTACAATATAAGTATCATGAACTTTTGAGAGAGTGAGAAATTTAATAATAAATTGTCATAAAGGGGTATAAGTTTTGGCTCAACAGAATTTTTTTGAAGATGGAAAAATTGTTCCGGTTAATATACGTGAACAAATGAAGCAATGTTATATAGATTATGCTATGTCTGTAATAATAGGAAGGGCACTTCCTGATGTTAGAGACGGTTTGAAGCCTGTTCACAGACGTATTCTATTCGCTATGAATGAACTGGGTATGACACCTGATAAACCATTCAAAAAGTGTGCGAGAATCGTTGGTGAAGTTTTAGGTAAATATCACCCCCACGGTGACACAGCTGTTTATGAATCTTTAGTTAGAATGGCTCAGGATTTTTCAACAAGATATCTGACCGTAGACGGGCATGGTAACTTTGGTAGTGTCGATGGTGACGGTGCCGCTGCTATGAGGTATACGGAAGCCAGAATGCATAAAATTACAACTTCGATGCTTGCTGATATTGATTGTGAAACAGTTGATTTTGTTCCGAACTTTGACGGTTCGCTTGAAGAACCTTCTGTTTTACCTGTTAGGTTACCTATGTTATTGTTAAATGGTGTTTCGGGTATTGCGGTAGGTATGGCTACGAATGTTCCGCCACATAATTTGTGCGAAATAGTTGACGGTACTATTGCTTTGATTGATAATCCTAATTTGACAATTGATGAACTTATGCACCACGTAAAAGGCCCAGATTTTCCTACAGGGGCAAGTATTATTGGTGTTTCTGAAATCAGAAAAGCTTATGCTACAGGCCGTGGTTCTATAAAAATGTCTGCTATATCAACATTTGAAGAAATTCCGGCAGGCGGCGGACGTCAATCAAGAACTGCTATTGTTGTTACTGAAATCCCGTATCAGGTAAATAAAGCAGCTTTAATAACAAAAATAGCTGAACTGGTTAGAGACAAAAAAATTGATGGTATATCTGATATACGTGATGAATCTGACCGTGACGGTATGAGAATTGTTATAGAACTTAAACGTGATGCAAAACCTGAAGTTGTTAGAAATAACCTTTATAAATATACTCAATTGACAGCTACATTTGGTGTTAATATGTTGGCTTTAGTCGGTCAGCAGCCAAGATTAATGAATTTGTTGGAAGTTCTTAATGAGTTCATTGAACACAGAGTAGAAATTATTACAAGAAGAACTTTATTCTTCTTGAAAAAAGCAAAAATGAGAGCCCATATTTTAGAAGGGTTATTAATTGCTTTAGCGAGCTTGGACGATGTTATTGAGTTAATTAAAAAATCTAAAACAGCAGACGAGGCAAGAATCGGTCTTATGTCGAAGTTTGGTCTTGATGTCGATCAGGCTAATGCTATTTTGGAAATGCAATTAAGACGTTTAACAGGTTTGGAACAAGATAAAATTAAGGCTGAATATGAAGAACTGAAAAAGAAAATTCAGGAATATGAAGAATTACTTGCAGACAGAAATAAAGTTTTAAATTTGATAAAACAAGAACTAAATGAAGATAAAGAAAAATATGGAGATGACAGAAAAACTCAAATTCTTCCGGAAGCAGATGAAATGACAATAGAGGATTTGACTCCAAATATTCCTATGGCAGTATTTATAACTCGTCAAGGATATATTAAACGTATTTCTTTAGATGTATTTGAACGTCAGAACCGTGCAACTAGAGGAAAAGGCGGAATCAAGACGAAAGAAGACGATGATGTAGGTCATTTCTTTACTGCAATGATGCATGATAAAGTATTATTCTTCTCAAGTAAAGGTACTGTTTATAGCTTGAATGTATATGATTTCCCGGAAGGATCAAGACAAGCAAAAGGTCTTCCTATAATAAATGTATTGCCGCTTGAACAAGATGAACAAATAACAGCGGTTGTTCCTGTTTCAAATTTTGATCCTAATTCAAATTTAATTATGTTAACAAAGAAAGGTTATATAAAGAGAATTGGTCTTGATAACTTCGCTTCAATAAGAAAGACCGGCATAATTGCTATAGGGCTTGAAGAAGGTGACAGCTTGAATTGGGTAAAACAAGCAAATAATTCTGATGAAGTATTTATTGCTACAAGCTGTGGTATGGCTATCAGGTTTGCTATTGATGATTTAAGACCTCTAGGCAGAAGTGCAAGAGGTGTAAATTCAATGAAATTGAGAACGGCAGATACTATTATCGGTTGTGATATTATACCAAGAAACTTTGATGCTGATTTATTGGTTGTAACATCAGATGGTTTTGGTAAACGTTCAAAAATGTCAGAATTCAGACCTCAAAACAGAGGCGGTATTGGTTTAATAGCTACCAAATTTAAAACAGCTTCATCAAGATTGGTTGCTTTAACTGTTGTAGAAGAAGATGATGAAATTATGGTTGTTACTCAAAACGGTATAGTTTCAAGAATTAAGGCAAGTGATGTTTCCCGTCAAGGCAGACCTGCAACAGGTGTTAGAATTCAAAACTTAATGGAAAACGATTCTGTAATGGCTGTAAATAAAATTGTTGTTACTGATACTAAGGATTCATACAGTGAAGAAACAATGAAAGAAAATGTAGAACAAGCTATACAAAATAAGTTAGGAGATATTGATAATGAATAAAATTATCTCAACAGATAAGGCGCCAAAAGCAATAGGACCTTATTCACAAGCTTATCAGTGCGGAAATACATTATATTGTTCAGGACAGATTGCAATTAATCCGGGAACTAATGAATTTATTGGCGGAACAATTGAAGAACAAACAAATCAGATACTAAAGAATATAAAAGGATTACTTGAAGCAGCAGGATATGGTTTTGAAGATGTTGTAAAAACAACTTGTTTTATTGCAGAAATGAAAGATTTTGCGGTATTTAATTCTTTATATGAAAAAGCTTTTGTATCAAAGCCTGCTCGTTCTTGCGTTGCTGCAAAAGAATTGCCAAAAGGTGCTTTAGCTGAAATAGAAGTAATTGCGGTTAAATAATGAAACTTCTAGTTCAAAGAGTTGATAATGCTTCCGTTACTATTGGAAATGAATTATTCAGTTCAATAGATAGGGGTTATTTGGTGCTGTTTGGCGCAGAAAAAAATGACACAAAAGAACAAGCCGATTGGCTTGCTAACAAACTTTGTGTATTAAGATGTTTCCCTGACGAAAATGAGAAGATGAATCTTTCCATAAAAGATATTAACGGTGAAATGCTTATAGTTTCTCAGTTTACTTTATGTGCTGATATAAAAAAGGGAACTCGTCCAAGTTTTGATAATGCAATGAAGCCTGATGAAGCTAAATTTATGTATGAATATTTTATTTCAAAAGTGAAAGAACATGAAATTCCAGTTAAAACTGGAGTTTTTGGTGCCCATATGCAGATAAATCTTTTAAATAATGGTCCTGTTACGTTTATTATTAATGCTCCAATTATGAGTTAATTTCAAGGTAGTGGTTATGCAGAAAAGATTTGATTTAAATATAAATAAAATCTTAGAAAGACCGGAAATAATATTTGTTATTTTAGCTTTTATATTTGGAAGTATATTTTTATTCAAAACACCGCCCTTTGAGGTTCCTGATGAACCACATCATTTGCTTAGGGCTTGTGAGGTTGCTGATTTTATATTTTATAGCAAAACACCTGTTCAAAAGACAAAGTATGATAGATATTTTTTTAATATTGATAAATCGAGTTATATTAAAAAAAATTCTGATAATAATAAATATAATTGTATGCAAAGAGAAAAGACTCAATTTCACTTCGCTTCTCGTAACTCAGCAATAATGTATATTATTCCTGCACTGGGTATAAAAATTGGCAGTTTATTTACTCAGGATGGTAATATTTTGTTTTATATTGGAAGATTCTTGAACCTTCTTTTATATATTTCGCTTTCAGCGCTTGCAATAAAGATCACACCAGTATTTAAATACCCATTTATGTATGTTGCTTTATTACCAATGGCTTTATTTGAGGGAATGAGTTACAGTGCTGATTCATTTAATAATGCTTTTGCTTTTTTCTTCTTAGCTTTTATTTTTAACTTAATATTCTCAAAGAATGAAATTACAAAGAAAGATTTTATAATACTTTGTATATTATCTTGCGTTTGTGCAATGTGTAAAGGATTGGTTTTTTTCTTATTTTTATTGTTTTTTCTACCTCCCTTTTCAAAGGAATTTAAGCTTAAAAAAAATATATATGTCGCAATATTAATTTTTATTTCGTTTGTTATATGTCAACTGCTGATTGCTTTAGGTCCTAAGAACTTGAATTCTGAATATACTGTAATTAATGATTTTCTATATATATTTAAAGAACCCATATCTGTATTATATAAAATTCTGGTTACAAGTTTTGTAAATATTGTAAGTTATTTTAAACAAATGGTAGGGGTTTTAGGATGGTTACATATATTTTTGCGGCACGAAATTTATACCTTGAGTTTATTGTCTTTTATATCGATGGTGATTATTCTCAAAGAAAGAGTATCTTTTAAACTTAGAATGATTGCACTATTAATTATTTTGTTTTCGTATTTTATAATTCAATATACTCTTTTAATTTATTGGTCAAATCCTAATGCTCAAACAATTAACGGATTTCAAGGCAGATATTTGATTCCTATGCTTCCTTTATTATTTATTGTGTTTGCTAATAATAAATTTACTTTTAGTGAAAAAATTATAAAAACATATAAAATATTATTAATAATTTCAATTGTTTATATGTTAATAAGCAGTTATTTTACATTAAATGTTTTCTATAATGTATTGGGCTTAGATAGAAATATAATGGATGATTTTCTTAACAACAAAGTGCAACTGATTAATAAATCTGATATAAATTAATTTGATTTTAGTAAAAATAATGAAAGAATAATGATTATAGATGTCAATGGTCATTGTATGAGCCCCAAATAAGTTTTTTTATTTATCAATTCAAAACAAATATTCTAATTCTAGAGTTTGTTACAATTTCGTAATCATATATATAAAAAATTTTTTAGATTAGCAATTCTAATATGTATTTTTTTTTTAAATATATTAAAATATATTTAAATATTAATTTAGGAGAAAATAAAAGTATGAATTATTTTGATGGAGTGAATTTATCATCATTAGAAAAAATAGAAACAACAAAATCTAAAATGCCAAAATCAGCAGAGCAAGATACAACAAAAAAGGAAAAATCATGTAATCCTGAAGATATTTTAAATGCGGTTAATGCTCAAAGTCTTATAAATAAACCTTTTGTGACAACAACAACTCAAATAACATTTGAAGATAATGGTTCTATTATTGCAGACAGAAGAAAAATGACGATTCAAAATGGAAAAGTTCAATTTGGCAAGCCTGTTTATGTTCCATTACCAACAAGTAAAACAATGTCTGAAAATGACACCAAAGAGAAATATATTAATACAATGTTGTCTAATTCTTCAAATATTTTGAACTGTGTCTTTTTAGTAAAAGACAGTGATGGAGAAAATCTTCAAGTTTCAATTTCTGCGGACAAAAAAGATCCTTATAAAGTAATGGTATCCACAAGAAAAGATATGAATGGAAAGTTTGAGGACGATACTGTAAATACTTTTAATAGTGCAATTGGTTCATCAGACGACGCAATAAAAACAGTAATTCAAACAGAGATTGAAAAGTATGGAATTGAAAATTTAAAGCAAATTGCAATTGCTAATACTGATTAACATAAATTAAAAATAAAAAATAGCTGATTAATATCAGCTATTTTTTGAATAATTCTATAAATTTATTATTTATAACATCCATTAATCCTTTATCTGTGAGTTTAAGTTCAGGTATTACAGATAAAGAAAGGAACGCCATTGTCATAAAAGGTTCTTTCAGTAAACATCCAATAAGTTTTTCTGCTTTTTTTAGTTCTTCAGATTTTCTGATTACAGTATCTGCACTTTCTTCAGACATAATACCTGCAATTGGCAGTTCAAGTTTTGCTAAGACTTCTCCATCTTTAACTATTACTTTTCCTCCTTGATATTTAACAAGTTCTTTTATTGCTTTTAACATATCATCATCATTTGTACCGATGACAATCATATTGTGTGAATCATGCGCTACAGTTGAAGCAATAGCTCCTGCTTTAAGACCAAATCCCTTTACAAAGCCTTTTCCTATATTTCCGCTGGCTTTATGTCTTTCGATGACGAGTATTTTTAATATATCTTCCTCGATATTACTTTGGGCGTATCCATTCTGTATATTTATTTCCCCTTCAACACATTTTGTAACTAATTGGCCGTCAGTTACTTCAATTGTTTGCGCTTTATTTGATTGAGCCTTAATCTTTAAATCTTCTTTTTCGAGCCATCTGATATTTACTGTACCTCTGAGAGAAGAAAGCAGTTTATTCTCTATATTAATTGTCATTTCCCCGTTTTGAGCAACAATATTACCATCTTTTATTACGGTTTGAGGCTTGAAAGTTTCCAAATTATCAAGTAGTAGCAAATCAGCTTTATATCCCGGGGCTATCGCTCCAAGATTTTTTAATCCAAAGTATTCTGCTGTATTTATACTTGCCATTTGAATTGCTTTGATTGGGGCTATACCATTTTTAACTGCTCTTTGTACCATATTATTTATGTGTTCTTTTAGAGCAGATGGATAACGGTCATCTGTTACAAAAATGCATTTTCTTGTCGGAAATTCTTTTAATACAGGAATTAATGCATCTAAGTCTTTAGCAGCACTTCCTTCTCTTACCATTAAATACATGCCAAGCCTTAATTTTTCAATGGCCTCAGATGGGTTTGTGCATTCGTGATCTGACGATACTCCTGCTGCAACATAAGCACATAAATCTTTACCTGATAAATATGGTGCGTGACCATCTATTCTTTTTCTTTTCTCAATCGTAAGTTTTATTTTTGATAGAACTTCTTTATCCAGATTCACAACACCCGGGTAGTTCATCATTTCTGCAAGACCTAAAATCCAAGGACTATCTATTAAAAGTGATAAATCATAACTATTTAATTCAAAACCTGATGTTTCATATGGAGTTGCGGGTACACAAGAGGGAAGAGTCATATATACATCTAATGGTAAGTCTTTTGAAGCTTCTCGCATAAAACTTATTCCATGAAGACCAATTACATTTGATATTTCATGAGGATCTGCAACTATAGTTGTAGTTCCAGTCGGAACTACCATTTTCGCAAATTCGGATGGTAAAAGCATAGAACTTTCAATATGTACGTGTCCATCTATAAAAGAAGGACAAGCGTATTTACCTTCTCCATTTATTTCATTTTCACCTTTATAATTATCTCCTACTCCGGCAATTATTCCATCTTTTATCGCAATATCAGATTTATATATTTCTTCAGAAAGAACATTTACAACTTGTACATTTTTTATTACTAAGTCCGCTTTTTCTTTACCTCTGGCAGTATTTATAATTTCTTCTATATTCATAATTACTCCTTTGTTATATGCTAACATGGATTTTTTAAATCATAAATATAACTAATCTAAAGTTGTATATATTAACTTATGTAAAATTTTATTTTATTTAAATCAAAAAAAGATATTTACTTGTTTTTAGTAGTTATACAAATTAAGTGTTCAATAAAGTTATTTGTATATTATAATATACAAGTAAGTAAGGAAGAATAAATGAAAGTCTCACCTATTAATTTCAGTCTGCATCAGTCAGAAAAGGCAAATAGTTCAAGTGATTTTATTCATACAACTGTAAGACATAATTCACTATCTGATATGGATTTTAATATTATTGCAGACACAATAAGATGCCAAAATCTAAAAAACCAGATGAATGTTCGTTTGATGAATCTTAGACGCAGTCTAAATAGTTGTATGGCACAAAATTTATATAACAAACAATAATAAATATTTTATATTGTGCTTATTATGTTAAGCGGATATTCATATAAGAGTTCTTCTCTTGCTATTACTTTTATATTTGAAATCATTTGCGAAAGTATTAAATATATAATATGTCTTACTTTCATTGGTGCAATTAATATTATTTCCTTTGCTTCTGGTGTATTTTGTTCTATTTTTTCTTTTAAATTATTTATAATTTCTTCTATCTTTGTACTTTCAATTCTTATAACTTCATCTTGGACATTTTTATCGCCAATGAATGATTTTATACTGTTTGCAGATAATTCATAAGCATATATATTTTTATCTTTTCCATTACATGATGATGCACTTATTTGCCTTGCTAAAGATATTCTTATTCTTTCTAATAGCTCTTCCTTATTTGTTTCATCTGCAAAATCATTAATTTTTTCAAATATGTATACGATATCTTTTACTGATACTTTTTCTTTAATAAGACTTGTAAGAATGTATTTTAGTTCTGCAACTGACATATAATCAGGAATAATATTTTCAACAAGATATAAATTTTGATTTCCGACAATTTCAATGTACCTATTGATATCAGAATAATCAAAAATATCGTCAATATATTTTGTAACTGTATATTCTATTAAGTAAGCAATATAGTCTGTTGTATCAAGCCCTTTTGCCCAAAAATCTTTTGCTTTTTCTGACTTTATCCACACTGTATTTAAACCTGTAACGATATCTCTATTCCTGAATGAATTATCCGGAAGTTTTTCGATTTTTAGTTCATTTTCAAAGAACATAGTATAATTCCAATAAGCTTTTGAGCTAATTACCGGAACTCCTCTTACCTTTAACACAAATTCATTTTCTTCCAGAGTGTCGTCTACTTCAATTTTTATTTTTGGAATTATATAGCCTAGAGTTTCTGTTAAGTTTTGTCTTATAAGAACAATTTGTGAGAGCATATTATATTCATTATCATTGTCAAGGATATCAATCAATTCTTCTGAAAGAGCCAAAGTTAATTTCTGTTCTCCAAGTTTTTGTTCCATTATATCCGGATTTATGGTTTTCGAAAGTTTCTTTTTTAGGTCATCAAGCTCATCAATATGTTTTGAAATTTCGGCATTTAAAATTGCTCTTGAATCTTCTGAAGTTTCATCAATTAAGGATTTAACTTGTGCAATTTTTTGTCTTTTTTCTTTAATCTTCTTTTGTATGTCAACACATAGCTCATAAGGGTCAAGCTCAGGGTTGATAATTCTTTCAATCCTTGATTTGAAGTTTAGTAAGTCATCATTTTCATTCAATGAATTGTCTTCATTTTCTGTTTCTTTTATGAAAATACAGTTATAGAAAAACCCGTCATCATTTTCTATTTCTTGAATTGAATATACCTCCCATCCGTCTTTAGACATTTCATTCAAAAGATTTTCAAGCTTTTCATTATCGTTATATGGTGAAGTTCTTATTGTATATACATTTCTTGTTGGTTTGTACATCTATCAATCCTTTTTTCTATTTTAAATAAATGATAACATTTTTATTGTAATTTTTAAATTTATTTTTGAATAAAGCCAGTTGCTTGTTTTCCATTGCAATTATATTTTAATATATAGTAACCCTTTCCTGAATCTTCAATTGTAGCGTAAGAATTTGCAGCAACGCGTTCTTTAAATGCAATAAGTTCTTCTTCAGCTTCTCTTATTTTTTTTAGTTTTTTCTTTGCTTGAGCTGTTCGTAGCCTTCCTATTATTTCTGTTTCTTCATTTAATTCTTCTTGAGTATACATTTTTTCTACTAATTTCATTACTCTTACACGGGCTTTTATTTTATTGCTTTGGTATAGTTCAAGAAATTTCATGTCTTGTGACAGTACAACCATATAATACCCATCTTGAATAGTATTTCCCCATTCATCATATAATTTGCAAGGAAGAGTTAAATTGGGGTATTCACTTGACTCTGGACCGTGATTATATTGTGGTTTTTCTTCGTCGTATACACCTGACGGATAAAACGGATTGTTGAATAAACGGTCAATACCGTTAAAATCTGTCATAAAATCAAAATCGTTTGCGATTAAATTATTATCAATAATCATTGTTAATCCCTTAGGATGATATTTTATCAGATTTTGTATGAATTTATCAATTTTGGTTTATAATATTCATATTAAGAACGAGGTTGTTATGGATAAAAAAACAGTTTTAAGTTATATACCAACGGTTATAGAAGCTTCATCAAACGGTGAAAAGTCTTTTGATATTTTTTCCAGATTATTAAGAGAAAGAATTATTTTTTTAGGTGAAGAAATTGATGACGAATTGGCAAATTCAATTGTTGCTCAATTGTTAGTTTTAGATGCAGAAAATCCTGAAAAAGATATTATGATGTATATAAATAGTCCCGGAGGTGTTATAACTGCGGGTATGGCTATTTATGATACTATGAAACATGTTCGTGCTGACGTTTGTACTATATGTTTAGGTGAAGCTGCTTCAATGGGAGCATTCTTATTATCAGGCGGAACAAAAGGTAAAAGAATGGCGCTTCCAAGTGCAAGGATAATGATTCATCAACCTTTAGGCGGTGCTCAAGGTCAAGCTACTGATATAGAAATTGAAGCTAAAGAAATTTTAAGAATGAAAAAAGAACTTAATACTCTTTTGGCGGAACACACAGGTCAAACTATAGAAAAAATCTATGCCGATACAGAAAGAGATAACTATATGTCTGCACAAGAAGCTGTAGAGTATGGTTTGATTGATAAAGTTATATAGATTTAATATAAAACTACCTAAATTATTTGTAAAACAAAGATGTTTTTGTGCTATCATTTTTTCAGGTAGTTAATTTTCTAAGGAGTTAGAAGCTGGTATGGCAAAAAAGTACAGAATAGGGGTAGATGTAGGCGGAACAAATGTAAAAGTTGCGTTAGTTGATAAAGATGGAAGTATTGTATACTCTGATACACTTCCTACAAGAGCTGAAATGGGATATGAATATACTATATCCAATATTATAAAAGCAATTGGGGACGTAATAAAAGAATCAAAAGTTGCAAAAGAAACAATTGAAGGTATTGGTTTCGGATTTCCCGGACAGATTGATTGTGACAATGGTATTGTAAGATTGGCTCCAAACATTCCCGGGTGGGTTAATATTCCTATTGCAGATATTGTTTCAAAAGAATTTAATATACCTGTTAAAGTTGATAATGATGTAAGGTGTGCTGCACTCGCAGAATTAAATTATGGCGCAGGTAAGGGTGCTAACAATATGATATGTATTACAGTTGGTACAGGTATTGGTTCCGGTTTAATTGTTAATGGAAAACTTGTTCGCGGTGCAAGTAATGCAGCCGGTGAAATAGGTCATATAAAATTACAAATGGAAAATGGTCCTTTATGCGGATGTGGTGATCATGGCTGTCTTGAAGCTTTTGCATCAGGTCCAAGTATTGTTGCTATGGCAGAAGAATACATAAAAGGCGGAAAGTCTACAAAATACAGAGAACTTGCAAAAAATGAAATTACTCCTTATGTAGTTTGTGAAGCAGCTAAACAAGGCGATGTTGTTGCTAAGAAGATATTTGAAATAATAGGCAATTATATAGGTATTGGTTTAGCAAGTGTTGTTAATTTATTGAATCCCGAAAAAATTGTTATTGGCGGTGGTGTTGCTGATGCAGGCGATTTATTATTTCAACCTATAAAAGAAACTTTGAAAAAACGTTCTATGCCAATTCAAGGTGCTGCTGTTGAAGTTGTTCATGCTGAACTGGGTAATACAGCAGGAGTAATTGGGGCAAGTTTATTGATTGAAAATTAAAATAAATGGCAGTATTTTTATTTTACGGACAAGAAGAATATTTAATGGAAAAAGAGATCAAGAAGCTTAAAAATGAGCTTCTTGATGCTTCTTTTATGTCAATGTCTTATAAGGTATTTGATAATCCTTCTTTTAATATATTGATGGATTGTGTTCAATCTGCACCGTTAATGTTTGGAAATACTTTAACTATTATTTATATTGATAAATATTTAATAGGGAATAAAATGAGTCTTGATGATAAACAAATAGATAGTATTGACTATGCTCTTTCAAATTTAAGTGATAATGTTAATATAATTTTTGTGTGTAAAATACCAAGAGATGAAAATAAAAAGCCAGATTCAAGAAAAAAACTATATAAGATACTTTCTAAATATTCTCAGGTTAGAGAATTTGCACAATATAAAAGTTATGATAAACAACTTCAGTCAGAAATATTAAGAATGACAAAAGAAAAAGATTTAACTATTAGTTCAAGCACCGTTTCATTTTTAATTGAACAGTTGGGTGTTAATCTTACTTTGATAGATTCCGAGTTGGAAAAATTAAAGATTGCGATTCATCCTAATAAAGTCATTAATCAAGATTCAATAAAAGAATATTGTACATCCTCCGAAGATGTTTTTGTTCTTGCTGATTTAATAATTAAAGGTAATAAAGATGGAATATTAAAGCAATACGACATATTAACGGAAAAAAGACACCCGTTAGAAATTTTTGCTGCTCTTCAAGGTAATTTTCAACGTTTTGTTTTCGTTAAAAATTATGAAAAAAAAATGAGTACAAAAGATATAGCTTCAAAACTTAAATTGCATGAGTTTGTTGTTAAGAAAATGCAAGAAAAACTGAAAAATATTTCTCTTGATAAATTACTTCAAATAAGAGAAAATCTTATAAATGCAGAGTATAAATTAAAAACAGGACAGTCTGCATCAAGTGAAATATTATTGGAACTTACATTGTTGAGATAGTATGAATAAAATATTAGATAAAAAATATCCATATTTAAGTAATTTTTTTAAAACTGCTATTGAGCAGAAAAGGTTATTTCATTCAATTATTTTATATGGAAATAATAACTATATACAATATGCAATGGCAATGGAAATAGCAAGGCAATTAAATTGTCTTGAAGACGGAAGGGAAGATTGCAGTTGTCAAAATTGCCGTTGGATTAGAGAAAACAAACATCCTGCAGTAATGACAATTTCTAAAATTGATAATAAGACCGATTCAAGTAAAACAGTAATTTCGGAAGAACAGATAAATTTGGTATTAGATACTTTGGTAAATTCTTCTGATTATCACAGAGTATTTATTCTTTGTGATGCAGAATATAAAACTCTTTCTCAAGCGGAAGTACAAGATTATAATGAATTTATACTTACAGGATTTATTTTGCCAAAGGAGAAAGATGAAAATAAATATTGGATTCCCAAAGGTATCAACACCGGATGTTTTTCAACAGTAGCGGCAAATGCTATGTTGAAATCTATAGAAGAACCATCAGATAAAGTTACTTTTATATTTTTAACAAATAATAAAGATGATATTCTGCAAACAATAGTATCTCGTTCTCAAGCTTTTTATGTTGCGGATTCAAAAAACAGTGTATATAATGTTGCCTTTTTTGAAAAATATTTTGAGCAATATCCTAAATTTGATAAAGATTGTGCTTTGGACTTCGCGCAAACTCTTTATTCCTACCAAATAGAAAATAATTTAGAACCTACTTTTATAATAGATTGTATCCAATATTATCTTACTCAACTTTTGAAAGCAAATATAAATAATTCACTTTTAGTGAGAAAAATATATAATGATATTGAAAAAACAGAAAAATCCAAGAAAATGCTAAATGCATATATAAAGGAACAAACTGTATATGAGAATTTAGCGTTTTATTTCTCAAAGTAAAACTGATATAAATAGCAATAATTTAAGCTTTTTCGTTTTTATATTATTGTGGAAGGGGCTTTATGAGTATTTGCAAAAATATATTATGTAATATAACAGGTAAAGCTACAGGCAAAGCAGTAGTAGCTATACCACCTAGTATTGAGGCAATACAAGCGAGCGCAAATCAGGCTTTCTCTAAAAACCTTGCTGAGCTTGAAAAATTTGCACAAACAGAGCTTCCTCAAACTATAAAAGATCATAAAGCAGCTTTAGAAGGGTTAGAACAATTATCTAAGAATATAAAGAGTATGATTTAAATAAAAGGTTAGAGTTTGATAACATAGTCATTTTGTAATACAATTTGAATATGAAACTTAAAACTCTTATTGTGCAGTTGGAAGCAATTGCTGGGGATATAGATAAAAATATTTTAAAAGTCGAACAGCTTCTTGAGAGCTGCTATATAGAGTCGTGTGACTTAATTGTTTTACCTGAGTTATGGACTATTGGATGGGATTGTCCTGCCTTTAATAAAAGTTCAGAAGAATTATATAAATCAAAAACTTATAAGTTCTTAAAAGAGACGGCTGTAAAATATAAGTCAAATATAATTGGCGGTAGTGCTGTCTTGAGAAAAGATAATCAAAAAGATAGAAATACCTGTTTGATTTTTGATAGAAATGCTAATTTAATTGCAACTTATGATAAATATCATTTGTTTTCACATAGGGGACAGTCTGAGGGGGCTTTCTTAGAACAAGGAGACTATTCTCTTTTAGTGAATACGGATATTGGGAAAATAGGTATATCTATATGTTATGATATAAGATTTCCTGAAATGTTTAGAAAATATGCTTTTAATGGGGCTGATATAATTGTTAATATGGCTGCTTGGCCTAAAGCTTATACAGAAGAATATATTACATTATCAAAAGCCCGAGCAATAGAAAATCAATGTTTCTTTATATCTTGTTGTTTGACAGGGAAAATAAATGAGTCTTTTGATTTTTCAGGTAACTCTCAAGTTTGTGATTATAAAGGCAGAGTTATTGCTAAGCTTGATAGAGAAGAAAAAGTATTGTTTGCACAAATTGATACGGAAGAAATGCATCAATATAGAAAACAAATGCCAATATTAAAGGATACAAAAAAAGAATACAAGTTAATGGAGAAATAATGAAAAATCTATTTAAAATATTAGTTTTAACAATGATTTTTATGTTTAGTACAAATAGTAGTTTTGCATTTTCGGTAGGAAAATTAGAAAAATTGATAAAACATTCCGGATTGAATGAGACAGCAACACTTGCAATATCAATTCGAGATGCGGAATCCGGTAATGTTATATATGAGCAAAATCAAAATAAATTATTACATCCGGCTTCCACATTAAAGATTTTTACAACATATTCAGCATTAAATGTTCTTGGTTATGATTATTTATTTAAGACTCAATTCTATAAAGATTCAGAAAATAATTTATATATAAAACTTGGAGCAGATCCATTATTGACATCATCACAACTTCAGCAAGCTTTTCAAAAAATAAAGGCTGAGGGAAATTCTACATTTAAGAATTTATATTTTGATGACAGTATTATAGATAAAAAAGAGTTTGCTACTGGTTGGATGTGGGATAATGATACAAATCCATATACGCCCAAAATAAGCAGTTATAATTTGGATGGTAATGTTGTAAAAGTTGCAATGACAAATAATCCTGATGGGTTTGCCTTAACTTCTCTTAAATCAACCTACCCAATGTCTGTAATAAGCGTGGTTAAGACAGGGGCTAAAAATGATTATCTGGAAGTTAATCGTTATAATTGGATGAATCCGGAAGTGGTTGAAATATATGGTAATCTTAAAGCTGCTAAACCAATAAATATACCTATAAGTAGTATGCGAAGATATTTCATTCATAATGTAGAGAAGGCTTTAGAGGATAATAAAATTAGTGTTTCAAATACTTTGTATGCATCAAAAATTCTTCCTGAAGATGCTGTTTTAATAACAGAAATTAAAAATCCACTAAAGAAAACACTTCCTGCTATTCTTCAAAATAGTAATAATCTGATGGCAGAGTCTTTATTCAAATTGGCAGCTGCAAATAAATATTCAGCTACGGGTACTGATATACTTGGGGAAGAAGTTTTTAAAGAGTTTTATAAAAAACAGGGTTTAGAAACTGACAATATTTTAATAAAAGATGGTTGCGGAATTTCAAGAAATAATCTTTTATATGCAGATTGGATGTCACAGGCTTTAAATAAAATATATAATCAAAAAGATTTTGAAAAATTTAAAGACAATATGGCTCAATCAGGTGATGGTACTTTAAATAACAGATTATATCCTTTGCGTGGAGATGTTTGGTTAAAGACTGGTTCTTTATCTAATATAAGTGCAATAGCAGGATATGTGAAGTCTCAGGATGGTCATATTTATTCTATTGTTATTTTGACGCAAAATTTTGTTCAAGAGCAGTCTGAAATAAAAAAACTTGAAGATAAAATTATAAATATAATTTATAATCGATAGGCTAATAAACTAAGCTGATTTTTTTAACCTCCTTTGAAAATATAATTCTTTTGTTCAAAGGAGGTTTTTATGACAGAAAAAATGGGTTTGTATAAATGTAATGTTTGCGGGAATATCATTGAAGTAATACATCCGGGGGCAGGTCAATTGGTATGTTGTTCTGTGCCGATGGAAGAATTGAAAGTTCAAACAAGTGATGATTCTTCCCAAGAAAAACATGTGCCTGTTGTTGCTATTGAAGGAAGTTCAAAAACAATAAGAGTTGGCTCTATTCCTCATCCAATGGAAAAAGATCATTATATTGTTTTTATTGAGGCTATTTCTCCTGATAAAAAATATTTGAAAAGAAAATATTTGAATCCGGGAGATGAACCAAAATTAGATTTAAAACCTAATTGTTCTTATGATGAATTCACAGCTCGTGAATTATGTAATCTTCATGGGCTTTGGGTTTCTGATAAAGAAAGTTAATTTTTTATTTTTTTAAATCAATAAGAACTTTTACTATGGCTGGATCCCATTTTATTCCTGATTCAGATTCCATAATTTCAAGTGCTTTTTCTTTTGATAGAGCGTCTCTGTACGTTCTATCAGAAGTCATCGCACTATATGCATCTGCAATAGCTATAATTCTTGAACCAAGAGGAATACTCATTCCTTTTAATCCTTCAGGTTCACCGGCTCCATCCCAACGTTCTTTATGGTAAGTAATATATGGAACAACCTCTGATAAGAAGTTAATACTCATTAATATACTTACACCGACATTTGGATGGTTTTGCAGTTTTTCCCAGTCTTCTTTTGATAATTTTTCTTTTTTATTGAACAATTCTTCAGGAAGCGTAATTTTACCTATATTCCTTAGTAGAGCAGCATAGTATATTAAATCTTTTGTCTTTTCATTTAATCCTAATGCTGTTGATATTTTTCTTGCTAAATCTGCTACATCATGAGAATAATTGTTCTTAAAATTACTTTTTGCATCAACAGCTTTTGCTAAATCTTCTACGAACCATTGTTGTTCACTGCTTAAGTCTCCAATTAAGGCGGTTAATTCTGCACGGTTATTCTGCAGTTGAGATACTGTGACATCTTCTAAATTTATAAGTTTATTTGTTTCTTCAGTTAATTTTTCAAGGCTCATTGATGTTGCAAATAATCGGGCTGTTACGGTTAGCAACTCTATAAATTCATCAGAAAGCTTTTTCTCTTTATAGTTTTCTACAACTATGACACCTACTTTCTCCATATTATTATACATAGGAACAGCAAGGTAATATTTAACTTTATCTTCATTTAATAACAATATTGGTTTGAAGTTATTGTCTTTACTGCAGTCTTTAACCTCAATTTCTTTCTTATTGTTATATGCATATGATACGTAACTTTCATCATCAAACTTATATCCGATTTCTGCTTCATAGATATCATCATTAAAATTTAAAGATGAACCAACTAATAAAAGGTCGTTCTTTGTTGTGTTAAGCCCCATCGCATTTTCTTTAGATAAAAATACATGGCAAGCGTCTATTTCTAACATTTGTTTTATTGTTTTTGCAATTGCATTATATATTATATAATCTTCTTTGCTGCTAAATCCCAAAATTTTTAATGTGTTATCTATTGAATATATTGCAATAAGCTCTTTTAATTGATTTTTCAAACTTTCAAGTTTATCTACACTTGTCCTGCTTATTTTTTGAACAAGTTCATCCGATATTAAATGTTCTGATATGAAATCACCCAGATTTAAAGCAAAGATTTCTTCTAAAGGGTCAGATTCCAGTGAAATTTCACTTCTTGCGAAAACTGAAACATTTTTATTCTCTTTTTTCTCTTCTGACATTTATAATCCTTATCCGTGTTTCAAAGACTATATTCCGAAATGTAAACTACTACCATTATATTTCTGATTATGATTTTATTCAAAATCTAATAATCCTTCTATCGGTATATTATAACTTAAACTTTAGTGTTTTTTACAAAATTTCATACTAATGTATGATATTTTGTAAAATTGTATAGTTTTCAAATTTAATATTGTTTGACTCTTGGAATCCTTTTGCTTTTATATATTCAAAAGGAATTTCGCATTCTATCATTGCAGGTTCTATTTTGTAATTATATATTGTTGCCTGCCTGTAATCGTTATATATACATTTACTTACAAATAGTTCCGGATATTGCATTCTTTCTTTGAATTTTACAATATTTGTTGATGAAGATTTATATTTATTTGTAATAATATAGTCAAATTTTGACAAATTATAATCTTCTATATTTTCAGGTAAGATTTTTTCTATATTGAATCCAACTAGTTTAAGTTTTTCAATATAATAGTTTGGAGTTCTAACTTGTGAAATAATAAGGCCAATATTCTTTTTGTCTTGACTCAATAAATAATTATATATATCAATTTCATCTGATTTAGCGAGTAAAAAAGATGTGTTTAAATTTTGGCTATTTGCTTTATATTTCATATATGAAATGATGTAAGATAATGGCATTTTATGTGCAATAACTACTAAATATACAAACATAAACCAGCATAAAAGAAATTTAAACAGGTTCTTATTCTTTTTTATATAAGAATATGCAACAATTGGTGATGCTATTACAACGAAAGTTAATAAATACCTCATATTGTATTGAGTGAAAACCATTACTCTTGAAAAAATCAGCAAGTTTAAAATTAGAGAAAGGGCTAAACTTGCCATTATTATATTCCTTTTTGATTTTTTGTTTTTCAGATATCTCTTTATAGATTTTATAAGTGAAGGTAAGAATGCAAATAATCCCATAATCCCTAAAGCAGAATTCATAAGTGACATTTGAGAATTAAAATAAAAATATCTATTGAAATAATTTGATGTAAAACTTTTATCTGTAGCTCCAATTAAGCTTAATGTCAAAGATTGGAGATAAGAAATGAAACCATTGTAGTTGATAAAATCTTTTATGCCTGAAATATCAAAAATTGCAAAGATATATTTTGTTAATGTGCAAAGCCAGCCTTTAAATCCTCCTCGAAATTGATTTAATAACAGTTGTTCACGGCAAGAAACAGGATTATTGAACTGAATTAGGTTTAGTATGTAGTTGTACGAAGAAAAAATTATAAAATTGATTATAAATAGTAGTCCAAATTTTAAAATATATTTTACAGCTTTTTCTTTCTTGTAAATTAAGGTTATTATTAAAAGAATAATAAATACTGAAGGAATTGCAATTATTGCTGTTGTTTTTGTACCGACAGCTAGAGCGTATGATAAAGATGCAAAAAATAATGCTAAATTATCATTATTTTTTACAGCTTTTAAAAATAAATAAATGCAGCCAAGTATTAATCCTCCTATAAACAAGTCAGCACAAGGAGTATATATCTCTATTAAAACAAGGGCAAATGAAGAAAATACAAATATACTCCATAATCTTCTTCTTATTGAAAAACCTAATTCTTTTAAGAAATTGTATATTATATATATTGTGCCAATGTAGCCTATGTACGAAAATATAGCGGTTCCTATTTCGTTCTTTCTGAATAATAATAGCCAGGTGTATAAAAATTCCATATTTACAGGCATGATTAACTCTCGGCTATCAGGTGTTATATAGTGATTAATACATCCGTTTTGAATCCAAGTAGTACATCTTGGAAGGTAATATGTTAATGCGTCGCCAAATGTTACGGGGAAAAATAGTGCACTAATAAGTTGAAAAAATAAAAATAATCCAAAACAAATTGATAAGAAAAATAATATTTTATCTCTTTTTACAGCAAATAATATTTTCTTAATTTCATCCTTTATTTCATTTTTATATAGTGGTTTACCTGCTTTGATGTATAAAATTGCAGAAATAATAAAAAATGCTATGTTACAAACAAAAAATCCGTTTTTTGATATTAATTTAAATAATGAAAGTATCTCAAAAAAAAGTACAACTTGAGAAAAGGCAATTAATAAAAAATATAAGAAACCCGATGACTCTTTCTTATTCTTAGTTATTACATTTAAAATCATAAAAGAAGAAAGAATAACTAACAATATTGATATAAAGAACATAATACCTACCTTATAAACATGCAATCGCCATAACTGTAAAATCTATATTCATTTTTTATTGCTTCAGAGTATGCTTTAAAAATAAATTCTTTCGTAGCAAAAGCACTTACCAGCATTAGTAGTGTAGATTTTGGAAGATGGAAATTCGTTATAAGTTTATCAACTATTTTGAATTTATACCCGGGGTATATAAATAATTCACTGCTGTCTTTAACCGGTATAATTCTACCGTATTTATTCATAACTGTCTCTAATGTTCTTACAGAAGTTGTTCCAACAGCTACTATATTTTTCCCTTCTGCTTTTGCTTTATTTATAATTTCGGCTGTTTCTTCTGTAATTTCAAATGCTTCTGAATCCATTTTGTGGTCTAAGATATTTTCACATTTTACCGGTTTAAATGTGCCTAACCCTACATTTAACGTTACAAAACAATGCTTTGTGCCTTGTTCATCAAGCTTCTGCAATATTTCTTTTGTAAAGTGTAAGCCGGCAGTAGGTGCAGCTACTGCACCTTCTTTTTGTGCATATACTGTTTGATATCTGTCAAAATCAAGACTTTTATACTCTTCATTTGTCATTTTTCTTTCAATATATGGTGGAAGCGGAATATTTCCAACCTTATCTAATATTTCAAATATATTACCTTGATATAATATATGTATTTTCCACTTATCATCATCTTTTTCTATTATTTCAACAGAAAGTTCTTCAGATACTTCTAAAATCATTCTTGGTTTTACTCTTTTAGAAGGTTTTATTAGTGAAATCCAAATATCTTTTTCTATTTCTCTGACAAGAAAAATTTCAATTAATGCACCTGTATCCTTTTTCGCATATAATCTTGCGGGTATAACTTTTGTGTTGTTTAAAACCAGTAGATCATTTTCTGTAAGATAATTTGTAATATCACAAAAGTGCTTGTGTTCAAGCGTTTTATTTAAACGGTCAAGTACCAGCATCCTTGACATATCTCTTTTTTGGGCTGGTACTTGCGCGATTAAATTTTCCGGTAATTCGTAGTTGAATTCTTCTAGTAACATTATTTTTTGTCTGCTTCTATAGTTTTTGTTTCAATCGGGTTAATTGTTTTTGCGTTAGATAAATCTTTTACATCATGTTTTGCGTTATCTTCTGCTTCAAGCTGTTTATTTATAACTATAGTTTGAATTATTTGAATTATATTACTTACAACTAAGTATAATAAAACACCTGCAGGAATTGGAGCGATAACAAACATAAATATAATCATAACAGGCATGATTGTTCCCATCATTTTTTGCATTTGAGCTTGCATTGGGTCTTGTTGAACATTTTTATTTGTTGCCATCATTATTTTTTGAGTTGCAATCATTGTTCCTGCAAAAAGAAGAATTAAAATGAATACATCAAAATGGAATTGTCCTTGTGGTACATTTGTTGGTATTGATGCCGCCATTATGTTATCGCGTCTTTCAAAATTAACAGTTTCTACTTCTCTTGTTTTCATATTCTGTATATCAATTGATGCGGAAGTAACCTTATCTAATTGGCTGTATTTTAAGTTAAAATCATCAAGGTTGATTTTTAAATCCATTGGCTGACCGGGAACAATTTCGCCTTGAATCTTTATTGCATTTTTAGAATCAATTTTTACATTATCGAGTTCTTGGTCGCCAATAATCACTTTAACTTTTTTGTAAACGGTAAATTTATCATTATTTGAAACACTGAACGTTCCATCATATGAAATTCCTGCATTTCCTCTTAAGGTTTTATCGAGTCTGTCTATAAATAAGAAGTGAGAATTACCTGCTTCTTGTATAAATTGAGGGCTGATTAATGCAGCATATAATAAAATGAATATTGGCATTTGTATTAATAATGGCAAACAACCTGACATTGGATTGAATTTGTGTTCTTTATAGAACTCCATCATTTTCCTTTGCATTGTTTGAGGATCATTTTTATAACGTTCTTGTATTAATTTCATTTTTGGCTGCAGAATTTGCATTGCTCTCATAGAACGTTGTTGAGAAACTCCTAAAGGCCATAGACAAAGTCTTACGATAACGGTAAGGGCTATAATTGCCAAGCCGTAACTTCCTGTAAGATTATTTAGTCCTTTTAATAATTCTACCGTTAATGTTGTAAAATCCACTGTATATTCTCCCTTCTTAGACTTTTATTAGTGTTTCGGTTTCTTTTTCTTTTGATTGGTTTTTTTCAACAGAAAGGTCTTGAACAACCTTTGCAGTTCCATGTTTTGTCTTTCCCCAATCCATATTATTTTTCATAAATATAATTTTAAAGATTATAAAAATTGCAAGCGGGAACCAAAGTACTACTATGTATAGTGCAGTTGTTACCGATTGAATCAAGTTTTCCATTGGCTTTAATTTTACATATTTTCTTAAGCTGTAAAATAAAGCAACTATGAAAAATCCGCACATTAATGTAGATAATGCCATAGATGAAAGTATCCAATTCGGATCATCCTTTATATATCTGTATGACTGAATAATTACTTCTGATACCATCCAAACCGGTAAAATAAATTCAGTAATATAAGCAGTCATATCCAAACTTACACGCAATGAAATATCTTTAGATGTTAATACATCTGAAAAATGTTCTAAATATCTTCTTATACTTCCTTCTATCCAGCGTCTTCTTTGTTTTACCAAAGGAATATATGACGGAACGCCCTCTTCATATACGCAAACTTCAGGACAAAAACGAACATCCCAGCCTTTAATTTGCAATCTTGTTGATAAATCAAGGTCATCTGTAATTGTATAAATATTCCAACCGTTAACATCTTCAAGTGCTTTTCTTTTTATTAATTCACCGTTGCCTCTTAACTCAACAGCACCTTTAACAGAATCTCTTCCGACTTGAAAATGAGTATCAACAGCCATTTCATTATCTTGACAACGAGTTAGAAAATTTTGTTCTCTATTGATAATAACTTTTCTGGCTTGAACAGCACCAACCTGCTCCGGTTCAAGAGCTGGTATTAATTCTTTTAAAAAGTTAGGTTTAACTCTTGCATCAGCATCAAAAACAAGAATAGCATCTCCCTTTGCAATTTTCATTGCATCATTTAGCACTGCGGATTTACCGGGAAATGCTTCTTTTGTTCTTGAAAAATATTTCATATTAGGATATTCATTGCTTATTTTCTCAAGAACTAACGCTGTATCATCTGTGCTTCTATCATCAATAACTATAATCTCATATTTTGGATAATCTATATTGGAAATATTTTCTATTGTCTTAGATATAACTTCAGCTTCATTATGTGCAGGTATTAATATACTTACATAAGGTTTATAATTGTAGTTCTTTTCTACAGGATGTTTTCTTTGTTTTCTCACTCTATGTTTGAAAGCTATTTGCATGTACGCAGTATATAAAGCCATAAAAATCAATATGGTCATAAATGCACATGGTGTATTCATATTATTTTGAAAGAAATATAAAAGTATTAATAATGAAGATATTATAGATAAAAGAACGATTCTCTCTTTCATTACCCCAATCCGTTTTCTCTGTACTTTATACATTTTACCAAAAACACATAATCTTTTTACTAATTATTACTTTTCATTACTAACTGCTAAGCTATTTATTTATTTTTTACATATGCTATAATCAGGGAATGTTAGAAATATTTAAAAAATCATTTTATATATTAAAAAATAATTTAATATTTATACAACCATTACTTTTAGGTTTATTGTTATTAATGACGGCATTTACTTTTCTTGTGGGAAGAAATATTTTTAGCATACCAAAAATAGTTTTGATGCTGTCTATAGTACTTATGTTTATTGCTTTTAGTGCAGGTTGGTTTTATATAAATAAATACGGCATTTTAAATTATAATGAAGATGATTCTAAAGAAGAAATTGCAGTTAAGGCAGTGCAGAATTTTAAAAAATTTTTCGAAGGTGTAGGGGCTGATTTTTTGAAAACAGCAGTTGCATATTTTATTATATTTTTATTATATGTTGCTCTTATGTTTGTTATTACTAAGTTATGTATAAATGTTTTTGGGGAACCTAAAATATTATATGATTTTCCTAAAATAGCAAAAGCAACGTCACAAGCAGAAATTTATAATTATATAAATAGTATTACTTTTGAAGATAAGATTACATTTGTAAATTGGATGATAATTGTGAATTTTGCAGCATCTATTATGAACTTTTTTATAATATTATATTTTGCTGTTATGAGTTTCGAGGAAATAAACATATTAAAATGTTTTTGGACTGCAATTAAATTTTTCTTTAAAAATATACTTGGTGTTATTGCAATAATTATTTTTACTTTTATTTTATATGTCTGTTTGAATATGTTATCAGTTATTTTGGGAACAAATTCTTTTTCGTTGGTGATTTTAATAATACTATTTACTATATATTTAAATTATTATTTGCTTTTGGTATTCTGTTTTTACTATGACAAAACAAAAAATAATAGCAATAACAGGACCGAGCTCATCGGGGAAAACTAAATTATCCATTGAATTAGCAAAACAGATTAATGGTGAAATTATATCTGTTGATTCAAGACAAATATATAAAGAAATGGATATAGGAAGTGCAAAGCCGACTTTTGAAGAAAGAGAAGGTATTCCTCATTATTTAATGGATATTATAGATGTTAATCAAGAATATACGGTCGCTAATTTCTGTGATGATGCAAAAATAAAAATAAAAGAAATTTTTGAAAAAGATAAAGTACCGATTCTGGTTGGTGGTACTGGACTTTATTTTAGAGTCCTTTTACAAGATTTTGACTTGCCTAGAGTTGAGCCAAATAAAGAACTGCGTGAAGAATTGGAACAAAAATCTTCCGAAGAACTTTATTCATTACTAAAAGAAAAGGATCCAGATATAGCTGAAAGAATACATTTTAATAATAAAGTTAAAATAATTAGAGCGCTTGAGGTCTGTCTTACTTTAGGTATACCAATGAGTAAAGCCCAAAAAAAGAAAGAAAGTGAATATAATGTTTTGTGGTATGGTTTGAATGCTCAAAATCGTGAATTTTTGTATGAACGTATAAATAAACGAGTAGATATAATGTTTGAGCAAGGTTTAGTTGATGAAGCTAAAAAACTATTTGATAAATATGGTGAAAATAAAATTCTGCTAGGAACAATCGGTTATCAAGAATTATTTCCTTATCTCAAAGGGGAAACAGATTTTGAAACAGCTTCAAATCTATTAAAACAGAATACCAGACGCTATGCAAAACGTCAGATAAGCTGGTTTAACTCAAATAAAGATATTCATTGGTTTGATGTTGAAAAAGAATCTTTAACAAATATGATTATGTATATTACAAATTGTTATTAATTGTAAAGATAAATTTTATATAATAACAAATTTTTTTCTTTATAAACTTTAAGACTATACGATAAAAAAGGTAATACTAATGAACTTAAATGCAGTAAACATCCAGCCTATGACAATGAAAAATAACAAATATAAAGCGGCCAAAACAGGTGCAGCCTTGACTGCAGGAGTTTTAGCTACTTCAACTGCAATTTCCTGGGTATCCCGTCCTAAAGACATGATGCAAGTGGTCAATAATTGCGGAGGAAAGGGTAAATATGCTGCAAACTTTGTTATAGGAATGGCTCTTTTATCCGGAATTGGTGCTTTGGCAAATACAGTATTTTCTAAAATAGCAGAAAAAATTCAGCCAAAACAACCACCTAAAGCTGCAAACTAATTCTTCTTTTCATATAATATAAAAAGGGTCCTTATTTTTTATAAGGACTTTAACTTTGTCTATATATAAAAACCTCTCTATTATAGAGAGGTTTTTATTACATTCTTATTGTTCGGGATTTGAGAAATTATTTGTAATTTGATAAATATAATCAATAATTTGAGTAAAATATTCCAAAGAAGAAGCTCCGTTTATTATTATGTCTGAGTTATTTTTCTTAGGAAGAATATATTTCTTTGAAGCTTCTCTAACATATGCAAGTTGCTTTCTTGCATTTTCCTCATTTTGATTTCTTGATGTTTGGGCTCTATATAAAAACCATTTTTCTTGAATTTCGGGATCTATATCAACATAAAGTTTGATATCAAATAAATCAGCAACTTTTCCGTACATTGTTGCCATACCTTCAACAACAATTATTTTTTGTGCTTTCTTTGGAATTGCATTTGGAACAACAACGCCTGTTCCATTTACTAAATATTGAGGTATTTTAACATCTTTGCCTCTTGAAAGCTGTTCTAAGTCAATGAATAACTGTTCCATATCAAAATTATTCGGTGAATCAACGTCATAACCTGATTCTAACAACCTATCAAAAGAACCGTATTTTTCAATAAGTGCTGATATGTCTCTAAAATAATTATCTGCACTTAAAATTTCAATTGGCATATCTAACCGTTCAGTAGCAAGTTTAATTGTGTTGCAAATAGTGGTTTTTCCACTCGCCGATTCACCACTTATTCCGATTAAAAAATGTTTTTCAGGATTATTTATTAATCTCTTTGTGAACTTCGGAATAAAAGAAGGATGAATACTCTTAAAAATCGGCGTGTCACTATTTCTATCATAGCTCAAAATTTGTTTGAATTTTGAATTCAAGTATATAGCCAAAAACTCTCTTCCTGATTTTGTAGAAAAATCAGGTTTTAAAATTTTATCATTTTGTATTTTTTCTTTTTCTAATAGGGAATTCATACTTAGAGAAATACTCCAAAAAATAATTTTTGCTATCTGGTTAAGATATATAAATTTTATTTTACTTTGTACACATGATTTTACATTAAACTTTTGGACAGTCAAATATATAGTTACAAATAGTAATGTAAAACTTTACATTACCGTTCAAAATATAGATGGGTAGCTATTCTTTATTTTAATGGAGTGGAATATGAAAAAATTTTTTGAATTGTTTTTTATTTTATTTATATTTTCAGGTTTGCCTATTTCTGTTTTTGCTTATTGTACAACAGGTTATGCCTGTTCTATTCAAGATATTGAAAAAATTGAATCAGAAAGAAATAGAGCGCTTTTAGCTGATATAGACAATTATTTTTCAAAGGAAATAAATGAAGATATTTTCTTTGGTAAAATATCTTCATCTGTTTTTTATAATGATTTGTTTATTTTTAACACAATTGTTTAATAATTTTTTCTAATTCTTGTATTTTTTCTTCCTTGTCTGACTCGACATATATCCTTAAAAGCGGTTCTGTGCCGCTTTTTCTTATTAAAATCCAGCTTCCGTCTTCAAGATATATTTTTAAGCCATCCATTGTACTGGAGTCTGTTATTTTATATTCTCCTATTTGAGAATATGTTTTGAATTTATTTATTATTTCTTCCTGTTTTTCTTTAGATTCAAGTTGTAAATCTATTCTATCATTTATAAATTTTTTATTTAATTCTGATAAGAAGTCTTTATGGATCTCGCATAATTTTTTATTTTCATAAGCCATCATTTCCATAATTAATAAATTTGCCAGTATTCCGTCTTTTTCAGGAATATGTCCTTTTATACTAAGACCGCCGGATTCTTCTCCTGCTATTATTATCTCTTCTTTCCTCATTGCAGCACCAAGCCATTTAAAGCCTACAGGTGTTTCTATAACATCAATACCTAGTTTTTTAGCATATAAATCCAGCATGGAACTTGCTCCTACTGTTTTTGCAAGTTTTCCTGAGTAATTCTTATTGGTTACTAAGTGGTTTAAAAGCATTGCTATAATATCATTTGCACTTATAAACCTTCCATTCTCATCAAAAACTCCGAATCTGTCACCGTCTCCATCATTACTTAAGCCAATATGTCCATTTTCTTTGCATAATGCTTTTAATTGGGGTAAATATTTTTCTTTTGGATCAGGCATGTAACCACCAAAATTGATGTCTCTTTCTAAATTTTGTGAATTATTCTTAATTTCGTATTCATCAAGTATCCTTTTAAACAGAAATCCTGCAGCCCCATGGTGTCCGTCATAATTAATTTTAATATTAGAATCTTTTATCTTTTTTAGGTTAATAATATTTTCAATATGTTCTATATATTTATCTTCAAAAGAAACTTTTTTGTAAGTTTTAGGATTATTTTTATGTTCAAATTCAATTTCTAAATTATTAGTAATCTCTTTAACCATATAATCTTCGGCAGGCCCCCCATATGGCGGAATGAATTTTATTCCTAAATATTCAGGAGGATTGTGTGAAGCTGTTAACATTATCGCATAGGCATTTTCTTCTAATGCCGAATATGCCAATACAGGTGTGGCAATTATTTTAGAACTTACTTCAACATCAAATCCGAATGCAGATAATTTTTTAGCTATATAAAAAGCAAAGGTGTCGGCTTTATTTCTCGGATCATAGCCTATTATAATCTTTTTATCAAATTTGGATTCTTTATATATGTAAGATGCAATTCCATTTATGACTTTATCTGTATTTTCATATGTGAAATCTTTGTTTAAAATTGCTCGCCAACCATCAGTACCGAACTTTATATTTGTCATAATTTACCCTTTTTGTTTATTTTATGTACAATTAGTTATAATATTAATTTATTTTATTATATTCGATAAAGGTTTAGCAAATGTGTGAAAAATTAATTGAAAAAATTTATTACTTAGGTCCTGATGGTTCAAATACTCATAATGCTATGCTTAAGTTTTTAGAATTGAGTTCAATGAAAGTTAATAATAAAATTGCACAAAAAAGTATAAAATCTGCATTGGAAAGTTTAGAAAAAGATTCAAACTCAATATGTATTCTTCCTATTGAAAATTCTATAGAAGGAATTGTTAGAGAAACTATAGGTAATTTTTTAGATATAAAAGATGATAAAATCCAAATACAAGGGGAAATTACTTTGCCTATAAAACATATGCTTCTTTCAACCTCCAAAGATAAAGCAACAATAAAAAAAATATATTCTCACCCTCAGGCATTAGCACAGTGTAGTAAGTTTCTGTATCAAAACTTTCCCGATTCGGAACTAAAAGAAGTTTCATCTACAAGTTATGCAGCTCAAAAAGTTTCAACTGAAAAAGATAATTCAATTGCTGCAATAGCAAATGAAACATGTGCTCAGTTGTTCGATTTGAATATATTGTCAAATGATATAAATGATGAAAAAGATAATAAAACAAGATTTTATATTTTAGGCAGAAGTGATTGTTGCAACGAAAATACGGGTAAAACTTCAATAATTTTATCTACAAAAAATTATCCGGGTGCTCTTTGCGATGTTTTGCTGATTTTTTCAAAGCATGGTTTGAATCTTACATATATTGATTCAAGACCATCAAAAAGGAAACTTGGTGAATATCTATTTTTTGTTGAAATTGATGGCTTAAAAACTGACAAAAATGTTAAAAAAGCTATAGATGAAATCATGAATTTTGTCGATTTCTTTAAAATCTTGGGATCTTTTAAAGTTTACATCTAAAAAAGAGAAACTAATTTAGTTTCTCTTTTTTTATTAATAAGTTATAAAATAACTATTTTACAAAATTATTAAAAGTTTCAGCTGCTTTATCTGCTACACTTGCTTTATCTGGATTATATTTGCCAATATTCGTTTTGAATTTATCCACAAATCTTTGTAATCTGGCTTCTCTTATATTTGTCAGAAGTTTACTATCTCTTATTTTTGTTAAAATTCCTTCTGCTTTTTCTTTTGCAACTATATATGTTTTTGAACCTGTAATTTTTTCCTTGATTCCTGTTTGTGCAAATTTATCAACAACTTCACCTGCTTTTTTATTTATAAAATTACCGGCTTTTTCTAAATAAGGTAAAGCTTTTGCTGCGAATTTATTAGTTTTTTCATTTACTGCAAATTTTCCACTTTTTGCACCTAATGCTAATGTTGTAGCTACTGCAGATGCAACAATTGCTCCTTTTATAACTGTTTTTGCAGCCTTTTTAACCGGACTGTATGTTTGAGCTGATTGTACTGGTTGTATTGACATTTTATAACTCCTAAAATTTATCTTCTACTAATTTAAAACATCTAAAAATAAAATTTGTTATAATTCTTATATTTGTAAACTAAATGTTACACTGTAATTTTATTATAAATATTTCTTCATGAGCAAATATTTGTATGTATTGTTACAAATATAAAAAGGAACTCCATTAGAGTTCCTTTTCTGAGGTAATTATTAATATTTATACTTTAAATTTTATTTATGCAGAGGCATTTGTTTTTGGCAATTTTTTTAATACGAATTCTTTTACTTTTCCTGCTTGTTCAGCTATTTTGCCACCAGCTGTTTCTAAAGCTCCGATACATTTTTTTAGTGTTTCATTATTAACTTTGTCTTTTAAAGCTCCGATTTTTCCTTTTCCTAAAGCTAAACCGGCTGCAACTGCTGCTGCAAATACAACTAATCCTGCTATTTTTTTGCCTGTAGAAGATTTTTTCTCTTTTTCGTTATTTAAACCTGAAGCTGCTACAGGAGTATCTGCTTTTGTATATGCTTGCGGTTTTGCAAGTCTTTCTTGAAAACTTGATGTTGCTGCTGTACTTCTGAAACTTACTGAATTAATCATAATTACCTCCTAAACTTTTACGGTATCTTTATAAAACATATGATTATAAAAAATTGTTTATTTAAATTTGCAACATTTACAAAAATTTACATAAAACCAAAGTCATATTAAACACAAAGTAAACCATTAGTATTATAGCATATATAAATACATAAAAAAAGTTTTTGTAAATTTGGAATAAAAATTTTCGTAATGTACTCTTAATATATAGAGGGTTTTTAACTAATAATTTGTTAGCATTTGAGAGAGAGAGTTTCTGATTATGAGTATTACAAATACAATAAAATTGACGATAGATGAAAAATCGTATGGATATGCCAAAATATATTCATCATTATTAGCTGATGAATTTCAAAGGAAGAGAGCTTATGCGTCAATCTTAGCATTGTATTCTTTTTTGAATATTTTAGAAAAAACACCATATGAAATACAAAAAGCTATGACTTTGTTCAGAAACCCTCTTATAAATGAACAATATGAAATCGCAGATTTGTATGTTAACGATTGGCATTTGGATGTTCGAATTGTTACCGGTGGTGATGCAGTTTTAATACCCAAAATACATTATGATGCAGATATTGTTCCTGATTTCTACATTGTTATAAAAGTTGACTCGGAGCTAAAAAATGCAGAATTAATCGGAATAGCTGATACTTCCAATATGGAAAAGGAAGCATTTGATTATCATTATTATAGTGTTGGCTTTGATTCTTTAATATCTTATGATGATTTTCTTAAGAAAATTCAACAAAAGAAAGTTGTTAATTTCAAAAATGAAGATCACGAACTTTTTAGAGAAAGTTATCTTGGTCTTATGGATAGTGAAATTGATAAGCAAACTAAAAATAAAATTTTAAAGCATTTATTTGAATGTGATGAATGCAGAACCGAATTTTGTTGCTTTACAGGTTTTGAAATGGTTAGTTGTAATTCTAGCAAATATCCTGAACTATTAGATGATCATACTTTAAGTATTATTGGTTCTCAAAGTGTTGATGATAAAAAATATGAAGGTAAAGAAGAAACAATATATATTGATGATAATTCTGAAGAAGAGGAGACAGGGGAGGAAACGGTTTCTGATATCTTAGATGAATTATTTAATATAGAGGAAGATTTTATTGAGGATACTGATTCTGTTACAGAAAAATCAATAGATAGTTATGTAGCTTCTCCAAATACAAAAGAAGACAATGAAATACAAGTAATTGAAGATATCTCAACTGAGAATCTGAATATGGATAAACAAAATGATGATTTAGAAATTATTGATGATTATTCTTCTGTTGATACACCTCAGGGAATTACTCTCAACAATGATGAAATGGAAGTTATACAAGATGATATTTATTCAGAATTGTCTTTAAAGTCTGATATTGAAGTTATTGGTGCAAATACTACCGATGAATTGGATGAAAAGGAAGATATGGTCATACTTGACAGTTCTGAAGATGCAGACTTAATTACAGAGGATACAGGAAATCTTCAATTAGATAAAGAAGATAATATACAAAAGGTAATAGTAGATTACGATGAAAATAACAAACCTGTATATTCATATATAACACCCGTAAATCAAAATGAAGCTGAGAATATTACATCAGAAATAGAACCAATTGATGATGATATTTTATCTGCTACAGATGATATTGAATATGAAGTAGATTCATATGGGGAAGGTGAACAAACAGAAGATTTAGCAGATGAAAAAATATATTCAGAAAACGAAACTATAGATGATACTTCTCAAGATAATGATTTTGCTGAATCTAAAGATGAGTTTGTTGTAGATATAGATGATAATAATTCACAATTAATTAATGAAGAAAATGATATTGATGTATCTGATACGAATGAAGACAATAAAACAGAAAAAATATTATCATATGATGATGAAGAGCTTACAGGAACAGATGAAACTCTTCAAAAATACGAAGAGTATAAAGATGATGCTTCTGAAGATGTTGAAGAATACGAAGAATATAAAGACGATGATTCTGAAGATGATGGAGAATATGAAGAATATAAGGATGATGATTCTGAAGAATCCCAAGAATATGAGGATTATAACGACGATGACCAAGAGTATGATGATGACGAGGAGGTAGAAATACCGGAAGAAAAAATTTCAAAAGGTTCGTCAAAAGTTGCATTATTAGTACTTTCAATAGTTGTTCTGATCTCTTTTATAGGTGGCGGAGCATTCTTTTTATTAAAGAATAAATCTAATACGGAAGTTGTTGCTTCTGATACACAAAATGATAGTAATGTAATAGAAATCCAAAATCAGCAACAAACAAATGATATGTTTGAACAACCGATTGAGACCGGTAATTATGAACAAGGTACGAACACTGTTAATGCCGATAATATTACATCTCAACCGCCTGTAGAAAATCCGATGACTGATAGTATGCCGACTACAGGTACTATTGCAGTTCCTCCGTTAACAGAAAGTGATTTAATAAAGCCAACAGAAAGACAAAGTCATGGTGATGTAAATAAAGCAATAGCAAATGCTTTTTCTCAAAGTGGTAGCGGTGTATCTTTTAGAGGTTTAAATTGGTTCTGTACTTCCGAATTATTCAGTGACAGGACATTTAAAAACTATCTTCAGAATTTGGACAATACTTTAAAACAAAATCTAAAAAATAATATTCTAAATGCTACACAAACGCCTCCCCAAGACACAGTAGCTGCAAAGTTTGCTGTAGATAATAACGGTAATTTGCAGAAAGTTATAATCTCTGAATCAAGTGGTTTGGAAGAAATTGATAATATTGTGTTACAAAGTATTAAAGAAAGTTTTGAAGGTGAAAAGAGCATGATACTCAATGATAGCGCTCTTAAGTCTGATATGTATTACCTAAAAGTAGTAATAAAATTATAATTTATGTTATTATATTTATTGGGTATGCGAGATTAGAGAAAAAGACTAGTGCTTTTAGTTGAGGAACAAAGATCATTAATAGAAAAGTTTGTGAAGGCTAATAAAAATTTTCAAGGCAATGAAGATTTGTTTGAGGATTTTTGCAGTGAAGCTTTTCAAAAAACTTACATGATATTTAATTCATCATCAAATATTCAGAAAATTGAAAGTTATGTATCAAAAGTAGTCCATACTTCTATTCTTAGTGTACTTAAAAATTCCGGCAGAGTTAGAAGAACTAATGATGGATTTGTGCCAACTAAAGAAATTAAAGTTCCGGAATTTAGTTCCAGTGTTAAAGTAAAACCGCAACCATTAGGTCCTTCTTTTATTTTGGATTTTCCGGATCCAAAGGAAACCGCAGAAGAAATTCTTATTACTAAAGATTGTTTACAGAAAATAGCTGATGCTGTATGTATAATTCATAAAGAAGTCCCGTCTCAGCTGTTCTTAGATATTTTCTATTGGAGATATATGAAAGGTTTGAAACAAGCAGATATAGCCAAAACTTTGAATTTGTCCCAATCAGAAGTGAGCAAAAGATTAATGCAACTTTCTAAATTAATAAGTAACTTCTTAGACGGTGGTAAAAGTTAGGTTGAACTATGATTTGTCGCAGATGTGGTGCAGAGTTACCTGACAATGCAATAAGATGTAGCAATTGCGGAATAAAAGTTAATATGTATTGTCCTGAATGTAGGACAATTAATTCTTTTGGCTCAAAATCTTGTAAGAATTGTGGGTTTGAGTTACTTAAACCTTGCCCCGTATGTGGCAGTCTTAATATTTATTCGGCTACAGAGTGTCGAAAATGTCATACTTCCTTGGAAAAATATCAACCACTGTCTAAAGATAATTTGAAAGTAGGTTCTGATTTTGAAGTTGTAAGTTCTTTTAGTTCTCAACAATCTTCTTATATTAATAATGAAATTATCAAGAATCCTGAAAAGTTTGATAATGACCTGCAAACAACAATAGAAGATGAAATTCCATTCGTGGAACCATTAGTAGACGAATTAAATGATGATGGTTTGGAAAAAATATTTAATATAGAAGATGAAAATGTTGAAGAAAATGATTCTGTCGATGAAAATGCATCAGACAATAATGAAAATTTGCAAAGAGATTCTTCTACAGAGCAAGAAAAAGATATTTTGACAGAAAATATTGAGGTGGAACAATTAACCGAAGAATATGATTCTTCTGTAGAAGAAAGTTTGAATAGCATAGAAATAAATAATCAGAATAATACCGAAGATGAAGAAACAAAAGAATATGTTGAGAGAAAAGAAGGTGAATTTGTTGATATCCAGCAGGATGCTGTTTTAAAAACAATTAACCTGATAAAAAACTCACTAGTAAAGCATGTAATAGCCATAAATGGTGTTGAAGGTAGCGGTAAATCTGCTGTTTTGAAACAAGTTGCCGATAATCTTTCAACTAAAGGTTTTCTTTCTTTATATGGTAGTTGTACTCCTCTTGTCCAGATAACAAGTTTTGGGTTTTTTCAAGATGCATTCCTTAGAATAATGGGATTTCCTCCATATACTAACAGTACTGAATCTTTTATTAAGGAATTTAAAAAAAGTAATTTTTCCAAGGTTTTTAGTTTTTTGGGCGGTAATGAACTTACTTCTTTTCTGAATATTTTCTATCCATCTCAGAAGGATAATTTTGAGAATATACTTGAGAATAAACAGAAAATGTTTTCTATATTGGAGAAGGTTATAAAGTCTTTTCTTGTAAATAATAACCTAATAATTTCAATAGATAATTTTGAACTTTTAGATGGTGCCTCATATGATTTTATTATTCATATGATGAAAAAAGGATTTTTTAATAACAGATTAAAACTTTTGGTTGCATATCAGGAGAATAAGTCTATTCAAAGTTATTTTGATATGTCAGAACTTGATGAAAATATGTTTGAAACTATACTTATAAAAAAGTTTTCAAAGGAAGATTTAATTAAGGCTGTCAGTAAGAGTACTTATATTAAAATTGATGAAATATTTAATAAGGAACATTTAGATGAATTAGTACAAAAATCAGATGGAAATGCAATAAGAATGGAACAAGAGGTTGCTTTATTGTTTGATTCCGGTTATATTTCGTTAAAAGATAATGATATTCTGATTAATGAAGAAAATAAACCTGAGATTAATCCTGTTTCATTTGAAGAATTAATAAAACTAAGATTAAATTTTCTTAATCCAAGTGCTAAGAATGTACTATTTATGGCTGCAATAATGGGATATCGTTTTGCGACAAGTATTTTATGCTTAGCTGTCACAATGCCTGTTAATAAAGCAGAGAAAATGTTAGATTATTTAATACAAGAAATGTTTATTCAAAGAGTTGATGATTATACTTGTGAGTTTAAAAGTCTTACTTTATGGAAATTAATATATCAAGAAGCAAAAACAGATTTATTGTATAAAGAAAATTCAGAAAGACTTTATCTATCTTTAAAGCCTTTGATTCTTTCAAGTAACTTACAAAAACTAATATCTTGTACTTCTGCAATTTCTAAAAATGAAGCATTTTTAATATGGCAAAGTACTGCAAGTATTACGGCAAAGCTTGGTGATACAAACTTATATGTTATTGCACAGAAGCAATGTTTGAAGATACTTGAGGAACAAGATATTGCAGACTCAGAACTTGTTAAAACCCAAATATATGAAGAAATAGGAAAGCTTTTATGTGAGAAGTCTCCAAATGAGGCTGTGACTTATTTGGCAAATGTTTTAGATTTCGAGATAAAAGAGTCGAATGTGAAAAAAATTATAGATCTATCCGGTTATTTTATAAAAAGTTGTTATTTAACCGGTAATTATTTTGGTGTTGCAGAGGCTGTTGATACAATTATAAAATCTTTAGACTCATTGCAGGTTAATGTCTCAGAACTTGATAGAGCTCTTATCGTTACGAGAAAATTAAAAGCTCTATTGAATATAGGGAATAGTGAACAGATTATAAATCTTGTAAATGAAGATATTATTCCTGCTTTGGATAAAGCACTTAATTTAAAACAAATGGATTCTTCATATAAAAATATAGTTATACATGCTTGGTTAATTTCTAAGATTTCTTTGGCAAAAGCATATTCTCAACAAGGTAATAATCAAGTTGTTAATACTATTTCTGAAATAAGAGAATTTATTGAGAAGTATAATTATAATACCGCATATTATTTAACACAAGTTGATATTATTGAGGCTTTTTCAAAAACAATATTGGGTGATATTAATAAATCTAATGAAATGTTGAATAATATAGCAAATTCTTATAAAAATAAAAATATGGAAAAAAGTCTTCTTGCCGAGTGGAATTTGGTTAATATAATAAATAGAGTGCTTGCAGGACAAAAAAATGATTTAAAAGTAGATTTATTCGAACTAGCCGCATATACCAATAATATAAATGAACATTTTATAAAGAATATTATTAAATTAATACTTGGTGCTGTTATAAAGGAAGAAGGTAATACTATCAAAGCATTGGAAATATATAATGAAGAAATTACATATTTTGCTAAAGAAAAAGTTGCAATTGGTGCATTATTATCTTGGGCTTTAATAGTCAAGTTATCAATGGAAACAGGAGAAGATGATAAGGCTTTAAATACTGCAACAAAATCACTTGAGATTGCTCAAAGCCCTAAAATAAATAATTATTTCTTTATCATATACTTCCAAAAATACTTAGCGGAAATATATCAAAGGAAAGGTGATTTAGTTGCTGCTAAAATGTATTTGGAAAAATCAATTATGCTTGCTAAACAATTTGATTTAAAATATCAATTAATTGAACTTTATATTGCTTATGCAAAATATACGGAAGAAGTTATGAAGTCAAAGCATATATATTCTTCAGAAAATGTGAAAACTGCTTCCGAGTTATATAATAAAGCTGTTCTTTTAGCAAAAGAGTTAAGATTGTCTAATATGATTGAACTTGCAACAAGGGAGCGTTCCGGATTTAAAACTTTCTGCCAACTTAATTCAATTGAAATTTAGCTATCTTATTTCGACAGTTTGTATATATTGTTTTAATATATTGATTATTTGTCCAAACTCTTCATCTGTGTAGTTTCTTTCGTTAATTAGTGTTTTGTCGTTTATTTCTGATTGAACAACAAATTTTTGCAGATAGTATTTTTTTGCATTTTTAATAAGATTTCCTATTTTTTCAAAATCTTCAATTTGAATTTGTATAGGAAGAACTGTTGTTCTGAACTCGTAATCTATATTTGCATTCATTATTATATCTATACTTTGTTTGATTTTATTTGTATCTATTTCTCGTCTTGTAATTAATGAATATTTATCTAACGGACCTTTTATATCCATAGCTATATAGTCAATTAAATTCTGAGACATCAGTTTTTCAATTATTTCAGGTTTATAGCCATTAGTATCAAGTTTAACAAGAAAATTCATTGATTTTATTTCTGTAATAAATTCTTCAATATCAGGTTGAAGTGTTGATTCTCCTCCGGTTATAACTACTCCGTCTAACTTTCCTTGTCTTTTTTTCAAAAATTCAAGGAAGACATCCGGTTTACAGATGTCTTCCTTTTGTTTTGAAATTAATAATCTTGGATTGTGACAGTATCCACAATCAAAATTGCATCCTTGAGTGAAAACTATTGCACTTATTTTATCAGGATAATCAAGTAAAGATGTTTTTTGAATACCTCCGATTAAAACGTGCATTTGCATCTTTCTTCATCAATTACAAAAGTTTTTCTTGTTTTAAATTCGGCTTGTTTCCCTTTATTCCATTGGCTTATTGGTCTTATATAGCCGACAATTCTGGAATAAATTTCACATTCACTTCCGCAATCAGGGCAAGTTTGATGTTCCCCCTGGATATATCCATGGTTTTCACAAATACTGAATGTTGGCGAGAATGTAAAATAAGGAAGTCTGTAATTTGTGCATACCTTTTTCACAAGATTTTTCATTGTTGTTGTATTAGATAGTCTTTCTCCTGCAAAAATATGTACTACCGTTCCGCCTGTATATTTTGTTTGCAGCTCATCTTGTAAATCAAGCAGTTCAAATATGTCATCTGTATAATTTACAGGTAAATGTGTTGAGTTAGAATAATATGGATCAGCCCCGTTATCATATTCTTTTTCATTTGCACATATTATCTTTGGTGTATTTCTTTTATCTAATTTTGCTAATCTGTAGCTTGTACCTTCAGCAGGTGTTGCTTCAAGATTGTAATTATTACCTGTTTCAATTTGATATTCTTTTATTTTATCTCTCATGAAATCCATAACACCTAATGCAAAAGTTTGACCTTCTTCTGTATCTAGCCCTTTGCCGAATAAATTTAAGCAAGCTTCATTCATTCCTATTAATCCGATTGTTGAGAAGTGATTTTTCCAATATACATTAAATCTTGCTTTTATGTCTCTTAAATAGAATTTAGTATATGGATACAAGCCATTATCTGTTAATTTTTCCAGAAGTTTTCTCTTTATTTCCAAAGAATTTTTTGCTATTTCCATTCTGTCTGCAAGTAATGATAAGAATTCATTTTTATCTTTTGCTAAGTATGCTATTCTTGGAAGATTCATTGTTACAACGCCAATAGAACCTGTTAATGGGTTTGAACCGAATAAACCGCCGCCTCTGTATTCAAGTTCTCTATTATCTATTCTTAGTCTGCAACACATAGAACGTGCATCTTCTGGATTCATATCTGAATTTATGAAATTAGAGAAATATGGAATACCATATTTTGCACTCATTTCCCATAAACCTTCAATATTCGGATTATCCCAATCAAAGTCTTTTGTAATATTGTATGTAGGAATCGGGAATGTAAATACTCTGCCTGAGCTGTCCCCTGCCATCATTACTTCAAAGAACGCCTTATTAATCATATCCATTTCTCTTTGGAATTGTGAATATGTTTCTTCTTTGTATTCACCGCCTATTATTACAGGTTGATCTGCATAATAAGATGGTACATTTAAGTCCATTGTAATATTTGAAAATGGTGTTTGAAAACCAACTCTCGTCGGTACATTCATATTAAATACAAATTCTTGTATGCATTGCTTAACCTGCTCATATGTTAATCCGTCATATCTTACAAAAGGTGCAAGCAGTGTATCAAAGTTTGAAAATGCTTGAGCTCCGGCACTTTCTCCTTGCATTGTATACAAGAAATTTACCATTTGTCCTAGTGCTGTCCTAAAATGTCTTGGCGGTGCACTTGAAACTTTTCCTTTTACACCTTTAAAACCTTCCATTAAAAGGTCTTTTAAATCCCATCCTACGCAATATACAGATATTATATTTAGGTCGTGAATATGAATATCGCCATTTTGATGTGCTTCTTTTATTTCTTTGGGATAAATTTTATTCAACCAGTAATTTTTACTTATGTTTGATGCAATATAATTATTTAAACCTTGTATTGAATAAGACATATTTGAATTTTCATTGACCTGCCAATCAAGTTGTGAAAGGTAATCGTCAACCATATCAATGTTAAGCCCTGCAGCAAAGTCTCTGATTCTTTTTCTTTGTTCTCTATATAATATATATGCTTTTGCTGTTGCTGTGTATCCAAATGAATATAGTGCAACTTCAACTGCATCTTGAACTTCTTCTACTGTTGGCGCTTTTAAATTAGACTCTTTTTTGTTTGCAATTTCTTGCGCCATTAATACAACTTTTCTTGTTACAGTCGCTGCTTCTTTTTCGCCAAATTCTTTTGTTACTTTTGCTGCTTTTAAAATTGCTGTTTCAATCTTGTTTGCGTCAAAACTAACGATTGCCCCGTCTCTTTTTACAATCTTATCCATGAAATCTCCTCAAATACTTTTATCCCGATTATTTTCCCAAAAAATTTGCATGATTTAATGCATGCTATATATTCCACTTTTTTTAAAGTCTATTTATCATAGTCCTTTTTTCTTACTTTGTAAATATATCAGAGGTATATATTATTTTTTTTAATATTGATATTTAGATTAAGTTTAAAAAATATGATAAGTGGTATTAGTTTTTTCCCAACATGTTTTTACAATATTTTATATTTAAAAAAGTCAAATATTTAACTATTTTTATTGATATATTTTTTGATACATATGGTAACTTCTGAAAACTTTTTTTACATAGTTTTGAGTTTCTTCATAAGGAATTTCTTCTATAAACTCATCATAGTCACTCATTCTGTATTTTTTCATCCAACGTCTTACAGAACCTTCTCCGCCATTATATGCGGCTACAACCATTAAATCATCATTAAATTGTTCTTTTAAATATTTTAGATAATTACATCCTATGAACATATTTATTCTTGGATTTTCTATATTTTGAAGATTATTTATATCAGAAGTAAGCTTTGAAATCATATAATTTGCTGTTTGCGGCATAAGCTGCATTAAACCTATAGCACCTGTCGGACTTTTTGCGTATTCATTGTAGTAACTTTCTTCTCTTATAATAGCGGCTATTAAAAATGGGTCTAATTCTAATTTTTCACCGGCAATGTTTATTTCTTTTACCCAATGTCTGGGATATGCAAGTTTATATGAAGCACTTATGAATGGAGGTTTTATGTCCATTTTTTCTATTTCATCTCTGGCAAGTACTATAGATTGAGATTTTTTATCTCTCTTGAGTGCAAACCAACTTTCTACAATAGGATTGTTAAAATTAGCGTCAGCCCATATTTCATAATCTCCCATTTCGAATAAAGTATTAATCATTTTAATATCTTTAATTTCAAATTTTGATATAGAAATAGGAAATTCTATTTCTTCATTTTGTTCTGATATTTTATTTCTTTTATCAGAATTCCAAAAGCAATTTTTCTTATTTAATAAATCTTCAGCTCTTAGACCATAGTAATTATCCGGATATTTTGAATTGAGTTTTGATAGGTAATTATGAGCTTCTGACAATTTGTTTTGTTTTATTGCCGTTTTAGCAAGCCAAAAAGCCATCTTCGGTGTAGATTTTATATTCCTGTATGTTTTTATGTGTTGTATTGCTAATTTTTCAGCATTTTTATAATCTTTCTTTTTATATTTATCCCAAAATACGTTCCATAAAGCATCAGGTGCATATTTACTTTCAGGATACTTTTGTATTATTTCGTTATATAGAAGGTTCGCTTTTTCTGCAGAAGATATCTCTGCTATTTTATAAAGAATGTAGTCTTCTCCTTTTAATGATTTTTCTTTTACTAAATTATAGATTTGTGACCAGTTCTTTTTCTGTGAACCAATAAGGTAAGATGCATATATATCATATATTTCATGCAAGTTATCTTCTTCTGAAAAAGAAGCATATATAGGTAATCCGCTTTCTATTAATTTTTTGGCAATTACTTTATTGCCTGCATAATGATTAGAAAGTACAAAATAATCCCAACAATTTACAATTGGAATTTGTGATAAATATTCCATTGCTTTTTTGTATTTCTCATTTTTATAATATGCTTTGCCTAATAATAACTTATCTTTTGAAGTTAGTTCTATACCGAGGGATGACAATTCCTCCGCCGCAGGTAAAATATATGATTTATTCAAAGCTTTATCTGATAGTGCATATTCCAAATATCCTTTAAAGTATTCATATGCTTTATCTTTGTTATTATTTTTTTCTATTAGACCGAGGTAAAAAACTTCTTCTGTACCTAAGTTATTTGTTTTCTTATATAATTCTTCAAATTGAGTTTTTGCTTCTGTATATTGTTTCGAGTAAAAATAGCTTTTACCAAGATTTAATCTTGCTTTTATTTCAAAAATAGAATTTGGTAATTTTTCTAAAAATAATTCATATTTTATAACTGCTGTTTTAAAGTCACCTAATTTTTGTGCGCTTTTTGCTTGTTTATATAATGCTGCAGGATATAACGGACTAATCCACTTTATTTTTCCAAAATTATAATATGCATTTGAGTAATCTCCGTCGTTATAAAACTGAACTCCTTGTTTATAGTATAGCGGAGAATTTTGAGTTATTTTATCATTATATATAAGTACTGTTATAACACAAGGTACAACTATAATTAATATTCCGATTATATATTTAAGATATTTCATAAACTATTCTTTAAATTCCCTTTAATTATATATTATAAAATGTAAGTTTTGTTTTATACAACAATAACCCTATTTCTTCCGGTTGTTTTTGCTTCATACAAGGCTTTATCTGCTTTTTGTGAAAAAGTCGCAGCACTCATTATATTATTATATTCACAGACTCCTATACTTGCTGTTACCTTTATATATGAAACACCGTTTATTTCTGCTTCTCTAATATCCATCTTTGTTTCTTCTATTATTTTCCTTAATCTTTGTGCGACTAAAGTTGCCTCTGCCAATTTTGTTTGTGGAAGAATTATGAAAAATTCTTCACCTCCATACCTACAGGCTATATCATATTCTCTAATTTCACTTTTTATAACTTCCGAAATTTGTTTTAATACGCAATCACCTGCTGTATGTCCATACGTATCATTAACTTTTTTGAAGTAATCTACATCTATCATCATACAGCATAGCGGGATATTGTTTCTTTTACTGTTTGATACTTCTTGTTTAAGACGAAGTTCAAGTTGTCTTCTGTTATTTAAGCCTGTTAATGCATCTAATGTTGCATATTTTAATACTTCTGCGTATACATTTGCTCTATGTATTGTTAAACCTGATTGTCTTGTAAGTTGAATCAAATAATCTATATCTTTTTGCAAAAGTTTTTCTATATTACTGTATGCTACAATTGCTCCTAATATATTTTCTTCATTTATAATAGGAAAAACTCCTATTTTGTTATTATCTGACAAAATAAATTCTGTAGTTTGATTTGTTTTTTTCAATAATTTATATACATTTTCATCTTTACATGCATTTGGCCATACAAGTTTATACTTCTCATCTTTATATATAAAAATATATATTAAATGTGAGGTCATAAATCTGTCTATCATTTCCCCGATTAGTGGTATTATGTATGAAAGTTCATATTGGCTTTCTATTATTTTGGCTATGTCTTTCATCGCCTTGTAAAAGTTTAGACTTATTTCCATTTGCTCATTTAATATATAGTTTATAATTGCTCCTGAAATTAGTTTTGATGAAATGTTTAAAACAGTAAAAAACTCTTTTGTAAATGCATTTTTTTCTGTATATACATTCATTAGTCCAAAAACTTCACCGTTTGAAACAAGCGGATACATTATATTATTTTGTTCTGCTTTTAATTCAAGTATTCTATATTGTTCTTCTTCGTTTAAATCACAGTCAAATTCAGATTCATTAAAGAAAAATTTTGTTCCCTCTTTAATTGCGAGACTACCATATATTGTGTTTATTCCTTTTTCTATAATATCATTGTCAGAAAGTTTCCAGTCTTCTACAAAATCCTTTAATGACATAGTATTGTTATCCCATATCACAAATTCTGTTTTTGCAATATTAAGATATTGTTTAAATAACTTATTTATTTCGCCTATTGTATTAGAAGGTGAAATTTTTTTAGTAAGAATATTTGATAGTTTATTTAGAAATTCTATATTTTTTTCTTTTTGCAGCATTTTAAGTTTCTTCAAATCTTTTGCCGTAGGTACATTTTAAAAGTTCATTCATTTTAAAATTTTTCTGTTTTGATACGATAACTTTTCCGTGTGAATAAGTTATATCTTCATCTCTTAATGCGGTTATTTCATCTCGTTCTTTTAGATATTCATAATCACCCTCGTTGAGAATTCTTCTTTTTATTTCATTTATTATTCCGAATATATATTTGTTCTTTGAATCATTGCCATAATAGTCAAGTAATATTGTAGTTCTCTCTAATTCTGTAAGAGCTTCTTTATTTAGATTCATAGTTCTTAGAAGAAGTGCAAAATTATAATGTGCTTCAAAACTGTCCGGTTTTATATTTATTGCTTTACAGTATTCATTTGCGGCTGAATTATAATCTCCTAAAAGATGATTTGTTAGTGCTAAATTGTAAGTATTATCATAATTATCTTTTAAATATTTTTCAGCATTTTTATATGATTCTTTTGCTTTTTTTAAGTATTTTATTGCTGTACTTGATTTATCTCCCATATATACAGCTTTACCTCTGTATGCTAATCCCATATTGTAATAGGCAAGACCTTTGTTCTCTTTTGTTGTTTTTTTATTATTGAAGACAAACGGAATGTTTATAGTAAAAGGATTTGCATTTGCAACTCTTCCATATTCCTGAATTGCTTTATCATAGTCAGCCATTTTTTCTGATAAGATTATTCCCAAATCCATCCTGCAAACCATAAAATTAGGACTGTATTTTAAAGCATTTTCATATGCATTTACAGCTTCATAATAATTTTCAAAACTTACATAAATGTTTCCAAGGTTACAACTGGCTCTTGAATGTCCCGGATAATTTCTTAATGCAATTTTATAATTATCGATTGCTTTTTGATATTTCTTATTTTTATATGCTTTGTCTCCTTTGTGAACATAATAAAACCCTATACATTTGTGATATTGCACAAAATACCAATCCCTGCAAAAATATAGAGAAAGAAAAAATGCAACCATAAGTATGGATAAAATGATTTTTGTTATTCTTAGTTTTAAAAGTTTTATTATTAAGTTCACACCATACCTCATATTTATAGCTATATCGTGCATATTTTAAGGTGCACGATATAGTTTTTCAATATTACTATGTATCAATATTTGTCGCATATACTGCGTTGTTCTCGATGAATTCCCTTCTCGGTTCAACATTATCACCCATTAATACATCAAATAATTGATCAGCAAGCATAGCATCTTCTATTGTTACTTTTAACAGTGTTCTGTTTGCAGGATCCATTGTTGTTTCCCATAATTGTTGCGGCATCATTTCTCCTAAACCTTTGAACCTTTGTATTCCAACGCCTTTTTTGCCTCTTTCTTCTATGATTCTTTGAAGTTCAGTGAAAGAAGTTATTTTTATGTCTTCTGAACCTGTATTTAAATTTAATGATTTTTCTTCTTCAAACAAGAAGTTTCTGATTAACGGATATGTAGATTTTATTCTGCTATATTCTGATGATTTAATCATATTTTGAGTAATAGCAACAGGATCTATACCCTCTCCTAAATCTACTTTTATTGTATATTTGCCTGTTTCAATATTTTCTTTTAAAGAAACAGAATAATCTTTTGCTTCCACAATTCCGTAATTTTCAGCATGGTCTTTTACATAGTGTTGCAAATATGCTGTTATTTCTTCCATTCTTTCTTTGTTATCAAAGTCTTCAGGTTTTATTTCTGCTCTTACAAGACCTCTTATTACTACAGAAGGGACTGCATTAATAATTGGGCTGTTAAATGAGTTATAATATCCTGACATATTGCCTATTAAACTTACAAGTTCACTATTCGCAACCACTTTGTCCTTTGAATTATCGCAAAGAGTTAAACCTGTAGTCCCTCTTTCTCTTAGAGTTTTATCTAAGGCTCTGTCATCATATAGATATTCTGATTGTTTACCTATTGTGAGTTTATATAAAGGTGGTTGTGCTATATAAACGTAACCATTATCAATTAATGGTTTTGCATATCTAAAGAAGAATGTTAATAAAAGGGTTCTAATATGTGCACCATCAACATCAGCATCTGTCATAAATATAATTTTGTGATAACGAAGTTTTTCAATATTAACATCATCTTCATTTTTGCTTATATTAATACCTATAGCTTGAATTAATGATTGAATTTCGTTATTGCCGTATATTTTATCAAGTCTTGCTCTTTCTACGTTAAGAATTTTACCGCGTAGAGGGAGAATAGCTTGGAACATTCTATTTCTGCCTTGTTTAGCACTACCGCCTGCAGAATCACCCTCAACGATATATAATTCACATTTTTCGGGTTCTCTGTTTGAGCAATCTGCAAGTTTTCCCGGCAGTGTTGAATTTTCAAGAGCTGATTTTCTTCTTGTCAAATCTCTTGCTCTTCTTGCAGCTTCACGGGCTCTTTGTGCTTGAAGGATTTTTTCTATAATCAATTTTGCAGATTTTGGATTAAATTCAAGCCATTCTTGGAATTTTTCTCTTACAACATCATTAACTGCACTTTGGGCTTCTGTGTTCCCGAGTTTTTCTTTTGTTTGTCCTTCAAATTGAGGTTCACCAAGTTTTACACTTACAATTGCTGTTAAACCTTCTCTTACATCATCACCCGAAACATTTGGGTCTGAATCTTTTATAAGGTTATTTTTTCTTGCATAATCATTTAGTACACGGGTTATTGCGTTTCTGAAACCTGTTAAGTGAGTACCGCCTTGATGAGTATTAATGTTGTTCGCAAAGCTTAATACTGATTCATTATAAGCATCTGTATATTGGAGTGCTATTTCAACAGCAATTCCGTCAACTGTTTTATCAATATATACAGGTTTTTCAAACATTACATTTTTATTTTTATTTAAGAATTCAACATAGCTTCCAATTCCGCCTTCATAGTGAAATTCTTCTGTTTTTTCTGTTCTTTCATCAGTAAAGGTTATTCTTAAACCTTTGTTCAAGAACGCCATTTCCCTTAAACGGTTAGAAATAACTTCTGCGTCCATAACTGTTGTTTCTTTAAATATTTCAGGGTCCGGCCAGAAAGTTGATTTAGTACCTGTTTTATCTGTTTCTCTTATTTTTTCAACAGGACCGGTTGGTTCACCTCTCATATATTCTTGACGATGTATAAAACCTTCTCTTGCAACTTCTACAACCATTTTTTCTGATAGTGCATTTACAACAGAAGCACCTACTCCGTGAAGTCCGCCGGATACTTTGTATCCTCCGTCTCCGAACTTACCGCCTGCGTGAAGTACTGTATGTACAATTTCTAATGCTGATTTTCCTGTTTCAGGTTTTATTGCAACTGGAATACCACGGCCATCATCTTCTACTGTTACACTTTCATCTTTATTTATTGTTACTTTTATATGTTTACAATATCCTGCTAAAGATTCATCGATAGAATTATCTACAATTTCATATACACAGTGATGAAGCCCTCTTTGGCTTGTTGAACCGATATACATACCCGGTCTCAAACGAACAGCTTCTAGTCCTTCCAAAACCCTAATATTACTAGCATCATAATTATTATTTGTTTCTGTTGTCATGCTTTAAACCCCAACTCTACTCATCATTAATATTGTACTACAAAAATTACCTCAATACCATTTTATTACTATTACTTAACTGTTTATAAAAATGATAAAACAGGGAATTAAAAAATTAGTAAAATTAAGCAAGGAGAAAAGTTAAATAATGTTATTTAAAAGAAGATGTAAAATTACGTTTATAAGACATGGTGCGACAATAAATACAGATGAAAATCGTTTCTTTGATGATGAGAATTATCCTGCTATAAATGCCAATGGTAAATATGAAATGGAAAAGATTTCACAGTGGGTTTATAATAAAGGACTTAAAATCGATAAAATATATGCAAGTTCTGCTTTAAGAACTGTTCAAAGCGCACAAATTTTATCTGATATTTGTGAACATGATTTTGAAATTTTGCCTGATTTGTCAAACAGAAAATCAGGTGAGTGGAGTGGTTTGTCTTTTGAAGATATAACTGTAAAATATCCTAATTTGCTTGATAAGTTTCATGAAGATCCGGAAAATTTCTGTCCGAAAGGTGCTGAATCTCTTGATATTTTTAATAGAAGAGTTGATAAAGTTCTTAACAAAATTATTACGGATAACTTACATAAACGATTAATTATTGTTACCCATGGCGAAGTAATTCAAGCTGCTGTTGCAAATGCTTTGAATATTCCGCACAGTAGTCAGTTTAAACTTTATGTCCCGACAGGCAGCGCTACTCAAATAAGTTATTTTGAAGATTTTGCCAGTTTGGTGTATTATTCTTATATTCCTATATAAGAGGTGGATTATGAATTTCTTAAATATAAAAACAGATGAAGAAGTAAAACAACTTGCTCAATTGACTTCTGAAATTTGGCACGAATATTGGCCTGTAATACTTTCTGATGAACAAATTGATTATATGATTGATAAATTCCAATCCTATGCCGCTATTAAAGAACAATTGGAAAATGAAAGATATATCTACAATATTTTGGAAGATAACGGTAATATAATAGGTTATTTTGGCGTTTCTATTAAAGATGATTACCTTTTTCTTTCAAAACTATACATAAAGAAAGATTTTAGAGGTTTAGGCTGCGGAAAAGGTGCTTTTAATAAAATTAAACAAATTGCTCTTCAACACAATAAAAAATCTATTCAACTTACTGTAAATAAAAACAATTTAAATACTATTAAAGCCTATGAAAAATGGGGATTTCATACAATTGAGTCCGTTGTTACCGATATAGGAAAAGGCTTTGTTATGGATGATTATATTATGGAGTTTAAATTATAGAAAAATTAATCCTAAACTCATAATTAACATTCCAGATACGATACCAATAATTACGTGATGGTTTTCACCGTATTCTCTTGCTAAAGGTAACAATGTATCAAATGAAATATATACCATAATACCTGCGACGGCTGCTGTCATTATGCCTACAGCTTGGGCTGGCATTATTGTTCTTAAAAGTAAAACTCCGATTAACCCGCCTATGGGTTCAGATATTCCTGATAGAAACGTATATAAAATAGCTAATCTTTTTTTGCCCGTAGAATGAAAAATAGGAAGTGCTATAGCTATTCCTTCAGGAATATTATGTATTGCAATTGCTAAGGCAACAGGGATACCTAACCTTAAATCTTGGCTGGATACCAAAAATGTTGCGATACCTTCAGGAAAATTATGCAATGTTACAGCAAGCGCAGTGATTAATCCTGCTCTTCTTATCTTTTGTCTTTGGCATTTTCTTGATGTATTTAAAAAGTCGGACTCTATGTGGTCTGGTATAAAATAGTCTATAAGAATTGCTATAACTATACCAAATAAGAAACCAATAAACGCTAATGCTTTTGAGGGGATTGAACTATAAAAACTGCTTAGCATTTGCGGTGCTTCATTCATAAGTTCACTTAGACTTATATATACCATTACGCCCGCAGAAAAGCCTAAACCTATAGAAAGAGCTTTCAGGTTATTTCTTTTTACAAAGAAAGTTATAAACCCTCCCAATAAGGTCGACATTCCGGCAAATAAAGTTAAAATTAACGGTAATATATAGTTACTCATACGAATATCGTAGCACAAAAAATTATATTGTAATCAACTGTCTTTTTTTATTGTAAATAATCATATATAATTGCTTTATGGCTAGGTTTTTTTATAGAGTTAAAAATAAACAAAATAAGGTTGCTCAAGGTTTCATTAATGCTTCTGGTATATCTGAAGCTGCTCTTAAACTTGAAAAACAAGGGTACACTATACTCGAAATAAAAGAGGAGTTTAGAAATACATTAAGTAATAAAGGAATAATTTTATCTGATAGTATATTACCTTTTTCTCTTCAAGAAAAAAAAGAGTTTTTTAATTCTTTCTATTTCTTATATAAATCAGCGCTGCCTGTTCTTGATATTTTTAAGTCAATTGCAAATTCATCTACAAAACAACAGGTTAAATTGTTCTCTTCTTATATTGTAAAAAAAATAGAAAAAGGAAAATCTTTAAAAGAAGCAATGGCGAATTATTCAAATGTGCTTGGTAAAGCATATACGGCTTTAATTGTTGCAGGAGAACAAGCTGGTAAATTAGATGAAATACTTTCTGATATATTAATAAACATCAAACGTGAAGAAGAAATAAAATCAAATTTAATTGCCAAATTAACATACCCGACTTGCATTTTTTTTATGGCTATTGCAGTTGCCTTACTTTTTAAGTTCTTTATACTTAAAGCTTTTTCTCTTATGGGTACAGGAGTTTGTTTTTCGGCTTTACTTATGTTGTTAGTTACAGCAATTATAAAAATTATAGTTATTTTTGCTGTTTTCTTAGCAGGATGTTTTTATATATACAAAAATAAAAGACTTTTTAATCATTTTATTTCTTTTATTCTGAAAATTAGAATATTTGGGAATTTGATGAAGTGCTATTATTTTTTAAATTTCTTTTCTGTCTTTTCGCTTGCATATTCTGCAGGCATTACATCTGCTGAATCAATCAATTTGTCTGCTTCAGTAATTAATGTGCCAGAGATAAATAACAAGTTAAAAAAAGCAGAAAATATGGTATACAATGGATGCGAAGTTGCTACAGCGCTTGGTGTTACCGGGTTATTTTCAAGTTATGCGATGTCTCAAATTACGGCAGGTGAAAAAGCCGGAGAACTTGATAAAATGTTAAAAACCGTTGCCTTAGACTATAAAAATAAATTAGAAGTTTCTATGAATGTACTTTTACAGGTTGTAGAACCTATTATGCTTATATTTGTCGGTATAATAGTAGCAATGGTCGCCGTAAACGGATATAAAGCATATTTTGGCAGTCTTTTTTCAATGTTTTAAAGATTATAGCAACAACACTATTAATTTAAAATTTATATCTTTTCAATTGTGATTTTATATCCTAACAATTCTGCAATTATTTCCATTTCATCATATCTTAATGAACTTAAAGAAATTTTGTGTTGTAAACTTTGTTGTGTATAATGTTTTCCTGTTTTTTCTTTCAGTATATTTGCCAATTTTTCGACAGTTAATCTTTCCTTAAGTATCATTATTTTTACTTGTTCTCTGGAACTCATATATACCTCATTTGGAATAATTATACTTTTTTACGAATAATATTGACAAATATAGAATTTAAAATTAATATATTAACCTATATAAGGAATAAATATTCTTTATTTGGATTAAAAGGTTAAGGAGAAGAATTCATGAACAAATCAGAATTAGAAAAAAATTTTAATGAAATTATAGAAAAACATACTGATTTCATTGTTAAAAACTTTTCAGAAGGAAAAAGTTTAATGAAAATAATAGAAAAAACACTAAAAAAGTCATGGACACAGGCAATTTTTATTTCAATAAGAGCAAATATTTTATTAATAAGTTTTGAAAGGTTAAAAGAAAATCCAGAATTTTTAAAACGATTAAAAGATGAATTTATAGATATTGAAAAGGTATATAAATGTATGCAAAAGTGTGAGTTATGTTTTTTTCATCTATTTAATGAAATTGAAAAATTAAATGGACTTATAATAAAAGAAGACAAATAATTTTTATATTGACTTTTCTTATTGCAGAAAAGTACCAAAAGGCTAGCAACTGGATATTCCGTTTTATCTAGTGTCGCAATAAATAAACTATGTATTATATTAAATTATTCTGTAAATAATTCTTTTATTGATATTTCAAAATAATTTGCAATTAGTGTCAATTTATCTATTGTAATATTTATTTTGCTTTTTTCTAATTTTGAAATATATGAATTATCAAAACCTAATGCAAGAGATAATTCCTCTCTTCTTATATTTCTTTTAATTCTTAATTTAATTATGTTTTTTGCTAAAAGTTCTCTATTTGAAAATTTATTATCTTGACTCATATTTTAATTGTTGATTGTAAAATTAATCTTTAAAATCAAATAAATCTTTTACTTCAATTCCAAGATTGTCTGCAATTATTTTTAATTTTGAAGCAGTTACATCTGTTTTGGCAAGCTCAATTAAGCTTATCATTGCTCTTGAAATTCCATTAACTCCTATATCATCTTGAGTTAAGTTTTTTTCTTTTCTGATTCTTTTTAATTGTTTTGCTAATTTTTCTAAAAAAGGCTTGTCCATTTTTTTATTGTTAGTTATACTAGCATTAACAACAACTAGTCACACTAGCAAAATGAGTGCCTAATCTTTATGCATAAGAAAAAAATACTAATTGATTTAGACGGTGTATTAAACCAATATGGTAAAGAAAAATTTGATGAAAACTATATACCAAATTTAAAAATTGGAGCAAGAGAGTTTATTCAAAAATTGTCAAATGATTTTGAATTATACCTGTTTACAAGCAGAAATCTTTTACTTGCAAGTAAATGGTTGATAAATAATGATTTGGATAAGTATTTTAAAGATATAACTAATATTAAAATACCCTCTTTTCTTTATATTGATGATAGAACAATTTGTTTTAAAGGTGATTTTAATAATACTCTTTATGAAATATCTAAATTTAACCCCTATTGGAAATAATAAATAGTTCTTAATTTTGTTTATCACTTATATTTTATCTATTGCATCTTTGACTTGTTCAGTACTGATAGCGTTCATACAGGCTTTATTGTTTTTACATTTTCCTCTTAGTGCACAAGGCATACAAGGCAGATTCGCTTTTAATAATATATTACCCTCTCCAATTGCTTTCCATTTTTCAAAAGGCATTGGACCATATAATCCTATAACTTTTGTTCCTACGGATGATGCCATATGCAGGTTGCCTGAGTCATTACCTAATATAAAATCAACTTCTTTTAATAGTGCTAAACTGTCTTTTATTGTTACTTGTCCGCATAAATTTACAGGTTTTATTTTTAATTCTTCTTTAAATTGAATTTTTTCATATATTTTTTTATCTGATGGTGCACCAATATATATTACCTGTATGTTTTTGTTATTAGACATATATTCAATAACTTCTGCAAAGTTATTAATATTCCATACTTTTGATTGGTTTGTTGCAGTAACATTGACTACTGCTTTCCTATATTCTTCTGTTATATTATTTTCTTTAAAAAGTTGTTTTACTTTTAGTTTATTTTCCTCTCTTATCCAATTTTCAAGATAAGTATCTTTTACATTAAAACCTTCTTCTTTTAAAACATCTAAAAAACATAATGATTCGTGTTTTGTTTCATCATAATTAACTTTTTTTGTGAGAAGAAAACCTCTGTTTTCCGTATCAAACCCTATTCTCTCCTTTATTCCGGCAAAAAAACATAATAACGCACTTGATAATGATCGCTTTAAAACATATGCTTTATCATATTTGTTTTTTCTTAATTCAAAAACATAACTCCAAAATGATTTTTTCTTGCCTTTACCGTTTTCATATTTGTGTTTTCTTGTTGTATCAAAGTATATAATGTTATTAACATAAGGACAATCTTCTATTACTTCTCCTGAATTTGGAGCAACAAGCATATCTATTTGTGCATCTGGATATATATACCTTAAATTACGTAAAAAAGGTATTGTTAAAATCATATCTCCTATAAATCGGTATCTCACTACCAGAATTTTTTTCATCTTCCGCATATTTCCTTGATATCTATATATGCTTTTAGTTTTAGCGCATATATTTTTATTGGTAATTCAACATCTTTTATGATGTCGATGAGTTTTACAGCATCTTTCTCTGTTGTTACAATGCTATCAATATTTTCTTCTTGTGCAAAGTGGATAATTTTTGATATATCGTCTTGTTCATATGAATGGTGGTCTTCAAATTCAAGAACAGCTATTAATCTGTAGTCGTTTCTTAGAAAATCATAAAAACCGGCGGGTTGTCCAATTGCAGAAAAAGCCATAATTTTTGTGTCTTTATTTAATGTCTCGCCTGTTAAGATATTATATGCGTAATCGGGAACTATTTTACATAAATATGTATCTTTTTTGAATCGCTTCTTTAAATAATCACAATATTTTAATGCATCACGTGAATCAAAACCTTTATTCACAACAACAAGTTTATCTGCTCTTTTTATATTATTTAAGTCTTCTCTTAAAGGACCTGCCGGCAGAATATGTTTATTCCCGAACTTATTTTTTGCATCAACTAAAACGATATCAAGATCTCGATTCATTTTTCTGTGTTGAAAGCCGTCATCAAGAATTATAATATCGGGATTGTATTTATCTTTTATAAATTTTTCCGCTTTTATTCTGCTTGCGCAAGTAACAACATATGCTCCTTTGCAATTATCACCGAGCCAAACAGGTTCATCTCCAGCCATAGATGCTGTGAATAGAGCACCTGAACCATCTGAAATAAGATTCGGTTCTTTATTCTTTAATTTTGCCCCATAACCTCTGGATAATATAGCAACTTTTTTGTTTAATCCCAGAAAATATCTTGCTACTTCTAATGTTAAAGGAGTCTTCCCTACACCGCCTGTTGTTATGTTGCCTATCGAAACTACAAATGATTTTGATGTGTATGTTGGTAAAAATTTCTTGTCATACATTTTATTTCTTATTTTGGAAACGATATTATAGAAAATTCCGACAACACTCAATATAGAAACAATCATTGTTTCGTATAAATTAAGTTTTTTTTTGTAGTGTAGTTTCGATATAAATAGTTTCATATTTGCCTTAGAATAATAATCTGAAAATTAAAAATCTTTTATTTAATTTTTCTGAGAATTTTCTTAGATTTTCAGATGTTACATTTATATCATCCATCGTTTGTTTAAGTTTTTCCTCGTCCTCTGTTGCATAATTAACTGTATCGAGTGTAATTGTTAATTTGTCTAGTGCAGTATTTAATCTTACAACAGAATCTTTTAGATATTGTTTTAATTGTGCATCTTTAGACATATCGTTAATATAGCTGGAAAGTTCTGCTATATTTTTTGCTGTTATATCTATGTTTGCAAGCGTTGTTTTAGTTTTTGGATCTTCCATTAAAACAGATAAATTATCTGATAATCTTGTAAATGATTTTGTAGCATTTGCAACATTATCTACAAATTCTTTATCTCCTGCAATTTTATTGATGTTATCTGTAAGAACAAGTAATCTGTCAGAAAGTTTATTTGCATTTTCTGTTAGCATTTCAAGTTCTATCTTAGATAAATCAATTAACTCTTGAGCTTTTGCCATTGTTACATTTGCATTTGTTGTTAATTCTTCTAAATTAACAGTTGTTTGTTGCAAATCTCTTATAACATCATCTGATAACAATAAAGAAACTCTTTCGTTTGTTTCAATTAATGATTCTGCACTTCTGTATTGAAGTTCCAAAAAGTCTGCAATTCTCATTGGTTCTATAACTGTATACGGAGAATCTGTTTTTGGATAAGGAATATCAACAGAATCTTTAGGAATAAGTCTTAATTTCTTTGTGTTATCTTCTTTTACAATTTTGCCTTCAAGCATATCCGGAGTTACAAGTCCCGGTAATTCAACTATATATTTTACTTTATATGCATTTTTTGTTTTTATATTTTCTTTTACTAAGATAGGAAGCATATTTGTTTCAACAATTTCTATTTTTTTAATGGTGCCTATATCATAGTATTTATGGTCAAGCTCCATTTGCACTTTATCATCAGCGTGCAATACCAATGATTTGTCAGATTCAGGTAAATATATAATTTTTTCTTTTGGAGGAGTTATCTCTAAGAATTGTTCTCCGATAATACCTGATTGCTGAATAGATATCTCTGAAGCCTTAGGAATTTCAATATTTGGCTCTGTTATAACAAACTTAACATCAACATAGCTTTCTGATGAATTTATTTTAGGCTTTATTTCTTCAACCTGACCAATTCTAACTCCCATCATTTGAACGCCGCTACCGGGTCTCATCCCGTTAACATCTTTGAAGCTTACAGTTATCCTGTCTGCGCTGGATATTGCCTTTCCTTTTACCCACATAACTGTGAATAATAAAATTATTATTGCGGATAGTGCCAATATACCAACTTTAAATGATGATGTAAATTTCATATATTTCCTTCTTCCATATTAATTTTACAATAAAAATCTAAAAACCAGAAGCTGTAATTTTCATCGGTCCATCCATTGAAGCCGATACGAACTGCTTCGTATATGGGGTGTCTTGTTTTAGTAAGTCTAAAGGTGTTCCTCTGTATACAATGTGTCCGTCATACAACATTATAACTCTGTCTGAACATCTTTTGATTGTTGACATTTGGTGAGTTACTATAATAGATGTTGCTTTTGTTTCGTCTCTTAATCTTAGTATATAGTCTTCAATTACAGTTGAAGCAATTGGGTCAAGACCTGCTGTCGGTTCATCGTACAGTATAAATTTGGGTTTAGTTACAATTGCTCGAGCTAAACTTACTCTTTTTTGCATACCGCCTGAAAGTTCATGCGGAAATTTATCTTCTATTCCGGATAGTCCCACTGTTCTAAGACTCTTTGCTACGATTTCTTTTAGTTCATCTTGTGTATATTTATTTTTAAATTCTTTTCGTTCTTGAAGTGCGAATGATATATTGTCAAATACATTTAAAGAGTCAAAAAGTGCAGAATACTGGAACACCATTGCAACATCACCATTGCTGATGTCTATATTACCTGAATCTGCTTTTAATAATCCACATAATATTTTTAATATAGTACTTTTACCTGAACCGCTGAATCCAACGATTGAAAGTATCTCGCCTTCTTCAACGCTGAATGAAATGTTATCTAATACTTTTCTTCCGTCAAATTCTTTTGTTAAATTTTCTACCTTTATTGTCATATTAACCTTCTTCTTAAAAATAGAATGCAACTGCAAAAATACAGTCAATTATAACTATTGCAACGAAAGACCATACAACGGCTTTTGTTGTTGCAATACCTACACCTTTTGCCCCGCCTTCAGCACTATAACCGCAGCTGGAACTTATTAAACTTATTGCTCCGCCAAAACAAGCTGATTTTAATAGCATAATATTTATGTCTCTTATGTATAGACCTTGCCAAACAGAAGTTGTATAACACAACCAAGTTACATCTTTTCCTGCTGTCATTGCAGTTAAACCACCTGCTAAAATACCGACAGTAGATGATATTATTACTACAAACGGCATCATAACTACACCGGCTAATACTCTTGGCAAAAATAAATACTTAAATGGTGAAACTTTCAATACTTCCATTGCATCAATTTGTTCTGTTACACGCATTGTTGCAAGTTCACTGGCTTGTGCTGAACCTATCATTGATATAATTGCAAAACCTGACATTATTACACCGATTTCTCTTACCATTGTTAATGCAATAAGTAGTCCTATATAATCTTTTCCGCCCTGTTTCACCATTTCTGGTGCTACTTGCATTGATAAAATTATTGCTGTCATTGAAACGATGGAGAGAGTTATCGGTAGAGAATCGACAGCAAATCTTGAGGCTTGTTCCATTACTTGTTTGAAGTTTACTTGGAAAGAAAATATATATTTTAAAACCTGAATTAATTGATAGGCAATAGAGCCGAATGTCTCAAAGAACTCCCTTACATGCCTTAAAAACATTAATATTAACTGGTATGTTATTGTTTGTTTTAAATACAAGCGAAATTTTGCCATATCAGTATATTACAATAAATTGAATTTTTTCTCTAGAAAAAATATTAAGTTTTATTTTCATTAATCAAAAAACATCTTACTTTATGTTTTTCGGATATATTTATCAGGTTTGGATTTTGTTGTTTACATATTTCCATAACATAAGGGCATCTTGTATGAAATTTACAGCCTTTGGGCGGGTTGTTAGGGGATGGTAAATCTCCTGATAATATAATCTTCTTTGTTTTGTCTTTTGATATTACCGGCACTGCATTCAAAAGGGCTTGTGTATATGGATGTTTATGGTTGTCAAAAAGTTCTTTTTGTTCTGCAATTTCTACAATCTCACCTAAGTACATTACTGCTATTCTGTCTGATATATATTTTATAATGCTTAAATCGTGAGAGATGAAAAGCATAGTGAG
>CALUPV010000008.1 GCA_944322745.1 Candidatus Gastranaerophilales bacterium | reverse complement strand
GACAAGACCGAAGTAGCCGCAGCAAAAGATGTAAATGTAAAAGCTGCAAACATTGCTTCAATACAAAATGGTTCTAAAGTAAAAGCTAAAAATATAAAAGTAAAATCTGATAAAGATGCTTGGACTTCTAATTCAAGTTTAGATGCTGATTTAATCACTATCGAAGCAGGAAATGATGTTGTAGCATATAATGTTGATTTAAATAATAAGAAAACAGTTATTAATGCAGGAAATGATGTTGATATCAATGTTAAAAATGTTGCTGAAAGACAAAATGGTTTAGTTGCAAAAGCCGGAAATAATATGAAGGTTACAACTGACGGTGCATTATCTGTATCAAGCTTAATCTCCGGCAATGACATGACAATTGATGCGAAAGAAGTTATTTCAGGCTACGACAAAACTTCAAATATTCTTAGAGAAGAAGGTGACAGTGCAGATCGTGCATATATTGAAGTTGGTGGTAAATTCACATCAAATCCTTCTTATGAAGTTACTGATTCTGCAGACTTAACTGCTGATGGTAAATATAATCAAAGACATCATATTCAATATGGCGACGGTTCAGAAAAAATCTTATTAGTTAATAAGCTTCCATATACACCAAAACCTGATGAACCAACGGTTGAAGTTGATGATGACCAAGCAACAATGTTAAATAAATTACCGAGACAACCTGAAGTATTCAACAATGCAACAGTAATAAATGACGGAAGAACAACATTTGTAGATGTATTCGCTGCAGCTAGTCAAATAGAAATTGTTGAAGACGAAGAATAAAAACTAAATAATTAAAAATATTAAAAAGGAGCTTGAAAAGGCTCCTTTTTATTTGACTTAACTATTAATGTTAATATAACATATAATAAGTATGATAGGGTGTTTTGGTTTATGAAAATAAAATTGTGTTATTTAATTATGATATTAATGTTTGGAACTTCTGCTTTCGCAGATGCAATAATAAAGAGAAATAGTCCAAACAGAAATAGTGCTATACAAAATTCAAGTATTATATATAGTAATTATGAGGAAGCTTCTTTTAAATCTGCAATAAAAGAAATACAAACGAAAATTAATCTTAATCCTAATGACTATATATTATATGTGTCATTAGTTGATTTGTATATGAAATCAAAAGATTATGATAGTGCATTTGAAGAACTTGTTTTTCTTTCAAATTTGTCCAGACAAAATAAATTGAACTCAACAGTCAAAAGTTATATAAACACATTATATTTAAATAGCAAAAACTCTGTAAAATATTCAAAAGATAAAGGGCTACTTTGTGCAAATTTAGCAATAATGGCATTGATACTTGATGATAAAGAACAATCTGAAACATATATTAATAAAGCTGCAAATTATTCATTAAATACAAATATTTTAAAAAGTGCTTTGACTATTATTTTTGACCTGAGCGGCAATTATGAGAAAGCAGTAGACATTTGTGACAAGATTATTGTAAAAAATCCTAACGATATAGAAATTAGAAAATTACGTGCATTGTATCTGGTTCAAAATAAGAATATTGATGCTGCGATTATTGAATATTCTAATATTCTTTCTATTAATTCATCTGATGATGATGCTAAATATTCAATATATAAATTGTTATCTTTAAAGAATATAGGTGAAAAAGATATAGTAAAGCAAATATATAAAACTGATAAGCCTAATTATGAAGTTGTGTATTCCGATTTTGCAGATATGTTTCTAAAAAGAGAAAATTTTGACTTAGCAGAGTTTTATGCAACTATTCTAACTGAAAAATATCCGAATAATGCAAAGGGATACATATTGTTATCTGAAATATATATGAAAAAAGGAAAGCTTAAGGATTCTTATGATGTACTTACTAAGGCAAGAGATAAGGCTGATAGTAATGAGTTGATAGCTAAATATAATGTTTTGCTTGCTAAACTATCTGATGAACCGGTAAAAGAGGCAAATTCTTTGATTGCTGCAGGTCTTTATCAGCAGGCACTGGATGTTTTAGATTCAGCTAGTCAGGAAAACTTGTATGTTATATTGACTCAGGCTAGAGCTAATTATTTATTGAATAAAAAACAGACTACTTTCGAACTTTTAAATAAATCAATGATTTTATATCCAAAAAATTCAGATGTGTATTGTGCATTTGGTTATATATATTTACAGGAAAATGATATTGAAAGTGCAAGAAAGTATGTTAATCAATCGTTAAAATTAAATTCCGAAAATAAGACCGCCATTGACCTGCTTGATATGGTGAATAATGCAGAATCACAAAAATATATAAACCAAATAATTTCTTCATATGAAGCACAGAATTATAATGAATCAATGCGTTTGGTAGATGAAGCATTAAAAATAAATAAAAAAGATGCTGTCTTATATTATTACAAAGCCTTAAATTATATTGCTCAAAATAAATATGCTGCTTCTACGGCTTCTTTGTATAAATGTCTTGAGCTTGATAAAAATAATGTCCTTGTTTATTTCTATTTGGGATTTGCTTTTGATAATTTATCTGAACCAGAGAATGCTTTAATTTATTATCAAAAGTTTATTGATTTATTGCCAAAGGATGATTATGGTGAAAGTGAAAAGTTAAATTATGCTAAAACTCGTATAAATAAATTAAAAGGCTGATGAATTTTAACAATCTTTGACATTTGTACAAAAGCATGTATAAGTTTGATATTATGTAATAATGGATATCTTAAAAACATTTGAAATATTTTTATCAGCACCAATTAGCATAATTCATAAACGAAATATTAAAATTATGCATATTGAGACTAATATTTTTGCTCAAAAATTGCCGGTTGATATCAGTTTCGATGATGATATACAGTTGACTGTATACAATAACAAAAAAGTATATAAATTGCTTTCCAGTGTCATATATAAGAAAAGATTAAAAGATGAAAATAACAAAAGCAAAGTTTCTTACTAGTGCACCTACTATAAAAGAGTGTCCTGAACTCAATCTGCCTGAATTCGCATTAATAGGGCGTTCTAATGTTGGAAAATCATCTTTCATTAATGCTCTTGTTAATATAAATGGGCTGGCAAAAACAAGTAATACACCCGGAAAAACAAAATTAATTAATTTATTTAGTATTAATGACAATTTTATTTTTGCTGATTTACCTGGATACGGATATGCGAAAGTTTCAGGAAAGGTTCAAAATCAGTGGCAAAAAAGTTTAGAAAAATATTTATTAGAAAGAAAGTCCATTGTTTCTCTGATTCAGTTGATAGATTCAAGGCATCCTATACAGCAAAATGATTTTCAGATGGCAGAATGGATTAAATATAATAAACTTCATTGTTTTGTTGTTGCAACAAAGGTGGATCAAATATCACGTTCTAAAGTTTTACCTACCTGTATGAAATTTGAAAAAGAACTTAATTTGCCTGTTCTTCCTTTTTGTAAATCAGAAAATTATTACAACAAAAAAATACTTGATAAAATTGAAGAAATAATAAAACTATCAATTTAATTTTCTTTTGTATTTTCGAGAAAAGATTTTATACATTTGTGTATACTACTTGGTGTATTCAGGTATGTTTTACTTTTTATCTCTTGTGATAATTTATATTCGTTATCTTCGTCTTCTTTTCTCTCTTTTGTATTTTTATTTTCAATTTCTTCATAATAATAATCTGTAGTTTCAGAAGATTTTCTTTTTCTTTTGAATATGAATATAAAAACTAAAAATAACACAATACAAATCGCCATTGTGCCAAAAGAAACAATTGATTTTTCTGTAAAACTTTCCAGCTCTGATGGTTGAGAAACAGGCGGGGATGGAACAACCGTCCCCGCATCAAATGAGGGAATGTTTATATTAAACATATCCTTATTATTTTCATTTATTTGTATTGATTCTTCCATTTATTGTATTTTAACCTTCTGTTGTTTTTTGTTTTCTTGGTTTTCTTCCCGGTTTTTTCTTTTTTTCTTCTGTTTCAGTTGTTTCTTTTCCTTCAGTTATTTCATTTGTTTTTGTTTCGGGTTTTGTTTGTTTTTTTCGTCCAGAAGTCTTTCTTTTTTTCTTTTCTTTTGGTTGTTCGTTTTCTATTGGTTTTTCAATAGTGTTTTCTTCAATTTTTTCTTTATCAACAGTTGTTTCTTCAACAATTTTTATTTGTTCTTGAGCTATTTTTATATCTTCTTTTCGTTCTTCTTCAATAACTTTATTTTCGTTTTGTATAGTTGTTTGCTCTTGTTGTTCAGCTTTAGGTTGATTATTTCTGTTATTGAATTTGTTGAAGTTCTTTTTCTGCTGATTAAATTGATTATTTTGTTGATTTGATTGATTTTGGTTATTATTATTGTTGTTATTATTTTGTTCGTTTTCTATCAAAGGATTGTTATTCGGATTGTTGAAAACTTTATTTTGTTTGTAGTTTGGGGTTTTATTCTTAATTTGTTGAGCCGGAATTTTTAGTTTAGCTGCTTTTGCTTTTATTTCGCCTTCAACAACTGGGGCAGAGAATGTTAAGTCATCTGCAATATAACCTGTGCCTTGGCAGTGCGGACATTTTTTTCCGAATATTTCAGATAAGCTTTGTCCTTGTCTGTGTCTGGTTAATTCTACCAATCCCAAATCTGAAAGTTGCCCTACTTGTGGTTTTGCTTTGTCCTTGTCAAGTGCAATTTCAAGCTCTTCCATAATGGCAAGTTTATCACGTCTGTTGTTCATATCAATAAAGTCTACAATTACCATACCGCCAATATTTCTTAACCTTAATTGACGTGCTATTTCGTGTACTGCTTCAATATTTGTTTTTACTATGGTTTCATCTTGTGTTGTAGAACTTACAAATTTACCGCTGTTTACGTCTATTACAGTTAGTGCTTCTGTTGTTTGTATGAATAAATAGCCGCCACTCGGAAGATTAACTTTTGTTTGAAGTGCTGCTTTTATTTCTTTTACAATGCCTGATGCTACAAGTAGTGTTTCAGATCCTTTATATACATTGACGTCTATATTTTTATTCATATTCCAGTTTTGGAGAATTTGCTGAGTTCTATGAACTCCATACGAGGTATCTAAGATAATTTCATCAACGTCCTCGCTGCAGGCTTCCCTCATAACTCTGTATAGCAAGTCTTGGTCTCTATATAATAAACTTGGTGCCGGTCTTGTTTCTGCTGCTGTAACAATAGTATTCCATTTTTCAAGAAGAATTTCCATATCTTCTTGAATATCAGCATCAGACTGTCCTTCTGCTTCTGTTCTTACTATAACTCCAATTCCTACAGGTTTTAAAAGACTTATAATTGATTTTAATCTTGCTCTTTCTTTTTGATTTACAATTTTTCTTGATACATTTATACCCGTTTCCTGTGGCATTAATACCAAAAATCTTCCGGGTAAACTAATCATTGTTGAAACTCTTGGACCTTTATGTCCTACAGGTTCTTTTACAACTTGTACTATAATTTTTTGTTTAGGTGATAGTTTTTCTTTTAAAGTACCTTTACCTATTGCGTCATGTGCGTGTAAAAAACCCATTTTATCGTAGCCTACATTTACAAATGCAGCATCAATACTTGGTAATATATTATCTACAGTAGCTAAATATACATCATTTAATAGCATATCGCCACGATGTACATAAAATTCACAAACTTTACCATCTTCAATTACTGCTGCAATATTATCTCTTTCTGCTACAACTATTGCTTTTGACATACTTTTTCCTTTTCTAATTGTAAACTCTTACAACTTGTTCATATCTTTGTCATAGAAAGCTTTCCTTATGATTTTAAAGTTAATATCAGGTCTATACAGGCTTATAACATCATCAGGTTTCACTGACGGAATTTCTTCTGATTGTCCTGTTTTTAAAATCATTTGAAGTTTGTTTTCTTCTACTTCTATTGACTTTATTGATTGTTTTATATTTACAAGTTTTTTTATACCTTTTTTATTTATCTTCTCTATAAATATTTCATTACTTGAAGATATTACTTCTTTAATATACAACAAATCTTTATTTTGTAAAATACCCTCAATAACAGGTTCAAAAGAATATGATGCCCATTGTGCCATAATATCAATGGCAGGAGTATTTTTATCTATTTTATTTGCATTTATAATTCTTATCTTAGAAGGTAGAACTTTATTAAGCTTTTCTGCAAGATTTTTTTCTTCTATATTGTCATATATTTCTATATCTATAAGCTCACATTCACTTTCAACAAAGATTGGAAGTGCTATTCCCAGTGAAAATTTGGGTGATGGGTTAAATCCTTGTGAAAAGACCAAACTTAAGCCGGAGCGGTATAGTGATTTTATTATTGTGTTCTGCCAGTCAAGATGAGAGATGTATCTCATTTCATCTTTTTTTGATATTTTCAGTCTGTATTTATAAGTTTCAGATATTTTTTGTTCAATATTATTTTCTTTTTTGTTTATTGATTTAACTTCATTATCAAGAATTTTGTGTGTTTTTAAATTTGTACATACACCGCAATTAACACAAGAGAACTCACAAGGGATTATATTTGCAGCTTTAATGGCGTTATTATATTGTTCTTTTAACCATTCCTTGCTTAGTCCTGTATCAATGATATCCCACGGTAAATCTTCTTCTAATGAATAACTTCTTTGTGCTTCCTCATCTATATTGAATCCGCACTCTAGTGCTGTCTGTTCCCATAAATTTTTATCTATATTTTCATCCCAAGTTGATAAATATACTCCTTTTTTGTGTAATTCAAGGAAGAACTTATTATATTTTTCATCTCCTCTGGTAAAAGCACTTTCAACTTTTGATGTAAAACTATTGTGATAATTTATTTTTACACCTTTTATTGTTTTGACTTTATCTAAAAGATATTTTATTTTATTTCTTATTTCTTCTTGAGAATTTTGTCCAAACCATTGGAACGGTGTAAACGGTTTTGGTACAAAAATTGATACTGTACACGTTAAATTTAGGCTGTCTTTTAACTCGAGTTCTTTTTTTAGAACTTTACTTCTGTATTTTATTTTATTAAATAGTTCAGCCATTTCATCAAGGTCTTCATAATCTTCAGTTGGAAGACCTATCATAAAATATAATTTTATATGATTGAATCCTGTTTTGTAGCAATTTAAAATTGTATCTGTAATTTGTTCTTCTGTCAGGTTTTTATTTATTACATTTCTTAGTCTTTGACTTCCTGCTTCAGGTGCTAGAGTTGCTGTTGTTGCTCTTACTCCTCTTACAAGTTCTGCCAGTTTTGTACTATAGCGGTCTATTCTTTGGCTTGGAAGTGATACTGATACTTTCTTTTTATTCATTTCTTCGCTTAATGATTCAATTACATTTTCTATATTTATATAATCGTTTGAAGATAATGAAAGTAGTGAATATTCGTCATAGCCCGTTTCTGACACTGACTCTTTAACCATATTTATTATATCTTCGGCTTTTCTTTCTCTAATTGGAAGATTTATATGTCCAGCTTGACAAAAACGGCACATTCTTCCGCAGCCTCTTCTTATTTCTATAATGGTTCTGTCATGTACACTTGAAGAATAAGGAACAGGTGCTTTGGGGGCTCTGTTTAGTTTTGATATATCAAAAATTCTTTTTTTTGTTTTATTTTGTTCTTGTGGTGCAAAAACACCTTCAATTTTAGATAATTCTTTTATTATTTCTGTCTTTGTTTTATTTTTATCTTTTAATTCTTTATATTTTTCAAGAACATCAATTATAAGTTCTTCACCGTCTCCAATAAGGAATATATCAATAAAATCTTGTATTGGCCTTGGGTTAAAACAGCAAGGACCACCAGCCATTATTATTGGGTCTTTTTCTTCTCTTTTCTTTCTTTCAACTTGCAAACCTGATAATTTTATCATCTCAAGCATTGTTGGGTATGCAAGTTCATATTGAAGTGAAAACCCGATAATGTCGAAATATTTTACCGGTTTCTTACTTTCTAATGTTAAAATTGGCAGATTGTTTTTAATTAATTCTTCTTTATAGTCAATATCAGGAGCGTAAGCCCTGTCTGCCATATATCTTTTGTCAGCATTTACAATATCATATAGGATTTTTTGCCCCAGATTACTTATGGCTATTTCATATTTATCAGGAAAAGCAAAAGCTATTTTTACTTCTGCTGTCTCAAAGTCTTTGTTATAACTTAAATATTCTGAACCTATATATTGGTATGGCTTTTTTATTTTATATAATAAACATTGATTTTCTATTGGTAATTCTTGATTCATTTATGCTAAATCTTCCGGAACATATCTTTCTATATCTATAATTTCTCCATAAGACTTATTGTTTCTGAATTGATTAAAAAAGTTCAGTAATGATTCGTAAGGTACTTTATATTTATAAAGCCCTACTCCTATTCCATTGTGTTTCATTACTGTAACTATAAAAAAACATTTCTGTGCATACTCTCTTAGTGCTTCTTCTTTAAAATAATTACCGTTTTCATCTTTTGTTATTTTTACATATTGAAAACCTTTGAAAAAGCGTTGACGTGCAGTATCGCCTTCTTTTGGAGTCTTTTTAAATAAATTTATTACTTTGTCTTTATTATCGCTCATATTAATATTGAAGCGAATTTGTCAAATTCAGGCAAGAATTTAACATAATTTTTAATATATAATTTATTATTTTTTTTGAATCTTTTAAAATAATTTTATGTTTGAAGAATTAGAAGATATAAAAAATAAATGTTTGAAATGTCAGAAATGTGCTTTGTCAAAAACCAGGACAAATATTGTTTTTTCTGATGGTAATCCAAACAGTAATTTAGTGTTAGTCGGAGAAGCTCCGGGATACTGGGAAGATCAAAAAGGTAAGCCTTTTGTCGGTAAAGCAGGTCAATTGCTAGATAAAATTTTTGAGTGTGTTGGTTTATCAAGAGAAAAAGATGTCTATATTTGTAATACATTGAAATGCAGACCACCAGAAAACAGAGATCCTCTTCCTGAAGAAAAAGCTGCTTGTAAGGAGTATCTTGATGCTCAATTGAAAATATTAAAACCGAAAATTATTTTAATATGCGGACGGGTGGCTTTGAATACTTTTCTTCCTGAATGTCCGAGTATTACAAAGGTTAGAGGTAAATGGTTTGATGGACCAAATGGTGAAAAAATGATGCCGATTTTTCATCCTTCATACCTTTTAAGAAATGATTCAAGAGAAAAAGGCAGTCCCAAGTGGTTAATGTGGCAAGATATTAAGGAGATAAAAAAAGTTTATGATGAAATTTGCAATTTATAAAAAAATACTTATCTGGACCTTACGCATATTTTTATATTTTGTATTATTAATTGCTATTTATTCAATATTTATAGAGCCGAGATTGATTAGAGTTAATGAACAGAATTTATATTTGCCAAATTTTCAAACTGAACATAACGGTATGAAAATTGCTGTTCTATCTGATTTGCATATAGGCGGTCTTGGTATGGATGAATGGCAATTAAAAAGAATTGTTAAAAAAACAAATAAACAAAAACCTGATTTTATTTTGCTATTAGGTGATGTTGATTCAATCAGACTTTCTAAATCAGGAATACCATCAGAAAAAATATCTGAAATTCTTTCAAAATTTTCTTCTAAATATGGTGTTTATTCAGTTCTAGGAAATCATGATTATAAATCAAATCCATCCATTCCTAAAATTTTAAAAGCTGCCGATATAAAAGTATTAGATGGCTCATCTTGCAATATAAAACTAAATAATAAAAATGTTATTTTATATGGGTTGAAAGATTTTTGGCATTATGACTATGATGAAAATTTAATCAAGAAAGATATAAATTCTTCCATAATTGTATTATCTCATAATCCTGATACATTTCCTTTTATTCCTGGTTATACTGCGTTAACTTTGAGCGGACATACTCATGGCGGTCAAATTTATCTGCCGTTTTTAGGTGGCATTTTTTGTTCATCAATGTATGCTCAGCGTTATATTAAAGGATATGTTGTTGAAAATAATAAACATATCTTTATAACAAGTGGATTGGGCAATTGTGCTCCTGCCAGATTGGGTAATATACCTGAAATTGTTATATTGAATTTATATTCACAAGATAGTTATCCAAATAAAAAAATAATAAATACAAAAGCTAGAAAAGGTATTACTAATACCGAACTATTACCTATGTATTTTGATTTTGTTAGAAAAATTTTTCATATTAATGTTCAATATTAAATTATTCAATAAGTGACTTATAGACTTTTTTGTATTCTTGAGCACTTTTTGTCCAAGAAAAGTCAGCACTCATTGCATTTTTAACAAGACTGTTCCACTCTTTTTTATTTTTATATGTATTTATTGCATATTGAATTGTATTAAGCATTTCATGAGCATTATAGTTATAAAATTTAAATCCGTCTGCGTTTTTGTTTGGATATGCATTAACGGTATTTTCAAGTCCTCCTGTTGCTCTTACAATAGGTATAGTTCCGTATTTTAGGGCTATTAATTGTGATAGCCCGCACGGCTCAAATCTTGAAGGCATTAAGAACATATCTGCACCAGCGTATATTTTATTGCATAAATCTGCTCTGTATTCTATTCTTGAACGAATATTTTTAGAGTTGTAACTTATCCAAGTGAAAAAGTCTTCATATCTTTTTTCGCCTGTTCCTAATATGATTATATCTGCTTCAAGCTTCATTAAATCGTTCTCTACTGCTTTTAACAGATCAATACCCTTTTGTTCAACAAGTCTTGATATTATTGCTATTAAGGGTCTGTCCTTTTTATATTCTAACCAGTATTCTTTTACTATTTCTTGCTTGCACTTTTCTTTATTTTTTATGTTATCTACAGAATAATTATATTTTATTAATTTATCTGTTTCAGGATTAAATTCCTCATAATCAATTCCGTTTAAAATGCCGCATAGTTTATCTTTATTGTTATTTAAAGTCCAATCTAAACCTTCACCATATTCACTTGTTAATATTTCTTTTGCATAATTTGGTGATACGGCAATAATCTTATCTGCATAATTTATAGCACCTTTCATCCAAATTAATGCTCCATAGTGTTCAAGTCCATATTGGTGGAAAACTTCATCCGGATTTAATCCTGCAAAGTCCAATATCTCCTTAAAATATTGTCCTTGATATGCAAGATTGTGAATTGAAAATACTGTTTTTGTATTTTTATAAAATTCATCATTCTTGTATGATGTTTTTATCCATACAGGAATCATTGATGTATGCCAGTCGTTACAGTGAATGATATCGGGTTTAAAATTTAAAAGTCTTGCGTATTCTAATATTGCTTTTGAAAAAGTAATAAATCTTTCTTGTTCATACCAACTGTCAATTCCTGAAGGATATACACAATTAAAACAAGAGAAAAATTTAGGATTATCTATAAAAAATACATTTATATTTGTATTTGGCAGTTTACACATTTTTAGTGTGAAAATATATTCTGCAGCATAGCCGAATTTTAGCCTTAGTTGTGAGTTTGGAATTTCTTGAATATTATATTTCTCTTGATTAATACTGCCTATTAACGGTGTAAATATAGCCATTTCCATATCATCAGACTGCAAATACTTTGGCAATGACCCCATAACATCAGCAAGTCCTCCGACTTTTGTAAAAGGTGCCAGTTCAAATGTTGCAAATAATACTTTCATAATGTGCCTCTTTTATGCCATTCTTGACAGGTATTCAAGAGAATACTTAAGAATATCTTCTGTCTTTGTACAATCTTTTTTATAATTTAAAACTTCTTTTATTGCTGTTTTGGCTTCATTTACTGAATAACCAAGTGAAATTAATACACTTTGGACTTCAACTATACTTTCTTGTTCTATATCTTTTATATTTATATCAGAAACATCTACAGGCGTTACGTTAGACCAGTTTATTAATTTGTCTTTTAATTCGATAATAATCTTTTGTGCGACTTTTGCCCCAACGCCTTTTGCTCGTGAAAGTTCTTTTGCATTTTCTGTTATCATTATGTCTATCAGTTCGGGAATAGAAAATTCATCAAGTATTAATAATGCTAATTTTACACCGATACCTGATACACTTTGAAGTATATTGAAAATGTCTCTTTCTTCTTTTGTAGTAAATCCTGTTAGGCTCATTGAATCTTCTTTATGTGTTAATGAAACATATATTTTTACTTCTTCATTTTCATTAAGTTTTTCAATTGTACTTTTACCTGTTAAGATTAAATACCCTATATTGTTCACATCAAGAACTATATGAGCGCCTCTATAAGAATTTATTTGTTTTGTTACAAGATGTCCTTTTAAATAATCATACATAATTTATATTTCTTCTTTGTCTTTTAAATTATTATATAAGTCCAGTGTTTTTTTTAGTTCTTTTTCGTTTCCTAAACTTTTATAAGCAAATGCTAAATTATAATAAAACTTTGCATCATCATTTTTTAATTGTATCGCTTTTTTAAATGCGTTTCGTGCTTCTTTATATTCTTTTAATCCTAAATGAGCACAACCTAAATTATAATAATAATAAGGAAAATCTTTCTTATACTTAATTGCTAACTTATATTCGTTAATTGCAGAATTATATTTTTTATCTTTTAAGTATATGTTACCTAAATTATAATGTGCTTTATCAAATTTAGGATTCATTATAATTGATTTTTGTAAAAAGAATGAAGCATTTACATCATTATCAAAATCTTGTGATAGGTTGCCTAAAAGGTACCATAATTCATAGTCTCGTTCATCTTCAGTAATTTTGGAAATCATTTTATATGCTTCTTCCAGATTGTTTGAATTATATAAAGCAATGATTTCTTTTTTCTTTTCATCAAAAGACTGCTCTGCAAAACATTGATTTAAAGAAGCTGAAATTATACAGAATAATATTAATAATTGAAATAATTTTTTCATAATCTACCTTGGTAAATATTATATGTTAATTATAAAAATCTTTCTATCAGGAAAAATTTTATTTGTAAAATTTTATAACATTTTCCCGATTTTCTTCAATTCTCAATTCAAAAATGACTTTATTATAATATAGTACTATATCAACGCGGGCAGATATGATCAGTTTAGACTTAGATTTATCTTATTTGTGCAGCCAATACAATATTGGTGCTTCTGCAATGCAGCAGTATCAGAATATGAGTGTTGTACAAATTATGCAGACAGAAGCAGCAAAAGGAAATACTGCTGCCGCAAAACTTATGCTGCAAATTACAACAAATCCTGAAGAACTGGCAAAGTTATTCCAACTGATTAACCCTAAAAACAGATATTTAATTTTGATGAATATGAATCAAAATGACTTGATGATGATTATGGAATATCTTGAGCCTGAAGAGATGGTTTTGGGTTTAAGTATTTTTACTCACGATGCGTTGATAAAATTAATGCAAAATCTACCGCCGGAATCTTTGGCTACTGTTGTTTTAAGTACAATGGATTCAAATAAATTTCTAAATTCAATTCCTGAAAAGTATATGGATGAATTTTTTACCTCCGATAAAATTGATAGAAATATGTTTATGAAAGCACTTGAAGATGTTGATGAAGAACAACTTCAAAAAATGATGGAAAATATTTCCGGTCAATCTTGCTACGATGATAGAGATACAATTTTACAGCAAATGGGTTCTATGACTGATGATAATTTTATGAGAGCTGTGACTTCCTTTGAACCTGAAGGAAAAAAACAACTCATAGCAAATCTGTTGGAAGAAAAACCTGATTTATTTGAAGAATTTTCTGCTGAAGCTATGACACATCCTTTTAATGTTATGGAAAAAGAAGATATCTTAAAATCTTTAACAGTATTAGAAACTAAAGAAATGCTTCCTATGGTTCAAGATCTTCCTCAAGAAATTATGGCTTTAATTGCTACTCAAATTGATCCAAAGGTCTTTTCTGAAATATTATGTTCTGATTTTGCCAGCATAATCGCAAATTGCGGTATTAATTTCGGTTAGTCTCTTGTATATAATTTTTCATTTTAACAAGCATTCTATAATAATTGCTTGTCTTTTCACATTCTCTGAATTAATTAGCATTTGTTATTCTTTTGAATTGTAAAGTAATGTAACAAATGAAAACAAATGAGTCAATATATAAATGAGTATATACTTTATATATACAAGAGGATAAAAATATGGACTACAAAGTTATAGATTGTAAAATAAAAGAAATATATTTTAATGCCAAACCAATAGAAGAAGATGAAGCTATTGTTGAGTCAAGATCTTTGTTCTGGAATTCACTTAAGAATTTGGCTGTACAAAATATATCAATACAACAACTAAAAATGGCATAATTATTTAAGATGCCATTTTTGTTTTAGAGATTTTATTGTTCCGTCTTTTTTCATTCTGGTGATTATAACATCAATAGTGTTTTTTAATTTTTGATCATCATATTTTTGCATACCAACGGCATAGGGTTCATAAGAAATCTTATTTTTTAGAATTCTATAACCTTTTTTGTCCATTATCATTCCTGAAAGAATAGAGTCATCACTGCTTATTGCATCGCCTTTTCCGTCAATAAAAGCTTGGAATGCTTCTTTGTAGGTTTTGTATCCGACAATTCTTGCTGTTGGGATTATTCTTCTTATATTTTTTTCTGCTGTTGAACCAAGTGAAATAATTATAGTTTTTCTTTTTAAGTCAGAGAAAGTGTGAATATCACTGTCTTCTTTTACTAATGCCGTTTGACCTGCAATGTAATATGGTTCTGAAAAATCTATTAAATATTGTCTTTGAGGAGTGATTGACATAGTCGCAATAACTAAATCAACTTCTCCTGAAGTAACGGATTCTATTCTCTTATCAGTTGTAATCGGTACGAGTTTTATTTTTCTTTCACTACCTAAAATATCTTTTGCGATATATCTTGCTATATCTATATCAAAACCTTCAAGTTCACCTGTTGTTTTACTAACAAAACCAAAAGGTTTTGAGTCATCTTTTACGCCGACAATTAAAACATCGCGTTCGATAATTTTATCCAACGCTGTTTTTTCTTCTTTTTTACCGCAAGAAGTTAATAATATTAATGATAATATAAGAAGACATAAAAATTTTTTCATATTCCACCTTATCTTTATTAGAACATAATATTTTTTATATAGAAATACTGTTAAAGGAGTAATTAAATTTAATCTTCTTTTTTCATTAATTTAGCATATGCTCTTGAGTTTATTTCACCCCCAACAAGTATTATTAGAGAGGTATAATATAACCAAACCATTAGTATTGCAACAGCACCAATTGCTCCATATACTTTGTTATATGCGTTAAGATTACTTAAGTATAATGAGAAACACCAAGAGCCAAACATCCAGAAGAAACTAAAGAAGAAGGTTCCGGGTAGTACGCTTTTGAATTTTATTTTATCATTGCCTTCTATTGCAGGAAGAATAAAATAGTTCCCTATTGCACAGAATGCGAGTGCTAAATATGTGACAGGCCATCTTACAACAGATATTATATCTATTGATAGTTTTGATAGCAGAGTATATTCAATCATAAAATCAAGAAAAACTTTACCTAAAACAATTAAATTAACAACCAAAAATAAAACAAGAGAGTTTATAAAAACCATTAAGATAGCAAGTACTCTGGTATATAAGAAATTTCTTGTTTCTTCTATAGCATATGCTCTGTTTAAGCCTTTAATTATTGCGGCAATTGCATTTGCTGCAAGTGCGATAGTTATACATAGACCAAATATGGCAATTAATTTACCTTGCTTGAAAATCATTGCCTCATTTAAAGTTTCAAGGATTAAAGAAGCAACATCTTTGGGGGCAATATTAGTCAAAAATGTTAAAATTGGAGTGATTAACGTCTTTTTGCCCATCCAAGCAAATAGAGATGTTAAGAAAAGCAAAAACGGAAAAAGTCCAAGAATAAACCAAAACGCCATTTCTGCAGCAACTCCACAGAAATCTTGTTCGATAATTTTTTTTATCAGGGTTTCTATATACTTTCTCATTTTATTTCACTTTGAACACGTTTCAATAACTTATCAAACGCTATAGCTATAGGTTTCTTTATAGTGCAACCTGCTGCAAAAGTATGTCCGCCTCCGCCAAAATCCATTACTATAGGTGTTAAATCCAGCGTCTTACTTCTTAAACTTACTTTTGTATAGCCCTCTTTTGTTTCTTTTAATAAAGCTGCAACTTCAACATTTTTTGAAGTTCTCAATACTTCTACTATACCTTCTGTATAATCATCGGTTGCGCCAAATTTACTCATATCACTTCTTGTAATTTTTGCGAAGGCAATTTTACCTTCATTATAAAAAACCGTATTTGTAACAATATAGGCTTGAAATTGAACCATAGATTGCGGTTTGGTTTCATAACAAGCTCTAAATTCATAAGTTGGTGACACACCAAGTTTTACAAGTTCTGCAGCAAGCATAAATGTTTCAGGTGTAGTATTGTCATATTTAAAACCGCCTGTATCTGTTAATAGTGATGTATATATACATCTTGCAACATCTTTTGGTATTTCTAAATTCCACTCTTTAAATATTTTATATAGAATAATTCCAACACAAGCTGCATTACCGTCAACAATGTTTAAATCGCCATAGCCTATATTTGTCTTATGGTGGTCTATATTTACTTTGAATTTTGCATTATCGAATATAGCTGTTCCATATACCATTCTATCTTTTGAGGCAACGTCTACGGCTATTGCTAAATCATATTTTTTGTTTCTGTCTATTGTTTGAACATCTTTAAATCTGCCAAAGTCTGGCAAATATGAATATAAAGATGGAAGCATTCCAACATAAGCTGAATCTACTTTTTTATTAAAATACTTTTCTATAATTAGACTTATTGCCAGATTGGAACCTAGTGTGTCACCATCTGGACTGACATGAGAAAATACAATGATACTTTCTGCTTGTTCAATTCTCTCTTTTAATTCTAAAAATAAATTATCCATACTATCTTAATTTTCTATAAGAAAATTATACAATAAAAAAATAAAATGATCGAAATTGATAAATAAAAGATAAGTTTCTAATTTGTACTTATTTTAGCTAAATTTAAAAAGAATATATAAAATTGAAAATGATTAATTGAAAAATTATGATAGACAATAAATAATAAAAAATATATAATACAAAAGAAATAAGGAGATAATATGTTTTGTAGTAAGTGTGGAAAAGAAATTCGTGATGATGCAGTTATTTGTATTCATTGTGGGTGTAAAGTTGAGGGTAGAGATCTTAATCCTGGCGATAAGAAAAGTTGGGTTGTATCTCTCCTATTATGCTTGTTTTTAGGTGGCATTGGTGCTCATAGGTTTTATACTGGATATATAGGTATTGGAGTTGCTCAACTTCTCACACTTGGTGGTTGTGGAATTTGGGCTTTCATTGACTTAATTTGCATATTATGTAATACGTATAAAGCTGCTGATGGTTCAGAATTACAAAAATAAAGTAAAAAATATTCATCTTTGGGAGATAATAGTTATTATCTCCCCTTTTTTAGTTCTCATTGCATATAAAGTTTGTAGTATGTTTAGTATTAATTTTTGTTTGTGGCATTTATTGACTGGAAATAAATGTTTGGGTTGTAATATGACGCATGCAATTGTTTCTATCCTTAAATTTGATTTTAATAATGCATTTTATCTGAATCCTTTTTCTTTTGTTGTTTTTCCAATACTCTTATATGTATGGTTAAGTTATATATATAAACATATATATTTGAATAAATAATCATGATTAAAACATAATATAAAAGATGAAATCTCTATTTATATATGGATTTCATCTTTTGTATTGTTATAAATTTTTACTTATATAAAACTGGGCCCGGTAGGATTCGAACCTACGACCAAGGGATTATGAGTCCCCTGCGCTACCGCTGCGCCACAAGCCCATACTTATATTCAATTTTCAAAATACTTGGTCTTGCGGTAGCTGCGCTACCTACCTCTCCAAAAATGATAATTAATCATTTTTCTCGGCACAGTGCCACAAGCCCTTTTAACATCAAAAGAATATCATTAACATTTTTCTTAGTCAAGCATTATATATTTTTGATTTATATGTTTTTTTTACATATTTATATATAAATGGTTGTTATGTTTATATTCTTATTTTCTGTATTTAGAAAGTAAAGCAGCCCCAATAACTCCGGAATAATCACCTAATTTCGCTTTCGAAAATTTAATATTACAAGATGGTGTTGGTAAGGACTTTATCTTTGCTATTTGTATTGATTTTTCATAAAAATAATCAACAGCATCCATTAATCCACCACCAAGTATTATCATTTCAGGGTTGTAAAAATTAATTACCGAAGCAAGTCCTGATGCCAGGTATTCAGATGCTTCATTTATTATTTGTGTTACAAGTTCATCATTATTTTCTAATGATTTTCTAATCATGCTTGTTTTTATAGGCTTACCTTCTGTTATGTAATTTTGAATATCTGATTTTCTCCCTTTTTTTAGGGCTCCTATAATTCTTTTTTCAATAGCTAATCTGGATGCATATGCTTCTAGACATCCGCATCCTCCACAACCGCAAGGACGACCTCCTATATCTACAATCATATGCCCTATTTCGCCGGCGGTACCTGTTGCACCATATCTTATTCTCCCATTTTGAACGATACCTGAACCAATTCCAGTGCCGACGAAAATGCATACAAAGTCTGTTTTATTTTTTCCTGATCCAAAATACATTTCACCTATTGTTGCTATTTCTACATCGTTCCCTATTAGGACCTTTTTGTTAAATTCTTTTTCTAAAATTTCTTTTAAATTTAGATTTGCACAATCTAAGTTTGGAGCATTTATAACAACTCCATTATTTCTATCTATTTGACCAGCTACACCAATTCCAATATTTTCTATTTCTGTAATATCTTTTTGGCTTTCAGACAAAACCTCATTTATTGATTTAGTTATTTTATGTACAATTTTATCTGCACCTTTATCTTTTTTTGTTTTTTTCTTTATGGATGAAATAACTTCTCCGCTTTCTATATTTACAAGCGCAGTAAGTATTTTTGTTCCGCCCAGATCTATTCCTATTGAGTATTTGTCCATATATTTTAAATACCTCTTTTGCAATAAATTATATCATTTTTTTCCCTTTAATAAAATTAATTTATTTTTATGGGTTTAAAACTTGCCATGAATCGGGTATAATATCATAGTGATAGTTTATGGAGGCAGATAAATGCGCATTACAGTTAAAGGGCGTAACATTGAAATCACAGATGCAATTCGTGCATATGCAGAAGAAAAAATCGGAAAGGTTATGAATCATTATGATCAAATTCAATCAATTGATGTTGTTCTTAATGTCATAAAGAATCCTTCAGTTGCCCAAAGTCACACTGCAGAAGTTTTATGTAAATTTGTATCGGGTTCTGTTCAAGCAGAAGAAAGTGCAGAATCAATGTATGCAAGTATCGATTTGGTTGCTGATAAAATCAGCAGGCAAGTTAAAAAATTCAAAGAAAAACAAATTACATCTTCTAAAAATGCTTCGATTAGAACAGATGTTGTACAGGAGGAAGTAGAAAAAGTCGCAGAATAAGAATTTTAATTATAAAAAGAAAGAGTCCAAATCTTGGACTCTTTCTTTATTTTATAAGTTTTTTTCTCGTATAGTTTATTAATCCGCCTTCATTTATAAGACTTTGAATTTCTTTAGGAAATTTATTACATTGATATTCTTTGCCTGTAGAAAGATTTTTTACTATACCCATAGATAAATCGTATTCAATAATATCATCTTTCGATGTTTCATCTGATAAATATGGATGTTCTAAAATTGCAAGACCTATATTAATTGCATTTCTATAAAAAATTCGTGCAAAACTTTTGGCAATAACAAGAGCAATACCAGATGCTTTTATTGCAATAGGTGCATGTTCTCTGGAACTTCCACAGCCAAAATTTTCACCTGCTACAATAATATCAGAAGTTTTTACATTCTCTGCAAAGGAACTATCTATATCTTCCATACAGTGTTTTGCCAATTCTTCATGAGAAGCCGTATTTAAGTATCTTGCAGGTATAATAACATCTGTATCAATGTTATCACTGTATTTCCATACTCTGCCTTGTTTCATTTTTTCTTTACATCCTCTTTAATCTGTATTATACTATGATTATACATTTACATGTGGGAAATGTTAATAGCAGTTACAAAAAGGAGAGGTAAATGATGGAAACTATCGGACAAACAGCAGGTCAAATCTGGAATTATTTAAACGAAAACGGTGAAACTTCTGTTGCAAAAATGAAAAAAGAATTAGATCTTAAAGGAAACTTTGCTGAATTAGGTTTAGGCTGGTTAGCTCGCGAAGGTAAAGTTGAAATGTCTAAAAAAGGTACATCTACTAACGTTAGATTAGTATAGTTATTTTTTTGAATAAAAGAACTCCGAATTTAAATCGGAGTTTTTTTTGTGAGATAATATTTTTGTTATATAAGAAATAGGTGATTAAGATGCAGACTCAAATTGAAATAAAAGAAGAATTTATAAAACAAGCAGAACTTTTGGCAAGAGGCGCAGAAGTACTTCCTGGCGGAATAGAAGAACTTGCATTGAAACTTCAAAAATCAAAAGAAGGAAATAAACCATTAAGGATAAAACTTGGTATGGATCCATCCAGACCGGATTTGCATCTTGGTCATACTGTTGTAATGAGAAAGATTAAACAATTCCAAGACTTAGGTCATAAAATTATTTTGATTGTTGGTGGTGGTACCGGTATGATTGGTGACCCATCCGGAAAATCTGATACAAGACCTAGTTTGACGAAAGAACAAGTTGAACAAAATGCACAAACTTATTTCGAACAAATTTCAAAAGTTGTTGATGTTGAAAAAGCTGAAATTAGAAACAATGCTGATTGGTTATTTGATTTGAATTTTGTTGATATGCTTAAATTAGCTTCAAAAGTTACAGTTGCCCAAATTATGACAAGAGATGATTTCGCTAAAAGATATGCTGAAAACAGACCAATCTCTGTTCATGAATTTTTCTATCCCTTAATGCAAGCATATGATTCTGTTGTTGTTGATTCTGATATTGAGCTCGGTGGTACTGATCAAAGGTTCAATAATTTACTTGGTCGAGAAATTCAAAGTGCATATGGGAAAGAAAATCCTCAAATGGTTATGCTTTTACCTTTACTTGAAGGTACTGACGGTATTGTTAAAATGTCAAAGTCTTTTCCTGAACATTGTATTAGTTTAACTGATTCGCCTAAAGATATGTATGGTAAGTTAATGTCAATTTCGGATAATCTTATCGTCAAATATTTCGCTCTTCTTACTGAAATTTCTAATGAAGAATTGAAAGAAATTGAAGAAAATTTAAAATCAGTAAATCCTCGAGATATAAAAATGAAACTGGCATATACAATTACTGAAATGTATAATGGTAAACAAGCTGCAGATGAAGCTCAAGAAAATTTTGTTAAGGTTGTACAAAATAAAGAAATCCCTGATGATATTCCTGAAGTTAAAATTGATAATGATATTACTTTGATTGATTTTGTTTCAAACTTTGATAAATCTTTAAGCAGAGGCGAAATTAAAAGACTTGCTTCATCAGGTGCTTTAAAAGTTAATTCGGAAAAACAGACAAATCCTAATTTTATAATATCAAAATCTATGTTGCCAGTTATCGTACAATATGGTAAAAGAAAATACATAAAAGGTGTTTAGATGCGTTTAATAAAAAAAGTATTTTCACAAATAAAAGAAGATATTCAAACTATTTATGATAAGGATCCGGCTGCAGAAAATATTCTAGAAGTTTTACTATGTTATCCCGGATTGCATGCGTTAATATTACATAGGATTGCACATAAACTTAATTATTGGAAAATACCTTTAATCCCTAGAATGATTTCAAATATATCTAGATTTTTTACGGGTATTGAAATACATCCACAAGCAAGAATTGGACGTCGATTCTTTATTGACCACGGTATGGGCGTTGTAATTGGTGCTACTACAATAATTGGTGATGACGTATTATTGTATCAGGGAGTAACGCTTGGCGGTACTGGAAATGAACATGGTAAACGTCATCCTACCCTTGGAAATAATATTGTTGTTGGTTCAGGAGCTAAAGTTCTTGGTAATATTGAAATAGGTTCTAATTCAAGAATTGGTGCCGGTAGTGTTGTAGTTGATTCTGTTCCTGAAAATTCCACTGTTGTAGGTATTCCTGGTAGAATTGTAAGACAAAAATTATTGATACAAGGTCAGTTAATGCATAATAGAATCCCTGATCCTATAACTTGTCAGTTGAATAGGTTAAAATATGAAGTTCAAGATTTAAAAGAACAAATAGATGAATTGAAAAAAGGCAGATAATAAATCTGCCTTTTTGTTATTTTGTTTCGTGTGTATATTTTTTTGTTTATTACATCTTTTTGTTGCCATTGAATAACCAGTTGCCGAGACATACAAATGGGCTTACTACTAATGCTAAACCTGATACAATTATATTTCCGCTTCCTTCTTCTTCGTCAATGTCACACATTGCTGCAAGTAGGTCTTCTTGGCTTGTTGAATCACAATTACCCCAAGTTAATACCTTTTGATGATCAACACCTGCTTGGTCTCTTGCATTTTCTCTTATGAATTCTTCTAAATCACCGCCAATTTCAGATTCAATAAGTTGTCTTGCTATTGCCCTTAATTGTGTATCATCTCCATCATCTCCAACTAATTGAGCATATCTTGTTTGACTTGACATTTCAGAAAGAAGTTCTTCATAAGCTGCTAATGCTTTATCTTCTTTTCCATTTGCTAAATATGAACCAATATTGGATATTTTTGTTTCAATTGCAGCATCTCTACCTGAATATGCAATTTCATAAGATTCTCTTGTATCTGTATAATCATATTTTTTATCTAAGTATTCTGTATTATATAAACTTGCAGCTGTAACTCCGCCACTAGTTGTTAAAGATGATGCTGATGCACTGCCTCCTAAAAAACTACCATTTTGAAAAGATACTGTCATAAAACTAACCTCCACTATAAAACTGTTAACCTAAACTACCCACATTTATATAAAAACATTTTAGGATTAACAATTTACTAAATAACGGATTTTGTTAACATTTCTTAATGTTTTAAAAAAGACTGCGAATTATTATGCCTCCGACTGCGCCCGCCATTATTGTGAGAAGAGGGTTTTTCTTGAAAAAGGAGAAAGGTATAAGAAGAATTATAAATAGTATTAATGCGTGATAATCTATAGTTATTGCAGAAAGTTCATTTCTGCTTGTTATTGTATCAATTAAAAGTTTAATTCCGATAGAAGCTAAAAGGGCACAAGCTGCAGGTCTTAATCCTTCAAAAACTGAACATACACATTTCTCATCTTGAAATTTTGTGAATAATCTTGTTATGATAATCGTCATAAAAAATGGTACTAATACAATAGCAACAGTTGATATAATTGCACCTAAGAATTTTGCAGTAGTGAATCCTGTGTATGTTGCCATATTTATACCTATTGGACCGGGGGTTATATTTGAAACCGCAATCATATTTGTCAGTTCATCTACAGTAAACCAATTATATTTTGCTTGCATATAGTATAAAAACGGTAAAGCAGCATAGCCACCACCCAGCGCAAATATGCCTATCTTTGTAAATTCATAAAATAATAGAAAATAAAGTTTAAGCATTTTTTTGCTCCTTTATTTTTCCATATATTAGGGCAATAAATGCAGATAGTATTATTATCAATGTCGGTGAAATCGGTAATATTAACAGGCATATTAATATTATTGAAAATAATGTGTAAGTGAATTTTGAATTTACACTTTTGGCCCACAAATCTTTTATTGTTAAAAGTATAAGGATTACTACTGAAACTCTTATACCCCAAAAGGCATTCTGTACTACCGGGTATTCAATAATTCCGGATAAAATATTCGCTAGTGCAATTATAATAATAAAAGATGGTGCAACAATTCCGGCAATTGCCATTAATGCCCCCAAAAAACCTCTTGTCCTATAGCCTGCACAAGTTGCAATATTTCCTGCTATTATACCGGGTATACATTGGCTCATTGCGTAGAAATCAACCAGTTCTTCTTCAGTAAGCCAATTTCTTTCCTCTACTATATATTTCTTTAGTAAAGGTACTATTACATAACCTCCGCCCAATAATTGCAGACCGATAATAAAAAATATTTTAAATATTTCAAATAATGATGCCTTTTTCATAATTTAATTATTGCACAAAAGTTTTTTAGGTTAAATTCCCTAAAAAAGTTTAAAAACAGCCCAAATTGGGAATACTACAATTGTAGGAGTTAATATGAAAAAGGTACTTTTACTAGATTCACATAATCACCCTATAAATATATGCAGTTGGAAAAGGGCATTAATTTTGTTGATAAAAGGTAAGGCAGAAAATGCCAGAATGCTTAATGATATTGATAGTATGATTAAAGTTGATAATATATTAATTCCTTGTGTAATAAAATTAACATATGAATTGGCAGTTCCATATAAAGAACTGCCATTTTGTCGTGAAAATATATTAGTAAGAGATAATTTTGTTTGTCAGTATTGCGGAAAAAAGTTTCCGGCTGAGGAATTAACACTGGATCATGTTTTTCCAAAATCCAGATTCGGTCCTGATATTTGGGAAAATATAGTTGCTTGCTGTAAAGAATGTAATCAAAAAAAAGCAGATAGAACACCCAAAGAAGCAAAAATGAAACTTTTAAGAAGACCATATAGACCCAAAGATTATTTAAAATTTGAGATGAAAAAATATCCTCAAAGTATTATAAAATATTGGCTGGAATTTTTTGAAGCTTCTTAATTTATTAAGGAAGGCAGTACTAAATCGTTATACATGATTCTTGAATATGTACCTAATTGTTTTAATTCGTTTTCAGTTAGAGAACTTGCCGGATAAAATACAAAGTTAGAGTGCAACTCGTAGTCCTTGAAATCTATAATTTTACCTGTTTCAAGAGATTTATTTAATCTAAACATTGAACGATGATAAGAAAGAATGTTATCTATATGTTCTTTTTTCAGCATTTTTTTAAAACGGGCTTTTGCGCCTGAAATGTTATCTGCAAAGCCAAGCCAAGAATCAATTACAATTTTGTCTTTTTCTTTTGGGTTTTCTTTATCAAGTGTTGTTATAACAAAAGAATGGTCTAACGGTTCAACCTCATTGTAACTGATTTCTCCTGTCTTTTTATCAATGTATTGAACCTCTAATCCTAAGTATACTTTTTGAGAATTATAATAACCATTTGCAGCTAATGCGGCAAGTACTGTTGCTGCACATTCCTCACAATTTCCCACTCTTAATAGCTGAATATTGTTTAATAATGTTGCATTTGGGGTTTCTCTGAGAAAAGATGGTTCTTCTATATCATATTTCCTCGGTTCTTTTGTAACTTTTCTTAGGGCGGTTAGTTTTCTGTCAATTTTCTTGAAAATCATTCTTGCTTGCAAGTTTATAGGCAGATCATTTATTAATCTTGTAGAAGAATAGAATTCATCAATATATGAAGGACTTAATACCGGAAACACATTTCTTGCCCTTCTTTGTATATCATCGGCTTTTCTTACATTTTTGTTTCGGGAGTAAAAATTTATATTTTTTAAATAATTTCCATTTCTTATTTTCATATTCTTTTTAAAACTAATAAAGATTTTTTTTGCTGTATATAAAATATAATTGCCTTTATGTACTTTACATTAGCAGAATACAAATTTTATTATATTTTCTTAATATACATAAAAAGGATTATATATGAAAAAAAGAATACTATTTGTTACTACTAATTTTTCCAAAATAAATGATAATATTAAAACAGGAGTATGGTTTGAAGAATTTGCTGTTCCTTTTTTAGTGTTTGAAAAGACAGGATATGAAATTGTTGTCGCAAGTCCCTTAGGCGGAAATAGTCCAATAGATGTAAATAGTCTGTCTTGCTCAAATCCAATGGAGTGGGATTATACAGCAAAGTTTTTAAAAAACACTATAGAATTATCAAAAGTAGATTATAAAATGTTTGATGCTATTTATTTGCCGGGTGGTCACGCACCAATGTTTGATTTGGCAAATAGTGAGTTGTTGAAAAAAGTAATAGAATATTTTTATGAAAAAGATAAAGTAATAAGTGCTGTGTGTCATGGCGTTGCCGGTTTAGTTCTTGCGAAAGATAAAAACGGATACTCTATAGTTAGAAATAAAAATGTAACATCTTTTACAAATAAAGAAGAGAAAATTGTAAAAATGGTTGAATTTATGCCGTTTTTGCTTGAATCTCGATTGAAATTTCTCGGATGTAATTTTGTAGAAGAAAAACCTTGGAGCGAACACGTAGAAATATGCGATAATTTAATAACCGGGCAAAACCAAAACTCGGCATTATTACTTGCAGAAAGTGTTATTTCTGTGTTATAAAAGTTTATAATATTCCTTTTGTTGAGGGTATTATATCTTTATTTTTTTCATCAATTGAAACTGCAATTTTTAAAGCTCTTGCAAAAGATTTGAATATTGCTTCTATAATATGATGCGTATCATATCCGTCAAGCATTTTTATGTGAATTGTCATTAATGCTGATTGCGCAAAACTTGAAAAGAAATGCGGCAGAATAACAGTTTCAAAATCGGATGTTTTTTCATCTTTAATTATTGCATCAACTTTTGAAAATATTCTACCTGATAAGTCTACAACACTTAATACCAGTGCTTCATCCATTGGCAGGATTTTCTCACCATATCTTGTTATACCTTTCTTATCACCTAAAGCTTCAGATAGGGCACTTCCAAGTGTAATCGCAACATCTTCAACTACATGGTGATTATCTTTATCATGAGAAATAACATCTATAACCAAGTCAAAAGATGCGTGGTGTGCAAGTTGTTCAAGCATATGATCGAAAAACTTAATGCCTGTATTTATCTTATGTTGACCTTTTCCGTCGATATTTAGTTCAACTTTTATTTCAGTCTCTGCTGTTTTTCTTACTTTAGCACACTGCCTCATCTTTTTTCTCCAATATTTTTTTGATATCTGTTACAGAATTTATTGTATCATCTGCACCTTTATTCTTTAGTAATTCTATTAATTCCTGTGATTTATCTTGGGGCGGTAATACTCCAATTGCTTTATATCCTGCCGTTTTTGCCGCTAATATATCATCAGTTGTATCGCCAAAATATGTATAATTTTTCCCAATAGTCACATCTTTTACAATGTTTAGTCCGTATGGATTTGGTTTTCCCATTCCTTGCGGGATATCGTCTGTTGTTATAATAGGATAAAAATAATTTGTTGCATTGAATTTTTCAAGTGCAAATATTGCTTCTGCTTTCAATCTTCCTGTAAAAATTGACAAATTATAATCTTTTGAAAGTTCACTTAATAATTCTGTATTAAATAATGCAGTTTCTTTATTTATTAGCCCTTTGCCATCTTTCCAGTATATTTCTTGAAAAACATTTACTATATCATCGTATGATGTTGTAAAACCTGATTTTTCAAGTAAATACTTAGTTAAATCCCAATCATTATTTAATCCGCCAAGGTTTTTTGCATTTTGAATTTCTTTTTGAGAAATAGTTTTACCTGTAAAATGTTCATATGTTTTTTCTATTGCTGCCCTATATGAATTTCTTGCATCAATAAGTACCCCATCCATATCAAAGACTAAAGAAGGCTTTATTTTTAAAGCTTCTTTTATTCTTGTTATACCTTCTCTTGTTGGAATTGTTATTCTTAAATGATTTTCAAGTAATGAACCTTTTTTGAAAAGTTTTACTGAAATATTCGCATTTTTCAGTTTATTGTATACAAAGTCTGCTTTATTTTTGAAATCAACCAATAAAAAATTTGCATATGAGTCATATACTATAGCATTTAATGATTCAAGAAAAGTTTTTAATTCCAATTTTGATGTGTTAATCTCTGCTCTTATTTTCTCAAAATATTCTATATCTTCTAATGCGGTAATTCCTGCTAACATAGCAAATGAATTCACACTAAAAGGGCTTACAACTTTTTTTAAATTTATAATATTCTCATTATTACTAATTATATAGCCCAAACGCATGCCTGCGAGTGCAAAATCTTTAGAAAAGGAACGTATAATGAATACATTGTTGTATTTTTCTATATATTTTTTATAAGATTTACCTGCATAATTTGCATAAGTTTCGTCTATTAATACAACTTTGTCTTTAGAGTTTTCTAATATAATAGTTAAATCAGTTTCCTCAATTAAATTTCCTGTTGGATTGTTTGGTGAAGCTAAATATATTATTTTGATGTTTTCTTTTTGTTCTTTTAATTCAGTTATAAAATCATCTAAAGGAAATTTCCATTTTTCTTTAAACGGAACTCTTATAATGTTTCCGCCTTGAATTTGTGCATAAATAACAGGCATTTCAAATGAAACATCTAACGTTAATAGGGATTCTCCTGATTCTAAATAGGTTTGAATAATAGCTTGAATAGCTTCATCTGCTCCATTCGTAACCTTAATGTTATCTATTTTAACATTATTAAAATCTGCTATCTTTTGAGAAAGTTCGCCATAAAAAGGATAGAAACTTATATTTTTATAGTTACATTTTGACAATTTTTCTATAACTTTTGGTGATGGACCATAATTATTTTCGTTACTGTCAATTTTAATATCCCAATCCTTTTCATACATTGGAACAAAGTAACCGTTCATTTCTTCTATCGATTTTTTAGGTCTTAACATAAATCACCACCTATTTTACATAGAAATCAGCATTAACGTATATTCTGATTTTTACTTTCCCTGATTCAATTGGTGTTGATATTGCACTTTCTGAACTTACAGAATCCATTGCCATATTAGACTTGGCATAAAATCTGCCATTTGAAGCAATATTTTCAGTATTACAAGATACATTTAAATATTTTAAGCCTGAAACACTTGTACCTATTGATTTAGCTAATACATCCGCTGTATCTTTTAAATCTTTTATTAATAAGGGATATTGCTCTTTACAAATAGATTTGTTATCTTCAATTGAAAACATTAAATTATCAGTTTTGTTTGCACCGTTTGCAATTGCTGTATCAATAAACTTTGCAACTTTATTAATGTCTTTTGTTTGAACATTTACAGAGTTAACGGCAACGTAATTTTTAATTGTTCTTTTACCGGATGAGGTAGTTGTATAAACAGGATTTACAGAAAAATTTGAAGTTTTGATTATATCTGCCTCATTATTAGATATAAGTTTTAATGCTTCAATTATTTTAGCTGAAGTTGTATTATTATCTATAACAGCTTTCTCTGCTGTGTCTGCTGTATTTTCTACAGAAAACGTAATTAATGCAAGATTTGGTTCAACTTCTTTTGTAATTGAATTGTTTAAAGAAATATAACCTTGCATTTTTTGTGAATTATCAGTCACAGCTGCTATGGAAAACTGACTTGTAGTAAAAGCCAAACTTAATATTATAAAAGACAAAACAAAGTTTTTTTTCATAAAACTAACTCCTAAGTTCTTCCTTTTCTTTTGTTTCTTCATCATTGTTTTCATTATTTTCGGACTTTATAATTTCTTGTTCTTTATCAAATATAATTTTTTTTTCAAGTTCTTTTTTTATTTCTTTATTAATAGATTCAATTTCATTCATCATTTTCGTTTCTGATTGTTTTGCTCTTGCCATTAAATCTTTTATTTGTTCCGGAGATAACCCTTGATATGAGCCAAAGCCTATTAAAGCTTTTTTATTATTTAGTGCATATAGAGAAAGTGCTATAATAGTCCATAACATTATGCCTTGGTATATATTCATTAGTGCAACAGTATTCGAATCTTCAAAGACATAATTCCATAATTGCATGCAAACCCAACCGGGAGATATTATAAATCCGGCTATTAGTCCCAAAACAATAAAAATTGCTGCAAGTACTCCTCGTATGCCGTTTATTGTAATAACTTTAAAATTTTTATTCATTTATTTTTCCTTCGGATAAAACTTGAAAATCCCTTTCTGTTAGTATTATAACACCTAAAATAGAAGCTTTGTCAAATTTTGAACCTGGGTTTTCTCCTGCTAATACATATGATGTTTTCTTGCTGACACTGGATGAAGTTTTACCTCCAAGTCTTTTTATTTGTTCTTCAAAAAAGCTTCTTGGTTTTGATAATGTGCCTGTTATAACAAATGTTTTTCCTTCAAAAATATTTGAAATTTTTTCAAAAGCACTGCCTTGGGGATTTACACCATATTCTTCAAGTTTTTTTAATACAATTTTATTGTTTTCATCATTAAAAAATTCGGCAATACTTTTAGCTACTTTTTCACCAACTCCGTCAATTTTTGTCAGGTCTTCTGTTTTTGCATTTTTTATATTTTCAAGCGTCGGAAATTCATTTGCAATTAGGTCTGCTGTTTCTTTTCCTATAAGTTTAATGCTTAATGCAGTTAGAAATTTTGTCATAGTTGGAGTTTTAGAGTTCTGTATTGCGCTGTATAGATTATCTGCTGATTTTTCTTTGATTAAATCTAAGGTCATAAAATCATCTATTGTTAGTTTATATAAATCCGCAAAATCTTTAATGAGTCCTTTTTCCCATAATTTATCAACGATGGATGAACCAATTCCGTCTATATCCATTGCTTCTTTTGATGCCCAATATTCAATCTTGCCTTTTATTTGTGCCGGACAGCCAAGATTATTTGGACAATATAATACTACTTCCCCTTCGGGTTTTATTAATTTCGTTCCGCAAGATGGGCAATATTCAGGAGTTTTATATATTCCAAAATCTTCGTTTTCTCTTTTTCTTATTACTTTTGGAATAATTTCTGCTGCTTTTTTTATTAATACTTCATTACCGATGTTAATCTGTAAACGTTCAATTTCATCAAAATTATGAAGACTTGCACGTTTTACAATTGTACCTGCTAATTGGACAGGTTGAAGTAGGGCAACCGGCGTTACGGCACCTGTTTTTCCTACGCTTAATTCAATCCCTTCTAATTTTGTCCAAACTTCTTCCGGAGGAAATTTAAATGCTGTTGCCCATTTCGGTGCTCTAGCTGTGAAACCTAATTCATTTTGCTTTGAAATATCGTTGATTTTTATAACCATTCCATCTGTTGCATAGTCAAGGTTAAATCTTTCCGTTGCCCATTTTTCGCATTGTTCTATTACAGGATTTATGCCTTTTACAAGTTTATGGTTTTTGTTTACTTCAAAGCCAAGCTCGGAAAGTAAATCCAATGCTTGTTTATGTGTTTTAAACAGATTTTTGTCTTCAGAAATTGCTGTATATGCAAAAAAGTGCAAATCTCTTTTTGCGGTGATTTGGGAATTTAATTGCCTTAGGGATCCTGCTGCAGCATTTCTGGGATTTGCAAATTCTTTTTGACCGTTTTCTATATTTTCTTCATTTAATCTTTCAAATGAAGAAACAGGCATGTAGACTTCTCCTCTTACTTCAAGATTTATAGGTTTAGTTAGTTTTTGAGGGATGGATTTTATTACTTTTATATTTTCTGTAATATTCTCACCTATAATTCCGTTTCCTCTTGTAGCACCTATTTTTAATATTCCGTTTTCATATGATAAAGCACAAGACAAACCGTCTATCTTTAATTCAACAACTAATTCTAAATCTGATTCATTTTCGTTTTCTTTTTTTACTCTATCGTACCATTTCCTTAAATCTTCATAGTTGTTGGAATTGTCTAAACTGTATAATCTGTATTTATGTGTAATTTCATTAAAGCCTTTTGCAGTTTTATCTCCGACTTTTTGTGTCGGACTGTCCTCTGTTACTAATTCGGGATATTCCTCTTCCAGCTTTTTTAATTCTCTATATAGTTCATCATATTCATAATCAGTAATTTTAGGCGAGTCAAAAACATAGTATGCTTCATTGTTTTCTTTTATAATTGCTTTTAATTCTTCTATTCTTGATTTTGCATCATCAAAAGTCATAAAACCTCGGATATTTATAAAATTTAATATAATAGCTATTATTTATTATTTCATTCTATAATAAAAAAGATATGACAATTGTAAATTTTATTGAAACTTATAAAAAAAGAAAAAGAATACTTTTTACTACTCCGTCTCATGGACAAGGAGATTTTGTTTCTCCATCTTCATTGAAGTTATTAGGACATAAATTTTTTACTTGTGATTACTCTGAGATAGAAGGATTTGATAATTTGTCGAATCCAACAGGAATTATAAGAACATCACAGATAGAAGCCGCTAAAGTATATGGAGCGAAGTCTACTTTCTTTTTGACTAACGGTTCGACTTCAGGTATTGTTGCTGCGATGTATGCTCTGTTAAATAAATGCGATAAAGTGCTTATTGCCAGGAATTGTCACAAAGCAGTATATAACGGGCTTGTTCTGACAGGTGCTGTTCCTTTGTGGTTGATGCCTTGTTACAATAAAGATTGGGGTATATATGAGACTATTAGTTTGGATGTATTGGAAGAAACCCTTTCAAGAAATAAAGATATTAAAGTGTTCATAATGACAAACCCTACATATGAAGGTGTAATGTCTGATATATATAGAATTTCGTGCGTGTGTAAAAAATATAATGTAAAACTTATAGTAGATGAAGCGCATGGGTCTTTATGGACTTTTCATAAATCATTGGGTACACCTGCTTTAATGCAAGGAGCGGATATAGTTGTGCAATCTTTGCATAAAACAGCCGGAGCTTTGAATCCTTCAGCGTTATTACATATTGGTATGGATTCTGATATTGATCCAAAATTAATTCAAAATTCATTGAATCTTATTACAACTACATCACCATCTTATCCTATTCTTGTTAATATAGAGTCAACTATAAATTATTTGAATTCTCAAAGTGGACAGTTGAAGCTTCAAGAACTTGTTAAAAATGTTAATAGGACTGTTCGATTTTTGAAATCGATTCCTAACCTAGAGGTGTATTCATATAACAACGACGTAACAAAAATTTTAGTTAAAGTTACTAATATGTCAGGGTTTGAACTCTCAGATATATTGTTTGATGAATATAATATAGAAGATGAACTCGCAAATGAAAAATCTGTAATGTTTCTTACAGGACTCGGAACAACAAAGTCAAAACTAAAAAAGTTAGAAAAAGCTTTATTTGATTTGTGTGCAAAAAATATAAAAATAAAACCTGATGAAGAAAAAGAAAATCCTATAATAAATATTGAGCCTAGAGTTCGATATACTCCGGCTCTTTTATGGGGAAAGCCTTCAAGAGAAGTGGATTTAAAATATTCTTTGGCAAGGGTTTCAATGGAATTAATTGCTGATTATCCACCAGGAATTCCTATTTTGCTTCCCGGAGAGGTTATAAAGAAAGAACATATTGAATATCTTAAGGATAGGCAAAAAATAAAAGTTTTAATGTAGAGATAAAAATGTTTTTTAATTTATATAAAAGAAAGAAATATTTAGATTGTGATTGTATGAAGCATTCTATACATTTCTTTTATGATGAGATAAGATCATGTTGTACTAATATTCCGGGTCCGATTTTTTATGAAAATTATGCTGGGGAGCGTGTTGACTGGGATTTTGTATATGAAAAAAGAAAAGAATTTGTAAAACAAATAAATTCTATTTTTTCAAATAAAATATATCCGTCTTGCTGCGAAGGCTGCTGTGAAAAAGACTCAAAGATAACTGATAAAAAAGTTGAAAAATTTGAAAATAAAATAGATAAAATGTATTTTCATAATCACATGTCTTGTAATGCTAAATGTACTTATTGTACCTATGGATATATTGAAAGAGGCTATAAATATAAAGTTTTACCTTTAGTTAAATCATTAATTGAAAAAGAAATATTATCCAGAAATGCACACATATATATGAGTGGGGGAGAAATTACAATATCGCCTGAATTTGAAGAACTTTTATCTGTGCTTTTGCACTATATTTATAGTAAAGTTGAGATTCTTACATCAGGTATAAAATATTGCAAATCAATAGAAGAAGCATTTATACATAATAAATGCAAATTAGTCATTTCTTTAGATAGTGCAAATCCTGAAACATATAAGAAAATTAAACAAGTAGATTGTTTTGATAAAGTTGTTCAAAATATAAAGGATTATATAAAAGCATCAGAAAATGCAAAATCAAACATTACTATGAAATATATAATTGTTGATGGTGTTAACGATAATATTGAAGAAATAACTAATTTTATAAAACTTGTGAGTGAACTTGAAATAAAAGAAATCAGGCTGGATTTTGATTACGAAAAATATAAATTTACAAAAAATATAAAAGTTCCTGATTATTATTTTGATTTATATAAAAACTTTAATAGAGTTTCAAATCAGTTTGGTTTGAATGTTCAAAAATGTGATCAGATAGAAGCAATATTGGATAAAAGTCATCAATTATGATAAATATACTTACCATTTTCTTTTTAATAATAAGAATAGTTTCAAATCCGGTTGCGAATTTATTTCAGAAAAAGCTTACAAATGAATTATCTTCGTTTACTATAAATTTCTATACATATTTGATATTAACTGTTTTATGCTTACCGTTTATTGGAAAATATTTTGCTTGGGAGCGAATAGATACTAATTTTATTTTCTTAGTATTGTTAGCAGGTTTTTTGTGTGCATTAGGAACAGCCTGTACCATAAAAGCTGTAAATATTGGTGAATTATCTGTCTTGGGACCAATAAATGCATATAAAAGTGTGATAGGTTTAATTGCTGCATTTATATTTTTAAAGGAAACACCTTCTTTTATTGCTATAATAGGTATGAGCCTTATAATAATTGGCAGTAAATATATTTTTGAAACAGACGAAAATGGATTTTCAATCAATTTAATAAAAAGAAAGGATATTCAGTTAAGATTTCTTTCATTAATTTTGACTGGAACAGAAGCAGCAATCCTAAAAAAGATTATATTAATTTCTTCTGTAGAAATGTGTTTTATTTTTTGGTGTTTTATGGGACTATTTTGGACTGGTATTTTTGTTGTAATTGCAAAGAAAAACATACAATTGAAGTCATATAAAGTATTTTTTATTCTTTTATTAATAGCTTCTTGTTTAGGTCTGATGCAATTTTCTACAAACTTTGTTTTTGAAAGAATGAATGTTGGTTATGCTCTTGCATTATTCCAATTATCATCAATAGTAACTGTTTTGTTAGGTTATAAGTTTTTTAGAGAAAAAAATCTTATAAGAAAATTAATAGCAACTTTTATAATGATAGTTGGTTCTGTTTTAATAATTCTCATATAAAAAACGAGCTGTTAGGCTCGTTTTTTTATGTAATTTGTTTTTTAAGTATTTTTTATGCAACTTCTTTTTTCAAAATATTTTTTTTATTATTTTCTTCAATTTCTTCTTTTTCAAGAAATATATTTAATGAATTATCTTCTTCATTAACAAACATTTCTTCTAATAAATCTGCCAGTCCGCCAGAGTAATTCATATTTTCAGTGCCTAAAGATATTCTTGCATTTTGTACCGCTTCTTCTTTATCTAAACCTTGTCTTATTAATTTTTCTACTTCGGCGTTGAAGTTAATTTGAGATATTTCTTTATCTTTATCATCTTTTGCGTTTGCACTTCCTGAAGAACTTACTCCAAGAGAACCAACAGAAACTCCTTGCTGTACGGAAATTTCATAGTTAATATCGCCTAAAATTTGATTCATAAAAATTTCTTCACTTTCAAGTGCTCCATTTCCGTTTGCATCAGCAATTTTGATTTCTCCGCCCATTCCATCTGAGATAGTATATACGGCAATTGAACCTGTTCCCACACTATTGTCGAAGTTACCTGCTTTATAGTCTGAAATATAAGTGGTCTTTTGGTATGATACACTGACTTTTAGACCCATTGCTTCGCAAGCTTTTTTAAATTCTCCGGCTTGTAGTACACTTTTATTGTCATTATACAAATCTGCTATCATGCTTTGAAGTTGATAGTCTTGTTCACAGTCAAAACTGTCTAATATTTGTTGTTTTAAATCATCCGACAAAGCATTTCCGTAATCTGCGAAATTTGCTTCTTTTCCCTCATTTATATTTGTTGTTTTAATGCCTGCTTGATGCAGTCTTTCTTCAAATTCTTGATAACTAATTCCTTGTCCGTTGACTGTAGCCATATAAATTCCCCTCTTAATAAATTCCCATAAATATATAAAGTTTTTTTTAATGTAAAAATTGCTAATTTTAATTATAAAAGTAATACAAATATGTTATTGCCAAAAGTCAGTAAATGTGAGATATTATGTAAAATGGACAATATAAAGAAAGATAAAATTTTACTTATTTTTCCTCCTCAATGGACACCAATCAGCCCTCATTTTGCAATACCTTCTTTAATTGGACAGTTGAAAAATAGCGGATTCAATGCTGAAGCTATGGATCTGAATATAGATTTTTTCAATGATATCCTTTCTAAGGAAAATATTGAAGAAGCTATTTTTAATACAAAAAAACAATATGAATTTCTTCAGAAGAATCTTATGTCTGTATTTTCTCCTAATAAAAAAGAAAGTGATTATACAAAAGAAGAACAGATGTTTTTGTTTAAATACAATAGAATTAAAAATTATCTGCAGAAAAATAGTAATTATTTTACTTTTATCCCGATGTTTATTGAAGAAGCAAAGAAGAATATAAAAAGTGAAAACTTTTATAATCCAATGATGTTGATTCGTTCTATAAATATTATCGACAAAGCATTAGAAATAATTTCTTTGCCATATACTCCGACAAGAATAGAGTTTGAAGGTATATCTAATCCATTCTTTAAATTTAATTATGAAACAATAAAATATTTTGTTTTAGATGACAAGTCGAATATTTTTAAAAAATACTATGAAAAAAAGTTAAATGAAATAATAAAAAAGGAAGCTGATTTTTTTGCAATATCAATAAATTCTTCAAGTCAAATTGTGCCAGGATTAACATTGACATACCTTTTAAAACAAAGAACAAAAGTACACATTAATATTGGCGGAAATTTTTTTGGAAGAATATCAGATGAATTAAAAAAACATAAGGAGTTTTTTGAAATTTTTGCAGATAGTGTTTCTATAGAAGAGGGAGAAGGTCCAATAATAGAAGTTGCAAAGTTTGCGATAGGACAGATTGAAATTCAGGAAGTTCCTAATTTAATGTATAAATATAAAGGAGAAATTTATCAAAATAAAAAAATGAAGCCTATAAAGTTAAATGATATGGCAAATATTAACTTGGATGATTATGATTTTAATAAATATTTTTCTCCTGAAATAGTTATTCCATATCAATCTTCAAGAGGTTGTTATTGGGGTAAATGCAGTTTTTGTGATCAGGATTTCGGACAAAATTTTAACGTAAAGAATACTGATAAAGTTGTGTCTGAATTTAGAGAAATAAAAGAAAAATACAAAATCGAAAAATTTGAATTTATAGATGAGTCAGTTTCTCCTACATATTTAAGTGAGCTTTCTAAAAAAATTAAATTAGAAAAAAGTTTATCTCCCGAGTTCTTCTGTGATGCAAGACTAGAAACGGCATTTACAAAAGAAATATTATCAGAAGCATATGAATCAGGCCTAAGAATGATACTATGGGGGCTTGAGTCAGGATCCAGAAAGGTTCTGGAACTTATAAATAAAGGAATAGATTTGGATAAAAGGTTCGATATATTGAAAGATGCAAAAGATGTTGGTATATGGAATTTTGCGTTTATATTTTTTGGCTTTCCGACAGAAACTATGGAGGATGCAAAATTAACAGTAAAAATGCTGGTAGATAATAAAGATATAATTCATTCATACGGAAGAAGTGTCTTTACAATGGGCAGGCATGCTAAGTTAGCAGAAGAACCTGAAAAGTATGGTATTACAAAAATTTATCCTGCTGAAGATGAATTTTCTCCGAACATAAATTTTGAAAGTGTGGGTTCAAATAACCAGCAGCTAAAAGAAATACTTAATTTTTGCATAAAAGAATGTGCTTTAGCATATCATAATCCATTATGGATGTATTTAAGATATAGGGAGTGGTTATTCTTATATGTTTCCAAATATGGTTGTGATTGGGTTAGAAATTATAAAGTATCTTAGAAAAGGGTTAAAAGATGGGCATATTTCAGAAACTTGCTGAAAAATTGGGATTAATTCCTGAAAATAGAACAGAAAAAATAAATGAAGAACGAGAAAATCAAAAAAATATTATGATAACAAATCTTCTTAATATAGGTTTTTCTGAAGAAGATGTAAAAGAAGTAATTGAGATAATTATAAAAGCTGAAAAGGATATTCAAGAACAAAAGGATTTACTTATTGGAACAAATATTAATGTTGATGATGTAAATCTTGCAATGAAGCCAAGTTTTGACGAAATAAGAAGACTTCAACAAAAAATGGCTTCTGACATCAGATTTAAAATTGCAGAAATAAGACAGAAAAAGGGGTTGTAATCTTTCCAAAACCGAAATCATATACGAGTAAATACTGTTAATAAAACTTAATAAAATGCGGTTTATTGGCATTTTTTTTGTTTTTTTTATTTCTATCATGATAGTAAGGTTAAGGAAATAGGTATGAAAATTCAAGCTGCTACGCCAATTAATAACATAAGTATCCATAAAGTTCAAAAAAATGAAAATATAATAACTTCAAATAATCCTACTAAATCGGATTCGATTCTTAGGAACTCTCTTTCAGAGGCAATAGGAAGAAGTCAATTGGTTTCGTTTAGTGGAGAAAATAGGATAAAAGGTCCTATTTTTGAACATTCGTGTTCTGAATTTTTGGGAGATAAAGAAAATATTTATTACAATAAACAGGATGGCAGTTTTCGTCATACAGTAGTTGGTCGTGATGGGCAATTAAAAAGACAAGAAGAGTATTATCCTATATTAAATAAAGAAATAGTCACAAAAGTTAATGATGGTGAAAAAACAATTACAACAAAAACACCATCTATGTTCAGAACTGAAAAATATAATGAGAACGGGAAGCAGATATATTTTGAAGAATCTACTCCATCCGGTAAAAAAATGATAATAACAGATTTTGAAATTGGACGTAGAATTATCGCACAAGAGACAAATGGAAAAAATTTTATACAAGTTATTGATTTGAAAACAAATCTACCTGTTACAACAGGTGATTTGGTTTTACAGCGTTTTTATGACAAAGAAACAGATTCATATCTTACAGAAAATCTTATTACAGGACAAATTTTGAAGAAAGAAAAATATAGAGCTAATAATAAGTATGACTCTGTTATAGAGTATGCGCCAGGAACAGGTAATGTTACGCGAGAATATGTTTATGACCCAAAAAGCGGTGGCTATTTTGACAGTACATATTATGATACAGGAGCAAGAAAAAAACTTGTAAAAACTTCTAAAAATGGTAGAAAAAAAGATATATATAAATTTGCACAAGATGGAAAGACAATTTTAAGCCGTGTTATTTTAGAATTCGGTAAATATGATAAACTGGAATGTGAAACCGTATACATTCCCGGTACGGATATAATTGATAGACAAACCGTTTATGGTGAAGAAGTTTGTACTAAATACAAATTCAGAAAAAGCCCAAATGTTCCTCAGTCAGCAGAAAATTATATTGATGGCCGATTAGTAGAGGAAATAAAATTCCAAAAAGATGGCGAAACATATGAATATTCAAGGCAGTACAAGGAAGATGGCGCTTTTAGAGATAATTTTTATAACAGATATGGATATAAAACGCATTCTAAATCATATACAGCCGATAATTTCTTGTATCAATACGCTGAGTATAATCCTGATACAGAATATGCAATAAGATCTATAGATTATGATAAATTAACCGGTACTAGGAAAGAAACGCTCTATGATGAAAAAACCGGATATGCTAAAAAAATTATTCTTTCTGATGCAAATGGAAGAACGAAAGAAATAAATGAGTTCTTTATTGGAACAACTAATCTAAAATCAAAGATTGAATATAATGCTGATGGTTCTTTTCTATATACAAGATTTGATGAAACAGGCGCAGTCCTAGGAAGAGACGAATATAATGCAGATGGGACAAAAAAATATTATAATCAAAGTGGTTCCGGAAGACAAAATTATGGAAATTATTCTTATACTACTGGGAGTAGGTCTTCGACCCATAAAGAAACTGCGTTGTCAGAAGAAGAAGTTATTGAGCATATTCTAAATGTGACTTCGAGTACAGGTAAAAGTATAAGTGAGATAACTCCAAAAGAATGGGCAAAGTTGGCTGAAATTTTGGAAATAGAAAATCCTAATGACTTGATGCGTCTTGATAAAGAAACGTACAGAAGACTTTCAAAGAAGTTCCATCCTGATTTACAGCAAGGCGAAGCGCAAAAAGCATACGGAGAAAAGTTGTTCAAAATAATTCATAATTTGTATAATTATAAAATGTCATAAACAGTTTGATCTCCATTGCTATTTTCGTTAATATATAATTCTTTTTATTATATCAGGCTTTACAATTGTTACAAATTTTTTATTTATAAAAATATGTGAATTTGGTTATAAAAATGCAAAATAAGTAAGAAATTTACAATAAAAGTTTAATTTTTTATTTAGAAGTGTAAAAAATAAAAAAAATATATATAAAAATGACTCTTTTTTTTAAAAAAAGTACTTTCTGTAAAGCAATTAAATCAAGTATTTACGCTGTATTTATTGTTGCATTATTTTTCCTGTCGTAATAGAATTTTTCTAAAAATATTTTTTAATAAAGGCAAAAATAATGTTAAAAGATTTGTTAGATAAGAAAAAGTGTTTTAAATTGGTATGTGGAGCAGGAAATGAAGATGCGGATGAAGTTGAAAAACTTGTGACTGTTTATTCAAAGGCAGGATGTCCTTTTTTTGATGTATGTGCAAAACCGGAGATTGTAGATGCAGCAAAACGAGGTTTAGAAAGAGCCGGGATTAAAGAAAATCGATATTTGTGTGTTAGTGTTGGAATTGATGGGGATCCTCATATTACTAAAGCTGTAATAAATAAAGAAAATTGTGTACAGTGCGGAAAGTGTAAGGAAATATGTCCGCATGATGCTGTAATTTATATGAATGGAGAATACAACGTTAAAAGAGAAAGATGTTTGGGTTGTAATCAATGTCTGAAAGTATGCCCTGCTTCAGCGATATCAATGGAAACTCAGCTTCAAGATTATAAAGAGGTTCTTCCTAAATTAATTTCTAAAGGATTAGATTGTATTGAATTCCATGCTATTTCAGAAGATGAATCTGATGTGGATGAAAAATGGAATCAAATAAATGAACTTTTTGACGGAATGTTATGCATTTCTATTGACCGTTCAGAGCTTGGTGACAGAAAGTTAAAAGAAAGAGTAAAACGATTACTTTCTAAAAGAGAACCGTATTCAACAATAATTCAAGCAGATGGTATTGCAATGAGCGGAAATGATGATGAATATGGAACAACTCTGCAAGCAGTTGCAACGGCTCAATTATTTCAAAATGCTAAAATGCCTGCATACATTATGATGTCAGGCGGAACAAATACAAGATCAACAGAGCTTGCAAAGAAATGTGGTGTTAATCCGCATTGTGTTGCAATAGGCTCTTATGCAAGGAAAATTATTAAAAAATATTTGGAAAAGCCAAATTTATTTGATGATGAAAAAGCAATGAATGAAGCTGTTAAAATAGCAAAATCATTGGTCGATGTTTCTTTGGAGAATATGAATAATGATTAGTCTAAAGACAAATAAATGGCAAATTAATAATATTGATACTGTTCTTTTTGATAAAGACGGTACATTTATTGACTTGCACTACTTCTGGGGCAAAATGACAGAAATGCGTGTAAGTGAAATAATAAAAGAATTTCGAATGCCGCAGTCATCTTTTCCCAGATTGTGTCTGTACTTAGGCTATAATATTGAAATATCAAAAATGTTAAAAGACGGAATTACAGCATTGTATTCCAGACCTATTGTTATAGAAAAGTTTAATGAAAAACTTAGAGAAGAAAATATAATTACTACAGATAAAAAAATTGAAGAAATCTTTGATTATGTAAGCACTGAATTTTATAAGGATATCTCTAAATATACAAAACCAATTGAGTCAGCAGTAGATTTTATAAAAAAATTAAAATCTCTTGGAATTAAAATAGGAATAGTAACTTCAGATGCAAAAGAATCAACTTTATTAACCATAAAAAATTTCAAATGGGATAATTTATTTGATGTTGTTATTGGTCGGGAATCTTCAACCAGTACAAAAGAAAGTGGGATTCCGACTAAAATGGCATTGGACATATTATCAGCAAATCCCAAAACTTCAATTATGATTGGCGATGCACCTATGGATTATATTTCTGCAAAAAATGCAGGCATTGAAAAGACAATTCTTGTTGCTACAGGTCAAATAGAAGAAGAAGAACTCAAAAAAACTTCAAAATATACAATAAATTCTTTAAGAAAAGTTGATATTATTGGACAAACACTTACACTTTGAAGATAGGAGAAAGTTATATTGAAAAAGAAAATAAATTTTACCTTCTTTTTGTTTATTAATTTCTTTTTTGTTTTATTCACTTTTTTATTTCTATATAATAAATTGAAATATGCTATAGTAATGTATGATGATGTTATTGATCTGATAATTAATGGTTTTAATTTTTATCACGGTAGGTTTATCTCTGAATTTATTGCTATTTTGTTTGTTAAATTAATTCCTGATTTCTTTAATATTCATGTGCAAAATTTTGCAGTTGTGTCAGAATGTTTATTAAAAATATTTTTACTAATAATTATGGTAATTATAATAAATAAGCCATTGAATGCCATTTTTAGACAAAATGAAATAAAATATTGGGGAATATTTTATTTTCTTACATTTTTTACGTTATTTGCTTTCTTATGCAGGCATGATGTTGCTTTACTGTTTCATACATTGCAATTTAATTTGGGGTATATACTTCCCATCCCATTTTTTATCTTGTTTTGGCATAAAATAGGAAATGTATATACGAATGATATTGTTATATCCAAATCAACATTATTCTGGTTGATATTATTATCATTATATATTGCACAATCAAATGAATTGTTTGCATTTTCTGGTTTTTTTCTTCTCGCAAGTATTTTGACAGAAAAAATAATAAAAAGAGAAAATGGAAAATATTATCTCGTTCTACTATGTTCTATGTTTTTTATTTTTTGTTTCGTTCTTACTCATAAGTTTTTTATAAGTGTATTTTTAAATTACTACACTGGCATACAGAAGTCAGATATATCAGCTTGCTTTTTAGAATTTTGGGATTTGTATATAAAGAGTCTGTTTGCAGATAATATTTTGTTAATTTTACCGATAATATTATGTTTTATATTGATATTATGTTCAAAAATAAATAAACAAATAAAATTAAATACAATAAGGTATTTGTCTTATACATATTTAGGTTTCTTGTTATTTTTCTTTTTATTATTTTTTATAGGGAAGTCTTGTCCCCAATATGGTGTCGGGATGCAAAGTGATGACAATAATTTTTGGATATTATACAAGCCTTTTTTATTAGAATGGCAAGTATTACTCTATGCATCTTTTATATATATTTATAAGATATTTAATAATTATACAGATATTTGTAATTATAAAAAATATCTTATAGTTTCAATATTTTTGATTTCTTGCCTATTTTATATAAAGACGGAATTTTATCTGTTTAACTCTACAATATATGACTTTGAAATGAAGAAAAACCAATATTTAATTGAAAAAATTGCAAAATATTATACAGATAGAAATGAAGTTATTTTTATGCCAATTACAGAATTGTCTGTAATTCAAGATGGCAATAGTATTGTATATGATGAAAATAAGATCTATAACAAAAATTTTAATAGTAATATTTATGAATTTTTGTCTTATATAGAACAAATATATTTTGGAGGGGAAGAAAGAACTAAAGGAATAATCTTTTTAAATAAAGAAGATGCTATAGATAGATATCGTACTAATGGTGGAACAATAACAGAATCCGAGTTAAATGAACTTAACTTTAATAAAATTAGCGAATATAAATAAGGTTGATTTTTTTATATTGTGGTGCAAAAATAGTTGATATAGTAAAGAGGTATTTATGTATAGCTGTAACTCAAATCACAATCAAGCTTGGTGGCACCTGTTATTAGAAACAGGCGTTTTGAGTTGGCGTTAATTTGAATAACTTAAAAAGATTTTATTTGGCCTGTTTCTTTGTAAACAGGCTGTTTTTTGTATTCAGATTAATGTAAAGGTGAAAATAATGAAAGTAGAAAACATAGGATTAGGATTAAATATTGCAAGAAAATTTATATCATTACAAGAAGGTGGCGCAGGTCTTTCTCATATGCGATTTATACAAGACAGTGCAACAGGACTTTTGCCAAAAGCAATCTTTGCACGTTCAAAAGCAGATCTTGTAGAAAACAGTTTTTTGGAATTAGCAGAATCGGCGCTTGTTTATTATGGACCGGGAATAATAGGAGAAGGTATTTTTAGAAAATTGTATAGCAAGAATCTTCCAGATAAATTAAAAGAAAAAATAGCAACTCCTGCCGTTGAATTATTGAAAGAAAACTCGATTGATAATAAGAAGATAATTCCAATAAAAGCGGCAATAGCTTTAAGCAGTTTATCTATCCCAATTGTTGAATATTCATTAAATTATATAAAGAATCTGTTAACTTTAAAGATGTTTAAACAAGGTGACTTTAATGATATTGCAAAGCTGGATAAAAATAAATCTATAAATACTGAAAAAAATAAAGAAGTTGAAAAAAGTGCAAAAAAACATATTCTAGGTGCTGCCGCCGCATTTGGTGTTTGTTTGGGATTAAGTGCATTATTGTGTAAAAAAGGTGAAAATTCTAAAACTCTTCAAAACTTTTCTGAACTTATTCTTGCACCTGGAAATAAGTTAAAAAATCAAAAGTTAAAAGATTTTGCAAACAAATATATGAGTGTAGATTTTGCAAATAATAATGGCAAACTTACAATGAGTAAAGGTCAACTTACTTCTTGTGTAACAATAGGGGCACTAGGCTATTTTGGTGCGGCACAAGATAGAGGTAAACAAAACTTTTTAGAAGTTCTATATAGAATGCCGGTAGTAGGTTTTTATATGATTTGCGGTAATGAACTCTTAGAAAAAGGCTTTAAAAAAATGCTGGTTAAATCAGGCAAATGTAAAGAAACAATAGGTAAAAATTTAGAAGTACCTGCTTTAAAAGATCTAACTTCATTAGCAAAGAAAATACAAGCAGAAAAAGGTGGTAATTATAATGATATATATAAGAAATTGCTTAAACAGAAAACATTAATATCAGGAGTTCCATTCCTTTTTGGAATAGGAGTAATGGGCTTTTTTGTTGCAGCCGTTTCAAGATATTTTACTCAATACAGATATGATAAAGAAAAAGCAATCAATAATTTAAACAATCAAACTATAAACTTTTATAAGGATAATAATACTCCAAATGTTTTTAGCAATTTCGCATAGAATATTTAATGATTCTTATTTATATTAAATTTTGAAAAGTATTTTGTAAAAATGGACAGTGCCTGTATAATGAAAAAATGGTTATTATAAATTTAATTGTAATTTTACTTTTATTATTGGCAAACGGTTTTTTCGTTGCATCAGAGTTTGCATTGGTTAGTGTAAGACAAACCAGAATAAGTCAATTGGCGAATGAGGGACATTCTACCGCTAAGATAACAGTAAAGGCATTAAAAGAACTTGATAGATATATTGCGGCGACTCAATTGGGTATAACGATTGCCAGTATAGGTCTTGGTTGGGTTGGTGAAGCTACACTTGCAAAAATCATTCAACCATTGTTTGATTTTTTACCTCACGTTTCAAATACTGTTGCTTCACATACAATAGCAGTAGCAATTGCATTTGTATTAATAACATTTATGCATGTTGTTTTGGGTGAATTGATGCCAAAATCTATAGCGCTTCAATATCCTGAAGAAACTGCTTTAACTGTTACAAGACCATTGGTTTTTACTTCTAAATTATTTACACCATTTATATTTCTTTTGAACGGTTTTGGCATTTGGTGTTTGAAATTGTTAAATATACCGCCTGCTCATCCTACACATGCCGTTCATACAGAAGAAGAAATAGATATGATTATTGATGCCAGCTATAAAGGCGGAGTATTGAATGAAACGGAGAATTTCATTTTAAAAAATACATTGAAATTTTCTGATTTAACGGCAAAACAAATTATGATACCAAGGTGTGATGTTGTTGCATTGCCTGTTGATATAGACCTTTCAAAAATGCAAGAAATAATATTAGAAAATCAATATACAAGATATCCTGTGTATGAAGATAATATTGATAATATTCTTGGAATTTTGCATGTAAAAGATTTATATTCTGCAAAAATGAAAAATGAAGAAATATCTTTAAAAAATATTTTAAGAAAGCCTTTTTTAGTTCCTGAAACTATGACAATGGATGTTTTGTTGCAGAATTTTAAAAGTAATAAGACAGAAATTGCCATTGTTATAGATGAATTTGGTGGAATGTCAGGTATAGTTTCTTTAGAAGATGTTTTGGAAGAAATTTTTGGCGATGTTCAAGATGAATTTGATGAAGAAGAAAATAATATAAAAAAGGTTGCAGATAACAAATATATTATTAATGGCTTATTGAGAATAGATGAATTTTTTGAGTATTTTTCAATTAAGCATGAAGAAGAAGATGAAGTTGAGACAATTGCAGGGCTGGTACAAAAGTTATTATGCCGAATGGCAAAAGTAAATGATGAAGTAAAAATAGAAAATTTAAAGATAAAAGTCTTAGAAATAAAAGGAAGAAGAATAAAGAAACTTTTAGTTGAAAATCTCAATGAAGAAAATGTTTCTGATTAAAAAATAATTTTAAAATAAAAAATCCTTTCTATTTTTAGAAAGGATTTTTATTAAATTTACCTCTAACTCGTAAAATTCGAATTTGGGCATAATTCAGAAATAGAGAATAAAACTATAAGAAGTACAAAAATATTAATTACTGTTCTTGTATTGAAGTATCAAATAATAGAAAAAGCTGACCATTTTCGATATTTTTTATATTTTCTTTTTCTTTTGTTATTTTACTTTTTAATTCATATATTTGTCGTCCTATAGTCCAATATAATGGTAACTTTTTTAGAGGGAAGCCATTAATATATGCTATATCATCAAAAATATCACATACAACTCTATCACTCATTTCAAGTACTTCAGGCATTTCTTTTTCAATCATTTCTAAAATATTCATTGTAGTAGGTTTTACTTTTGGTAGCTGCTGTAACTGATAATTAGAACAGAATAGTAATCTTTCCCAATAGCTAAGTGCTTCTATATATACAACTTTATTTTGTATATATTTTTCTATATTAAAATGCATAACAGCATTTCTTAATTCACATAGTTTTATTTGGTAACTTTTCATATAATTTAAATCTATATCTTTTAAATATAGATTTTTCATAAAAACTTTGTTCTTATATAATGATTTAAATTCAGTAATTATTTTTAGTACATCAGATAAATAAACAATTCCTATGAACTTTTTTAGCTTTTGTTCTTCATTTAAACTTTTTGAGTGAATTATGTCATTAATTTTATCTCTTTGTTGCTCTTTTTTTTGTTTTTTTGGTTTGTATATAGTTTTTATGCGAAATTCTTTGTAAAAAAGGTATCAAAACTGAAAACATTGAATTAGGAAAAGTAATGCATAATGCATATTCAATTCTAGATTTTAATGTAAGTTCAACTTCCATTATTCTTTTGTATATTTTACTTATTTCAATTATGTCGTAGTTATTCATGGTTTTCATGTTAGCACGAAACCTAATAAATAGACGAGAAAAATTACTATTAGTTAGGTAATTATTTCTCGTCCAAGGTAACATAACTATTTAATAAGTTATTTGTAGTCAAAACTACTAGTTACAAATATATAGTACCCAATAATTTAAAATTATCAACAATATTAAGTTCTAAAAAATATAAAGATAAAATAATATCTTGAATTTTTATTTAAAATTCTAGTGACAATTGTGTGTGAGTATGCCAAACTAAAATCAAATGCATATAGTTGGTTATAGCTATTCACGGCATAAAAGAAAACGGAAATGTTGTATATCACATAAAGAATGGAGTAGCAGAAAAACTAAAAAAAGTATTTCATATCAACTTTGAAAAAGACTGCTATTTTATATAAGTTTTTTATATTGATTGGATATTTGCCATTTTCTATATTAGATAAATGGTCTCTAGAAATTTTAATTAAATATGCAAGTTCTTCTTGAGTTAGATTTTGTTCCAATCTCAAGTCCTTAATTTTTCTGCCAATTTCATTCTGTATTTTCTTTAAACCCATACTCTAATTTTAAATTCCAGTAAGGTTTTTATCAGTCGAATATATTCCACAAATAACGGGGTAATCCTATGTGCAACAAATATTAATAAATTATTGAAAGTGAAATAAAAAATTGTTATACTGATAAAAAGGATTTGGATTATGATTAATAAATTAAAAAGAATTTATAGTTGTTTAACTGTTCTTGTTATTTGTTTAGCAAGTAATGTTGGACTTCCTGTAAAAGCAGTAGTTCCTATAAACCATGTTAATTTGATTGCAAATAAAACGATTGCTGATGAAAAAGATTCTTCAATGGTATTATATTCTGGTGTTGAAATTATGTCTGAGGATACTACCAAAGTTGCAGGACATTATTCACATCGTTCACATTATTCTCATAGTTCACATGTCTCACATCAATCTCATTATTCATCACGTTATTAAATACTATGAGTACGATTAAAATAGGAAAAAATATATATAACATTGTATCTATTCAAAAAATAGTATACTCTTTGCAGGAAAATTTTTTAATTAAAATATCAGAAGACGAATACAATTATATTTTAGATGTGATTGCTATTACTGATAGTTTCTTTGATGAGAAGAATTTTTTTAAACTTCTTAATGAACAACAATTGAGAGAAATATTAAATGCTCAGTTTGGAAAATTAAGAGAAGAAATTTATCATAAGGCATTTTCAAAATTCGAGGAATAAGAAATTGTCTGATTATATTTTATTGCCTTTTCAATTTAAATATTTTGATAACAGTGTCTTATTAGTAAATCAAGTAGGGGAGTATACTTTTTTAGAACAAGAAGATTTTACTACTTTTTATAATGGTCGTTTAGATATTGCTAGCGACATATATAAAAGATTAAAAGGTCAACATTTCTTAACCGTTGAATCAGAGAAAGATTTTACATTAAAGCTTTTATCAATAAAACTAAGAACTAAAAAAGCGTTTATAACTGACTTTACGAGTTTACACATGATTGTAGTAACACTTCGCTGTAACTGTAGCTGTAGTTATTGTCACGCATCTAGTGTTGATTTAGATACAAAAAATTATGATATGAATTGGGATACTGCTAAGAAAACTATAGATATGATTTTTCAAACACCATCCAATGATATAAAAATAGAATATCAAGGTGGTGAGCCAACATTAAATTGGGATATACTTGAACAAAGTGTTTTGTATGCAAAATTTTTAAATAAGTTTGCAAAGAAAAAATTAGGGTTTGTCATTTGCACAAACTTATTAAGTATTACAGAAAAACAGCTTTCTTTTTGTAAAGAACATTCTATTGAATTATCAACTTCATTAGATGGTACAAAAGAAATCCACGACAAAAACAGAAAATCTAGAATAGATGGAAGTACATACGATACTTTTATTACTAATTCAAAAATCGTCAAAGAAAAATTAGGCGAAAATGGATGTTCTCCACTACTAACAATAACTAGTACAAATATTAATAAGCTGCGTTCTGTTATAGATGAATATGTAAAATTAGGTTATAACACTATATTCCTAAGAGCATTGAATCCTTATGGTAATGCCGTAAAAAATAAAAATGATTTATCATATTCTATTGATGAATTTGTAAATGCTTATAAAGATTCATTAGATTATATTATAGAATTGAATAAAAAAGGAATTAACTTTGTAGAGTGTTATACTGCTTTATTGTTGAGCAGAATATTAACACCATTTTCAACCGGATTTGTCGATATGCAATCACCATCTGGTGCTGGTATATCAGGAACCATTTATAATTATGATGGAAAAGTATATCCAGCTGATGAAGCAAGAATGTTATCTAGAATGGGTAATGATTATTTCTGTATGGGAAATGTTAATGATAACTACAAAGATGTTTTTAATGGAAAGATTATTAGAGAAATTGTTTACAACTCTTGTGTAGAAAATATGTCTATGTGTTCAGAGTGTGTTTACCAACAATATTGTGGTGCTGATGTAATAAGAAACTATCTTGAAACCAAAGATTTACAAGGATATAGATTAAATAGTGATTTTTGTAAAAAGAATAGAATGATATTTGATTACATATTCTCTTTACTAAAAACTGCTGATGAAGAATTGCTTGATATATTTTGGTCTTGGGCGACAAGACGACCTTATGGAGATTTAAAACTTGAAAAGAAATAAAGGTAAATTAATAAATTCTGACAAAAGAATTATTGGATATTTTACTACTAAAAATAATATTTTTAAAAGAAATCGAATTGTAAAATGTTCAAAAATTCCTTTCTTTATGTTTGGTGTAAAAGCATTTATAGTTCCTTATGAAATAGATAAAAAAATATCAATTCCCATATTTCAAACAAATGAAGAAATATCATATGAGGAAAATGATATAATCGCTATAAATACAGATGGTTACTGTGTATCTCTTTGGGAAAATAACTCAAAACATAATGCATTTTATGTAACTGATATTTGTAATTCAAAGTGCATTATGTGCCCACAAATTGCGGATGGTGAATCAAAATATAAAGATTGTCTAGAATTATTAGATTACATAAATTTGAATAAAATAAAAAATATTGGAATTACAGGAGGCGAACCAACTTTAGAAATTAATAAGCTAGTAGAGTTGCTTGAAAAAATTGCCAAAAAATCTCCAAACAAAAAGGTACATATATTAACAAATGGAAGACAATTTTCAAATATCGAGAATGTTCGAAAATTATCTAACATAAAAAATATTCAATTATCTTTCGGGATTCCACTCTATTCAAATATAGCAGAAGATCACAATTATATAGTAGGTGCAGAAAAAGCATTTGAACAAACAATAAATGGTCTATATAATTTAGCGAAATATAGACAGAAAATAGAAATTAGAATTGTAATTTTAAAACAGAACTATAAGATACTAACAAATCTTTCTGAATTTATATATAGAAATATTCCATTTATAACAAATGTTGCTCTGATGGGATTGGAATATCATGGTAATGCTGAAACAAATTACAATGAAATTGCTATTGACCCAAAAGAGTATGAGCAAGAATTATATGAAACTGTAAAAAGTTTTATTCGCTATAACATTATAGTGGATGTTTATAATATACCTTTTTGTTTAGCAGATGAAAGAATTCATGAATTTTGTAGAGATAGTATTTCTACTTGGAAAAAAGGATTTCTTGACATTTGTTATTCCTGTTCTAAAAAAGAAAAATGTTCGGGAATTTTTGAAACTTCTTTCATACATAGTAAAAACATAAATCCATATAAAGAAAAAGAATAACTATAATTTATGACTTTTTATATAATTACTCTTCTATATATTTTGTTAATAGTATTTATTCTGCTATATTGTTTAAAATATAGTTTTTGCCCTTGTATAAAAATTCTATTTTAATATTTCTATAAAAATAAAACCTTTCTATTATCGGATAGAAAGGTTTTTTATTAAATTTACGCCCGGAGCGATTCGAACGCTCGACCCACTGCTTAGAAGGCAGTTGCTCTATCCAGCTGAGCTACGGACGCTCACAATGTTTATTAAATCACATAAATATAAAATTTCAAGACAAATTTTAAAAAAAATCAAATGTAACAAATGTAAATTTATTTTATAAACTAGCAAATCTTAAGAAAAAAAATACTTTATTTATATGTTAGGCAGGAGAAAATATAAATGATCTCACTAAATCCATATCAATACAATCAAATGCAAGCAGCCGGAGCAAGCAGCTCTGGAATTTCTTTTGGTGGAGGTCAGCAGCATTTTACCCCGCAAGGAGCAGAGGAAAAGAACATTTTTGCATCAGATAATAATGTGTCAAGTTCTTCTGTTCAGGGACTATCCGGTATTAACTCTGGTATATATGGCGGAGTAAATAATATTAGGCAAAATCAAGGTGGAGATGTTGGTCTTGTTGAACGTCTTGATAGATTGGATGCTGCATATCAAAAACCAAATCAACAAAATGAATATCTGGCAAATAAGCTTGATTTCTATGCTTAATATTTGATTAAATTAAAATTTTAGATATAATTATTGTATGAAGAATCTGTACAACATTGATGACTGGTCAGATGTTTCTTGTCTTAGATTGGGTGAAATTTTACTTGAATCAGGCAAGATAAATCTTTATCATTTATCTATGGTTCTGGATGTTCAGCGTTTTAAGAAAATGCCTATGGGTGAAATTTTTTTATCTATGAAAGTCATAAGTAAAAAAGATTTGAAGCAGGCATTGTTAATTCAAAAAATGATACAGAAAAGATGCAATAATGCATAAAATATCTAAAAAAATTTTATTATTCTTCGTCGCCTTTCTTGTATTGCAAGGAGTTTCTTTTGCAAAGGTATTTGAGTTTGCTCAAATAAGTGATGTGCATTATTCTCTTGATGATAAAAGTATGGATAAATATCTTTATTTTCTATCTTTATCTTTAAAAAAAAGAAATCCGGATTTTGCCGTTTTTCTTGGTGATAATGTAGATAAATCAAGAGAAGAAGATGTTATAGGTTTTATGCGAGCAATTCACCCCATAAATGTGCCTTATTATATTGTTTTAGGTAAAAATGATGCACATAAATTAAGCGGTATTGAAAAAGAAACATATCTTGATATTGTTACAACATTTAATCGTAATCAGGAAGATGCATTAAAATATTATTATTTTAAGCCCAATAGTGATTTTATTTGTGTAGTATTAGATGATAATCCTGATTTTGCACCGTCCAAACATGGACAAATTGCCGATGAACAAATTCAATGGCTTGAAAAACTTTTGATTAAACATCCTAAGAAAGTATTTTTAATATTTCATCATTGTCCTTTGATGCCACCAAGAGTTGAGTATAAACTCTCTATGTTGAATACAGAAAAATATCAGGAACTCTTGAAAAAATATAATAATATTCTTTTGATTTCTACAGGACATTATCATCAAGAAGCGGTTCAGACGGATGAAAACGGAATAAGGCATATCTCTGCTCCTGCGTTTAAAGATATACCTCATTCTTATCAAATAATTAAAATAATATATGATGAAAAGACTTATAAGTCGCCAAAAGATATCCAAATAGTTGTTTCTCGAGTAAGAGTTTAACTATTTACTTTCTTTGTAAACGTAATTTCTTGCACAAGTAAACATTGCATTTGCCAGTCCTTGATTACTATCAAAATTAAAACCTGATGTTTTTAATAATTGGCGCATTCTTTCTTCCCAAAAGTCGTACATTTCTTCTTTTGAAACATCAAGTACAGATGCAATAACACTAACTTCTTCCCAGTCAAGGGGAATTGGTCTTGCACCTCTTAGAATATCAACAATTTCGAGTCTTTGTTTTCTTGGAAATGATTTTAAAAATTGAACTGTTGATAAATTCTTTTCTTTTTGTTTCTCTCTTATAAATTCAGTTGTTTCATCAATTAAAATTGGATCTTGCGGAATTTTATATTCTACAAATTCTTCGGGAGAAATATCCATTACTGTTGCGATTCTTTCAAGAGTTGTACTTCTTGTTGAAAAAGGGATAGTTTCGTCTATCAGGTTATATACATAAGAAAGTGTTACTCCAATCATTTGGGCAAAATCCTTTTTATGTAAGTGTGTGTTTTCCAAAAAATTATAAAGCATTTCACTGCTTTTCATTCTAATTATAGAATCTTTATTTGTAGTCATAAGTTGTCTCCTATTTTTTATAATAATTAGTCATTTTCTAAAGTTTTTAATTGGTAAGTTGAATATAAATGTGGGATAATTTATAAAAAAGGAAGCATGGATGAAATTATTAATCTGTTTAGGAAATCCCGGTATAAAATACGAAAATACGAGACATAATGTCGGATTTATGTTTGCCGATTTACTTTCTGAAAAGTTAGGGTGTAATTTTTCAAATGAAGCAAAATTTAAGTGTGAAATAGCCAAAGGCGTATATAAAAATGAGGCAATATGGATTATTAAGCCTCAAACATATATGAATTTATCAGGTGAGTCACTGGCTTTATTGAAGAATTTCTATAAGATTGATATAAATACTTTATTGCTTATTTATGATGATATTTCTCTTAATCTGGGAGTTATAAGGTTTAGATCGAAGGGGTCAGATGGCGGTCATAATGGAGTGAAATCTATTATAAAACATGCCCAAACACAAGTTTTTGACAGAATTAAGATAGGGATAGGTCCGCAACCGCCATATATGAAGTCTGAGGATTATGTGCTTCAAAATTTCTTGCAAGATGAAAAAACAGTTTTAAAAGAAGCTTTAAACAGAACTATTGAGGCATTTTTTTATTATTGTGATGTAAATGCTGATTTAAATAAAGTTCAGAATAAATATAATTAGTTATTTTATTAATTATTTTAAGTAAATTTTTCTATCTTATTTCTAATTAAATAAAAAAAAGAGGGCATTAAGCCCTACTGTCTGGAATTAAGAATAGTTGGAAGTATGAAAAAGATACTTATATATAACAAAATAAATCTTTTTAATACAATTCGACAACAGGATAAAAGAAAAATACCTCTTCTGGGTAGTATTCAACAAAAAATTAAGTGCATATAATACACTTAATGGCAAAATGCTTGTGAAATAAGGAAAGTATTAATTTGTAATATTTTATATTTTAAAGTATTGACAAAATATTTTTTCTAATACATAATGAATATATAAAATAAAGTGTAAGTGAAACACTTTAAACGAAAGAGGTAAGAAAAATGAAAGTTAATTCAATTAGTTCATTTAATTATAACTCAATAAGACCAAGTTTTAAACACACTGCTGTTCCATATCCGGAATATGAAAGTGCTTATTATAAAGATCCTGAAACAATAGGAACAAAAATTTTGAGTATAGCAGATAAGATATCTGAGCTATTTAGTCCAAAAGTTACGAAAGAAGCTGAAGAAATTAAGTCTGGTATAGATAAGTTATATTCAAAGCAAACTGAGAAGAAGAATGATGTTTCTCCTAAGAAACAACTATTATCAGTTCTCGCTTAAACGTTCTCGTTTTCATTTATGACCCATTTCTTTCTTAATTTCCATTGTATTATCGTTAGAGTAAGAATAAACACGAATAGGATATAGGCTATTGCTGACGCTTTTCCTATATTGAAAAATTCAAAAGCGTTTTTATAGAGCCAATAAACAAGTATGTTTGTTGAATTTTCCGGTCCGCCTTGTGTCATAAGATATATTAAGTCAAATACTTGAAAAGAACTAATGGTTGTTATTAATAGTACGAAAAAAATTGTAGGGCTTAATAGGGGGATAGTAATGCTGAAAAAAATCTTTTTGCTGTTTGCACCATCAATTTTTGCTGCTTCATAAACTTGTTCATTTATTGTAGAAAACCCCGAAATAAAAATTATCATATTATATCCGATTAGTTTCCATACGGAAACAAAGATTAAAACCGGCATTGCAAGGTTTGAGTCATATAACCATTGTAAATTAGATTTTAAAATATAATTTACAATGCCAATATTAGGGTCAAAAATCCATTGCCAAACCATTGCAACTACAATCATTGGAGTTATAAATGGTAAAAAATATGCTGTTTTATATATTTCTTTACCTAATATTTTGTTTTTTATTATAGAAGCAAGTATTAAGGGAATAAATGTGGCAAATACAGTGACAGAAACTGCATATACAATAGTATTTTTTAATATTAACCAGAAATCTTCTGATGTTAACAGATCTATATAATTGAGAAAACCGGTAAATTTAATTTCTGAGATTAAATTCCATTTAAAGAAACTTAAAATAAAAGAAAAAACAGATGGCAAAAATATAAAAATTACACATCCTAAAAAAGATGGTAAAATAAAGGCAAAAAATATTAGTTCTCGTTTATTAAATTTCATTTTATTACAACATTTTCTTATTATTTTTGATTTTGCTTATAATATTTTCTATAATGTTGAGTATAATCGTTTTTTAATTTTGAAACAAGGATATAAATGAATATGACAAAAACAATTGATTTTAGTGCTTTTGGTAAAAATGATATTCGAGGAATATATGGAGAAACTGTAACAGAGGAATTATTCTATTATGTAGGAAAAGGTTATGTGAAGTATATTCAAGACAAAACAGGTATGGACCCGAATGAAATTTGGGTAACAATTTCAAGAGATGCAAGACTTCATTCTGAATCACTTGCAAAAACCTTAATAAAGGGTATTGTTCATATGGGGGCTAATGCTATTAATTTAGATGTTGTTCCAACGCCTATAGGTTATTTTTCTGAGTTTGTTTCAATCCCTGAAAGTATATCAAAAGATGCAAAAATATCAGGTGCTTTAATTGTAACTGCGAGTCATAACCCACCTGAGTATAACGGTTTAAAGCTTACTTTTAATAAATCATCTTTTAGTGAAGAAGATATAAAAAAGGTGAAAGAATATACAATAGAGCAAATGAGTAATGATATTACTTCAGTGAAGCATGGTGAATCAAGATTGTATAATATATTGCCTCAATATATTGATTTCTTGACATCCAGATTTGGAAGAGTCGGCAGTGGAATTAAAGTGGTTGTTGACAGTGCAAATGGTACAGCTGGTGTTGTTGCCCCCAAACTATATTCTGATATTGGCTGTAATGTTATTGAATTATACTCTGAGCCTGATGGTAAATTTCCTAATCATCATCCTAATCCCAGTGATTTATCAACATTAGATGATTTAAAGAAGAAAGTTATAGAGACAAAAGCTGATATTGGTATAGCATTTGACGGTGATTCAGATAGATTAGGTGTAATTGATTCAGAAGGTAATGCATTAACCGGTGATAAATTATTATATATTTATGCACAAGATGTTATAAAAGATTTATCGGTTAGAGGTGAAAAACCGACAGTTGTTTCTGAAGTTAAATGCTCTCAGGTATTATTTGATGAAATAAATGCCCAAGGCGGTAATGCAATAATGTGTAAGACCGGACATGGTTATATAAAATCAAAAATGAAAGAAACTAATGCTATTTTAGCCGGTGAAATGTCAGGTCATATGTTTTTTAAAGACAGATATTACGGTTTTGATGATGCTGTTTATGCCGGTTGCAGAGTTATTGAAATTTTAGCAAAAAATAAAAAAACAAATCCTAATTTTAAATTGAGTGATTTACTCATACCGTTTAATAGAGTTTGTACTTTAGATGAAGTTAGACATAAGTGTAAGAATAATCTTAAAAAGAAGGTTTTACAGGATGTTACTGAAAAAATCAAAAATAACGATATGATATTTGGTACAAAAATAAATGACATAGTAACATTAGACGGTTTACGGATTATATTTCCGGATGGGTTTGCTTTAATAAGACAAAGTAATACAGAACCTGTATTTACACTAAGATTTGAAGCATCAAAAAAGAAACAAGCAATACATTACAAAAACGTTATGATTTCACTATTAGATGAATGCATTGCTAAATATTCAGAATGTGAGGAATAATGAAAGCATCAATATTAGCTAAAATAGTAGTTGTTTTATGTTTTTTATCATTACTTTTAGGCTTCTTTGCAATAGATAAGAATGAATCTTATATCGGAGAGAATAAGACAAGTAAAAATATAATATCTAATACTAATAAAGTTGCAGTAATTGAATTAGATGGAGTAATAGCATCTTCATCTGAAAGTAATTTTTTTGCAAAAGAAGCAAATGCTACGAATATGTTGAAATCTTTAAAATTAGCAAAAGAAGATACTGAAATACAGGGGGTTATTTTAAAGATAAATTCCCCCGGAGGCACTGTTGCAATGTCTCAGAATATATACAATCAGATTATGAATATAAGAGAAAATAAGCCTGTAATTGCCGTAATGGAAGATGTTGCTGCAAGCGGCGGTTATTATATTGCTTCTGCTGCAGATAGAATAATTGCTCAGGATGGTACTCTAACAGGTAGTATAGGTGTAATTTTTTCTTTTATGGACTATCATAACTTACTTACCAATAAATTAAATGTAGACCAAGTTGTCATAAAAAGTGGTAAATTTAAAGATATAGGTTCAAGTACAAGAGCTATGCTTCCTGAAGAAAAAGAATTAATGCAAAATATTGTCGATGATTCTTATCAACAATTCTTAAATGCAATAAGAAAAGGAAGAATTGAGAGAAAAGCTTGTTATGAAGTACCGAAAGTTGATTTATTAGAAGAAAATCTAACGAAGTATGCTGATGGGCGAGTATTTACGGGCATACAAGCTAAAATACTTGGTTTTATTGATGAAACAGGAGATATGGATACTGCAAAATCAATGATTGAGAAAATGGCTCAACAGAAATTCAATAATAAGCTAAAAGTAAAGCTGGTAAATTATAATAGAAAAAGTTCTTTTGGAGAGTATTTTTCTAGTTTAACTGAATATTCTTTGAATAGAAACATAAAATTTTCGGATATAATTCCAACAAGTATGGTATTAAGTAGAAGGCCTTTATATTTATGGGAATAACAGTTAATGATTTTTTTGAAAATATATATAGTGTAATTTTTTCTCCAAAAGCATTTTTTGAACGAGAAGATATAACTGTATCTATAAGATTAGCAGTTGTAACAGTAGTCTTTATAGCGCTTATCAATAAGCTTACATTAGGTATTTTCGATGGTTCAATATTAAGTGTGATGTTTATTCTCTCATTGTTAGGTTCAATAATATCTACAGTTTTTATTTGGTTTTTAACTGCTTTATTTTTTGAATATATAGCAAGAATATTTGATAGAGGTAAAAAACTGGAAAAGATATTATTTTTAACTGCTTTTGTTCCGGTTCCTTATATATTCTTTGCACCATTAAATTTAATAAAACAAATAGGCGAAATTGGTTATATTTTTGCAACAATAATTGAATGTGTATTATACTTTTGGATAATCTTTTTATATGCTTTGGCTCTTAGAGCTGTATATAATATAACAATTTCCAGAGCATTTATGCTAATATTTCTTCCTTTTGTTGCTTCGTTTTTTGCTATTAACTGGATGGTATGTTTTGTTTCTAAATTGTGGTATATATTCTCAATATAGAGAATTTTGTTATGAAAAAATATATAATAATTTTATTACTATTATTTTCAATAAACACAGAATCGATTGCAGAAATGTCTATTCATGAGAAAATTACTGCGATTGAAAATACTATTTTTGGTTATGATTATAAAGATGAATCCGATGAAAAAAGAGTAGAACGAATAGAAAAAAATCTATATGGTCAAAAGAAAACCGGAGATATATTAAAGAGAGTAGATAATATACAAAATGATACCGGATTAACAATAAAAAAAGAAAGACCTTTATATAGTAGTAATTCATCTTCACAAAGCAAAGATAATCTTAAATTACCTGAGTTAAAAGAAGATTCTTCTGTTGAATATCCGATAGTAGATAAGATGGAAGAGGAAATATTTAAAACTACATATAAAAATGAGAATATATATGCAAGATTAAACAGGCTTGAAGAAAGAGTATTTAATAAAACAAGCAGTGAAGACTTAAATTCCAGAGTAGATAAACTTGCTTCCGTTATAAGACCGAAAACAAAAAAAATGTCAAACCAGTATGCATATGATTATTCAAGTGATGATTTAAATAATTATTATAATAATAGCGGCTTTGAACCGGTAAATGATCAATCTATGCCATTTCAACTTGCAGCTTTAGAGGAAGACATACTCAGAAATTCATATAATAACGATAATACTTCAAATAGATTGAGCAGATTAGAACAAAAACTTTTTAATCGAACTTTTGTTTCTGATTCAGATGTAACTCGTTTACAGAGAATTATGGTTGCTTATGATGCAAAGAAGAATAGTTATAAATACGAAAATAATAGAAAAATGCAAAATATGGCTACAATGTCTCAAATAGGAGGAATATTATTGATGATATTGGCAATTTTATTATAGAAGTTGCATTTCTTTGAAAAGATCATCTTCAACACTGTTTGTATTATCAAAGATATTATTGTTATTAACTGTTTTTTTCGGTTGCATCTTATTTCTTGTTGAATCAACTATTTTTTCAGCAGTTTTACTGCCCACATTATAACCTGTTAATGATGCAGCAACAAAAGCAAGACCTTTTGCAATGTATAATCCTATTCTTGCTGCTTTATTATTTTTTACAATATTGGTATTTGCAAGTTTATTATTAATATTCTTAAGTGCTTTTTCTGCGATTTTCTCAAAAGTATACATAGTTGCAATGCCGGATGCTTGAGATGCTCCTGTTCGAACTTTGTCTTCTGCTACTGCTGTATTATAAATTCCCGATGCAATAATTAGCGGATAGACAACTTTTCTTGCAATAGCTGCTGCTTTATCGAAAACAGATGCAATAGGTGATGCTATAGAGCCTTTAATTAAGCCTGTTTTAGCAACAGAATCAATTGTACGAGCTGTTTGTGCTCCTGCAATTCCTTCTTTAAAAAGATTTTGTTCTTTTTTACCGTATACAAGATTTCTTGCGGCAAAATATGCGCATGAAATACCGTTTGGCATAGTGATTTTTTACCTTTATATATACTTACCTATTTATATAAAAACATTTTGTTTCTCAAAATTTACTGAATGCCAATAATAGTTTACAAATTTAACAAATACTTAAACTTCTTGCTAATTTATGAGAAAATATTTTTATTAAACAGAGGGGAGATTGAATTACATGAAAGACAAAACATTTTTAATGATACCTGGGCCGACTCCGGTTCCTGAACGAGTACTTTTAGAAATAGCAAAACATCCAATGGGGCATAGAAGTTCGGAATTCTCCAAAATTTTAGAGTCTGTATACTCTGATTTAAAATATGTTTTTCAAACCTCGAATGATGTACTTGTATACACATCAAGTGGTACAGGAGCAATGGATGCTGCATTATCTAATTTGATTAATCCGGGAGACAAGGTATTATCTTTAGTAATTGGTAATTTTGGACAAAGATGGGCTAAAATTGCCAAAGCTTTAGGTGCAGATGTCGAAACTATCGAAGTTGAACCTGGTAATGCTATTAATCCTCTTGTTTTAAAAGAAAGATTAGATAAAGATGTTAATAAAGAAATTAAGATTGTTACCCTAACTCAAAACGAGACATCTACAGGTGTGACAAATGATGTTAAAACTATTGTCTCTTATATAAAAGAACATGGTGCATTATCTGTAGTTGATGGCGTAACAAGTTTAGGTGCGATGACCTGTAAAATGGATGAATGGGGTATTGATGTATTAATTTCCGGCTCACAAAAAGGATTTATGATTCCGCCCGGTTTGGCCTTTTTAGCTGCAAGTGAAAGAGCTTGGGCTGTTCATAAAGAATGTCAAAGACCAGATTTTTATTTCAATTGGAGTACAAACAGAAAATCAGTTCTTGAAAATTCAACAGCTTTTACTCCTGCAGTTAGCCTTATTTCAGGGCTAAAAGTTGCTCTTGAGATGATGAAGGAGGAAGGTCTTGAAAATATTATTAATCGTCATACAAAAATTGCAAAAGCTTTAAGAAAAGCATTGAGAGCAATTAATCTGAAACTTTTTGTAGAAGATGATTCTATTGCAAGTACTTCTATTACTGCAATATTACCGCCTGAAAATGTTAGCGTACCTGACATAAGAAAGGTATTAAAAAATGATTATGATATTGTGGTCGCAAATGGTCAAAATCAGTTGAAAGACAAAATTTTCAGAATGGGCACTTTGGGTTTTGTGTCTGAACGTGATGCAATAACTGCTGTGGGTGCTTTAGAAGCAACCCTTCATAAATTAGGACATAAATTTGAATTAGGTAAGGGTGTTGCAACTCTTATAGAAGAAATGAATAAATAGGTGACAAAATGAAAGTTTTAATTACAGATAAGATTAATGAAGCAGCAGGTAAAATACTTGAAGGAGTAGCTCAAGTTGATTTTATACCTACTCTTCCGGAAGATGAACTTGCAGAAAAAATAAAAGATTATGATGCTTTAATGATTAGAAGTCAAACAAAAGTAACAAAGAAAATTCTAGAAGCAGGTAAAAATTTAAAAATTGTTGGTAGAGCTGGTGTTGGCGTAGATAATGTTGATATTGATGCTGCAACTCAGGCAGGTGTAATTGTAGTAAATTCTCCGGATGGCAACACAAATGCTGCTGCTGAACATACATTAGCGCTTATGCTTGCTATGTCAAGGAATATTCCGACAGCTGCATTATCTACAAAAGAAGGTAAATGGGAACGCTCAAAATTTACAGGTGTTGAAGTTTTCGGAAAAACACTTGGTATTATTGGATTCGGAAAAATTGGTCAGCATGTTGCCCATGTTGCTATTGCTTTAGGAATGAATGTTGTTGTATCTGATCCATATACAACAAAAGAAGCGGTTGAAAAAATTGGGGCTAAATATGTAACAAGTCTTGATGAATTTTGGGGTCAATGTGATTATATAACTATTCATACGCCAAAAACAAAAGAAACAACTTCTTTGATAAATAAAAATACTTTAAACAGAATGAAGAAGGGTGTTAGAATAATAAATTGTGCAAGAGGCGGAATTATTGATGAAGCAGCTTTAAAAGAAGCTTTGGAATCAGGTCAAGTTCAAGCAGCTGCCATAGATGTTTTTGAAGCTGAGCCTGATATTACCGCATCACCATTATATTCTTGCAGCGGAAATGTTACTATGACTCCTCATTTAGGTGCAAGTACAGCTGAAGCTCAGTTTAATGTTGCGATTGATGTCGCTGAACAGATTAAAGAAGTTCTATCTGGCGGAAGTGCAAAAGCAGCAATTAATATTCCTGCATTAAAATCTTCTGTTATAGAACCGGTTAAGGATTATATGTCTTTAGCTGAAAATATAGGTGCTCTTGTTAAACAAATTTCTAAGGGTAATTTAAAAAATATAAATATTACTGTAAATGGGAATCTCTCTGAACTTAATGTTTCTCCGCTTGAAGTAGCCGTACAAAAAGGCATTTTCTCTTCTTTTGTTGAAAGTGTAAATTTTGTAAATGCTCCTCTAATTGCAAAAAACAGAGGTATTAATGTTGTAACATCTAAGTCGCAGAAAGATTGTACTTTCTTAGGTTCAATTTCAGTTACTCTTACTACTGATCTTGAAGAAAATACGGTAACAGGTGCTTTAATTGCTAAAAATATGCCAAGAATTGTTAGAATTAATGATTACAATATGAGTATTGAAGCTGAAGAACATATGTTAATTGTTCCTCATGAAAATAAACCTTCAATGGTTGCAAAAGTAGCTGTAGTTATCGGTGAACATAATATAAATATCAATAGAATGCAAGTTGCTCAAAAATCAAATAAATCTGACAATGTTTCTATTATGATTATCACTACTGATAAAGATGTAGATGATTTAACAATGGAAACTATAAATAAAATTGACGGCATAAAAAATGCACAATATATAAAATTAAATCCATAAGAAAAGCCCCTTTTTAAAGGGGCTTTTTATTTCCTGAATTGTTATTTTTCTATTCTTCGTGTTTACCTTCAATGTATCCGGCTTTTTGTGCACTTACCAAAGCTACAATTGGAGCTGCAAGAGCTAAAAGAGCTGCACCTGCTGCAATTCCTGCTTTAGCTGGGGTTGGTAATGAATTGAATTTTTGGAAAACTTTTGTATTTTTTACAATATCTTTTAAGTTGTTTCCGTTAATTGAACATTTTGCTAAAGCATCTCCAACTGAAGATTTTATTTTGTTAAATACATTTGCAGCCTTTTCAGAATTGCCTGTGATTAAAGAAGCTGCTGTTGCAGTTCCTACTACTGCTCCACCTAGTTTTAAAGTATCTTTTGTACCTTCAACAAATTGTTCTTTTATAACTTCAGCTTTTGCTTTGTTATCTAATTTCTCGTTTGTTACAATATGAGCAACACTTCCAGGTACACCTGCCGGTTTTCCTGATACTTTTTTATAAATTGCAGAACCGCCTAATGCTAAACCTGTGCCTGCAACTCCTCCAACGATTGGTGCAATAACATTCATATTCATATAGATTTCCTTTCTTATTTAGATTTCTAAAGTTTCTTACTTTATGAATCTATAATGAATATGAAGTTTTGAAATTGCCTCGTTTTTCGTATTTGTTTCAAATTGTTAAGTATGTTAATTAATCAGCAACGTACGTTGGTGCGGTTTTGGGGCTTTTTCCTTTTATAACATTATGGTAATAAGAGTATGTCATTGGCGTGCTTTGGTTTAAAATATCACCATCTATAACATCAGCAATATAAACTGTGTGAGTGGATGTTTCAAATTTTCCTTTTATTTCACAAATTAAGTATCCACAAGCATCTTTTATTATAGGAACTTCATCAACAATATTATATGGAATCACTTCAAACTTGTTAAAATCTTTTCCGCTTCTAAAACCAAAAGTACCAATAGATAAAGGATTGGAATTTTCTGACAAAATAGATACAGCAAATTTTTTATTTCTTTCTAAGCAATTATGTGTATAATTATTGTGATTCACACTTAATGCAATAGTCGGTGGTTCTGACGTGATTTGCATAATACTGTTCACTGTACAGCCTGTAAATCTTTCACCGTCTTTACAAGAAATAATATATACTCCATATGACAAATTTTTAAATACATTGTTATTCATATTGCTCTCATTCTTTAAATAATAGAGGAGCTTTTATGCTCCTCTATTTTAATTCTAGCCTATTACAGGGGCAACAAAGGTTCTTGCTGCAAGTTCTTTATCTAACATATATAGACAATTTTTATCATTGCATATCATTTTTAATGTTTTTAAAACATTACCTACATTTGCTTCTTCTTCTACTTGTTCTTTTAAATACCAATCTAAGAATGATACTGCAGCTCTGTCTTTTACTTCGTCTGCGACATCCATTAATGCATTAATTTTGGAAGTTACTAATTGTTCATGTTTTAAAACTGCTTCAAAAACTGCTAATGGAGAATCCCATTCTGTATCAGGTTGTTCAATTGCTTGTAATTTTACTTTGCCACCTCGTTCATGCACATAGTTGAACATACCCATTGCATGAGCTCTTTCTTCTTGTCTTTGTACATCCATCCAGTTTTTGAAACCTTGTAAATTTATTCTTTCAAAATATGCATACATAGATAAGTATAAATATTCTGAATAGAATTCAGCATTTATTTGATCATTAAAAGCTTTTTCTAATTTTTCATTCATCATGATATCTCTCCTTTTCTATCATTTTATCATTTTATATCTTAACAAAAAATATACATCAACCAACTATTTAAAATATTTTCTATCTTTTAATTCATCAGGCATGAATTGTTGTTTGTATTCGGGGTGATCGTGAGAATATACATAATCTATACCAAACCCGTATTTTGAAGCATCTTTATAATGGGCATCCCTCAGATGCATTGGCGGTTGATAATTTAATCCGTTATATATATCCTGCATTGCAGAATCTATAGCAACACAAGCTCGATTTGATTTTGGACATCTTGCAATATATTCAACTGCTTGAGCTAAAGGAATACGAGCTTCAGGCATACCTAAAATTTCTGATGCGCGGAATGCATTAATTGCTATAGTTAATGCGTGTGGAGCAGCATTTCCTACATCTTCCGATGCACAAACTATCATTCTTCTTGCAATGAATCTTGGATCTTCACCTGCTGTTAGCATTTTTGCTAACCAATAAATGGCTGCATCAGGGTCAGATCCTCTCATACTTTTTTGAAATGCAGACGCCATATCATAGTGTTCTTGTCTTGAGTATTTTATTGATGAAGTTTGTGCAAGTTTTTCAAGTATTTCAACTGTAACATGTCTTGAATTATTTTCTAATGGTGCTGAAAAATATGTATTTTCAATTAAGTTGAGTGCGCTTCTTGCATCTCCTCTTGCGTAGTTTAGAATATATTCTTGTATATTTTTGTCTATAATTGTTTCAGAGTAGTGAGAAGATAAATATTCAAATCCTTTTGAAATGATTTTTTTCATAGATTCATCATCAATAGGTGTTAGTCTTATAACTTGTGTCCTTGAAATTAATGCTGCATTTACTTGAAATGACGGATTTTCCGTCGTTGAGCCAATTAGAAATACAGTTCCGTTTTCCAGATGTGGTAATAGGGCATCTTGTTGAGTTTTATTATATCTGTGAATTTCATCTATAAATAATATTGTCTTTTGTCCATAAACCAACTTCTCTTTTGCTTTATCTATTGCATCTTTTATGTCTTTAACACCGGAGGTTACTGCACTTAGTTCAATAAATTGGCTTTGGGTTTGATTTGCTATTATTCTTGCAAGAGTTGTCTTTCCGCAACCTGGTGGCCCCCATAATATTAGAGAGAACAATCGGTTTGTTCTTAAAAGATTGATTAATGGTGACTTGTTACCTGTAATGTTATTTTGCCCCAAATATTCATCTATGGTTTTGGGTCTGAGTATTTCAGCCAAAGGTACTTGTTTATTGTTCTCTTTTAGATTGTCAAATAGATCCATTTTAAAAAATTGCCCTTACATCAATAATATTCTATCATTAATGTTGGAGTTTAAATTATGAAAAAAACTATTTTATTATATATTTTAATATTTATTTTAATATTTACTTTTATTTTATGCGCACAACGAAATTATAATGATAATAAGAAAACGGTTATTACTTTTTGGACTCTTCAACTTGGGACTTTTGATAAATATATTAATAATATAATTTCAGAATATGAAAAAGAAAAGCCAACAGTGAAAATTAAATGGATTGATGTCCCTTATTCAGAAGGTGAGAAACGTACACTTGCTGCTATTCTAAGTGATAATCCGCCTGATTTGATTAATTTAACTCCTGATTTTTCAGTTCTTTTAGCTCAAAAGAAAGCACTTTATACCATTAAGAAAGAAAAATTAAATCAATTTTTACCTTCTATACTTGAATCTTTAAAATATGATGAAGAATATATTGGTATTCCATTTTATGCAACATCTGCGGTGACACTTTATAACAAAGAGCTTACTCATAAAAAAATATCTACTTATGACGAATTATTTTCAATATTACCTAAGAAAAATTCATATTTAACTATGTTTAGTTTTACTGAAAATGATACTCTTTTGAAACTTTTAAATAAATTTGGAATTAATTCGCCTGAAAATATTAATAGTAATAAGAGTATTTATTTGTTTTCTCAGTTTAAAAGATTGTATGATGAAAACATTATTCCAAAGGAATGTGTCACACAAACGCATAGAGATGCATTAGAAAAATATATGTCAGGACAATTGGCTTATTTGGTTACAGGTGCTAATTTTATTAATATGATTATGGAAAATGCTCCTTCTGTTTATAATTCTACTTCTGTGAGTTCACAGTTAGTTGGGGATACAAATTTATATGATTATTCTTTAATGAATTTTGTTATTCCTAAAAAGTCAAAACATCCGGATATTGCTTTGAATTTTGCTCTTTATTTTACTAATAAGACTAATCAGCTTAAGCTTGCCAAAATGACAACAATACTACCTGTTAATAAAGATGCACTTGATGACGAATATTTTAAAACTTCAAAATCACCTAATATTCAAGATTCTGCCAGAATTATTAGTGCAAAGCAGTTATATAATCTTCAAAAACCCATATCAAATGTAAAAAATAAAAAAGAACTTAATACATTAACTGCAAATTATATTCAAGAAATTCTTATTAATAATAAAGATATAAAATATTCACTTGATAAGCTTTCTGCAGACTGGAAAAAACTTTAATTTGAAAATATGCATTTTTGTTCTAAAATCTAATTATGAAGTCTGTCTTTAAATTTACAATATTAGATAAATTTATATTAAAACAAATTCTTGAAGTATTTATTCTAGGGGTAGTTGTTTTTACTTCCATAATATTCGCTTCGGATACTTTTATCTCTTTAATTAAACAGATTTCTACATATGGTATGTCAGTAAATATTGCTTTTATGATTATTTTATTGAATCTACCTGCCGTTATTGTTATGACAATTCCTATGAGTGTGCTATTTTCAACAGTTATGACAGTAAATAAGATGTGTTTACAATCAGAAATTACCATACTTAAAGCTTGTGGTATAAGTATAAAAAGAATTGCCAGACCAATATTTTTATTTTCCATTATTATGGCTTTTTTCACATTTTTTATAAATGAAACAATTGTTCCGATAACGACATCTCAATCTAAAACATTGGCATTATATGCTCTTGTACAAAGAAATATTCCGGAAGGGAAGAGAAATTTTTCAATAAAAGAATTAAAAGATGGAAATTATTTAAAACGTTTATTTTATGTCGAAAAATGTGAAGATAAACAATTTTCAAATGTTTCAATCTTGGATTTATCTGATGATGATAAAATTCAAATATTACAAGCAAAAACAGGAACTTCAGTATTGGAAGGTTGGCAGTTTGATAATGCTTCTGTTTATACTATTTCTAAACAAGGAAAAACTCTCAATACCTCTTGGATAGAAAAAACAATTATAGACTTTGGTAGTGATATACAAAGACAATTAGATAAAAAAAATGATGGTTCTGATTATAATTTTGTCCAGTTATTACCTTACTTTAAAGAGAAAAAGACTGAAGTATCGCCTGATGTTTTAGCTAAATATCAAGTCCGTTTTTGGGAAAAACTTGCGCTTCCTATTACTACAATTGTGTTTGTTGTTTTGGGAATTCCTCTTGCAATAACGCCCCCAAGAGTTCGACATAATAGAGGATTTTTATTCTCAATCGGAATTATATTTTGTTATTATATAATTCGCGCTTTTTCTATGTCTCTTGGTTATAATCATACAATAATTCCTTTCTTTGCAGCAAATTTACCGAATATAATTTTGGGTATTATTGGTTATATTCTTTATAAAAATAAGTCAGAAAAAATATAATGTTAAGTTTTGTAAATAAATCACAAATTGCTTTTTATATATTTAATAACTAGTTAATATTTCGACTGTAAATATGCAATATATAATAAATATATAAACTTTTTGACCCAAAAAGGTTTGAAACCCTTGCGTATATTGAATCTTGGATGAAAAATGGCAAGATGACTCTTTTATAGATGGACTTTAGGCAATTTGTAAAAATAAAAAGTTTTTATATAAGTGTGGGTTAGTTATAAAACAAGTAAAAGGTAGGTTAGTTATGGGTTATGCTTTATTTGCAAATCGTAAGATTTATTACACAAATTTAGTTTTCACGTTGCAATCAAAATTAGATAATATAATGCAACAAAAACAAAGTTTATTAAACTTCTCAGCAAATATTTCCGATGGTAAGGTAACCATTGAAGAAATAGCAAGTGATCCGACAAATTTCAACAATTATTCAGAGTATTTACAAGGTGCTGATGCATATATCAATACACCTGATGATGAAGGTGGAGCTGCTACTTCAATTGGTGAAATAGGTTCTATGGCTGCTGAGCAAAATGACAGCGAAGAATATCTTGCTTCTATTGCAGAAATGTTAAATCAAGCAGTTAATGAAGAGTATGCTCAACAATATAATAAAAAGTTAGAAGCATTAGAAAATCAGTTAGATATGCAGCAAAAGAAGATAGAATCTCAATTATCTGTAGCTCAATCTCAACTTCAAGCAGTTGAAGAAGCTGAAGGTCAAGCAATTGAAAAAGCAACTCCAAAATATAATGGTGTCGGTTAAAAATAAGATACAACCAAAACTAACCATAACTAACATTAAGAACGACCATAAAAGGTCGTTCTTTTTTAGTTTTCTGAAATAATTTTAGGATTGTATCCTTTTTCTTTGAGTTTTATAATGAGAGCAGTTGCCTTTTCTTTATCAGCGAATGAACCGAGTTGAACTATATATGTATCTCTGATAGCTTTGATAAATGGTTCAAGTTCAGGTTCTTCATTTGATATTTTATTTTGTATAATCATTGCTTCTTCTAATGATGAGTATGAACCTAAATATACCTTTGTAATAGTTACAGGTCTTTCCGGTAATGGTATTACAGGTGTTGCCGGTGATATATTTCTAAAATCAGGTCTTTGAGTCTTTATATCTTCAATTGACGGTATAGGGGGCTTTTCTGCTTTTTCTACAGGTTTATCATCCTTAACATCTGTGTTTTCTTCTTGTTTTTCTTCATTATCTCTTTTCGCAACTGAAGGCATTTCATCTTCCATTTGTATCCATTTTAATCTTTCATCTATAGATTTTATTTCTACTCCCATTTCAGATTCACTTAATGTTAATGCCTCGTTATTTCCGATAGCTACGTCTATATCAGGAGAATATGACTTCAGTATATATGATAATCCAATAAGAACAACAAAGAAAACAAATGCAAAAAGATATAAATAACCAAAACTTTTTTTATTTTTTCTTTTGTTTCTTTTTATCTGATTCTTATTTTCAAGATTTGGATTTGACATTATATTACTCCTCGAACTTTTGATGCAGCAAGATTTATATCTTCCGTTTCATTCTGGTATTTTTTCAATAATTCAATTGCAAAAGTCTTTATATCTTTTATTCCAATATCTTTTTCCAAGTCAGATGCATTTACAGGTGCACCTGAAGAGTCAATATTTAATCCAAAATGGATTAGGGTTGATGTTATTGATTTTGTTGCTATAGAAACAGACAACTTTTTATTGTTTACGTATAAATCGTCACCATTTCTTGTTATATTAACATTGGGATAATTTTTTTCTATTAGCTCTTTGGTTATTGTAACTAGCAGTCTTTGTTTGTACACCATTTCTATAAGTGAGCAATTATAGTTCTCTTCAATTATGCTTAGCATTTTTTTACTATATATTGGTTCATTATTTATTACATCTTCTATATCAACCATGTGATTAAGATTTACTTCACATTCTCCTATAAATGCTACTATGGCATTGCCCATAATTTTAAAATTTTTGTATATCCAGTGTGGTGATAGCTGTTCACCTGTATATTTTATTTCTTTCTCTATAAATAAAGTTTTCATATTTATGTATCCTGTTCAAAAATTTTTTCTATAATATCTGTTCTTCCATTTAGCTCTAAAGCTCTTTTTAGTCTTTGGCAAGATTCGCAGAACCCACAATGTTTTTCTTCTGAAATGTAGCAACTGTGAATTAATTCTAATGGTACATTTTTTTCTAATGCAATATTGACTATTTTTTCTTTTGTCATGTTTATAAGAGGTGCTATCAGCTCTATTTGTGAATTGACTGAATTTTTAAGTGAGGTATTAATTGCATTGATAAATTCTATTGTATTATCTTTAAATGTTGCGCCTTCCTCTTTATTTGCGCCTATTACAATTGTGTCATAGTTATATGCTTCAGCAAAACAGGCTGCAATATTTACGAATAAACCATTACGGTTTGGAACCCATACTGATTTTGCTGTGTTTTGTGCTATTAATTTATTGTCTAAATTATCTCTTGATATATATGGTATAGTATCTTTTGTTGTTAATGATGATGTTGAAATTACTGATAGCCAATCTAAATCTATTACTTTATGTTCTATATCATAATATTGTGAAATCTTTTCAGCTGCTCTTTTTTCTGCCAGATAGGATTTTTGTCCGTAATCGAATGTTAAAGCAATAATATCATTACAGCTTTCCTTTGTAATCGCTAAACTAACAACAGAGTCGAGACCTCCTGATAAGAGTATAATAGCTTTATTCATCTTTTTCATTAGCCTCTTCGATTGTTTCTTCTCTTAAATCATCTTGGAGTCGCAAGGCTTCATTTTTTGCTGTTTCCGGAGAGTTGTCATCACTTATAATCTGAGAAAGAATATCATCTCCAAGCAGATTATATAGAGCTATAACCGCATTTTGCACAACTTCTGTATTGGAATCGGTTAACATTCCTTTTATTAAATCAATAGCCCTTTCATCATCAGAATTCATTAATACTTCTATTGCATTAATTCTTACTTGCGGTGATTCATCTCTTAGTGATTTTACTAAAGCGTTGAATACTCTGTCTCCTTTAAAATTAATCTTATTAAGTGCTTCTAATGCTCTTTCTTTTAAGAAAGTAAATTTGTCTAAAAAGCCTTTCTTACTTTCAAGAATTGATACCAATGAATCAACAGCTTTTTCATCTCCTATCATACCTAAGGCTGATACAGCTGATTCTTTAACATATACAGAAGATTCTGTTTCATCTTCTAATATGTTCATTAATGGTAATACTGCATATCTATCGCCAATTTTACCAAGTGCTTCTGCACATGAAAGTTTTACTTTATAATTTTCGTCTTTGCTGTTTAAACAATATAATAAAGGATATACAGCCTGAGAATCTTTTGTATTTGCAAGAGCTTTTGTTATATTAACTCTTATTCTTGTTATATTGTCAGGATCTGAAATTCTTTGTGATAATTTACTCTTCATTATCAGAGAATCTATTAAAATTCCTCTGCTTGATTTATCTTTGTATTTATCTATCTTTTGTAATAAAAACATTAAAACTTCATAATTGTTTGAATGTTCAAAAAAATAATTATAGATAAGTATTAAATATTCACTCGGGTAATCAGAAGAAAGCGCAACTATCTTATCAATAACCTCTTTTGGATTCTGTGGGTTAATAATATTGCATTCTTGAGCTAATTTTTCGAAAGGTATATTTATGTTTTCTTCCATATCTCACAGGCATTAGTACACATTTATAAGGATATATAAAAAAAGAAAGTATATCAAGTTTATAACACAATGTTTGAGATATTTAATAATATATTTAAATCTTTTTTATCAATTGCTTCTTGTATTATTTTATTTATATCTGCTGATATTTTTTTATTTGTTAATTTTTCCGGAAGAATAATATCCGCTGTTGTCTTTGTATAGGTAAAACCTTTATTTTTTTCTAAAAATTCGCTATACAATGATAATATGGTTTTCCATTCTTCAGCAATTTTAATTTTTTTACCAGTATAGTATAAGATATCTCTTTCATAACTTTCAAAATAATTTTCCATGAAATTTACTTGAATCAAGTAATCATAATTTTCTTTATCTTCTTCAGATAAGTTTAGGAATATATTACCTTCTATCTCTTTGGGGGTATCTGTATTTTCATTTTTTATGTAATATGCCCATAAAAGACATCCGAAGTAGAAAGCAATATTATTTTTCATATATGATTTTATTTTATCTGAATATAGCTTAAAACGTGCTTGTTTTTGGCGTATTGTTTTGAAATTCATTAGCTGTGAGTAAAACTCATTAATAAAATTATTAAAATCAATAACTAAATTACCTATTCCCGGGTCAAATTTTACAGTATTTATCATTATATTCTTACCTCTATACCTTGTCTTTTCAACTCTTCTTTTAAATTAGGAACACTAAGTGTATTAAAATGGAAAATAGAAGCAGCCAGTGCTGCATCTGCATCTCCTTTCTTAAATACTTCTATAAAATGTTTTGGATTGGGTCCTGCACCTCCTGATGCTATTACAGGGATACAAGAATGTTCAGCTGCAAGTTTTGTCATCTCTATATCAAAACCATTTTGTGTACCGTCTGCATCCATAGAAGTTAATAAGATTTCTCCTGCACCCCTATCTTGTATTTCTTTTACCCATTTAGAAAGTTTTATTCCTGTATTTAATTTACCTGCATTAATAAATACATAAAAATCACCGTCAACTCTTTTTGCATCAACAGCTACTACAATACATTGCGAACCAAAATAATTTGATGCTGTATTTATTAAAGTGGGATTTTTAACAGCTGCTGAATTTATTGCAACTTTGTCTGCACCAGCAAGAAGCAAGGTCTTCATATCATCAACGGAATTTATTCCACCTCCAACAGTAAAAGGGATAAAAACTTGCTGTGCAACTTTTCTCACCATTTCTACAGTTGTTTTTCTTTTTTCATTAGTAGCTGTTATATCCAAAAAAACAAGTTCATCCGCACCTTCATCTGAATATTTTTTTGCCAATATCACAGGATCACCTGCATATCGCAAGTTTTCAAAATTTACACCTTTAACTGTTTTTCCGTCTTTTATATCAAGACAAGGTATTATTCTTTTCGCTAACATATTTAAAACTGTTTTAAAAATCTTATGTCATTATTGAAAAATAATCTTATATCATTTATTGCATATTTTAGCATTGTAAGACGTTCAACACCCATTCCAAATGCAAATCCTGAATATATTTCCGGATCTATTCCTACATTTCTTAGCACATTTGCATGTACCATTCCTGAGCCAAGAACTTCTAACCAACCTGTACCGCTGCAGGTTCTGCAACCCTTACCGCCACACATTATGCATTGTACATCAACTTCTGCGCTAGGCTCGGTAAATGGGAAATAACTGGCTCTGAATCTTGTTGGACGGGCTGAGCCAAAATAAATTCTTACGAACTCATTTAATATTCCTTTTAAGTCAGCAAAAGTTATATCTTTATCAACTAATAAGCCTTCTATTTGATGGAATAAATTGTTTTTTCTTGCACTTACTGATTCGCATCTATATACTCTTCCCGGAGAAATTACCCTGACCGGTGGTGATTGATTTAGCATTTGTCTAATTTGTGCCCCTGATGTCTGACTTCTTAATATTACATTAGGTGCAACTTTTGTATAAAAAGTATCTTGCATATCTTTTGCCGGATGATCTGGCGGGAAATTTAGCATATCAAAATTTATATATTCTGTTTCAACTTCAGGGCTATATTCTGATGGCATAACCGAAAAACCCAGACCTTGAAAAATCTCAACAATTTCATTTATTGTTTGTGTAAGCGGATGAACTTTTCCTTGTGGTCTAACGTCTGAAGGTAATGTTATATCAATTCTTTCTTTATTTAGTTTTTGATTTAACTCAACCTTGTAAAGTTCTTCGCTTTTTGAGGCAATTAGTTCTTCTAGTTCATTAGAAACTTTATTCGCAAGTGAACCAATAATTCTTTTGTCTTCATCTGATAAATCTTTCAGGTTCTTCTTTATAGAATTTAACTCACCTTTTCTGCTTAAATAGTTAAGTTTTACATTGTCTAAATCTTGAAGTAATTTAGCGTTATTAATTTCTTGCGTTGCATTTTTTAATATCAGTTCTAATTTTTCTTTCATACTTGCCTCGTGTATCTATAATCTAAAGAAATTATATGACAAATAAAAGAACATGTCATTATAAGATTGTTGTTATATGATATACTTCTAAATAGATAGGTGATTTTATGGTTTTTAAAAAGTTAATTTTTTTATTTGCTTTTCTTATATTCTTCAATAATTATGTCTTTGCAATTCAGGAAGGTTCAGAAAATGACAGTTTAAGGAGAATGTTCCAGAATAATAAAGCTGTTATATATTCTTTAAATATAAGAACATTTAATGCCGATGATAAAGACGGAAATGGAATCATTCAGTTTTCAAGAGGAGAAACATCAGGCTCTTTCATTAATGCGATAGAAAGATTGGATGAATTAAAATCACTTGGTATAAATGCTGTACATTTATTACCAATAACTCCGGTTGGTAAAATAAAAGCTTTGGGTACTGCCGGGTCTTTATATTCTTTATCTGATTTTAGAAGTCTAAATAATCAGTTGTATGATTCTCAAAGTGAATTATCTCTTAAAAACCAAGCAAAAAAATTTATCGATGAATGTCATAATCGAGATATTAAGGTTATTGTTGATTTACCAAGTTGTGGTGCTTATGACTTATTTATAAATAGACCTGATTTATTTGTTTTAAATGAAGATGGTACACCTGTAATTCCGGCTGATTGGACAGATGTCCGATTATTTAATGTGCCAAATGATGAGAAATTATTTACTTCTGATATTTTTATTCTTCATAAGTTTTTTGTAAGAAATATGATAGATATTGGTGCTGATGGTATAAGAGCTGATGTTGCAACTTTAAAACCTTTTATTTTTTGGTCGGAACTAATTAAATATGCCAGAAGTTTAAATCCAGAATTTATGTTTTTGGCTGAAGCATCTGAAAGTTGGACAAAACCTGCATCTGATAAAGCTTATTTTACAGACTATAAAAAACTTTTAGAAGCAGGTTTTGATGGATATTATGGAAATTATTTTGAGCTGAAGAATTGGAAAACAATGGAGAAACTTGAAGATGCAATTCTAAACCAACAAAAAGTATTTAAAAAATATACTGATAAAAAATCAGTAATAGGTAGTTTTGAAACACATGATGAAGTTAGTCCTTTAATTATTGGCGGAGAAAATTACTCTAAAATTATAATATGGTTAAATGCCACCTTGCCATTGAACCCGTATTATGTTGACGGATTCTTACAAGCTGATGATTATATCTATGATTATTCGAATAAAAGAGCTGCTGAAACATATACTGATGATGATTTTTATTATGTTCATCAAGGTCAGATTGATATATTTAACTTCTCCAGACGCCCTGGTACGGATAGTACGGTTCTTAGTGATGAACATAAAATTGCAATGGAACTGAGAAATAAATTTATTGATGTTATATCAGAAGGTTCTTTCTGTGCTTTATCTTCCAATAACGAAAAAATATTTGCTTATCAAAGAATATATAAAAAGAAGTCTGTTGTTGTAATTATCAATAGAAATCTGGTTAATCCTGAAAATGTAAAGGTCAAAATAAAAAAAATAAAGAAAAAGTCAAAAATTACATTTGTTCAGAAAAAGGGTGAACAAATGCTTTTGAAGTCTACTTTTACAGCGGAAATGAAACCGGCAGAAATAATTATTTTTACGATAGAAAACTAAAAAAAGTTAAAATCAAACATTTTTATAAGATTTTTTTGTTAAAACTATTGCCAAAACTTGAAATATAGGTATAATAATTCTTGTAATACAAGAGGAGGTTCTTATGAACAAAGAAGAATTAGTAAAAGAAGTTGCAAAAAAAGCAAAAGTTTCACAAAAAGCAGCAGCAGATGTTTTAAGTGCTACTATTGACACTGTACAAAAAACAGTTGCTAAAGGTAAAAAAGTTACATTAGTTGGTTTTGGTACTTTTGAAGCTCGCAAAAGAAAAGCAAGAACAGGTCGTAACCCACAAACAGGTGCTGCAATTAAAATTGCTGCAAAGACAGTTCCTACTTTCTCTGCTGGTAAAAAGTTTAAAGATGCTGTGAAATAAGCTTATCTTTATATAGAAGACCGCTTGATTATTCAAGCGGTCTTTTTATATATTAATTTATTTTTTTTTTAATTTAATGCTCTGTTACAGCAAGGACATGTTTTATCTGTGACTTTTACCATTGTATTACAATATGGACAGACTTTATATACTTCGCCCATATCAGGTTTATAATTTATTTGTGCTTCTTTATTCTTGTTTTGTATAGTCAGATATATTAAACGTGCATAATACGCAACTATTATTATTAAAATAATTCCGACTATTAACCACCATAGTTCTTTTATTAGATAATATGTTATAAATAAAATTATTAAAGTTGTTAGACAACCTGAAATTTCAAATTTATTCATTCTTATTCTCTTTCGGCTTTGTTATTGAAGGTTTTTGTATATAAAGAGGTTTTACTTTTGCCCAATTATAATCATTTCCCTTATTTTCTAATCTTTTAGATACAATTTCTGATAAAATCATACCTAGTTTGTTGTCTTTTTGTTCGTAATTTATAGATGATATATTTTTTTTATTTAAAAACTGTGCAATTGTATTGTCTGTGATGATTGTAGAATCTTTCTTTATATAAAGTTCAATATCATCTTTGTCAATTAATTGAGGGGCTATTATTTCTGTATTGCCGTTGTATCTTGCAAAATATACTTTGTTTTTTCTTGCATCAAGTAATACAATTGTTTCTGAATCTGTTTCATTTATCTTTGACAAAATTTCTAATGATGTTATACCAACAAGTTTAATATTTGTTTGTTGAGCTAAAACTCTTGCTATTGTTATTCCTGCTCTTATTCCGGTGAAGCTGCCTGGACCTATATTTACTCCTATCGCATCTAAATCAGATATTTTGATATTATTAAGTTTTAGTATATCTCTTATTTTGGGAATTAAATATGCACTATGATAGTTTGAATCAGTACTTTCGATTTGCTCATTTGCAATTATTTTTCCGTCGATATTCATTACAATATATGATTTATTAAAACAAGTATCAAAAACTAATGTTTTCATCTTTTAGCCTTTTTATTATATTTTCACTCTTTGTACCGTTAGCTGTAAATATGAATTCTCTTGTATTCTCATCAATATATATTATATTCAAATCTATTTTGTCGAAAGGAACTGCATTTTGTGAAAACTCCGCCCATTCAACTAAAGTTAAAATTTTGCCTTCAGAAAATTCTTCAAGTTCATTAATTATTGTATTTATACCTTCATTCTCTAGTCTGTATAAATCAAAGTGGTAAACAGGTATAATTCCTGTCTTATATTCATTTAAAATAACAAAACTTGGACTTGTTACTTTTTCTTGTACATTTAAATATTTACATACAAATCTAGTAAAGGCAGTTTTCCCAGCCCCAACTTCTCCAAATAAGCAAATGAAAGCCCCTGTATCTTTTATTATATTCGCAAAACTATGTGCAAGTTGTTCTGTTTTTTCTAAATTATGGCATATTATATTTATGGACATTAGAATATATCTCCAACCCCAAAGGAGAATGCGCCTCTTCTGTTTCCTTCTCCAACATTTGTAAATGGAATACCATAGTCTATTGATAACGGTCCTACACCAGGAATAAATAATTTAATGCCAACACCTCCTGCTATACCGTATTCAGGTCTGTTGTACAGTTTGTTTGTTATACTTCCATTGAAAATATGACCGGCATCAACAAATACTGAGAACTTGATATTGTCCAAGAATTTAGCTTTTTCTATTCTGTCTAAGAAGAAAAATGGAGTTGTTAATTCCGCACTACCCATCATAAATCCTTCACCTGTACCTATTGTACTCATTCTGTATCCTCTTACAGTATATGGACCACCTAAACTATATGCCATAACTTCAGGCATGTCGCCATGAATTTTTCCTGCAGCACGTGCCATCAAAGAGAATGATGATTTCTTCATTACAGGGAAATATCTTTTTATGCCTGCAGCTAATGTTCCGTGCGTATAATCAAAGTCTGTAATATTTACATTTTCATTAAATCTTAATGTTGCAAGAACACCACTACGCGGATTTAGGACATTGTCTCTTGTATCATAAACTAAACTTGGTCCAAGTGTTATATATGTACCGCCTTGTAGTTGTTTTGAACGTTCTGATATTGGAATATTATGCTGTTCATATAGTTTTGCAATTTTGTTTGCATCACCTTCTTTTACTTTAATATATTCACCTCCCAGTTTTATGGAACCTAATAAATTTTTGTATGTTTTAAATGGTCTTGATAAAACAACTTCTGCTCCATATCTTTTTTCTATTGCAAGAGGAACTTGATAACTGCCAAAATCACGACCAAAAGCTTTAACAAGTAAAGAATTATCTGTACCTTTTAATCTTGGTTCAAAGAAGCTTACTTCTGCTTGTAAATTAGCGTGATCTAAAGTTGAACTGTCAGACATAATTACACCGGTACCAGCCATGAAGTTAATACCAACTCTTTGCCCATTGCCCAGAAAGTTATTTTCAACAAATCCTGCTTGACCGAATAAGCCGGTAGCAGTATCTAAACCACCACCAAGGGAAATGGTACCGGTCCTTTGTTCTTCAAGTACTATAGTAACATCGTATAGATTGGGATCCTCAGGGCTTTTATCTATTTTTCTATTTACATCTCTAAATGCTTGAGTTGAATATAATCTCATTAAGTCTGCTTTTAGTGTATTCTCGTTATATACGCTGCCAGGTGTGGATAGAATATTTCTTTCAATTACGAAATCTTTCGTTTTCTTATTTCCTTCAAAAGAAATAGAGTTGATAATACCTTCTTGAACCTCAATATTAACGCATCCGTCAGGATCATCTTGGACATTTGATACTCTTGCCAGAACATATCCTTTGGAAGCATATAAATCTTCAACATTAGCCACGGCATCACCCAATGTCTTTAAATTTTGCGGTTGTCCTTCAAGTGGATTTAGAATATTCAAAATCTCTCCGGTTGTTACTACTGTATTGCCTGTAACAGCGAAACCTGTAATTGGTATATTTTCTTCAAGATATATTCTTAATGTAAGAGAATCTGAATCAGTTGGAATAGGGATTGCTTTCATTTTTTCTGAAAAATAACCTGTTTTATATATTGCTTTTAAATTCTGCTGCACAAGCTCTTTGCTATATATATCACCAATTTGCATATTCATAACTTTTACAATATCTGATGAATTAATAAGATGGTTTCCTTCAAACTCAATTTTTGTGATTTTTGAGTTGTCGGAAATTTCAGAATTTATATCTTCTTGTGCTGCAAAACATACAGCATGGATTTGTAGAAATGTCATACTGAAAAATATGATACTTATTAATAAGTGCTTATATTTATTTTTCATTCTCTATTCCAAGATTATTCTATATGAAATTATATCATATATAAAAAAAATTATTAGTATCTAAGAAAACTTATATTCTTCATTATTGAAATAAAAAAGAGGAAACTATTTGTTTCCTCTTTTTTATATATTATTGTTACTTGTATTAACCGACACCGTTGAATT
>CALUPV010000007.1 GCA_944322745.1 Candidatus Gastranaerophilales bacterium | reverse complement strand
TCTTCGGCAGTTTCTTTAGCTATTAATACTTTTAGAACTCTAGCACCAATATATAAACTTGTACCTATAGCAATAACTGCACCTGCTGTTCCCATAAATGATACTGCAATTGCTCCTGCTAAAGCTGCAGACAATATACCTATCTGAAAAGATGTTGATGCTCTATCCTGTAATTGCGCCTCTTGTCTTGCAATTGCAGAAAAATCCGGTTTAGATTCCTTAACCAATTGATCCTGAGTAAAATTATTCATTGAACCAAAATTTGGGCTTTGAGTAGTTACTCTATCTGTAAATAATTTAGGTGCTAAAGCTTCTAATTTAGCAATATGGCTTTTTACCTCATATAAATCTTTTGTAAGCTGTCTATCTAATGCAACTCTATCCTGACTACGCCTTTCTCGGCCGGAACGCCTATCGACAGCTACAGGGATATCTTGCTGCCTTCTATCTTCACTTGGTTTATATTGAGGATATAGACTTGTTATTCTATGCATGCTCACTTAAATCACCTTTAATTATTTTAATTATAAACAATATATTTTTTGCTAAAAATCGTTTTTTATGTAAATATTCTTAAAATCCATCTGTTATTATAACAATAAAAAATTTTTTTGGCACTTTTATTAAATATATAGCTATAAATTAATTAAACAAAATACAATGGAGATAAAAAATAACTTAATAAATTTGATACCTATGGGGCAAAACAAACCTGTTGAGAAACAACAGGAGCATGTTTCTGCTCCAAATTATAATTCAACATCACTTCCATCTGTATACCCGACAGGAGTATCCTTTGTTAATTCCAGTTTACCCATCTCTTATACAAAAATAGGAGAAATTGCTATACCAGGCTTGAAAGAAAAAGCCAGTATTTATAGACTTGCTAATGGTCAGAAAGTCATAATACAGCCAAAAGATGGTCCAACTTTTATTAATACAACATATAATGTCGGTTCTTTAAACGAAACAGAAAATATCAGAGGTATTAGTCATTATATTGAACACAACTTATTTAATGGAAGCAAAGATCTTGCACCCAAAGAATATGATAAAAAAGTATCTGAACTTGGCGGTTCAACTAATGCTTCAACGGGATTCTCTCAAACAGATTACTATCTGTCTTTGCAATTGCTTAATGAAAACTCATTGGAAAAAGGGATTAGACTTAATGCCTTACAAACTCAGTTTCCGACTTTTCCTGTTGAACAATTAGAAAAAGAAAAAGAACCTGTAAAATCAGAAATAGATATGTACAAAGATATTCCTGACGATGTCGCTAATTCTATAATGTTAAAAAATCTATTTGGTATACAAACAAATTCAACAAACTTTATTTTAGGTACAAAAGATAATATTAATTCTTTTACAAGAGATACTGTTCTTGATTATTTTAATACCTGGTATACCCCTGACAATGCAGTTACTGTTATTACAGGTGATGTAAATCCAGATGAAACAATTCAACTTGTTTCTAAGTATTACAATAAACAAAATGATTTATCAAAAATAAATCAAAGACACTATGAAACGATTAAATATAATGACAGACCAATAAGACAAGATATTATTCAACCGAATACAACATCTCCGTCAATAAACATGGGATTTGCTATTCCGGAAGGCACTTCAAAATCTGATTTATATAAAATAGAAGCATTAATCAATATTTTATGTTCTCAAGATTCAAAATTATCCAAAGCTCTTGATAAATATGGACTACTACCAAGTATATATATACAAAAAATGCAAAATAAACCTGATGGGGCAAATGCTGTAATTCTTTCCGTATCACCTTCGGAAAGACAAATTGAAGATGTACTAAAGATAATATATGAAGAACTTTCTCATATTGCAAATAATCCACCATCTCAACAAGAAACGGACTCTTACAAAAAACGTGCTTTAAACTCTTTAAATAATATATCTGAATCTTCAAGTAATCTTAATTATACACTTGTAAGTATGGCTATAAATAATGAATACAACTATTTTAATGATAAAGCCAATACTATACAGACAATAACACCTCAAGATATTTCAGAAACCGCCAGAAAGTTCTTAGACTTAAATAAAGTATCTATATGTGTTTCTCACGAAAAAACAGCCAATAGTCAAAGCATTACAAATAACTATAATGCCACTTCAGCCAGCTCAAAAACTATTTCTTTCGGTGCATCCAAAACACCAAAAGAAAAAATTAATGAACATATAAAAAGTATAAAGACATATAAATTATGGAATAATATGGAAACAATGATGATTCCTAGTACTTCAGGTACTTATTCGTCTTTAGCTATAGATTTAAATACTGATGAATTAAATGATGTTTCTTCCCCTGCATTTATGGTTTTAAACGAACTAATAGATAGAGGAAGTTGCTTTAGAAATAATGATGCATACAAATCACTATTGAACTCCCAAGATATAAGTTTAACATTTTCAATAGGTACTGATGGGCTTTCTGTCAACAGTATTTTTGAAGATGAAAATATACAAGATGTTTTACCTCTTATAAAAGAAATTTTGACTTATCCAAATTTTTCTCCGGAAGAATTTGAGAGAGCAAAACAACTTGTTCGTGACTCAATAATATCTGAGAGTGTTTCACCATACGATAAATTAAATCAGGAACTATTTCCTGAAATAAAAAAATACGCACCAAAAGAAGAAAGATTAAAACAACTTGAATCACTTACTTTAGCAGATATACAAAATATTTATTCAAAACTTATATCAACTTCTCAAGCAAGTGCAACTATTACAGCACCATTTGAACAAAAACCTTATTTGCAAGATATTTTCAATAATGAACTATCTGTTGGAATGCCTATATTTAAACCTTTCTCTAAGGCAAAAGGAGATTCTTATAATATATACAGCCCAAATATGGAAGCTAAAATTTTAACTGCAGTTGAGGATAATTCGCAAGCAGATATTTGTCAGGCATATAAATTTAAAAAAACAAAAAATATTGATGATATGGCAAAAATAGAACTACTAAATATTATTCTTGGTGGTGGCATGTCTTCAAGGTTATTTACAGACCTAAGAGAAGACAAAAAACTGGCATACTCGGTTGGTTCAAGCAGTTTAAGCGAAAAAAATACTGACTCAATTATTCTTCATATAGGAACAACAACTGATAGTCCCGATCCCAATGAAGGTTCACCAGATAACTTAAAAAAAGCATTAGAAGGTTTTGAAAACAATGTTAATAGACTGAAAACAGAAAATGTTTCAGCAAAAGAACTTGAAGATGCTAAAGTACAATATAAAACAACCATTTTAGATATTTTTGAAACAAGCTATGATAAAACTTGTGCTTTCTCAGCTTCAAAAAAATCACCTTATGATGTCTATTACTGGAGTAACATATTTGATGCTATTGATAAAGTAACAGTTGATGATATTAGAGCAGCAGCCAATTATGTTTTTGCGAACCCTCCCATTACATCAATTGTTGCAAGCAAAAAGACTTTCGACACTTTAGGTATTAAATAAATATCAATAAATATCTTATAAAAAAACTGACGGTTAAATGCCGTCAGTTTTTTAAATTATATTTTTTGTTTTCTACTTCTTTAAAAACTCCGGAATATCAAGAATATTATTTGCAAAATCATTTGCAGCTTTTGTAATCTTAGGAGAAGAACTGCTATTTCCAAAGAAATCCATTGCTCCTAAAGTCTTTTCTTCTTGCTCTTGTGCAAATTTATCTACTTGATTTTTCTTTAATTCAAAACCTGTTGCAATAACAGTAATTTGAATTTCTCCTTGGATTCTGTCATCAATTACAGCACCAAAATGAACAGTAGCATCTTCTGAAACTGCATCATGTATAACTTGAGCAGCATCAGTAACTTCATACAATGTCATATCGGGGCCACCGGTTACATTCATAATGATTCCTGAAGCACCATTGATTGAAGTTTCAAGTAATGGTGAATTGATTGCTGATTTAGCTGCTTCTAATGCTCTGCCTTCACCTGTACCACGACCAATACCCATTAATGCAGAACCGGATGATTCCATTACACTCCTAACATCTGCGAAGTCTACGTTTATCATACCTGGAACTGTTATAATATCTGAAATACCTTGAACACCTCTTAGAAGAACTTCATCTACTACTTGGAAAGCCTCTCTCATAGTTGTTCTGCGATCAACTACTTCTAATAATTTATCATTAGGAATTACAATTAGAGCATCAACTGTTTCTTTTAATTTTTCAAGACCTTGAAGAGCTTGATTCATTCTTTTTTTACCTTCAAAGCTGAACGGTTTTGTAACAACACCTATAGTTAATGCACCTAATTCTTTTGCAATTCTTGCAACAACGGGAGCTGCACCTGTTCCTGTTCCACCTCCCATACCTGCGGTAACAAATACCATATCTGCTTTTCCAATTGCATTAACAATTTCATCTCTTGTTTCTTCGGCAGATTTTTCCCCTTTTTCAGGATTTCCACCGGCACCTAAACCATTCGTTAATTTGCTTCCTATTCTTATTTTATTTTCTGCCAAAGACATTTCAAGAACTTGAACATCTGTATTCATAGCCCAAAATTCTACACCACCGAGACCGGCTTTAATCATACGATTTACGGCATTTCCACCGCCACCGCCTACACCTATTACTTTTATATCAGCAGGTGTTCCACCTGTATATGATGTAGTTGTATTATTACTTGTTTCTTTTTTGCCAAAAATGTCCGGAACAAAATTTTCCACTTATGCGCCCTCTTTTTATTGTACTACTTATTGTTAGCTCGACTTCCACTATTTACATGGCTTACATCGTACATTAACTATTAACATAGTATTGTAAATCATATAAATAGTAAAGAAAAAAACCTTAAAATTTTAATATATGTTTATGTTTTTATTTTTATAGTTCTTTATTTGCCTTCCCAAGCAAATTTGCAGCATCTGTCAAATTCTTTGCTATATCTTGGTATACCATTTTTTCTTCACCATATGGAACTGCCGAATTTAATAATTCATCAACATTTTGGCTTATATCACTTAACGTTTCAACTGTTCTTTGTATTTTTTGATGTTTTTTTCTTAGAAAAAAATAATTAATCAATGGTGTAGCTGTCAAAAAATGATCAATCGCTTTTTTAAAATTTTCTCTTATTTGTTTTTTTTCTTCTGCAATAAAAAAGTTATCTGCATTGTCTTTTAATGTTTCATCAACCATTTCATCAGGAAGATAGTCTGTGTCCATTGTATTTAATCTTTTACTTCTCCTTTTTTTTCTTATTGGAAGAGTAACATTTTTTTTATTTTGCATTGCAGCAAATTCAGGCGTAAAAATATTCGACTGGTATAAATGATTATCACCATCTATCGCCATATTTATTGTATTTCCGGTATTCTTCGGATAAAAATTTACCGGTTGATTTATACTGCTTCCTGATATTTCCATACATTTTCCCTTATTATAAATTATACTATGTATGGTTCTTTTGTTACCGTTTAAATGTATGAATTAATTTTATCTGATTTCTAAACTGCTAAGTTCCGGATACTTTTCTATAAGAATTTTATATTCATCTTCAGTCAAATTAGTATCTTTTATTGATTTTACCATTTCTTCATAATATTCATTCTTAAATTCATCCTTTATCATACTGTAATAGTATAAAATGTTATGAATTTTATATGTTAAAAAATCATTTCTTAACAAATTATAAGTATTTGTTTCTTTCATTAAATTCTCAACTATATCAAAAATCTTAATATGATCTATTAATCTTCTGTTATTATCTGTAAGAACAGAACCTTCTCTATTAAATCTATATACATAAAGTTTTTCTCTTATAAAAAACATTCTTTCTGCTGTTAGAAGAGTTCCAAAAATAACTTTATGATCTTCAAAATCAAGACCTTCCGCAAAATCTATATTATTTTTATCAAATAGTTCTTTTGTATAAAGCTTATTCCATACACACATAGGATAACTGAAGGGTGATAAATTCCGCCAATTAAAAACTCTGTCATCTATAATATTTTCGAAGTTAGCATCTACAAAGTATGGAAATGGTGCATTTATTCCATTTTTTTCATCATAACCATCAGGCATACACATTGCTATATCAAGATTTTTCTCTTTTATTATTCCATATAATCTTTCGAACATATTAGGTTTAACCCAATCATCAGGATCAACAAACCCTATACATTCACCTGTAGCAAGTCTTAATCCGTCGTTCCTTGCAGCACCCGTACCTTTATTCTCTTTATGAATGACTTTTATTCTTGCATCTTTTTGTTTGTATTCTTCTAAAATATCATAGCTGTCATCCGTAGAACCGTCATCTACACATATAATTTCGATATCTTTTAATGTTTGATTTATCAAACTATCAAGCGACTGCCTCAAATATTTGCCTACATTATAAACAGGCAGAATTACAGATACTTTTGGCTTTTCATTGTTTGCTTGACATTCATTTGTTATATCTGCTTTAACAATATACTCTTTCTTATTTACTTCTTTACTTTTTGTCTTCAAATGCAATTTTTTTTGAATTTTATTTCCAAACTTAATTAATTTCTTATATGGTTTTAATTGTTCTTCATAATACTTTTTCTGTTCCAGAATATGAAAACTCAAAGCTTCTTCTTGAACATTAAACCTATCTTGCTGAGCTTTCAGCATTTCTTCATAGCCTTTTTTCAAGTCAGATATTTGTTTTTCTAAATTATTAATATGCCAGTCTTCGGTTTCTTTTTGACGTCTTACTATTTCTTGTTCATACCAATTTTTTTGAGATTCAAGTTCTGACAGATAATAATCTTTTTGATTTTCCAAATCTTCAACAGATTTTACATTATAAAATGCCTCAATTGCTTTTTTTTCTTCAATTAGTTTATTTTCATATTCAATTTTTAATTTTTCTTTTTCATATTCAAACTTAGATTTTAAAAGCTCAATTTCACTTTCATAAAATCTTTTCTGAACTGCAATTTCTTGTTGAAATTCTTTTTCCAGCTTTACAAATTGTTCCTGAGTATCTGTCATTATGAACCTTAATTTTTCTTTATTACTTTTTTTATTTTATTTTTCAACTGTTCTATTTTTTTATAAAACTTTAATATTATTTTAACTAATAAATAATTATTTTCATAATATTGTTTTTGTTTTATTAAAGCTTCTTGATAGTGCTGTTTTTGTTCTTCAAGTTTCCATTCATAATCTGCTTTTAACTTTTCTGTAACTTGCTTTACTGACTCAGCTTGCCAGGCTTTTAATTCATATTCTTGCTTTACAAGTTTTGAATGCCATTCTTCATATGCGGATTTTAATTCTTCTGTTTTTTTCGCTTCCATATAATGAAATTGTTCATCTATTTTCTTTTTAACTTCTTCTTCGCAATGATTTTTCCACCATTCTTCTATTTTGTTTCTTTCTTCATTTGCTTCTTTTTTATATTGTTCAAGATATTCTTTAATAGCAATAATATCCAAATTACATTTATGTTCTGCTGCTTTTATCCTTTTATTTGATGTTTTATATTTCTCTACTAAAAAATTCCAAAAGCCGTAATATGAACGCTCTAATATATTCTTAAATTCATCATAGCAATAACTTTTAGCAAGTTCTTGTTCATCTTCAGCGGTAAGTTCTATCTTTTTGAAAAACTCCTTCATTTTTCCAAAATAATCTTCATAATATTTATCTTCCAAAAGTGTATACCTATGGAATATATCATCTATTATCCAGCCTATTATTCCTGCTTTTTTTTCTTCAAAAAACTGTGCTTGTTTTAAAACATTATATGTTCTTTCAACCATTGGAATTCTGTCATATACCTTTTTATCCGAATTCTGCATTGTTGAAAATTGCCTATTTTGTCTGTAATAATAAGGCGCTTCCCATAATATATTTATCCTTTGTGCTTTTAAATAAGTTTCAAAAAAGAAAGGCAAATCTTCATATATATAACCATTCTGAAACTTCACCGAAATATTCTGCAAAAATTCTCTTTTATATATTTTATTCCAAAGGACAACATTAATATTTAAAATTTCATCTTTTGTTTCATCAGGCGTAAATACCTTATCACCATATTTTTCCAATGATTTTAGACTGTAATAATCGTTTGTATAAAATGTTTGTTCTTTATCATCATATAATTGTGCTTGACACATTGTTATATCTGAATCTGCACTCTTTGCCTTATTATACATTTTTTCAAACATATCAAGTTCAACCCAATCATCAGAATCAACAAAACCTATGTATTCACCAGATGCAACTTCAAGTCCTAAATTTCTTGCATACGATTGACCTGACATATTATCTACATTTAGTAAAATTATTCTTTTATCATTTTCTATATAATATTGCACTATATTTTTTGAATCATCAGTAGATGCATCATTTATGCAAATAATTTCTATATCATACAATGATTGATAGATTAATGAAGTTAAACATTTTGAAATATATTTTTCTACATTATGAAATGGTACTATTATTGATACTTTAGTCATCTTCGTTTAACTTCTCCAACTCTGAAAATTTAAATACAAAATCAAATTTTATTTTCCTAAATATTCTCACATAGATTTTATCATCTGAGTAATAAATATCAAAAACTTTGGGTGATTTCTTAAACCGAAAAATATATTGTTTATACTTTAAAAAATATACACCATCTTCTTTATATAGTATTTCCATTAATTTATACATTGATTTAATTCTGTATTTTTGAAATTCATAATACAAAATACTGCCTGTTTTTAAGTTTTTAAAAAGAAAATAATTATACTTGAATCTGCCTTTTACCATATATGGAGGAAATATATTTTCATTAACCAACGAACTTTCTTTTTTCATTTTTTTTACAAAAGCAGATTTATATTTTGGATTAAGATGCTCAAAACGATATATAAAATCTTCTACCTTTTTTCTGAAAAAAATATATTTTATATCATCGAAATCAGGTAAATCTTTTATTTTATTATACATAATTTCTGCAACATCAATGATGTGCAAAAATTTCTTACCCGCTTTTTGAATAATTGAGCCTATTCTATTTACTCGATAATAATATAAAAACTCTCTAACTATTGATACTTTCTGTGTCTTAAAAAATATAGAAAAGAAAAACGGTCCATCTTCAAATATCAATCCATCCGGAAACTCAGCCTTACATTTATCAATTAAGCTTCTGCGATATAACTTATTCCAAGCCATAACACAAACATCCATTATAAATGGTTTGGTTTCTTTATATGAAAATGATTTATTATCAAAGCTTGAATCAAAATACTCTAAGGTATAATAAGGATTTGAATCATCAATTTTTTGGTTAGTTTCATCAAACTGATGAACCGCACATATTGAAATATCTGTATCAAGTGAAGTTATATTTTTATATAACTTCTCAAGCATTGAAGAATCTATCCAGTCATCAGAATCAATAAAACTATAGAACTCACCTTTTGCAACCTTCATCCCAGCATTACGTGCTGATGATAATCCGCCGTTTTTTTTATCTACTATAATTATTCGTGAGTCTTTATTTTTATATTCTTCCAGTATTTTTCTTGAATTATCGGTAGAACCATCATTTACACATATAATCTCTATATTTGAAAAAGTTTGACATAAAATACTATCCAAACATTTTGGCAAATATTTCTCCACATTATAAACAGGAACTATTACAGATATTTTTGGCTCTTTCATACTTTACTTTTGCTCTAACTTCGAATATTCAAATTTAAAACTAAACTTTATCTTCATAAATAAAACTACATAAATTTTATCATTTTCATACCATACATCATACAAATTCGCTCGTTTTTTTAATCTTAATTTAAAATTCCAAAATTTAAAATAATAAATATTCTCTTCTGTATACAAAACCTGCATTATTTTATACATTAAGCGTATTATAAATTTTCTATAATAAAAACTTAAAATACTTGTATTATTTTTTATTGCACAAAGACTTCTGTATGTTATAGGGTATTCTTTATTTATATAAGCAAAATCAAATATAGATTCATTCAACAATATTGATTCTTTTTTTAATTTTTTAGAGAATTTATTCTTCAATTTTAGAGGAATCAATTCATATCTGTAAATTATGTCATCTGCTTTACGATGAAAAAACTCATATTTCACATGTTCTAGAATATCCGTTTTTTCTAAAGAAGAATACATTAAATTAACAACATCTATAATATCCAAGAACTTTATACCGCCTTTTTGGACAATTGAGCCTGTTCTATTTACTCTGTAGTAATATAAAAAATCTCTAACTATCGAAACCATTTTAGTCTTAAAAAATATAGAAAAGAAGAAAGGGCCATCCTCAAAAATCAAGCCATCAGAAAATTCAGCCTTACATTCATCTAAAAAGCTTTTTCTGTATAACTTATTCCAAGCCATAACACAAACATCCATCAAAAAATCTTTTGTATCATTATAAGAAAATGCTTTTCCATCGAAAGATGCATCAAAATAACCAAGATTAAAATAAGGCTCTGTATCTTTTATTTTTTGTTCCTGTTCATCATAAAGATTAACCGCGCAGATTGAAATATCAGTGTTAAGGGATGTGATATTTTGATATAACTTCTCTAACATAGTTAAATCAACCCAATCATCAGAATCAATAAAACTTATATATTTACCAGTAGCAACCTTCAGTCCTGCATTGCGAGCAGACGACAATCCGCCATTTTCTTTATCTATTATCTTAATTCGAGAATCATTTCCTTTATATTCTTCAAGAATTTTTCTTGAATTATCAGTTGAACCATCATTTACACATATAATCTCTATATCAGAAAATGTCTGATTAACAATTGTATCCAAACATTTTTTTATATAATTTTCAACATTATAAACAGGTACTATTACGGAAATTTCTGCCAACTTTATTTCTCCGATTTTGTTTTATATTTTTCTATTAATTTTTGAATTGGAGATTTCATTTCTTCTCTAAGCTTAAATTCCATTTCTTGTATTTGTTTTTTTAAAATCTCAATTTCTTCATCATGCTTTTTTTGCTGGCTTTCAATCACTCTATTAAATTCAAATTTTAATCCTTCAACATTTTGAATGTTTTGCTCTCTCTCTGTTTCCAGTTGTTTTTGAATAATATCAATATAATTTTTTATTTCAATATCAAATTGTTCCATATTTTTAGAAATATTCTTAACTTTAGAAAAAATAATTTCTTTATATTCTTTTCTTAAATCAGAAATTCTTTCTTCATTCTCTTGTTTATAAACCTCAATATTTGCAGTAATCTGCTTATTTTCCTCTAATATTTTATCTTGCTCTTTATTTAATTCTACAAAATTATTTTGCACTACAAACGACAAATCTTTTATGTCATTGTACAAATATTTAGCATTTTCTTCGATTCGTTCATTTAAAATTTTATAATTATTTTCCAAATTGGAATGTATTTCTGAATCCAGTTTGTCAAAATTTCTTTGCACCAGTTCTTCTGTATATTTATAATTCCTTGTTATCTCGTCATATACTTGAGCTATTTTCAAATCTGTTTCTTGAACTATATTTGATTTTTCTTCTTCAATTCTATTGTAAATTTCAGAATTTTTTTCACTCAATTTAGAAACTAATTCTTCTGTATATTTATAATTCTTTGTTATTTCTTCATATACTTGAGAAATTTTATAATCAGTTTCTTTTATTAAACCTTGTTTACTATTTTCTATGTTAGTATATAATTCATTTCTATTTGATTCTAAATTTTCAGAAACTTTTTCTATAGAATAAGAAAATTCAGCATTTTTACCTTTTAATTCCGAAAATAAATCTTCGGTATACTTATAGTTTTTGGTTATTTCCCCATATACAAGATTTAGACGAGTATCAATTTCTTCTATACCAATCATTTCAGAACGAAGTCTATCTTCTACTTTATGGATATCCAGATACTCAGTAAAAACTTTATTATTGAAATCTTCAAAACTATTATTCATAACAAGGAGATAACCTTGAAAATGATAAACTCTTTTCCAATACTTATCTTCCGGATTTTCTATTTCCAAACTTTGAAAAACCTTCTTCATCAAAAAGAAAAATTCTTTATGGTAGTTTTCTTTCAAAAGTGAATATCTATGGAATAAATCATTTATAATCCAAGCTTGAATTTTTTGTTTCAGATCACTTAAATATGGAGCTTTTTTTAATTTTTCATATGTAAGAGAAACCATTGGCAAACGATCTAATATTTTATTATTAAATTGCTGCATTGTTGAATTCTTACGGTTAATTCTATAGCTGTATAGATTTTTCCATACTATTTGAATTCTTTTTGCGCTAAGATATGTACCAAAGAAAAAAGGTAAATCTTCATAAATAAAACCTTCGGGAAATTTTTCACCTATATCATTTAAATATTTCCTTTTATAAATTTTGTTCCAGAGTGCAACATTTATGTCTAAAATACAGTTTTTGGTATCTTCTGCACTAAAAACATCATTTTGAAAAGAAGATAAACAAGATAAAGAATAATAATCAGATGTTATATAGTTTTCATTTATATCATCATATTCTCTGACTTGGCACATAGAAATATCAGTATCATTTGATTTTGCACTGTTATATAAACATTCAAACATATCAGGTTCAATAAAGTCATCCGAATCAACAAAACCTATATATTCGCCTTTTGCTATTTCTATACCTCTATTTCTTGCAAAACCTTGACCTTTTCGTTCTTCTATATTGATAAGTTTAATCCTTAAATCTTTTTTAACATAACTTTCAACAATTTCTAGTGTTCTATCAGTTGATGCATCATTTATTAAAATAATTTCCATATCGTCAAGTGTTTGACATAAAACACTATTAAGACACTCTTCAATATAGTTTTCAACATTATTAAATGGTATTATTACTGATACTTTTGGCATTATTTATTATCCTGTAATTTCTTTTTTTAAAGTATTTAACTTTTCATCAAATTCATTTCTTAACTCTATTATTCTTTGCTCAAAGAAATATTTATCTTCCTCACTTTTTTGACTCAATTTTTCATTAAGCTCTTTATAAATTTTTGTAAGTTCTTCATAAAACATAGAAGAAGTCGAATTCATATGCTGATACATTTTATCAATATTTTCAGATAATGTTTTTTCAATGTCTATAACATTATATTCCTGCGAATTTTCATTACTTAATGCCTTTAGTTTGGAATCAATCTCATCTATTTGAAGATCCAGTAATCTTTTTAAATTTACATACCTTACGATTATTTCCTTTTCAAGTTCAGATAATTTATTCCAAATATCATCTTTTCCGTTATTAATCAAAGATGACGTTTCATTATTTTTATCAGAAATTAACTTTTCCGTATATTGATAATTCTTATTTATTTCATCATATACACGGTTTATTTCTGTACCTTTTTTATTTATTTCTGAATTTATATAATCATAAACCTTAGCAATATCTTCATAAATTTGCTTAATCAAACCTTCATTTTTAGAATTTACTTCATTAAGCAATTCATTATTCTTTATCTGATTTTGGTAGTCTTTATCATAAAATACTTTTTCCAACTGGTTAAAACGGCACAAAATCTCGTAAGAATTATTTTTTATAGTCTCTACATTATTTTGGTAGAATTTATTGAATTCATTTTTTATTAAATCATTTTGATTATTGATAACACTTTTATATTTCTGAATTTCTTGTTCTACTTTATCACTTATAAGTTGAGCTATTTCTTCATCATTTTCAAGAAAATCTCTTCTATAAAAATAATTTTCTTTAGTATCAATAATATTTTTTGAAATTGACTTTAAATACAAATTCTTAACAAAATCAATATCATATATTTCATTAAAATTAATAAAACAAATAAAGTCCCCGCCAACTACTCCGAGTGCTATTTTTTTAGCTGATATATTATCATTAGATATAGGCAAACTAATTAATTTAATTCTTTCATCTTTTATAGATATCTCTTTTACAATATTTTCTGCATCATCTTTCGACGCATTATTTATACATATAATCTCAATATCTTTAAATGACTGCATTATAATACTATTTAAACATTCTTTTAAATTGTCTTGTTTATCATATATTAAAATTAAAGATACTTTTGGCTGTTTCATTTTTTATCTCTTTTTTGATTTTCTTAGTTTTTGAATTAACTTTTGGAATAAATTCTTTTTATTCTCATTTATTTGAATATTCATTTGAGCAATTTGATTTTCCATATACATCAATTTATTCTCATATTTAATTCTTTGTTGATTAATTTTTTCATCAAAATCCATTTGCAATTTGGACACATCTTGCCTGTATTCTGTACTTTGCTCTGATAATTTATTTTCGATCTTAGTTAAAATAGCATCTAATGCTTTAGAATTTATCCTGTTCTTTATCTCTTCTTTAAGATAATTTATCTCCGTTTTTAATCTGTCATCATGACTAATTAAATCATATACTTTATCATTTATAATATTTTCAAGTTTATAATGAGAATCATTAATTTCTTTATATATTTTAGATAAATTTTCATTTGTATAAGAATATATTTCACTAACTTTATGATTAGTTTCTTTCGTTAATTTTTCATTTAGATTTTTTGTTTCAGAATAAAAAATCTCTTCTAAAATCTTATTTTTTTCTTCAGTTGATGCTTTTAATAAATTTATCTCAGAATTTAACTTTGAATCTATTTCTGTTTTTAGAATATTTATAGAAAAACTAATTTCTTTTAATGCATCCGTCCTCTTTTGATTTTGTTTTTCTTCTGCTGTCTGAACTAAATATTCTGTATAATTGCTGTTTTTAGATATTTCTTCATAAATATTTTTTTCTATATCTTTTATATCATTTCTAATATTTGTTTCAGAATTATTTATCTTATCAGAAACTGCAATTTCAAATATATTAATTTTTTCTTCAAGTTGCCGAATATCTTTTTCATTTAAATTAATAGCAAAATTTTGTTTTTGAATTGTACTATCAAATTTGTTAAAATTTGCATCACTCTCATTTTTTATTTTAGCCAAATTATCAGAGAACTCTTTTTTAGAATTTTCTATAGACTTATTCGTATAATCATAATTCTGGGAAATTTCTTTATATACTTTATCAATCTTTTCATCAACTTCAGTTTCTAACTGTTTCTGAAGCTTTTCATCACTTTCTTTTGTATATTCATAATTCTTTGAAATCTCTTCATAAACTTTATCAACCTTTTTATCAACTTCTGTTTCTAACTGTTTCTGAAGCTTTTCATCACTTTCTTTTGTATATTCATAATTCTTTGAAATCTCTTCATAAACTTTATCAACCTTTTTATCAACTTCTGTTTCTAACTGTTTCTGAAGCTTTTCATCGCTTTCTTTTGTAAAATCATAATTTTTGGAGAGTTCTTCATAGACCTTTGATACTTTATTATCAGAATCAATATTTAATATATGAATCTGACCTTTTACAAACTCATAGGCAGCAGATATTTCAGAATAAATCTTTTGTATATCTTCATCCGTCGCAAAAAGTCTTATATTAGTGATACTTCCGCCAATATTGTCTTTTAAGACTTTACCTGATGCTTTTTGCTTATATTCAATGATTCTATTTTTAAAAGGAGTAAACCCTAAATAATAATAGTACAAATCATATATAAAATGTTCAAAAGGAATTAACCAAGGTTTAAATCTGCCTGCAAAATGAAAAATTATCGTTTTGGCAAGCTTATCGGACTCAACCCTTTCATATTGCAAATACTGATAATTCCAAACATTCGGTAATTCTTTTATTTTTTCAAATAAAACACTATTAACAATATCTTGATCCTGCCATAAGATTTTATGTTTATTATTTTTAGCGTAATCAAGTAGTCTTAACTCTAAATTATTCTCTCGCCAAAAATCGAGATTTAAAAGCATCACACCGGCATTAAAATATTTTTTCAATCCCAATCTTTTTGATTCTTTTGTACTGTCAGCATCAAGAACCATTGCAACAGCATAATTATCTATATTTGTATCAAAAATCCCTTTTAAAGAACTATTAACAATTACATCACAATCCAAATACAAAACTTTGCTTAATGAATTTAATAAAGAAGGAAGCTTAAATCTAAAATAAGTAGGTAAAGTTACATGATAGTCTTTATAATCAATATTATCTTTCTTCAATAAAGGATAATCCGAGAAGTCATTGTTATCTATAGGTAAATATTCAATATTAAAATTTTTAATGTTTTTTAAATACTCAATTTCTTTTTTATCTTTTTTTGTTAATCCGCCATCAAGAATATAAAAGTTAATATTTTCATTAACATCAGCATTTTTTAAAATTGAAGCAATAGAAACCGCAAGCTGTTCAACGTATGCAGAGTCTAAACTGTAACAAATATTATATTCTTGCATATAATTTATCCCAATCTACCCCTTTGATTGTACAATAATTACAGAAAAAAAAATATATTTAATATAAAATAATTAAAGTATTTTAAAAAAAATGACGAAAATATTTATGTAAAATATGGTAACGGAAAATGGTAACACAAGAGGATAGTGATTTAAAGAAAGTAGGCTTGGAACTAATGTTTCTTACACCTGAAAAGTGTTCAAGAGAAGGTGGCATTTCTGCTGTTGAACTTGCAAAAGCTCTTGATATGCCTCTTGATGTTGTAAAAAAGAAATTAAAAATTTTGTTAGATAAAGAAATAATAAGAGTATACGGAATAAATCCTAAGTTATGGAAATTTGATGAATATAAATTCCAAAAAATGGATGAAGATGACGATGTTTACAGACTCTTATGCAACTTTGACGATGTAGATTTTGACAGATATTTTTCTTATAACTAATACATTATGACATTCTTGAAAAGACTTCTATTTCAAGATTACCTGTTGTATTTGCCAAGAAATAAGCACTTGATGCAATCATTGAAGCATTATCTGTACAATATTTCATTTCAGGTGCATAAATTTTATAGCCTTGTTCTCTTAATGCAAAAAATTTCTTTCTTATTTCAGAATTAGCAGCAACTCCGCCAGCTAAAACAATTGTTTTTGCGTTTATATTATCTGCAGCTTTTTTTGTTTTCTTAAACAAAGTAGATGTAACATTTTCCTGAAAACTTGCAGCTATATCAGCTTTAGGAAGTTCTTCATATTCTTTTTTCAATTTTTGTATTAATTGTAATGAAGCTGTTTTTAAACCTGAAAAACTGAAATCATATTCATTTTGAAGTTTAGCCTCAGGCAGTTTAAAAGCAAAAGGATTTCCTGTTTGAGCCAATTTATCAAGATTTACCCCCCCGGGATACGGAAGACCTATTAATCTTGCAACTTTGTCATAAGCTTCACCTATTGCGTCATCAATAGTTTCACCTATTATTTTTTGTTCCAAATAACTTTTAACCTCTATTATTTGAGTATGTCCTCCGCTAATCAAAAGAGCAACAAATGGTGGTTCAAGTTCAGAGTTAAGATAATTTGCGCAAACATGTGCATTTAAGTGATTAACACCTATAAATGGCTTATCATTCGCAATAGCAAGAGCCTTTCCTGCATTCATTCCAACAAGTAATGAACCGACTAACCCAGGACCAACAGTTGCAGCAAAAGCCGTAATATCATCAGCAGTCAAACCTGCTTGTTCAAATGCTTGAGCTATAACTAGATTAATAGCTTCCAAATGTTCTCTTGCAGCAACTTCAGGAACAACACCGCCAAATTCAATATGTGTTTTTATTTGCGAAGCTACAACATTAGACAAAACCTCACGCCCGTTCTTTACTATAGCCGCTGCGGTTTCATCACAGCTTGATTCAATTGCGAAGATAATATTATCTTTTCCGCTTTCAGGACCTATTAAAACAGGTTTATCACTAATTGGTGTTCTAAATTCTTTAACGGGCATTTTATTTTTCCTTTGGCTTTTTCCATATTTTATAATATCATTTAAATAGTTTTTGTGTGAGGATTTTATTATGACAAAACCTATGAATATTACAGAAAAAATTTTAGCAGACCACGCAGGTCTAAATGAAGTAAAAGCAGGGCAATTAATAACAGCAAAAGTAGATATAACTCTTGCTAACGATATAACAGGACCAGTCGCTATAAATGAATTCAATAAAATAGGTGTAAAAAAAGTTTTTGATAAGGAAAGAGTAGTTTTTGTTCCTGACCACTTTGTTCCAAACAGAGATATAAAATCAGCACAACAAGTAAAACAAGTTAGAGAATTTTCTCGTGAACAAGAACTTGAACATTTCTTTGAAGTTGGAAGAATGGGCATAGAACATGCACTTTTACCTGATAACGGAATAGTTACGGCAGGTGATATAGTTATAGGTGCAGATTCTCATACATGTACATATGGCGCAATAGGTGCTTTTTCAACAGGTATGGGTTCAACAGATATAGCTTGCGCTATGGCTTCAGGTGATACTTGGCTTAAAGTTCCATCTGCAATTAAAGTTGAGTTTAACGGTAAATTAAACAAATACGTAACAGCTAAAGACTTAATTTTATACTTAATTGGTGATATTGGCGTTGACGGAGCTTTGTATAAAACACTTGAAATAGGCGGCAGTACAATACGCGAAATGCCAATGGACGGAAGATTTACCATCTGTAATATGGCAATAGAAGCAGGTGCAAAAAACGGCATTATAGAACCTGATGAAATAACAAAAGCATATTTAAAAGACAGAAGCATAAGAACACCTAAATTTTATACAAGCGATAAAGATGCCCAATACGAAAAAGTAATTGTATATAATACCGAAGAAATTGAACCGGTTGTAGCATTCCCGCATTTACCGGGTAATACAAGACCTGTTTCAAAAGCAGGCAATGTAAAAATTGACCAAGCGGTAATAGGCAGCTGTACAAACGGAAGATTATCAGATATAAAAGCGGCAGCAGAAATTTTAAAAGGCAAAAAAGTACATAAAGATGTTCGTTTAATAGTATTCCCGGCAACTCAACAAATATATTTAGAAGCTCTAAGAGCAGGATACTTAGAAACAATAATTGAAGCAGGCGGAGCTGTATCAACCCCTACCTGTGGACCTTGTTTAGGAGGACACGCAGGAATATTAGCGGCAGGCGAAAGGGCAATATCAACTACAAACAGAAACTTTGTAGGAAGAATGGGACACGTAGAAAGCGAAGTATATCTAGCATCACCATACGTAGCAGCCGCAAGTGCTGTTACAGGAAGGATTATATCACCGGAAGCGCTGTAATTATTGTTTTGTTTGTGTGAGTTTAAAAGAAAGTTTACTACATTTGCCAAATTTATTTTTGGTAGTACTGATTAACCTTTGAGAAAGTATTATCAAATTAATAATGTTATTATCATATGAATTATAAGATTCTTCAAATTCATTTTTTAATATATCAATAATTGTCTTAATTATAGATAAATTAATGCTTATGTTTATCATCTGAAGTTCAAGCTTGTTTGCAAGTTTTTTATTCATCTGGTCTCCTTCTTAAAATTATTTAATAATTTTTAAAATAATAATTTAATTTTAAAATATTATTTAAAAAAGTGCAATGATTTTTTAATTATTTTTTTAATTTTAAAAATATATTATATTTTTAAATTATGGATTTACGTGTTGAAATTAGAAAACTTGCCATGCAGGAAAATGTTACTTTAACTGAACTGGCAAAATATATAGAAAACAAAAAACAAAGAGCATATTCTATTCAGAACCTGTCGACAAAAATAAAAAAAGGCACTTTGAATATAACCGAATTGGAAATAATTCTTGAAAAACTCGGTTATAACATCGATTTTAATAAAAAATAAGTAAAACATTAAATGCTAATAGTAACTCTGGAACCTTCTTTATGGTAGTTACCGCCACCACATATGGTTTCAATTACTTTTAGTAAAAATTCTCTCGGTGCTTCCATTTGATTAATATAAAACTCTTGATTTCCAAGATGACGTATCTTTATTATTGCTTTACCGCTTTTATCTGCAGGCACATATAAAGATGCAACTTCCATATCTAATAATTTTTGTTCTGTTTCATCATTATATCCTTGCAACAATTCAGGAAGCATTCCTTTTATAGCGATAATTCTTCCTGTAAATAAAGGTACATCTTTTTCTCTGTGCAAAGCTTTTGGCTTATCTTTCATATTGGAATAAAAAGTTATTGAATGCCAAAGAATATTCATAATAGCAATATGTCTTTGCTTATCGTATTCATAATAAATATTTTCAGAAGGAATACCTCTTACCGTAAAAGATTGCTTTAAATATTCAACAGTAAGAGCCATATTTTCAACCATTCTTTCAAACAAAACAGCAGTATTTGCATTTGATTGCTGATATTCTAAGAATTGTTTATACATATGACTTGATACAAGACTCATTCTTTCTTGTATAACAGACGATTTTCTAACCGTTGTTTCTAAATCATCAAAATTTCCGCTCAAAAAATTCCTTCTCTTTCCGGTTTTATTGTATAAAAAAATAAACCATTATGAAACTATTTTAATATCTTTTATTACAAAAACGAATACTTAATTTACATTATTTCTTTTAACTTTGATTTTTAACTTTGTCTAAAATATCATATTATTTATGAAAATTGTTATTGTAGGCTATGGTGAAATGTTGAGGGCACTCATCTCGGGAGTGCTCAAAACAAAAAATGAAATAGTTGGTGTCTTTAGAGAAGAAAACATTAAACAATCGCCTATAAAAAAATTTATATATGATTTATTAAACCCCACTGATGATTATAACTTTATAAGAACTCATCAATTAAAAGAAATTAAAGCTAAAAGTGTTAATTCTCAAGAGTTTATTAATACGATAAAAAGCCTCAAAACAGATGTTATACTTGTTGGTTCTTGGAGTGAAAAATTTTCCATGCAAACAATAAATACACCTAAAATTGCTTGCATAAATACCCACCCATCATTATTGCCAGAATACAGAGGACCTAATCCATACTTGCAAGTAATCCTAAACAATGAACAAAAAACAGGTGTTACTTTTCATTTAATGGATGTCAATTATGATACAGGTGCCATATTACACCAAGCAGAAACAGAAATATTAAAAACAGATACAGGTGAAAGCTTGAAACATAGATGTTGCGATATGGCAAGAAATGAAATTATTAATTTATTAAATAACCTACCTCAAAAACTAAAAGAACAAAAAAGCCAAAATGAACAAGAATCAACATATCAACATCAAATTTCATTAGCAGATTCAATTTTGGACTTTGAAAAAGAAACATCAATAGAAATAGACAAAAGAATACGAGCCCTAACTCCTTGGTTAAAATGCCATATACCTTATAAAAATGATTTTTTTACATTTGAAAGTTATAAAATTTATCAAAAGAAATCAAAAAAAAGACCTGCTTCAATAGTAAAAAAGACTAACAATTCATTATTTATTGTCTGCAAAGATGGTTATGTAATAGAGTTTTGCGCTATAAAAATAAAACGCCCGTTTTCCACTTTTTTCACGAAGTTATATTTAGAAAAAATTATTAAAACTAATGAACAAGCAATATAAAATTGTTGTATAATAAAAATCAATAAGAAAAGAGAGAAATTATGTTAGACTTACACGCAATATATGAAGTAATAACGTTTTCTATAGGAGATACAAAAGCAGGCTCCAAAATGGGAAAACTTCAAGTTAAAAATATTGAAGATGGTACTGTACTTAATTGTATCCTATGGGAAGAAACATTAAACAGATTAGACTCAAAATTGTTTAGAACAAACAATCAAATAAGAATCAACGCAGGCACATACAACGAAAAATATAACAACTGTCTAATCTCAGATATAAGCCTTGTGAAAGAAGCAAAACTTGGTTTATCTTCAGAACAAAGAGATGAACTGTTTTCTAAAATAATGAACTATGTAAATAAAATCAATGATAAAAAACTTGCTGAATTTGTTTCATCACTATTATTTGAATATGAAGAACAATTTAAAAAGACACCGGCTGCAAAATTAATGCATCATAATTATATTGGCGGTTTGCTTGAACACACACTTGAATGCTTAGATTTTGCTGATATTATTCTTTCAAAATGCAATAACAAAATAAATCCGGATATAGTATATGCAGCTTGCATTTTACACGATTTCGGAAAAATATTTGAATATATAGTAGATGAAGAAACAGGCTTAATAGAATATAACGAAGAATTCAGAAAAGACTGGAGAACCCACTCTCAATGGGGATTTTCAATATGCATGAATAACGGGTTTAAAGATATTGCTAAAATGATAGCAGCTCATCACGGAAGAACCGACTGGGGTGCATTAATAGACTTAAATGATAAAGATGCTGAACCATTTATGTACATAATTCATCACATTGATGATTTATCTGCAAAATTTGGTAAAATATCAATAACAGATATAAATTAGAGGGATATATAATGAAAAAAATATTTTCTGTTTTAATTGCAATATGTGCAATGTTTTTATTTACAGGTATCGGAGCAGATTGTGCGGTAAATAAAAAGATTAATGCGAACATAAAAACAAAAAGAGTACCGTCTGGTACTGTAATTACACTAAAAGTATTGGATCCGGTAGGTTCATCTACATCATCTTTAGGTGACCAATTTGATTTGATGGTAACAGAAAATATAAAAGTTGATAAATCAATTGTAATACCTCAAGGAAGCGTTATAAGAGGTTCAATAGAAGAAGTTTCAGCTCCTAAAATTTTATATAAAGGCGGAATAATAAGACTATATTTTGACCACATTGTAAGTGCTACAGGTAAACAAGTTCCGTTTTATGCAGGTATATGCAACAACAAAAATGTAACATATGACGGAGCTTTAAGTTCTAAAACAACATATAAAACAGCATTTACAAAAACAGCTCAAACAACAAAAAATATAGTAGTAAAACCAACAACTTGGGCTTGGGAAAAAGGAGAAGATTTACTGAACGGTTCTCCAAAATATATCTTTGCTCCTTTGACAGCAATAGTAAGTGCTCCGGTTGCAGGTATATACTTTATTGGTGACTCTATAGCAGATATATTTAAAAAAGGTGAAAATATCTATATCAACCAAGGGGAAACTCTTCAGGTACAATTGTTAAAACCTTTAGACATGCCGGTTTATTAATATGTTTTTTAAACGTCTGGCAGCTAATGGTATTTTTATCATTAAAAATATTATTCCTATAATTTTGCTATCAAAAGAAAAAAAGATAGCAAAATTATTAATAAGAAATGCATTAAGACTTTCTATAGCAGAATCTTGTACAGGCGGTTTAATAAGTTCAAGATTAACAGATATTTCAGGCTCCAGTACATATATCTTTCAAAATTTTGTTACATATGCAAATGTTGCTAAAATTTCAATTTTAGGAGTAAAGCCCGAGACTATAGAAGAAAATGGAGTCGTAAGTGCACAAGTAGCAATAGAAATGGTAGAAGGTTTATTAAATAAATATAATTGTACAATAGCACTTGCCACAACAGGAATAGCTGGTCCCTTAGGCGCTACAGAAACAAAGCCTGTTGGACTTATATATATCGGAATAGCAGACAAAAAAAATAAAAAATCATATAAATTTGAAGCGAATCCATTATTATACAGAAGAATAATGAAATATGCGTTTTCTACAAAAGCACTTGAATTGCTCTTAGATTTCATAAAAGAAAATTACTAATATGATTTCCTTTCAAAATACTTAAAATGAGTAAAAGGCCAGAATAGAAGTTTAGCTCTGCCAATAAATCGATCTTTATTCAGTACACCCCAATACCTTGAATCTAAAGAATGACCTCTGTTATCTCCCATCATAAAATATTCATCATCACCTAAAACCATAGGTCCGCAGTTCATATCAGTATTACATATAGGATATTCATATCTATCCATAATATATGGTTCCTCCAACTTTTTGTCATTTATAAATACATCAGTTGAACCATCTTCATTTTGAACTATTTCGATCTTTTCATTTGGGAGACCTATTACTCTTTTAATATAAGCAATATCTTTACAGAAAAAACCTGTTAAACGAGAAAAAACTGCAATTGGATTTGCATTTAAAGTTTCTTTAGGCGGATAAAATACCATTATATCACCTCTTGTCGGTGTTCTATAAAACCTTGAAAGTCTTTCAACAAAAACTCTATCCCCTTCTACTAATGTAGGTTTCATAGAACCTGAAGGAATCCAACGTATTTCTCCCAAGTAAAATCTTATTATAATTATTGCAACTACAACAAATACAACTGTTTCAACAGTTTCTTTTAATACCGCTTTATTCATATATTCCTGCCTCATAAAGGTTTTTGGTTAAGCTTATAATTTCCTGTTTATATTGATTATCTTCTATAAAACTTATTGTTTCAATTGCCTTATCTGCGTATTTTTTTATTAAATCAACCGTTTTATGAATGTATTTTCTATCTGATTGAAGTTTGTCTATAATAACCTCTTCAGAAAGATTAATAACATTGCCTATATCATCATTTAGAAACAAAACAGGTGCCGTATAAATACCATTATGAATATCACTCATAACAGGTTTTGTAGGATCATTCTTCAATATATTAAGTAAATCATCTTTTATTTGAAAAGCAATACCAAAGTTCCTTGCAAAAGATAAAACATTATCTTTTACAGATTTATTTTTAATGAAACAAAGTGATGTTAATGGAGCCTTGAAAAGCTCTGCGGTCTTATATTCGGATTTCTGAATATATTCTTCCATAGTAGGAAGCTTTCCTATTGTAAAGTTCTGATTTATTTCACCTTTACACATCAAATATATAGATTCAGCAAAAGTATCAATAGCTTCGACACTATCACATTTAACAAGTTCTCTTAATGCAACTGAAAGCAAAATATCCCCTGCCAGAACACTTAAATTATTACCCAATTTATAATTTAAAGAAACTTTTCCTCTTCTGGTATCCGCATTATCGAGAATATCATCATGTACCAATGTAGAATTATGAACCAATTCAACACTACAAGCAAGATGATAAACTTTATCATCCAAATCAATATCCATTGCCTTTGCAAAAAGAAAAACAAGCATTGGTCTAATTCTTTTCGATTTTGAACATAAATAGTCACATATATCATCTGATATACGATTTTTATCATCAATTAAACTATTGACCAAATACTGATTAAGTATCCCAAGTTCTTTTTCCACTAACATTCTCAAAATATCCTCTATAACTATTATTTTATTATAAATACTAAAATTGCCAGTGACAAATTATTTTCTGTTCAAATTTTATAATATTAACAAGGATATATAATTATGAATGTTTTTGATAATTTTTCACAAATCACAGCCAGAGATTATAGCAGAAACAATAGTACAAAAATTGAACAATCAAATTCTAAGAATGAATATAAACCAGATATTTTAGACATATTTAGTGAAAAAGTTGTAAATAAAAAAGATATAGATGATATGGTAACAACTCCCAGAGCAATATTTAAAGGTTATTTATGTTTTACGGCAGGTACAACACTAAATGCTATTGCATCACTACTAAAAGACAATAAATTTTCAAAAGGATTAAAAATAGCAGGAAGTATAATTTCAATATACGGAACATATAACTTTGTAAAACCATATCTAATAAGGGATAAGAATTTGACTAAAACGAAAAAATAAACTATCTTAATAAAAAAGAGGTAGATTTATATGTTTAAATTAATTGTTTGGTTAATTATTTTTGCAGGCATATATTTTGCATATCAAGCAGGACTATTTAATGGCATCATCAGTTATTTTGATGAATCAGCCGCAAAAGCAAGACAAGAAAAAGTTATAGAACATGAAGATGGCGGTTACACTACCGTGAAATACAGAAATGTTTTTGATTTATTATTAGGCAGATAAAAAAATCATTTTACAAAAAGACTTGAAATAAAAAATTGTGCATGTATAATAGAGTCCATAAGAGGATGCGAGAGTAATTCAGTGGTAGAATGCTTCCTTGCCAAGGAAGATGTCGCGAGTTCGAGCCTCGTCTCTCGCTCCATTTAAAAGATAACACCCGTAATGGGTGTTTTTGTGTGTATAGACTTGGTGAAAACTCAAAAACTTAAAATACTAACCAAAATATATCTGCTAAATAGTTTGGCAGATATATTTTTACTTACCAATTAAAAAACAACTTAATTCTATTTTACTTTTTCTATTTGAATATTCTCATTAACAATTGCTCTACCATTTCTAGACTCCCCTACAGAATATGAAGTTGTATATGTAGAAAGTTTATTTCTTCCTGCCGTAATATAGTTTATATCAACAGAAGTATCATATCTTTTCTCTACTCTAACAATTTTTCCACCCTTTCGTACATTAACATTAACAGGCTGAACAGTAGGATCATACATAACCCATCCATATTTATCATAATATACCTCGACCCAATTATGCTGAGTATATTTCTCTCTTGCAATATTCCCCAATACCATTCTGGCAGGGATATTTTTAGCCCTGCATAAAGCAATCATTATTGCGGCATATTCAGTGCACTTTCCACGTCTTTGTTGTAATGCTTTTTTAGCGCCTATATTACCCATAATCGTGTATTTCATATTATTTTGTATATATTCATAAATATTTTGCAGAACTTCTTCTTGTGTATCACCTTTAATTTTATTAGCTATACTTTTAATATAAGGATCATTAGACTCAATTAAAGGTTCCGGCTTCAAATATCGGCTTAAATCTTTTTCCGGAGTTAAATTTTTATTTATAATCTTTGCATTTTTAATATTATAAGTTCTAACCTTAGCTGTCCCTTCTAATACAATATTCATGCGTTGCGAACCAATATCATGAAAAGTATATTGAGCAATCGTATTAACTCCATCACTATACAATCTGCTTGGTTTTATTGATGATTTCATATTAGAAATATATTGTTTCTCATTCTCATTCAAAGGGATAGGAATATCAATTTCAAAACGTTTCACAAAACCTTGGATATCAATTGTATAAGTATATTTATAATTATATAATCTAAATGGTTGAAGATTTTTAATCTGTTTACTAGTTTTTTGTGGTTCTTCTTTAGGTATAGTCGATTTTTGATTTGTTTGTTCTTTAATCTCATTTTGATAAGACTTTTCAACTTGCTTTACTAAAGTCACCGCATCCTTTTTTCCGCCTGAGATATATATAAACACCCCTATGCTCAAAAAGATAGCCAAAAAAAATATATTTAATAAAAACGAATAATCTTTCTTCTCTTTTCTTTTTTTCATGAAACCACCTTATTTTATAAAACAATTATTATTGTACCAATTTAATAAAAATAAGGGAATTAAATTTGCAAAAGTCAAAAATAACGTTGCATATGCAACGTTATTTATAATCCCAACAATTAATATTACCGCAATATCTGCACACTGCATGATTATTCATAAATGATAAATCAGGAATAAAAGTATAGCCATCAACATTTATTTTTATATCATTATTTTTAGTATAAGTTACATCGTATTCTTTTGATCCCGTATATAAAGGACTAAACATTAATTCAAATTTATCAATTGAATTACATTTCTTACATCTAAACATTATCCCTAATTAATTCTTTCTCTTTTTGCCCGTTGCCCTTACAATTATTTCATCGGATTCTTTTGAGAAATCTTTAATCTTTTCTGAATCATAAAGCTTATATAACTGAGTAAAACAACAACATCTGAATGGTAAAGTAAAAGCTATAACAATCAAAGTAACAACATTTTCTGCCATATATTTAGCTATTGTTAAAGAATCTAGCTTAAAATTTATAATAGATAACAATTCATTTAAAGAATCAAGACTTAATAAATTTACAAAAGTTTCTATTCTTCCAATCATAAAGGTGATTAAGGAAAGTTTTTCACAAGCCCAAATAAACATACTAGGTAAAAACCAATATGTAACAATAGAACACAACAATAATAATATTACTGTTGGTATAACATTTCCCTTCACAAGTTCAATACTTCTTGAGATAGCCCGTTGTCCTGATATATCGTTTTCAAAAGACAAAACTTGAAATGACAAGCTCAAAAAGACCCATATTATTGGCGCAACAAAAATCAATGGCGGAACAATCAATAAAAATGTAACTAAAAAAATTAATATTACGTAATTAATAATTTTACGTTCGATTACTTTTCTATTAGCACCAAAATCAATATCTTTAACTTTTTTCTTGTTTGATACAGTATAAAACAAAAGATTCAAAGCACAAAACGCAATAATATAATCATAAACAGCCTTAATAAAAACAATTAAAAATGGCAATAATGTCAAACTATAGATAACAAATAAATGTTTATCATCTTCAAAAAAAGCTGAAATATTCCTAATATTATCAATATTAGTATTGAAGTAATATACAATAGTAAACAATATTATCAAACTTATTAACTGCCCGAAAATAGGAAATAATAAATACTTAACACATTGATCCAAGTATAAAAAATATGTTTTAATACTTGAAAAAAATATTCGGAAAACATCAATTATTTTATTAGATTTTTTTCTTGTCATACTTCCTCTTTTTTATGTTTTATATTAGCATATATTTGTATATTATTGAGTTAAGTTTATCATGATAAAAGAAAATTTAAAAAACTTATTATTATCTTTTAAAGAAGAAGATTACTATAAAAATGTTGATTTACATATACACTCTTGCGAATCAGATGGGGAAATGACACCATATGAAATTGTAGAACAAGCAAAGAGAAAAGGTAAGAAATATATTGCCATTTCTGACCATAATACCATTGACGCATACTTATCTACAAATATTTTAAAAGAGGAAATTATTATACCTGCAGTTGAATTTGATTGTTTTTTCCAAGGTGTTCTAATACACATAATTGGTTACGGAATAGATATTGATAATGAAGAAATAAAATCTTTGTATGCAGTAAATAATATTGGTAAAAGATTTAATCTATACAGATTATTCAAATTAAGAAACCCTAAAACAGTTATAGAAAAAATAAATCAAGCCGGAGGAATAGCTATTTTAGCACATCCGGCTTGCTACTGGTGTCTAAATATTGATTCATTTGTAAAAAAATTAATAGATATAGGACTCGAAGGAATAGAAACTTATTATCCCTATAACGGATTAAGAAGAATTTTAAAATTTCATTCCAAAAAAACAATTACTCAAATTGCAGAAAAATATAATTTAATAAAAACAGGCGGAACTGATTCTCATCATAAGGAATTATTATAAAGACTTTGTAATTTTGTTTATATATTCTTTGACTCCGGTAGTTATAAGAAGATTAGTTTCTTTATTACAAAATTCATCCAAAACAGTAACCCCTGTTGATACATCTCCTTTTTGAATAAAAAGAAGCCCAACCATAATTTCATTTAAGGGAGAATCTGTTTTACCTTGAAACTCTATTAATTTCTCATCAACAATACCAAGTTTTTTATAATTTTCAGCAAGTTTTAAATAGTAATCAAAACATAAAACATTAATACTCACAGCTTTTTCGAAACAAGGTCTGGCCAATTCAGGATAACCGATTTCTTCATATGTTTTTCCTAAATTAACATAATAGACAGCCGTAGCCTGAGAGTTTGGCAATAAATCAATAGCAATTTTAAACTCTTTTATTGCACCAAAATAATATTTTTCCTTTAAATATATAATCCCTTGATTATTATGCCTGTATGCATTATTCTCAGCCTCAATAGTTTGGTCCGCATAACAATGCTGCCCTATAAAAAAAACACATAAAAAAGCTATTAATAATTTTCTTAAAGACAAACTTCCATACCTTCTTTTGCAAGAAAATAATTTTTATTTTTATTTTTAAAGAAATCTTCTATATTTGTCAATTTTTCATCATTATATGAAGGATCAAAATGGAAAAAAGCAAGCTGTTTGACATTCGCATATGTCGCAACACGGCATGCCATATCAAAAGTTGAATGACCAAAACCTTGTTTTGGCGCTACGCTGGAAAGATAATCCTCTGTGGTATACTGACTGTCATGAATTAATAAGTCTGCATCTTTTGCAAATAACTCAAGTTTCTTTGAACCTCCAAAATAGCACTCTGTATCTGTAGCATAAACAAGAAATTTGTCTTTATAGCTGATCTTAAAACACATAACACCAAAATTAGGATGAGAATTAGATTTCATAAATGAAATAATAACTTCATTTTCTTTTGGCTTTACATCATCAATAGATGATATTCTTTTTAAAATTGGTCTTTCATTATCTTTATACAAAACAATAATTTCTGATTCCGTAATATCAGTAATACTACAATCAGCAGTTATATCATATAAATTTAATGGAAAAGATTTTCCATATATTAATTCAGATAATGTTTCATCTAAATTAGAATCAAAACCGCTATATCCGAATAAAGAAAACTGAGTAGTCAGAACATTAATTGGTTTAAAAAAATTTAATCCTTGAATATGATCCTGATGAATATGACTAAGGAGAAGAGTTATATTCATCGGTTTTCTATCAAAAACATTATCTGCAGATGATATATGATCTTTAAATATTTTATCACCTAAAGCAATAAGTCCGGTTCCACCATCAAGTATTATACGATGAGAACCTACTATAACTTCAACACAAGAAGTATTACCTCCATATTTTAAGAAATCTTTATTTACAACAGGATAAGAGCCTCTAACGCCCCAAAATTTAACTCTAAAATCTGAATTTTTCATAGATTCTTACTTCTTTTCTATTGTTATTGTTGCCGTTCTGTCTTTAGGTTTTCCATAATATATGGCACCTCCGAATGTCATAATTTTAGTTTTCATTTGTAAATCTTTCATATTAGTTTCACAAAAATCAAACTTAAAAATTGTCTGTTTAGATTTATTGGTAACTTCAATTATTCGAAATGCATTAGGATAACCGGCTAAAGATGGTGATGATACATGTAGAATATTCCCTCTTTTTGTAATCTTAGCAGCATGATAATGACCGGAGAATATTGCAATCGGCATATTATATTTTTTCAATACTGCTTTAAATTCATCTGCATTTATGATTTCATGCCCTTTCGATTCATAAGGAGGCAATAATGGGAAATGTATAAAAATCAAAACTGTATCATTCTTTGACTTACTCAGTATATTATCAAGCCAAAATAATTGCGCTTGAGGCAAAACACCGTGGGAAGAGATACCTTTATTTTTTGCACCATCTAAAACTATTACCCTATAACCCTTTTGAGGTTTAAATGTATAATATGTCGAATCAAAAAGATAATTTGGATTTGTTTCTTTAAGAATTTCAACAAATCTTATTTTTGTAAGATATCCGTCAGTAGAGGTATCATGGTTACCTAAAACATAATACCAAGGATAATGCAGGGTATTAAGCTCATCAGTAAGACTATACAAAGAATCTTTAGTCGGTTTATCGATACCATCACCTGTAATCATGACAAATTTTATATTCTTCTGAGCATTAATTTGTTTAATTGCATCTTTTAATAAAGGTCTTGTTTTTGACAAAAGTTTATAGCTGGTATCATCTCTTATTAATGAATAATGTATATCTGATAACTGTACAAATTTCATTGTACGAGAAAATGATGGTTGATCACTAAGAAGAAACATCACCATTACAACAAAGAATATATATAAGCAATCCTTAAATAGATTTTTCATAAATTACATTATATCAGATAAAATGAAGATTTTACCAGAAAATAATTGTATAAAGAACTGAAAAAGTATAAAATATCAGTAGGTATAAACTGAATGAATAAAGAAGTCCAACAAAAAAATATAATATTTTATTCAATATTCTTAATTATTACAATAATTATTTTAACTATCTTTGTCAGACCTGAAAATAATATTAACATTAATATTATCCATAAATTACTGAAAAAAATAACTATCTCACAGAATATAGCACCGCAACGCCTCTTTATAAATGCTTGGAGAATAACAAAAAATTCATATGTAGATGAAACACTTAATAACCAAGATTGGTCAAAATGGAGAATAAGATATATAAAACATATTAAAACAATTGAAGACGCAAATATAGCTATAAACAGTATGCTTGCAAGTTTAAATGATCAATACAGCAAATTTTTGCAGTCTGATTTATTTTCTAAACAAAAAATTATTATAGACTCTCAAATCACAGGTATAGGTGTTCTTTTTAATAAATCCGGTGAAAATATTGTAATAAATCATATAATGGATAATTCACCGGCACAAACTGCAGACATAAAACCTGGAGATGTAATTATATCAATTAATGGAGAAAAAACAAACGGATTAGAGATAAAAAATGTTATAAATAATATTGAAGCATCGGGTAATAAAGAAATTGATATTACAATAAAAAGAGGAAATATTTTAATTAATAAAAAACTAAAGAGGAAAGCAATTCCTATAAAAACTATGGAATACAAAATAACAAAAGATAATATCGGGATTATAACACTTGAAAATATAATGGGAGGAAAAGCAGTTTCAGACTTTAAGAATATTATTATAGAAACAAATAATACAAAAGGAATAATTATTGATTTAAGAAACAATTATGGTGGCGTACTTGCAAATGCCATTCAGATGGCAAACTATATGATGGATCAAGGAAAAATTGTTAGTATACAATCCAGAATAAACACAAAATATCAAATATATTCAGACGGAGAAAAAATCTTTAAGAATAAGCCGGTTGTCATTTTAATAAATAAGAATACAGCTAGTGCAGCAGAAATTTTAGCAGGAACATTAAAAGACAACTTAAATGCAATTTTAATAGGTGAAAAAAGTTACGGAAAGAACTCAATTCAACAAGTTATTCCAATGGCCAACTCTACCGGTCTTATATTAACAACAGATAAGTATATTCTTCCAGCTGGAAATGATATATATAGGAAAGGTTTAACTCCAGATATAATAATAAAACAAGATACTATATTCACACAAAGAAATGATAAACAATTGAGAGAAGCAAAAAAATTAATAAATGAACTAGTGAAAAACAAAAAATAAAGTGTTATAATACTAATGCTCTATACGGGTATTTATTTTGTTCCTACATCTTGATTAATAGGGAAAGATGACTCTAATAACAATGCAGTAGACCTGCCAAGTAGCAGGAAACGGATTTGTTAAGGCACTTACCCACCTGTGGAGCATTCACAGGTAACAAAATCGTACTTGTATAGGGCTTTTTTAACATAATAAAAAAGCCGCTATTTCCGTTGCGGCCAGTTTGGATTTATTCCAAATCTCCTCTCCCTAATAGTCTTACGACTAAAACTTTTTCTTTACAAGGGAAAAACACCTATTAAAATGTCCTTTCAGAATATTAAATCATTATTTTTATTTCTTGTATAGTACCTAAAATAAATTTTTCTAACATTTAATGTATATAATACACTCAACATTCAACAATAGTAATGCATTTGTTGATTACATATATTTGTTAAATATCTTAACATTTAAAAAACGGCTAAAATATAATTTGGTTGTATATTTGAGAATAAAATGATATCATTCTATTAAGCAGGAAGTATAGTATGCAAAAAGAATTATCAGTAGCTTTCGTATGGCACTTTCACCAGCCGAATTATCAAACACAGCCAAACGGCATAAGACTGATGCCTTGGGCAAGATTGCACGCCATTAAAGATTATCTTGACATGTTACTTATACTTGACAAGTTCCCAAATCTAAAATTAAATTTTAGCATTGTTCCGGCTCTTATAGACACTATAGAAGACTATGCGTATAATGATGGTCATGATATACATTCAAAACTCACAATAACGCCAACTGATGAACTTACAGATGATGATAAATTATATATTTTAAACTACTTTTTTGATGCTAATTATGAAAATATTATATCAAAGAATCCTAGATATAATGAACTATACAATAAGAGATACAGTGATTCTGAAGTTGGAATAAATGATTTTTCGCTTCAAGAATATGCAGATATTATGATGTTATTCAATCTGGTATGGTTTGACCCAATCTGGAAAAAAGTCTATCCTGAATTAAGAGAATTTGAAGAAAAAGGTGCTAATTATAATCTTGAGGACAGAAAAAGATTAATAGAGCTAAACAGAAAAATAATAAAACAAATAATTCCAACTTTTAAAAAATACCAAGATGACGGCAGAATAGAAATACTGACAAGTCCATATAATCATCCAATCTTACCTATATTAATAAATCCTAAAGATTTAAAAACGCCATTTCTAAAACACCAACTTCCTGATTGTAAAATTTCATTAATAGTTGATGTTAAAGAACAAGTTAGAATGGCTTTTGAGAAAATAAAAAAAACTTTCGGAAAAGAACCACAAGGAATTTGGCCCAGTGAACATTGTATAAGTCAAAAGACACTTGATGTACTTGCAAACCTTGGAGCAAAATGGGTTATATCTGATGAAAGCGTTTTATCAAATTCATTAAAAAAAGAATTTGTAAGAGATTTTAGAGGATGTTATGAAGACCCTTATGATGTTTGTTCATTATATCTATACAAAACAAAACAAGACAAAGAAATAAATCTTATATTCAGAGATTCTGTTATTCCAAATCTGATAGGGTTTGAGTACCCTCATCACGACAGTATTTTATGTGCCAATGACTTATTTGACAGAATAAAAACAGTTCATGACAAACTCAAAAATTCTCCGGATAAAAAACATATATTAACTATAGCAATGGATGGAGAAAACAGTTGGGAATCATATCCGGAAGACGGCTCTATATTTTTAGAAAGATTATATTCACTAATTAATGATGATAAGAATATTAAAACTGTATTAATAAGCGATTTTGTAAATCAGAACAAAAAAATAGAAAAACAATTAAAAAAAGTAGCTCCTGGTTCTTGGGTGAATCAGGAATTCCAACTATGGATTGCGGAACCAACAAAAAACCTAGCTTGGAAATATCTTGTTCAAGCCAGAGATGACTTAAAAGAAGCTGAAAAATCAGGCAGATTAACAAAAGAACAAATTAAAGCAGCAAAATCAGAAATATATATCGCAGAAGGTTCAGACTGGTTTTGGTGGTACGGAGAACCCAATAACTCAGGTCAAGATCATATTTTTGATTTTATGTTCAGAGAACACTTAAAAAATGTATATACAATAACAGAAAGACCCATACCAAGTTATTTAGAAATGCCATTAATGTCATTTATGGGAAAACCGTTAAGAACACCCAAAAGACAAATTACACCATTAATTAACGGCATGGTAAAAGACAATGACGAATGGCTACACGCAGGTTGCATTGATATTCCTGACGGACCCGTCCTTCAAGAAAACAAAATATTAAACAGAATATATTTTGGTACAGATAAAGATAATTTATACATACGCTTTGACATAAATAAATATCTTCTTGACAGTAAAGAAAGTTATAAGGAATATTTTTCAATATACATATACATAAAGGCATACAATGATTCATTAGCCCTTACTTCACCATCAAGAACCACAAATAAAAAAGATTTTATACATCCTATTTTGCTTGACGGTTATACACATGAAGTCAAATTTGCAGTAACAAGCAACAGAAAATATCCGCTTCAGTTTTCAACTGCAGTAAAAGACGGATTATGGGAACTTCAATGGGGTCACCATATAAAATATGTCCATAAAGAAATTTTCGAAACTTGCATTCCTTTTGATGACCTGGGAATAAAACCCGGTGACAATTTTGACTTTTTCTTCATAACAGGTTGCTCTGGTGTTACGGAAGATATTTATCCCAAAGACATCCCCTTAACACTAACCAGACCCATATAAAAAAGAAAACCCCTTCCAATGAAGGGGAATGAGCACTAAGAATAAGCAATCAGAAGAGTTGAGGATTTACTTTTATATAATACAAAATTTACTATATGTCTTCATTGGACTTAGTAACTATATTTGTTAATTATACTTTTGTTTAAAAAAGCTAATATCTCATTTGTATTGTTATTTTAACTAATATAAAATAGAATATATAAATGAATCAGGAGTCAAATATGACAAAAGAAAAAGAAATAAAATTAAAAAAAATAAAAGAAGAATGTAACAATTGCTATAAATGTGAACTGGGAAACACCAGAAAAAATATAGTTTTTTCTGATGGTAATCCTAATGCCAAGATATTACTGATAGGAGAAGCCCCCGGAGCTGATGAAGATGCAACCGGAACTCCATTTGTAGGCAGAGCTGGGAAATTACTTACTAAATTAATTGAAGAATGCGGATTTTCAAGAAAAAATGATTTTTATATATGTAATACAGTCAAATGCAGACCTCCTGAAAACAGAGTACCAACTGATGAAGAAAAATCACTATGCGAAAACTATTTATTAGAACAGATTAAAACTGTTAAACCAAAAGTAATTGTACTTTGCGGTGCAACAAGTGCAAAATCATTTTTGGGTAATAAAATAAAGATATCTCAAATTAGAGGAAAATGGTATAAACTTTTCGGGAATGTTGACACAACAGTTATATTCCACCCTTCCTACTTATTAAGAAACCATTCTGAAACAGAAGGCTCACCAAGATGGTTAACAAAACAAGATTTATACAAAATCAAAGAAATTTCAGAGCAATAAGCTTAATCATTTGTAATATTTGTTTTTTTTAAAATACAGTATTCACAAGCATTTTGGAAGGTATATAATAAATAGAGTCAAAATAATACTACAAACTGTGCAGTAATGGCTTATGTTTGATAAAATAAAAATTAATAAAGTAAAAAAGTAGAGAGTGCAAGATGGCTGCTGAAAATAATTACGAAGAAATATTGGAAGAAGTATGTGAAAAACTTAATAATATAGATTCAGTTAAAGAACTTGATGTTCTTGATATAAAGAATTCTGTTGAGTCAATAGAAAACCTTATTACAGATGCTCAAGCAAAATTAAATTTTGAAGAAATTAAAGAAAAACTTGAAAATATTGCAATGCAAGTAGACAGTTGCAATGATGCACTCTTAAAAGATTTATACAATGATATTAGTACCTTAAAAGATTCAACAAGTAGTGTCTCTCAACATCTGGAAAACCTACAAAATGTTCAAAACTTAGCACTAACAAGTGCTGAATTTGAAGAATATCAAAAGCAACAACTTGATTTAGCACTCAAGACAAATGAAAATATATTTAATGAACTTACAGCAATAAAAGAAAACTCTAAGAACGAAACTAATTCTGAAAATATAAAGAATTTAGAAAAACAGCTTACAAATCTTCACCAAACACTAGCAAATTATATAGAACAAATGACAACAAGAGCAGAAAGCATTCCAAATCTCGAAGATATTGGTTCTATTATGGCTGATTTGAACAGTGTCCAACAGAAGAATATCAGACAAACAAATGTTTTAATAAAAGAATTGCAAGCAAGAATAACAAAATTTCATTCAGATTTTGAGAACAAAGATTTTGAAAATCAAATTGCTAAAATTAGTGAAATATATGACAGTTTAGGAATAATTAATGCTTGGATAGAGAAAGTAGGTTATATTAACCAATCCATAGAAAATGTATATTCAAGACTAGGTGAAAATATTGATTTTGATGATGTTGCAGAAAAAGTCGATATCATTTATGAAAGTATCAGTGCATTAAATAATTGGACTATGAAAATAGATAATGTAGATAGTTCAATGACAAACCTTCAATCTAAAATAGCTTTACTTAGCAATTTTGCAGAAGATACAAAGAATATAACAAATACCTTAAATACAATTAAGAATCGTGTTGATGCTTCTTTGTCAGAAGATTTAGATTTTGAAGATTTAACTAACAAAATGGATATTGTATATGAGAATTTAACCGCAATAAATGAATGGGCAAACAAAGTAGATACAATATCTGATAAGGTTTCAAGTATTAGTACTGTATTCGAAGATGATTTAATGTCTTCAAAGATAGATTTAATTTATGAAAACATAGGTTTATTAAATGAATGGGTAAGTAAAATTGACGGTTTTGCTCAAAAAAGCGAAGAATTAGATACAAAATACACCCAAACCAATGATAATCTTAATATAAAAATTGATGAAATTACAGAAACTCTTTCAAGAGCATGTAAAATTATAGATGATGTTCCAAATCTTAAAGATAAACTTGAGGATTTATCGGGAGAACTTCATGCAATTACAAGCACAACAAAAGGTGATACCGAAACATATATCTATACATTGTTAGATATTGAATCTGATTTTCTAAAATTGCATAAATTCTTAGATGACAAAACAAAGGTTACTTCTGATGATATTAACTCATTAAAAGAAAAATTTGCAGAATTAAATAATGACATTTCAAGTATCAGCATAAGAACAAATAAATTAATTCTTTCAGCAGATGATGCAAATAAACAATTTAAATCTTACTTGGATTCATTCAAAGATACAATTCAAGAACTTGATAATCAAAGGAAAGAATTTAATCCTGAACTTAAGTTTGCGCTTTTAGGCGAAAAAGTTAATGAAATGGTAAGATTATTACAAAGTAGCACCAATGCAACAAGAAACTTAAATAATGCCTTTATATACCTGGCAGAATGGATTGATGCAACAGGTAATGTATTAAATTCAATGCAAAATGACATTTCTGAATTAAAAAGTACAAAAGAAAATCCATTAGATATTTTTGAAAATAAATCAGACATAAAAGAAGATATCACGAACTTAATTAAAAGATTTGATGAACTTGATGAATCTTTCTCAAATTACAAAACTGATGATATTTCAGAAATAAAAAGTTTATTAACCGGCATTATTGTTCAATTAAATACAGCATTAACACCTGATATTGATTCACTAAATGAAAGAATTGATAAACTTTCAGAAGAAAATTCAAATAAACTTACCGAACTGGAAACTTTAATGCAGGAAAAAATTAACCAACAATCAAAACAAATTAATGTTTTAGAAGAAAAGATTGAAACATTAGGAGCCAAATTTGATAAATTAATTGAAGCAATGAGTGAAGACAATAAAAATTATGAAATAAAAGATATTCTTAATTATATTGCGACTCAAATAACAGCAGTAAATGAAACACTTACAAATCAACAAAATAATAATGTTTTAAATACTGTTGCAGAAAAACTATCAAGTTTTGATGAAAATATTAACAAAGTAGTTTCTTATATAGAAGAAGACTAAGCTTTATTTGAATTTCTTTTGGGAACTATTGTTATCATCTCGCCGTTATTAAGAAAAACAGCTTCTATTACATTAGAACCATGAACAAAATCAGCAACAAAACGTTTTGATAAGTCAGCTCCTTTTATATCTATTGGTGATGTCGTATAGACTGTTTTCAATAAATCTTTTAGTTTTGATATAGTTTCATCTTTATAAAGAACATCTATATTATCTGCATCATTTAATGCAAACCTGTCTATTGCACGAAGACGGGCATGCAATACAAGATTAGCAGAACAAACTTCATCATTCGAGAATTTCAACCACTCATCAGAATTTACAAAGTCAACAAATTGTTTTGGTAACGCTTGTTCAATTGCTTTTACATAAAAATAATACGAACAATCTCTCGGTAAACTTAATGATACCCTATCTATACCTAATAATCGTGATATATTTTGATAAGATTCACCTGACTTATCTATTTTGGATGCTATTTCCTGTGCAATTCTATATGGTGAAAAAGTATTAGATTCAACATTTTTAGTTGCACCGGGAAGAGAAACAATAAAATTAGCATCATCGGTAGAACATGACATATCATCTAAAATATTAATTAAAGCGGTTGCAGAAACAGACTTTTTAGAATTAATCTCATCCAAATTAATACTATTTATATTACTACTATTTATCTGAATAGGAATATTCAAACTATCAATTTTTTCTTGGATAGAATTTAATAATTCTATACTTTTTGAGAAATCAATATCCGCTGGAAGATTCTGCAGATATTCCAGCAATTCAGCTCCTTTAGAATTTGGCAGTCTATATTGCTTAAAAAACTTTTCCAATGAACTTATCGATGGAATTTTCTTATCTGCAATTATAGACATTACTTTTCTTCTTGTATCTTTAGATGACATTTTCAATAGAAATTCTGTTAATTTTGCTTGAGATTTAACCAAGAAACCTGATTTCGCTATATAATTAATTCTCTCAAAAGACATTTCTTTGTCATCTTCGTCATATAGAGCATCAAATATTTCAATACAATTCTTTCTATATATAGTATCTTCATCCGAATCATCAAATTTTATATCATTTTCAGTAAAGAATAATAACATTGATTCTTTATCTTTAAAAAACTTAGTAAAAGGCTTAACTTGTAATGCTTTTTGCGAATATTGATTTGCATTTTGAACATCGAATTCCACAATATTCTGAAGTATAGACTGAACATTTTCTTTATTTTCGAGTAATAATTTGCGATATTTTTTATATATCTCAAGCGCAGATTGTCCTGCAAAGAATGCTGTATCATCTGAATATATAAAATTATCAATATCTCCTTTAATAGATAAAAACTGTTCCTTTTCTCTAGTTAATAAATCAATTGCTGATATATTCTGAGCTTTAGCCTGTACAAATATATTCTGTGAATCAGAATAACGGAATAAGTCAATAAAATCTCTTAATTCTTGAGACGTTATGCTGCATTTTCTAATTCCAAGAGTTCTATTATACAATTGGAGCAAAGAATCAGAATTTTTAAAATTAAATCTATCAGATAGTTCTATAAAACTTTTAACGAATTCCGAGTTCTTCGATTCATCATACAAAGCATTAATAATATCTCTAAATTTTTTATAGTAATCATTTCCTTCGAATTCTCTGACACCAAGAATTTTGGATATATATTGAGAAAGCATTTCTTTATTAGATAAAAACTCTTTAATATCGACATCGGATATTATTGGTTTACTAGATAAAACATTAAAATCAGAGATTGAAACATTACAATCTTTCAAAAACTTAAAGAAATCAACTTTATTTTCAGGATTTTTAAAATCGTTATAACTTGAAGAAATTTGTTTTAAACTTTGGGTTTTTAATTTTCCTTGTAAAGCAATATAATCTATTATTTCTTCTATACCATTCAAGTTTTCTCCGTTATTTTTCTCGTAAAAATACTCAATAATATCAGTTGCGGAAGCATATATTTTTTCAGGAACAACATTTTGAGGCAAACCAGATTGTTTGATAATATCAGCTAATAAAGCCATCTTATCATCATAAGTTGTTTGTAAATATTCAATAGCATCAACTTTATCAGAAATGGTTTCAAAATCATTAAATCTGGGGCTCAAAAAAGAGAATTTCTTATCAAAGTCATTAAATTTAAGTACCCCAACTCTTTTCAAAAAGTCAGCTGTTTTATCCAATTTTGTATAATCTGAATTTTGACTATCTGCTTCTTGATTATATAAATATAATAATAATTCAGGAAACTTAGATAGATTATCTTTACAATTCAGAAATCCATATATTTTTACAGCTTCAATTTCCTGCCCCTTAAAAACCTTTCTCGTGCCAGATTCACAATTATATGTTCTAATAAAAGCATCTAGTGCCAAAATTGATTTTATATTTGCATTCTCAAACAGTTTATTTATAAATTCAATATCAAAATTAAAACTTTGAAAAACATTTAAATTAATTGTTGCAAGTTTATCTTTTTTTCTTGCAAGCATAATTTTCCTAACAGATTTATCTGAAAAGGCAGCTATATATGCTGCAACTTCGGTTTCTCGTCGAGTTTGACGAATAATATCACTTAATTTAGTAAAAAAAGAACTCGCCTCTTTCGCAAAAATATTAAATGCATTGTCAAACAACGTACTAAATGAATCTTCTTCTTTTGATCCTTTGAAAGCAGGTGTTGATTTTACAAATGTATCAGAATAAGGATTTTTATTTAATTTATTACTTACTCTAACTTTGTTTGCTGGTTTATTTGAATCTATATTTAGAAAACTATAATTACTACTTATTCTCATATTTACCACTTTTACTTTTACCAAGTAAAAACAGATAAAGAAAGAAAATTTACTTTTTTTTAATTTTTATTACAAAGCAGAAAAAACTTTACCAAGAACACCATTATATTCAGATAATATTATATTTGCTTCTTCTAATGATATTGAATATTTTATTTGTAAAATAGCTTCTTTTACTTTGTATTCATTAGATTCTAAAACATCTTTTGCTTCATCTTGTGAACAATGAGCTATTTCAGAAACAATTCTTTGGGCTCTATCTTTTAACTTAATATTTGTAGGTTTAACATCAATCATAAAATTCTTATAAACTTTACCGATTTTTATCATAGCCCCTGTTGTAAGCATATTAAGTACCATTTTTTGAGCAGTCCCAGCTTTCATTCTTGTTGAACCTGTTATTACTTCAGCACCTGTTTCTATGCAAATAACAACATCTGCTATCTTTGAAATATTAGCCATTGGGTTACACGTTAAAGCAATTGTTTTAGCCTTTTTTTCTTTTGCCAGCTTTAAAACTTCTATAACATAATTAGCATTACCGCTTGCTGATATTGAAACTACTGTATCTTTTTCCGTTATATGTAATTTTTTAAAATCTTTTCTTGCAAGTTCACAAGAATCCTCTGCTCCTTCTATAGCAAAACGTAACGCTCTATCTCCGCCTGCTATAATACCTTGTACCATATCATTAGGAGAATTAAATGTAGGAGGACACTCTGAAGCATCTAAAATACCAAGCCTGCCGCTTGTTCCTGCCCCAAAATATAATAATCGACCTCCTTTTAAAAAGTTCTCGCTTATTATATCTATTGCATCTGCTATTGAGGTAAGATTTTCTGATACCTTTTCAGCTACTTTCTTATCTTCTTCATTTATCATACGTGCAATTTCAAGAGATGAAGCAACATCTATATTAAGTGTATTTGGATTTGTTTTCTCTGTAATAATTAAATCACTCATCTGTTTGTTCAACTCCTGTGTTAATTGTTTTTAAATTTTCAAAGATATCATAATTATCTTTATTTAAATTAGTTTCCAATTTTGAATTTAAAACGAAAAATGTAGATCCGCTTCCTGACATTAAAGAGTTTTTCACATTGTTTTTTATATTTTGCAATTCGTCATAATATGGGAATAAAGCATTTTCAAGACTATTGTATATTAACGATTTATCAAATTTACCTTTAAGCAATAAATCCTTTAACTTTGAAGTATTGTCAGGATTTGATTTATCAGTTAATTTTGAGAAATTAATATATGCTTCTTTCGCACTTATGCCAAGATGTTTTGGTTTAATTAAAGATACACTTTGTTCAAAAAAAGGTATTTTTTCAATAACTTCTCCGCGCGAAGTACATAAAGCACAACCGCCATATAAACAAAAGTTTAAGTCAGAACCTAATGAAGCGCAGAGTTCATTAATTTCATTTTCCGATAAAATATTATTAAACAATTTATTTAATGCAAATATTGTCCCTGCTGCATTAGTACTTCCGCCAGCTAAACCCGCTGATATCGGAATTTTTTTTTCTATATAAACTGATAATTTTACATTATCAATATTTGCTTTTTTAAAGAATCTCTCGGCTGCTTTATATATAAGATTTGACTCGTTATAAGGAATTTCATCGGAATTTCCTTTTAATTCAATTTTAATTTCTTCAGCATTATCAATATTAAACGTCAGATAATCATAAAGATTAATTGTTTGCATTATAGACTGTATATTATGGAAGCCGTCATCTCTTTTATTTAAGACTTCTAAAGTCAAATTAATCTTAGCAGGAGTTCTAACCTTTATACTTTTCATAAATTTTCCTTAAGTTTTTCACTTAAATCGCCAATTTGATTAATAGAAAGGGTTTCACCTCTAAGATTTTCATCTATATTTAAATCTTTCAATGTTTTTTCCACTGCATTTTTAGCAAAACCAACATTTACAAGTGAATTTTTTATATTTTTTCTTCTTGTAGCAAAACAACCTTTAACAACTTTTCTAAAGAAAGAATAATTAGAAATTTTTAATAAAGGTTCTTTTCTGACAGTCAATTTGACAATAGCCGAATCAACCTTTGGTGCAGGAAAAAACGAACGAGACGGAACTTTTTTTATAAACTCAACATCAGACCAAAATTGAGCTAAAATTGACAGCAATCCAAATTCTTTAGATGGAGATTTTTCATTAGCTGTAAGTCTTTTAGCAACTTCATACTGAACCATTAATACAACTTGTGAAATTGAATTTCTGTTTTTATTTTCCAAATCATCCACTTCACCAAGCAAATGAGCTAATATAGGAGAAGTTATATAATAAGGAATATTAGCAACTACTTTTATATTATTTCCGAATTGGCTTAAATCAGTTTTTAAAATATCTTTATGAATAATATCTAAATTATCTGCATTTATTTTAGATAATTCATTAACCATATCTTCATCAAGTTCAACAGCATAAACTTTTTTAGCAAGTAAAACCAATTGTTCCGTAACAAAACCAAGTCCCGGACCTATTTCTACAACAATATCATCTTTATTTATATCTGAAACATCTAAAATCGTTTCAATAGCAGATTTATCAACTAAGAAATTCTGTCCTAATCTTTTTTTTGCTCTAAATTTTTTTGCACGTTCAAAATAATTCATATATTTTATGATACTACAAAATATGCTATTTTATAAATATGCACTGCATTTACAAATATAATTCAATAATTGGTGATATATTTATTAGTGCCGATGAAAACTTCTTATTGTCGGTTAAATTTGTAAATCATAATTTCATTGAGAATAAAGAAAACAAAATTATAAGACAAACAATAAAACAGCTTAATGAATACTTTAATGGAAAAAGAAAAAAGTTTGAGCTGCCGCTTAATCCAAAGGGAACAGAATTTCAGAAAAAAGTCTGGCTGCAACTTATGAATATTCCCTACGGCAAAACAGCTACTTATAAAGATATAGCAACTCTAATAGGGAACACAAACGCCTCAAGAGCAGTAGGTAATGCAAATAATAAAAATCCAATAGCAATAATTATTCCATGTCATAGAGTTATAGGAAGCAACAATAAACTTACAGGCTATGCAGGCGGTTTGGATAAGAAAGAAAAATTATTAAACTTGGAAAAAAATAACAAATAAAAAGAGGAACCTTTTATATGTTCCTCTTTTATATTTATTAATCCTTAACTTACTCAACATACATAAGAACTTGACCAAATTCAATAGAATCGCCGTTCTTAACGCATATTTCAGTAATTTTACCTGAAACATCAGCTTCAATTTCGTTCATTAATTTCATAGCTTCAATAATACAAACAACCTGACCGATAGAAACATTGTCACCAACTTTAACAAAAGGTGCATCGTCAGGAGATGGAGCAGCATAAAAAGTACCAACCATAGGAGAAACTATAGGAGTTCCCTTATGAGCACTTTCTGTTTTTGCTTCACTGGCAGGCTTCGGAGTTGGAGCAACAACCTGAGATGTAACAGTTGCAGGCATTACTACAGGAGCTGATGCTTGAACAACTTGTTGTTTTTCTCTCTTAAAGCAAACTGCTTTTTCATCATCTTCCAATGTTATTTCAGAAAGATCATTTTCATATACTATATTAGCTAATTTTTCTAAATATTCTAAATCAAATTTCATTTTATCTATCCTTAGACTCTGTCTAAATATTCATTAGTTCTGGTATCAACTCTTATTATAGTTCCGTTTGTTACAAAGAATGGAACGTTAACAACAGCACCTGTCTCCAAAGTAGCAGGTTTAGTACCGCCTTGAGCTGTATTTCCCTTTTCAGCAGGAGGTGTATCAACTACCTCAAGTTCAACAAAGTTTGGTATATCAATACCGATAATGTTATTACCATGAAGTAAAATAGCTACATTCATATTTTCTTTTAAATATTTAACACCATCACCAATTTTGTCAGCAGCTACAGAGATTTGTTCATATGATTCCAAGTCCATCATAACATAGTCATTACCTTCTTTATAAAGGTATTGCATATCTCTTTTATCCAAAGTAGCTTTTGCAACTTTTTCGCCGGCTCTAAATGTTTTTTCAACAACGTTACCTGTTTCTGCATTTTTTAATTTTGTTCTAACAAATGCAGCACCTTTACCCGGTTTTACGTGCATGAATTCAACAACATTCCATAGTCCGCCGTCAATTTCAAGTGTTAAGCCTGTTTTTAAATCATTTACTGATATCATTTATTTTTCCTTTTCTAAGATGCATTCTCATTTTAAAATATACCATAAAAGTCTTAGTTTTCATAAATTGTAACTAAACTTTTGTTAATAAATAGTTATTTTATCTCAATAATTTGTGTATTTACAATAGGAGAACAGGAAAATCCATCATTATTTCCGGCAATTAGAAACTTATTATTATCTAATTCTATTATTGGTGCATTATAATTTGGACAATAGAACAAATTAGGGGAATCTAATAGTTTATGATTCTCTTTATCATATAACTTAGCTTTTAAAGAGCAATCATATATTTTATCTTTCTCATATAACAATGACCATTTGTTATTAAGATTAATTTCTTCAAAATTTTCAGGAACATAAATATTTCTTTTCTTGTTAACTATATCCCAACCTTTTTTATACTTTTTAACATTCAGATTCTTTGTATCAAGAGAAATTGAATTTATTTCAATAAACTTTCTCGTATTTATATCATAAACCTCAACATTTTTTTTACCAAAACTATCTACAATAAAAACTTTATCATCGACTTGAAATAAATCTAGAGTATCATCTTTCTTTATATCTTGTAACTTAATAAATTTCTTTTCAGTAATACTATATAATTCAGCTTTATTTGAGCCGTCAACACTCCCATCTATATATGTATAACCACCTAAAAGAATGGCATCTTTATTATCCAGTTGCAAAGAATTAGCATAGCTATTCATAGTTCTATCCGGACCTATACTGACAACAGCAACCTGATTACTATGAGTTGTTATTATTTTTCCTTTGCAATAATTAAGCCCAACAATAATTAAACAAATAAAAATGATAATTTTTATCTTTTTCATTTCTAAAAACCTTTCTTCTAAAATTGTTTTGAAAGATACTCAAAAACAGGTTTATTAACATGCCATAAAGTATCATTATCTTGATTTTCAGGTAATTCTAAAGTAATTGTTGGTATATTTCTTTCAACCCCTGCATAATTTCCAAAACTTCCCGGAGTCGGATAACCGATATCAGCCTGAACTTTATAACCTGTTAATTGTGATATTTTTTCTGCTAAATTTTTAGCCGGACCATCATAATTAACTATCTCAAATGGTGCATGGATAGATAATATTGCATCAATTTTATAACAGGAAAGAATTTCCATCATAAATTTTGTTTCTATCTCGCTTGCAGGCTCATCTCCGCCAAAATATTCTTTTTTATCTGACTTACACCAGTTTTTTGTAGGAAAGTTTCTGTTTAAATCAACTCCGTTTGAATTTTGTCTTTGATTTTTCTTCTTTCCGTCAGGATTTAAACATGGAATAATCAATAACTTATTTTTCATGTCAGATAAATCCATTTCTAAAAACTTATTTATTAAATATTCTCCCTGCGGTTCTTCCCCATGAAAAACACCAATAATCAATATTGTTTTATCATAGTTCTCGCTTTGTGACTCCAAAAGAACAATAGAATTATTTTCCTTTGACTTTATTTCTCTGACAATTTTAAACATTACTCACCCATTACTTTTATAAGAACTCTCTTTCGACGTTGACCGTCAAATTCTGCATAATATACTTGCTGCCAAGGACCAAAATCCAGCCTTGAATTTGTAACAGGAATTATAACCTCATGCCCGATTAATAAACTTTTCAAATGACTGTCGCCATTAGTTTCACCTGTATTATGATGATGATAATCAATATTAAAAGGAGCCAATTCCTCAAGCCATTTATCAATATCAGAAATTAAACCCGATTCTGCATCATTAACATATACACCAGCGGTAATATGCATAGCACTTACCAAAATCATCCCTTCTTTAATTCCGCTTTCTTCAAGTGCTTGTTCTACATCTCTTGTTATATTTATATACTCTCTATGCTTGGTTGTATTAAACCATAAATATTTTGTATGAAATTTCATAGAATATCCCCTTTTCGTTTTATTATAAACATTTGATAGCAAAAAGGGAAATATTGTAAAAACATTTCCCTTTTTTATTTCTATTAAAATCTTAACCTGCAATATATTTAATCAAACTTCTTACGCCAATACCTGTAGCATTTTTAATTCCTTCATCATTTGCTTTATCAATAAAAGCAGTACCTGCAATATCAATATGAATCCAAGGTGTATTTTTAATAAATTTAGATAAAAATATACCTGCAGCAGATGCACCACCCATTCTGCCACCTGTATTTTTAGTATCAGCAATATCACTTTTTAGTGTATCACCATATTCCTCATCCATAGGTAGTTGCCAGAATTTTTCTCCGGTTTTCTTTGCAACATCAATAAACTCTTTTATCTTTTTATCATTGTTGCCCATAATTCCGCTTGCAACAGTACCTAATGCAACCATACAAGCTCCGGTTAGTGTTGCAATATCAATAATTTCATCAACACCAAGTTCTTCAGCGTATGCTAAAGCGTCAGCAAGAGTAACTCGGCCTTCAGCATCAGTATTATCTATTTCTATACTTCTGCCTGTTTTTGCAATAATGACATCACCCGGTTTATAACTGCTGCCTGATGGCATATTTTCACAAGCTGCAACTATTGCATGGACTTCAACATCCGGCTTTAATTCTGATATCGCTTTCATTGTTGTAATTACTGCAGCAGCTCCTGACATATCATCTCTCATTGTCAACATTGATGCTGGTGGCTTTAAATCCAAACCGCCTGCATCAAAAGTAATACCCTTTCCTACAATAGCTATTTTCTTTTTCGGATTCTGAGGTTTATATTCCATATGTATAAATTTGGGTTCATGAATACTTCCTTGTCCTACTGCAAGAAACGCATTCATACCCATTTCTTTTATTTGTTCCTTATTATAAACAGTTGTTTTTACATTTGAATTTTCTAGCGCAAATTGAGCTAATGTTTCAGGGTATAAATACTGAGAGGATTCATTAATTAAATCTCTTGCCATATTTACAGACTGTGCAACAATTAAACCTTCTTCTATACCTTTTTTTGCTTTTTTATATTTCTCATCATCTATTTCTGCAATTATAAAATCACTTATATTATTTTCTTTCTTTTGATTTTTATATTTATCAAAACTATAAGTTCCTGATATTGCACCTTCTGCTATCATTTGAGCACAAAGCTGAGGACATAATCCTGCAACTCCGGCACCATGAAGTATAGATACAACTTTTTTTATATTTGAACCGCAAGTTCTTACAACTTTAGCAGTCAAATTTCTTATTTTAGAATATGAAAAATCAGCTTGCTTGCCGAGTCCTACTACAAATATCTTTTTATCTTCACCTATTAACGGTAATTTATAGATTTCTCCATATTTACCTTCAAACTTTTCCTTTTTTATTACATAATCAGAAATTACATTATTGAAGGCTTTATCAACAATGCCTGTTACACCACCCGGATGTTTAACACCTTCAAAAAGATTAACAACAATTACATCTGCATCTATATCTAATATAGATTTTTTTTCAATTTTAACTTTCATTACTATCTCCTTAACCGTTATAATTTTCGTTAAATTTTTTTATCCAGCCAAACATTACAGATAGTTCATAGGGTTTGGGCAAATATAAATCTGCCCCTGCATTTAAAACTAACTCTTTATCATGTATGGTTGTTGTAAATATAATATTTGATTTTAGATTTTGCATTTCAAATTTCAATTTTCTGCAAATTTCAAGCCCTTTTAATGTTTCCGAACTTCCTGCATCTAAAATTATTACCGCAGGATTATAATCTTCTATTATCGAAAAGATTTCTTCAAACTCATTTACTACCTTTACATTATACCCTTGCAGTCTTGCTGTTGCTTCAAGTAATATTGATAAAGCTTCATCAGGCTCTGCTATTAGAATATTATTATTCGGTTCTTTTTCTTCAACAGCATTATCAGCACTTATTTTTGGTCGTTCCATTACATAAGCTGATTCTGTTTTATATTTTGCAAGTTTATGTGTAGATATCAATGAACTTATAACTTGTTTTAAATCATTATATTTTTTGTATTTATTTGAAATTATACCAATACTTGTAGTAACTAACTTTACTTTATCTTCAGCTTCATCATCACCATGCATAAACATAAAACCACGCTTTGCATCCGTTTCAGAATAAAATTTTGAAACTACCGTATCAAAAGCATATACAAGATAATTTGCAATCTTCTCAGCTTTTTCATTATTTGTAATAACAACAAAGTCTTCATCAGAAAGCTGCCCTAAATAATCATTTGAATCTATTGCCGATTTTATAATTGCAGAATATGTTTGAAGCAATTTATCCGTTGCAAGTTCACCATATAATTCTTTATAAAATTCAAGATTATCAATATCTATTAGCATAATTGCCCAATCAGAATCATTATTGATAGTACGCTTCATCATTTTATAAGAAGCTTTTGAGTTCAAAAGCATTGTTTTTTCGGAGAAATATCCTTCAAAATTTCTTCTTATATGAGCAGTTATTCTGGCTTGAAATTCCTCATTATTTATAGGTTCACTAAGAAAATCATCCGCACCTGAATCTAAGATATCTATTTTATCTTGAATATGATTAGACTTTGAAAGAGCAATAATTGCAGGACGTGTATTATATGTTAGAACCCTTATTTGTTCTATTGCTTTTTTTATATCAAAAGTCAAACTATCAGAAATAACAATCAAATCAGGCTCATACATATTCATAAGATTAAGTGATTGAGCAAAATCTGAAGCTACAAGAACAGAAATTCCTATACTTTCAAGAATTTTTTTATATTTTATTGATTGTTCTTTTCTTTTATCAATAATTAAAACAACTTTAACAAGCATAAAATTACTCTTTTATTTTCTTTTTTGCATTATCATCTGGTGAAGCAAAAGGGAACTCTATTTTAAATTCACTACCAGAGGAAGAACTCTCGACCGAAATTTTTCCATTCATTTTTTCAACTAAGGTTTTTGTAATATACAACCCCAAACCGTTACCTTGGATTTTTCTTGTTAGAGGTGAATCCACTCTTGAAAATTTATTAAAAATTTTATTTATATCTTCTTTACTTATACCAATACCTTCATCTTTTACCGATATTATCAGAGAATTATTTTGATAATCGGGAACAACATTTACCTGAACAGTTGAACCTTCATTAGAATACTTAGAAGCATTATCAATTAAATTAAGCATTATTTGTTGAAATTTATCTGTATCTATTAATATTTTGGGAATATCCTTATCAAAATTACAGATATATTTATGAGTTTTGTACTGACTTTTAATCATCTGAACTGCAGCATCAATAAAAGGAGTCACATCAACTGTTTTATATATCATCAATTCTTTATCAGACTGCATTTTAGATACTGTTAAAAGATTTTCAACCAAACTTATTAAACGATTTGATTGATCTTTTATAATATGTAAGAATTTTTCTCTTTGTTCAGGTGTAAGCCTGTCATAAGAAGTTAAAAGAGTATCAGCAAAGCCCCTTATACTTGTTAAAGGAGTTCTTAATTCATGACTCACGGTTGAAATGAAATCCAAATGAGCTTGCTCTAAGGTATTATTACTGTCTTCTTTTACATTTACCATGGCTATATTATATAACTGTTTTCAGTTTTATTCCATAGTTAATAAGGATTAAAGTACAAACAATCAAATAACATCAATATAAAAAGGAGCAGATTTTTATTTTCTGCTCCTTCTGTATAAATAAAACATTTACTATAATAAATCAACATCCGATGACTGAAGTGGTGACCCCATAAGTTTTTCTAAGTTAGCTGCTGATACATGATAATTTAACAATGTACTGTAATATTCCAGCTGAGAATTTCTATATGTTGTCTCTGCATCTTTTAGTTCTATAGCATCACCTAAACCGACTTTATATCTCCCTGATGCTTGATCATACTGTTCTTTTGCTTGATCCATTGATAATTTAGCAACAGTAATACTTTCTTGTGCGTTTGTTAGAGTTATATAAGCTTCTTTAACATTGAAATAAACGGTTTGTTTAGTATTTTCATAATCAGCCAAATCTTTTTTATATGTAGCTTTAGCTTCATCAACTTGTTTCTTCAACAGCATTAAGTTTACGGTATTATAGCTTAACTCTGCTCCAAACTGGTAACCATAGTCAGTATCAATTCTTTTACCACCTCTTGAATATGAAGCAAAACCTTGAATATTTGGAGTGAATGCTCTTTTTGTTGATCTTACAAGAATTTCAGAAGCATCTGCTTTCTTTTTAGAAGCAAGTAATTCAGGACTCGTTTCAAACGCAGTATTAACAGCCTCTTCAACTGCTATATCATATGTTTTTGCTTTTAGATTATCAATTACATCATAATCAGAAATTTCAGGAGTACCCATTGCATTACTTAATTGTACATATGCTATCTTTAATGTATTTTTAGCTTTAATTAAATTTAATTTAGCATTACCTAAATTATATTCAGCAGTTAAAACATCAATCTTGGCTTTTGAGCCAATATCATAATATGCCTTTGCTTGTTCTAAGTGAAGAGTAAAATCCTTAACGGTATCTTCGTATACTTTTACTTGCTGCTGTGCAAAAAGCAAATTATAATATGCCTGTTTCACATTATAAATTACAGTATTTATACTGTTTTGAAGTTCAAATTTAGCAGATTCATAAGTATTTTTAGCTAAATCAGCTTGAGCTTTTGTTTTACCAAAGTCAAATAAAAGCAAGTTACCTGATACTGACGGAACATAAAACATATCGTACTTTTGAGTAGGAAAAGCAAAGTTTGCAACTTGCATATCGTTTCTTGAATAACTTATTCCTGCTGAAAAAGTAGGAAAATAATTAGCCCAAGCTTGAGCAATTCTGCTTTTATATATATCAGTATTACTCATTGCCACATGGATTAACGGATGTTTTTCCAATGCGATTTTAACACACTCATCAACTTCCATAATTCTTGTAGTTTGAATACTTCCTTCATAAGCTGTATTTGTCAAAGTAGTTTTCTCTTCAGACTTTGTTACCGCTGGAGTTTCTGTTTTATTATCTTCTGACTTATTTTCAAGAGTAGTTTCAACTTTATCATCTTGTGTTTTTTCAGAAGTTTTTACAGCATCTTTTTTAGCTTTCTCAGCAGCTTTTTCCGCTTTAGCTTTTTCCTTTGCAGCTTTCTTTTCAGCTTTCTTAGCTTCTTTTTCTTGCCTATTTTTTTCTTTTTCAATTGCTTTTGCTGCTTTATCAGGTTCTACCGGTGCTATCTCTTTTGCAGTATTACTATCTTTTTTCTTTGTAAAGAATCCTTTTATTTTTTGAGAGAATGTAGCTTCATCATTTGTATTACTTGCTTCTACACTTGGAAGTGCAGGAGGAAGTTCATTTATAACCTCATCTCTAAAAGGATTATCTACAGCAAATACAGGATTTGCCAGTATTAAAAACATAAATATAAATAATTTCTTGTTCATTTTTTCCACTCTACTCTATAAAATTAATTATTAGTTTCTGCCTTCTTTTTTGATGATGCTTTTTCTACTAATGATTGTACTAATACATAGAATACCGGTGTTAATATTGTACCAATTGTAGCAGCAGCAACCATACCACCAAATACAGTAGAACCAACAGCTATTCTACTTTGAGCACCAGCACCTGTTGCAAATACCATCGGTAATACACCAAATACAAATGCTAAAGCCGTCATCATAATAGCTCTGAATCTTAATCTGGCAGCTTCAATTGCCGCATCTTCAATACTTAAACCGTCTCTTTCATGTAAGTCTCTCGCAAATTCAACAATCAAAATAGATTGTTTAGCTGCAACCCCGATTAAGGTAATCATACCAACTTGAGCATATAAGTCAAAAGATAGTCCCATCATCATTTGGAATACCAATGCTCCTAGTGCTGCAATAGGCGCAATTAAAAGTACAGCAACAGGTATTGACCAGCTTTCATACAATGCGACTAAGAATAGATATACGAATGTCAATGCTAAAGCAACAACAATACCAGTTTGACCTGATGATTCTCTTTCTTGCATTGATGTACCAGACCAGTCATAACCGACATCTTGAGGAAGTGTTTTTATTGCAACTTCTTCCATCGCTTTCATTGCTTCACCTGATGATTTACCTGCTGATGGTTGACCTGAGAATTGTACACTTCTATATTGATTGAATCTTGTAATAGAAGCAGCACCAACTGTTTGCTCTAGTTTTACCATCGTCATTAAAGGAACCATTTGACCATTCATATTTTTTACATATATCTTTTCAAGGTCTGTCGCTTTATTTCTAAAGTCATCTTGTGCTTGTAATTGAACCCTAAATACACGGCCCAATTTATTAAAGTCATTTACATAATATGAACCCAAAGTTGAAGCTAATGTTGAATATAGTTCTTGTATATTAACATTTTGTGCAAGCACCTTACTGTAATCAATATTCAAACGGTATTGAGGAACATTTGCCTGATATGTTGTATATACACTGCTCAAACTTGGATCAGAATTTGCAGCAACCGTAAGTTTATTAGCAAAAGTTTCAATATCTTGAAGTGAATGTTCGCCTTTTGATAACATCTGGAACTCAAAACCACCTAACATACTCATACCCGATATTGCCGGTGGTGAGAATGATGCAATAGATGCTTCATTTATCTTTGCAGCTTTAGCTCTTATTTCTTTTAATATTCCATTATGAGATAAATCAGTAGGTCTGCCTTGTATCTTTCTTAAAATATAATCCCAAGGATATATCTTTCTTTCATGCCAATCTTTCAATGGAGTAATACACATTGCTTGGTTTGTTGGCCCGATACCGGCAAATGTAATTATTCTTTCTTTTTCTACACCTTCTATTGTTTCAAGTTCTTTTGTTAATTTTTCAAGCACTTCTTGTGTTTTATTTAATGCACTGCCGGGTGGTAATACAACTTGAGAAATTAATACAGCTTGGTCTTCATCAGGAATAAACCCTGTAGGTATAATATAGAATAACCAGCCCATTAATAATATAAATACAGAATATAAAAATACTGTTAATTTTTTATTAAATATGAATTTTTTTACTGCATCCAAATAAACTTGAGTAATTACTTCAAACTTTTTATCAAAAGCAACAAACACTTTCTTAATAAAAGCAGTAATGAAATTACTTGGTTTTCTGTTTGGATCTTCTGCCCTTAATACTATACTACACATAGCAGGTGATAGTGATAAAGCACAAATCGCAGATAATGCAATAGATACAGCGATACATACGGCAAATTGTCTGTACATTAAACCTGATAAACCAGCTATGAAAGATACAGGTACAAATACAGCCATAAGTACCATAGCCATTGCAACTAAAGCACCGCCCACCTCTTGCATTGTCAACTGTGTTGCTTCAACAGGAGTTTTACCATTTTCTAAGTGTCGTTTTACGTTTTCAATTACTACAATAGCATCATCAACTACTACCGTAACCGCCAGTACCATAGCAAACAATGTCAATAAGTTAATAGACATTCCAAATATAGGCAAGGCAGCGAATACACCTATTAATGATACCGGTATTGTTACAAACGGTATTAATGTAGAACGCCAATCACCTAAGAATACAAATATTACTACAATTACAATTAATGCAGTCATTATAATTGTGAAAAATACTTCTTTCATTGATTCACGGATAAATTTTGAATCATCATGCATCATCTGTACTTCTAAAGATGCAGGCAACGTCTTATTAATTTGTGCAACTTTTTTATTTACCAAGTTAACAACTTCTATTGTGTTAGCACCCGGTAACGGTACAACCTGGATAACCGAAGCAGGCTTACCGTCAATTAAACCTATTTTGTCATATGAATATGCACCCAATTCAACAGTTGCAATATCTTTTATTCTTATTTGAGAACCATCTGTATTTGAACGCACAATTATTTCTTCAAACTCCTCAGGTTCAACCAAACGACCTTTTGTCATCAAAGTCATTCTTAATGTTTGATTTGCTTTACTTGGCAAAGCACCTAAAGCACCTGATGATACTTGTACGTTTTGAGCCGAAATAGCTGCTTGAACTTCTGAAACAGATACATTCAAATTCGCCATTTTGGTTGGATTCAACCAAATTCTCATACTATAATCACCGGCACCAAATACGTTTACTTCGCCGACACCATTTAAACGCTTAATTTCATCTTTAATATATATAGTCGCATAGTTTGTCAAATCTAATTGATTCCAAGAACCGTCATTTGAAACAAGGTTTAATATACAAGCACCGGCACCGGCTACTTTATTTGTTGCTGTTACACCTAAACGCTTAACATCTTCCGGTAATAATGGTTCTACCTGTTGAAGTCTGTTTTGTACGTTTACAAGGTTAATATCTTTATTTGTTCCAACTTTAAAATATATATTTAATGTATATGCTTCATCATAACAAGTTGAAGACATATATAACATATTTTCAACACCGTTAACTTGAGACTCAATTAACGAAGCTACTGAAGACTCGATAACAGAAGCACTTGCCCCAGGGTATGAAGCTTGCACAGTTACCTGAGGGGGTGTAATATTCGGATATTTTTCTAACTGCAATCCGAACATTGATACCAAACCAACCAATGTAATAAATATCGATATTACCATTGCGAAACGCGGTTTAGTTATGAAAAAATATAATCCCTTTTTCTTTTTATTATCTTCCATTTATCTTCTACCCATTTATTTTGTTTCTTCTGTTGATTTATCTTCTGACTCTAGCGGTGTAGCTTTTACAACCTGACCAGGCATACGAACACTTTGAACACCTTTTGCAACAATATTATCAGTTATTTCAAGCCCTTCTTCAACTATCCAATTTTTGTTTATTTCTTGAGAAACTTGAATATTTTTTCTGACTATTTTACTATCAGCATCTACTGTCCATACATAATAACCTTGAGCATCATTTAATGCGGCAGATTGCGGCACTGTAAGCGCTTCTCTCGGTTCTATAGATTTTATAACAACACTTACAAAATCACCCGGAACTAAAAGTTCATTTTCGTTTTGGAATGTTGCTCTTAAATCAATAGTACCTGTTGTTTGGTCAACTTCATTACCAACATATTCAATCTTACCAATTTCATCATACATTGTCCCATCTGCAAGTTGAAGTCTGACTTCCATATTACTAAAATCTTTTGATGAACCTTGCTTTTTAAACTTCAAAAATTCACTGCTTTTTAAGTTGAATAAAACATATATCGGGCTATTACTTACAACTCTCGCAATAGGACCTGTTTGAGTATTAACTAAGTTACCTTCAGTAATAATAATTTTACCGATTTTACCATCTACAGGAGATACTATTTTTGTATAACTTAAGTTTAATTTAGCATCAGCTAATTGAACTTTTGCCGCATCTAAAGCTGCTTTACTTGTATCTCTTGTTGCTAATGCTTGGTCATAATATGATTTACTTACATAATCATTCTTAACAAGTTCTTTTGCCCTTGTTAATTCCTTTTCAGCATTAATTAAAGTAGCTTGCGCTTGTCTTACATTAGCTGCAGCCGTATTTACAAGGTTTTGATATTGATCAGGTTCTATTAAAAATAATAATTGACCTTTCTTTACTTTATCGCCTTCTTTAAAATAACTTTTTTCTAACCATCCATTAATTCTGGCAACAATATCTACAGAATATTTAGCTTCGACTCTCCCTGCAGATTCTGATTTGGAATAGACATCCATTTTAACAGGATTCATTATCTGAACTTCTTTTGGAACTTTAGCCGCTTTAGCTTGCATGTACCCTGTATACATACTATATACCTGTCTGTATCCGATTGAACCAAGTATAAATACTATTAAAAATAATATTACCCTGTGTTTTTTATTTTTTAAGTAACCCATCTTATATCCTCTATTTTCTATATCTTATTCTTCTAAACTTAAACTTTTTGTATAAAAAACTATAGCTTCTACCATTAATGTCCGTCTTTCTTCACCTAGTTTTTCAAGTGCCCTATATTCTGCCTCTTGGGCTTTTGAAATAATTTTCTCTGCGTACTTTTTTCCTTCTTCTGTTAAAGAAACATTCTTATTTCTTTTATCAGAATTTGACTCAACCGGTTCTGTTACTAGACCTTGTATATTAAATCCTTTTATTATTGCATTAACGGTTTGTTTCGGTAAATAAGTCAGTTGCGTAATATATTTTTGTGTACAACTTACTTCTCTATGTAATATTGAAAGCACCTTTAATGATGGTAGTGTTAAACCAACCGATTTTGCATATTCATTATAAAAACCGGTAACAACATTATGCATCTCCCATAACATATTTGAACATTCTTGCACATTCAGCTTATTCAAGTGTAAAATCCCTTATATTAGTCCAATATTATACTGTCCAATTATGGACTATTATTATGTAAATATCTTTTTTTGTCAATACTATTTCTGTATTTTTTCTCTCACTTTCAAATAATTATCAAGTTCCTCTTTCATAATTGATTTTTCGGCAGTAGATGCCATATTCAGACTAAAACGATGATCTATTTTTTTATCTGCTATAAATAAACTTGGGAAACCCATAATATGAAATTCTTCGACTAATTGTGTATTTTGAGGATTATCACAATTAATCGCAACAAAAGAATACTTATCTTTATATTTATCAGCAAATTCTCCAAAAACAGGCATATATTTTCTGCAATATCCGCACCAATCAACATAAAACATAATAACCATTGGTTTATCAATTGCTTCTGCTTCCTTAAAAGAAATTATAGCCTTAGATGGAATTTCTATAGGTGCCTGTAAATTCTGCTGAGGTTTATATACAGGCAAACTGCTATTAAACACAATATAAGTATATGCTGCAAAACATACTGCAACAACTATAAACAAACCTATAAAAAATTTTTTCTTCATAATTTAGCACCTTTCGGAACAACAGTAACCCCACCAGGGGAAACTAAAAACCCTCTTGCTCTATCATCTATGGCATTTATACCAATTTTTGTATACGGAGGAATATCAACGTTTTTATCTATTATAGCTTTTCTTATTTCTGAATATCTTCCTACATTAACATTTTCCATTAATATTGAATCCGTTACGTTAGAAAAACTGTTTATTCTTACCTGAGGAGACAGAACGCATCTTGAAATGCTGCCGCCTGAGATGATACAACCTTCAGATACCATAGAGTTTGTAGCCATACCTACTCTATCTCCTTCTTCCCAAATAAATTTAGCAGGCGGAAAGTTATAATTATATGTTCTTAAAGGCCAATCTGTACAATATAGATTTAACTCAGGTTGATAATTTAATAAATCCATATTTGCCTGCCAATAACTGTCTATACTTCCGACATCTCTCCAGTAACCTCTTTCGGATTCACTCATACCTGTATATTCATTCTGTGAAAAATCATATACATATATATTCTGACCATCTTTAAGCATTTTCGGGATAATATTTTTACCAAAATCATGACTTGATTCGGGATTATTTGCATCTTCTTGAACTTCTTTAACCAGTTCTTCTGTTTCAAATATATAATTACCCATAGACGCTAAACACATATCAGGTCTATTTGGAATACACTTCGGTTTATCTTTTGGCTTTTCTTGAAAACCTGTTAATTTCCAATTTTCATCAACTTCAATTATTCCGAATTCACTTGCTTCTGATATTGGAATTGGAATAGCTGAAATTGTAAGTACAGCTTCTTTTTGTTTATGAAATCTCATCATCTGAGAAACATCCATCCTGTATATATGGTCACCGCCAAATACACAAACATGTTTCGGTTTTTCATCATTTATATGGGTTAAATTCTGAAAAACAGCATCCGCGGTACCTTTATACCAATTTCCGTCTACTCTCATCTGAGCAGGAACCAAATCTATATATTGTCCTAAAATCGGAGAAACAGGCCAACTTCTTGCTATATGCTGATTTAGTGAATCTGACTTATATTGAGTAAGAATTTTTAATTTATAAAAACCTGAATTAATAAAATTGTTAATTACAAAATCAATAATTCTGTACCTACCGCCAAAAGGCACTGCAGGTTTAGCCCTATCCCTTGTCAAAGGGAAAAGCCTTTTTCCTTCTCCTCCTGCAAGAATCATTACAAGTGATGTATCTAATGCCAAAACGTTTCTCCTTTAGTTATCATCTAAACTTAAAACGGCCATAAACGCCTCTTGCGGAACCTCTACCCTGCCTACCGCTTTCATACGTTTTTTACCGCGTTTCTGTTTTTCCAATAATTTTCTTTTACGTGAAATGTCACCACCATAACATTTATCTAATACACTTTTTCTCAAAGCTTTGATATTAGTCCTCGCTATAATTCTACCACCAATTGCAGCTTGAATTGCAACTTCAAACATTTGCCTTGGAATAATATCTTTCAATTTTGATGTTAACTTCTGACCGACATAAAATGCATTATCCTTATGTACTATTGCGCTTAACGCATCTACTATTTCACCCGCCAGAAGAACATCTAATTTAACCAAATCAGAACGTTTATAATCACTAAATTCATAATCTAAACTTGCATATCCTTTTGAACGTGATTTTAATTGATCATAAAAGTCCGTAATAATTTCACTTAACGGAATTTCATAATGAAGTGAGACTCTGACTTTATCAAGATACGTCATATTTTGGAAAATACCGCGCTTAGATTGTGCCAGTTCCATTAATAAACCAACGTAATCATTTGGAGTAATAATTGTCGTCTTTACATAAGGTTCTTCTATATAATCACGGTATTGAGCATCAGGTAAATTTGCAGGGTTATCAATTTCAACAACTTCACCATTTGTTTTATGAACTCTGTAAATAACACTTGGCGCAGTTGTAACAAGAGTAAGATTATATTCTCTTTCTAATCTCTCTTGAGCAATCTCCATATGAAGCATACCTAAGAAACCGCATCTGAAACCAAACCCTAAAGCAGATGATGTCTCTGGTTCAAAAGTAATACTTGAATCATTGAGCTTCAACTTTTCTAGTGCTTCTTTTAAATCTTGATATTGGTCATTATCAACAGGATATAATCCCGAAAATACCATGGGAAGTGCTTCTTTATATCCTGCCAACGGTTCTTTAGCACCATTTTCAACATGAGTTATTGTATCACCTACAAATCTTGTAATTTCCTTTATAGAACAACCCATATATCCAACATCACCTGTTTTTAATTCTTTTACGGGAACTCTATGGGGATTTAAATAACCAAGTTCAGTAATTTCATATTCCTTGCCTGAAGCCATAAATTTAATCTTGTCCCCAAGCTTAATGTTACCATCTATAACCTTAAAGAAACATAATGTTCCAAGATACTGGTCATATGCACTATCAAAAACCAAAGCTCTTAGAGGCTTATCAGATGTATCCTCAGGCGGTGGCACAAATTCAACAACCGCTTCTAAAACATCCTCTATTCCAATACCTTCTTTTGCGCTGACAGGTATTGCCATAGATGCATCAATACCTAAAACTTCTTCTATTTCTTCTTTAACTCTTTCAACATCTGCAGACGGTAAATCTATTTTATTGATAACAGGAATAATCTCAAGATTTTGTTCAATAGCAAGATATACATTTGATAAAGTCTGTGCTTCAACTCCTTGAGTTGCATCAACAATTAACAAAGCACCTTCACAAGCTGCTAAAGAACGTGAAACTTCATATGAAAAATCCACATGCCCCGGTGTATCAATCAAATTAAGGACATAATCTTTCCCGTTTTTTGCTTTATAATTCATCCTTGCAGCATTCAACTTAATTGTAATACCGCGTTCTCTCTCGATATCCATAGTATCAAGCAATTGATCCTGCATGTCACGCTCAGCTATAGTACCTGTTTTCTCAAGTAACCTGTCAGCTAGAGTGGATTTCCCATGATCAATATGAGCGATGATACAAAAGTTTCTTACATTATCAATATATTTCATACTACTAGTTTATTATAGAAAAATCCTTTTGCCAATATTTGACAATAAAAATTCCTAATAATAAGTCTTAACAATAAATTCTATATGTTCATCTTTTTTCGGTACTACAAAACCAGAAAAATAGTTTAATGCTTCAGACACTTTTTTTACAATTCCCAACCACATATCAACGACAACAGCTTCTTCCCCCCAGGTTTTCGGCTCTTTTATATCCATATCTTGAGAAGCTCCAATAAGACAAAAAGTATGCCCGCCTGTCACAAAACGGTCTTTACTATTTCTGCAAATATCCATCTGGATAACTCTGTTACTAATTCCTATTTCATCAAGCTTTCTACTTACTAATACAGCTTGTTCACCGCAATTTGCAACACCTGTTTTCTTTACTGCCTTTTCTACGGCATCCTTCGAAGAAAATCCTTGCCTAATATATTGATCAACTATAAATCTTGTTCTATCTATTGCTGCTTCCAAACTTTCTTGAACTTCTAAATTTTTTTCTTTTTCAAACAAATCATAATAAGTATTTGACATTAATAAACCATTAGGAAAATCTTTCTTGACATCACCAACAGCTTTACAGCCATATAAAACATTTTCTTTTAGACCGCAGAATGATATATGCATAACACCTTTTATAAAACACCTGAATTAAATTTTTGTCAATAAAAAACCTCTATAATACATAGAGGCCTTTTATTTTCTGCAGCTTATATTTCTGAATTTATGCTATCTCCTCATTTTGCTTTAATTGAGAATTAATAACACTATCATTTTTTTCATCCTTCTTTGTTGGAAGCTGAATCAATTCTGCAACACCATCATTCTTCTTTTTAACCATATCTGCTGTTACAGTAAATTCTTTTATGTCTTCCTGAGATGGAACTGCATACATTATATCCATCATTATTTCTTCCACAATTGAACGAAGCGCTCTAGCACCTGTTTTACGTTTAATTGCCTCAGATGCAATTAAATCTATAGCTTCTTGTTCAAATTTTAACTCAACTCCATCCATACCTAATAGACATTGATATTGTTTTAATAAAGCATTCTTTGGCTGAGTCAAAATATTTTTCAATGTTGCTTCATCAAGTGGATCTAAAACTGCATAAACAGGAATTCTTCCTATGAATTCAGGTATTAATCCAAATTTGAGCAAATCTTCAGGTTGAAGTTTTTTAAGCATCTTGGCGGCTTCGATTTCTTTCTCAGCTTGAGTTTTTGCCCTATCTGCACCAAAACCTATTGTTGTAGAATCACCTGCTCTTCTTTCTACAATTTTATCAAGCCCTACAAATGCACCACCTACAATAAATAAAATATTAGCAGTATTTATCTGGATAAATTCTTGATGAGGATGTTTTCTTCCACCCTGCGGAGGAACATTTGCAACTGTACCTTCTATCATCTTTAATAATGCTTGTTGAACGCCTTCTCCTGATACATCTCTGGTTATGCTTGTATTTTCTGATTTTCTTGATATTTTATCAATCTCATCTATGTATATAATACCCTTTTCAGCTTTTTGAGCATCAAAATCAGCATTTTGATAAAGTCTTAAAAGAATATTTTCAACATCATCACCAACATAACCTGCTTCTGTTAATGTTGTTGCATCTGCTATAGCAAAAGGTACATCCAACATTTTTGCAAGAGTCTGTGCAAGTAATGTTTTACCGCTTCCTGTAGGACCAACAAGTAAAATGTTACTCTTCTGAATTTCAACCTTCTGTTCATCACTTGTTTCAGAAGCATTATGAGCTAACCTTTTATAGTGGTTATATACCGCAACTGATAAAGCTTTTTTAGCATCATCTTGACCAATAATAAATTCATCAAGATACTGTTTTATTTCATGCGGCTTAGGCACCTTCTTTAAATCAGTTTCTTTTGTTTCCGTTTCTTCAGGCTTTTCTTTATTTTCAAGAAACTCTTCGTCTAAAATTTCATTACACAACTCAACACACTCATCACAGATATATACATCAGGACCTGCAATAAGCTTCTTTACTTGTTCTTGTGTTTTTCCGCAAAACGAACATTTTAAACGACTGTCATCATGAGTTGCCATTAATTATATCTCCTGATTAGGTTTTGGTTGTGTATTAACAGTTACAACTTTATCAATCATACCATATTCTAATGCTTCTTCAGGTGTCATGATATAGTCTCTGTCTGTATCTTTTTCAATCTTTTTAATAGATTGACCTGTATTTTTAGCTAAAATTTCATTTAATGATTTCTTAATTCTAATAATTTCAGCTGCTTGAATTTCAATATCGGTAGCTTGACCTTGTGCACCGCCTAAAGGTTGATGTATCAAAACTCTTGAGTGAGGTAAAGCCATCCTCTTTCCGGGTGTTCCTGAGGATAACAAGAATGCACCCATTGATGCAGCCTGCCCCAAGCAAATAGTAGAAACATCTGCTCTAATATGCTGCATTGTATCATATATTGCAAAACCTGCAGTTACACTACCGCCAGGAGAATTGATATATAACATAATATCTTTTTCCGGATTTTCACTATCTAATAATAATAACTGTGCAACTATTAAGTTCGCTACCATATCATCAATAGGAGTACCAAGAAAGATTATTCTTTCTCTCAACAACCTTGAGAAAATATCAAATGATCTTTCTCCTCTGCTTGATTGTTCTATTACTACGGGTACAAAACTCATATTCTTCCCTTTCTAACCTGATATTATTTTTTGTAATTAACCTTTGCATTATCAATTAACAACTGAGTAACTTTTTCTGTTATAATTTGTTGATTTATTGAATGCAATAAATTAACATTCTTTTGAATTTCCGCAACAATATTTTCTGTAGTTGTACGATAAATATTTGCTAAATCTCCAATTTTTTCCTGGATATCTTCAGATGTAACTGTTAATTTCTCTTCTTGAGCAATCTTACCAACTATTAATGATGTTTTAATTCTCTTAACAGCTTCTTCTTTCATTTGTTCATATATCTTTTGATGTCCTTCTTTTTCAAGCATTTCATCAAAATTACCGCCTTGCATATTAATTCTTTGCTTAAATTCACCCATCAAAGCTTGAATTTCACGGTTAATCATTGTTTCTTGAATATCTATTTGAGTGTTTTCAAGCAATGTATCGAATATTTTATTAGCAATTCTCTTTTCATTTTCTACTTTTTCACTATTATCAAGATATTTTTGAATATCTTCTTTTAAAGCATCTAAAGTTTCAAATTTAGGATTTACTTTTTTAGCCAATTCATCATTTATTTCATGAAGAACTTTTTCTTTTATTGAGTTTATTTTTATATTAAATTCAGCCGGCTTCCCTTTTAATTTTTCATCATGATATTCAGATGGGAATGTAACATTAATTTTGAATTCTTCACCAATTGAATGATCAACTAATTGTTCTGCAAAACCTGCAATAAAATTAGAATGACCTAAATCTAAAACATAATTTTTTGCTGAACCGCCTTTAATTTCTTCGCCTTCCACATAACCTAAGAAGTCAATATTTACCAAATCAGTTCCAATGGTTTTCCTATCAGTAATATCTTTCAATGTTGAAAATCTGTCTGCTAAATTTTTAAGTTCCTTATCTATTGCATCATTAGCTTTTTTATATTCTTCAACTTCAACTGCCATACCTTTATATTCTTCTAACTTAACTTCCGGCTTCAATTCAAATTTAGCAACAACTTTTAAAGTTTTATCTTCTGCAAATTCAAAAGATTCAATTGCAGGAGCAGAAACCAAATCAAATTTATTTTCTTCTATAGTATTTTCAAATATCGTAGGAAGGACACTATCTAAAACTTCTCTCTCAAGCGCAGCAATACCAACATATTTTTCCAAAATATTTTTTGGAGCCTTACCTTGTCTAAAACCCGGAACATTAACTCTTTTAGCAAGCTTCTTGCAAGCTTTATCATATTCAAAAGAAGTAACCGCTGGTTCTACTTCAATATTTAATTTAACTTCATTGTTTGCTAACTTTTCAATTGTTACTGTCATTTTATATCACCTTTTCTGTTCTACATTGATTTTACACATGCCCTATATGGATAAAATAACTATCCAACTATGTTAGATTATAACATAAATATATTTCTTTCAAGTTAAATAGACAATTTAGAGGAGTTTTTCAAAAATTAGCCAATATGATTATATACATATGTGGTATAATAATCTTATACACATGTATAAAAGAGGTACATATGAAAAAAATATTTGTATTATTTACTCTATTCATTTTTACATCAAATATATCTTTAGCTTCAGCCTTTGGCGGTTACGATGCAGGTGCAGTAAACAGCCAATATATGAGAGACTTAAGAACACACGAAGCCATTACTCGAGCTAAAAATAGAAGTGCAATAATTACAACAAATAAAAAGACACCCCAACAACAGCAAGCAATACAAGAACAAACAAATAAAATTATAAATTCTAATATTAAATCTATTACATTTGTGAATAATAATTCCATTCCGTCACAAGATTTACTAAATGCGGTTTCTGATAAAATAAATATGCCTATGTCTCCGGAAAATATCTCTGCTATCAGAAAAAGTATTATGAAATATTATCAAGATAAAGGTTTTTATTCCGCTGTTGCAATAGTTGCAGCCCAAGACAGCGAAACTGGTGAAATTGTTATTGAGATAAAAGAAGGCGGAAAAAACTCCATTACAATTCAAGAATAATATCTTATTTAAATACAATAAGATATAATCATTCGGCATAAACAATCGCATAGTTTTATGTATAAAAAAAAACCGTAAACTAATAAAAATACATAAAAATGTATTCTATAGTTTACGGGAAGTGTGTTTATGGGCAAACAGCCGAAATTTCTGCCTATTATATTTATCTGGATTATTATTTCATATTTTGCTGTTAATACAACATTCGCTTTTGAATATGAAAATACAGCAGATAATTCAAGATTAGTTAACTTAACGCCTCAACAATTTCGTGCGCTTAATACAATTGAAAAAAGAATATACAGTAACTCTTTTGACAGCGAAAATACAATAGACAGAATAGAAAGACTTGAACTGGACTTGTTCAATGAAATACAAAAAGGAACTCCAACCCAAAGAATAAACTCTCTTAAACTTGAAAGTTCGAGAGTTGCATTAAGAGGAACACCTATGACTCCAATGATGGATTCAACCTTTAATTCTAAATACTTAAATCCTCGTGGCGAAGCTAATTACTATGATGACGTAGGAATTATAGACGGATTAATTCGGGTATGGTGGCCTGATTTCTATGCAAGTATATCTGAATATAGAAAATATAAAGAAGCTAATTTTTATTAGTAAACAACATCTATGTAATTAAACCTAATATAAAATCTCTTATCCAATTAAGAAAATCTCTCCAACTTGGCCATTTACTAGGATCCCATTGATCATACCAAGGACTGTCTTCATCCGGTACATCAGAATCATCATCAATATTTGGTAGTTCACCATCATAATCAGGCGGTACTATGGGTTCATCATCATCTGATGATGGCGGAGATGTCGGTTGATTCCCTTCATCACCGTCTGAACTTTGATCAGAGCCAGAATTATTATTGCCTAAAGATAAAACCTTATCATACATAATTTGCTGTGTAGGCTCACCATAAGGAATAACTTTTTGTGAATATATTTGAGCTTGATAAATATCTCTTGGTCTTTGATATGATGTAGTCGCTTTATTCGGGTTTCTAACCCCATTAACATCTATCCATAAATTTGGTCCGTCTGATTGAACACAAGGAGTCATATTATATATATCACAGGACACTCCCTTTACATCACTATATGCAGAAGAATAATTATTAACACAAAAAATCATACCATCATCTGTTGTAAAAACGGTTCCATCACAATCAGATGATGTAAATTGAGACTCACCATCTATAACATTCATACGTTTTGAAAAAATTTCATTTACAATCAACTCTGCAGAAGTATAATCATGAGAAGATAAACCAGTCAAAGCATAATTAAGAACCAATGCCTGATTTAATTGCGAAATAGCCTTTTTTAAAGCACTTCTATATTCTTGCCCATTTGTATTATTCATCAAAGTAGGAATAGTAATTGCTGCAATAATTCCTATTATAACCAAAGTTATAAGAACTTCTGATAATGTAAAAGCAATTTTTCTCATTTATACACTCCACTTAAATACTATACGATAATATCATTTCTTATTTGAACATTGCAAGTATCGCATAAAATATTAACCTTCATAAAATATATTTTAGACATAATACTACTTTTTGTAGTATAAAATATTTTTTAGAAATTCTTTATTTAAGAAACATAAACATTATAAATATAATTTTGAGTTCATCAAAACAAAATAATTTTTATACTTTCTTTCTTACAACTAATGCATTATTTATAGCTACAGATGACTTTATATTACTACCTGTATATATTTTCCCATCAACATACATAACTGTAGAGCTGCCCCCATCTAAGTTAATAGCCTCATAGCATCCGAATTCCTTCATTAAATTAGCAAGTTCTTTTAAAGTCACTCCTGAACTTCCTTCTTTTCTTCCGTCCACAGTAACCATCAATAATACATTATCTTTTGTATATCCCACAGCAGTTCTTGGGTTTCTACCTGATATTGCATTTAGTTTCTGACTTGTTACATCTAAAAATATTTCTCCATCCTTCATTAAATAAGGACCACCGCTTATTATATGTTCTATATTTTTAAGTTTAGGAGAAAGTGAATAATCTATTTTTACTTTATCTCCTGTCTTTATGTTTGATAAAACATCTTTTGGTCCTGAAATAACAAAGCCATCAGCAGGTATATAAACAGGGTTAAAAGATTTTGCAAGTACAACATTATTCTTTATAGCAACATGTATTGATGGATTTTTTGTTTTAGGTGATTTTTCTCCCCATTTGGATGTATAAATAAGAACATTAGAAGACAGCATTCTTGGTTGATTTATGTTATCTATCTTTATTATCTTATCTTTAGTTTTAAGTTCTCCAATAAATGATATTCTTGAAGTTTTGAAAGATTTCTTACCAATTCCCAATCCAACTCTTTCATAAATTGGTCCTGAAATTATTTCTTTACCTATAACCAAAGCACCAAGAGGGGTTCCGGTATCTTGTTTAAAATAAGTACCATTTACTGCTAATATTGCATCATTTAACATTGCAATATTATTTATTTTAGCTCTTGAATGCATTTTCTCTGAACTCATTTGAGGAATAATTTCTATATTTTTATTAATATTTCGATTTATTTCTGCAACATTAATCTTTACTCTTCTTGAATTAATATATTTAACAATCGGAATATAAACAACCCCGTCATCCACCTTAGTAATTTTTTGATTAGGATATTTTTCTTTTAAATCTTCATCCCACTTTTTTTGCAATAAAAAAAGAGCATCATTTGATTGCTCTTTATACATAGTATTCTCTTGAATATATCCTTTTAAAATAGTTCTCGCTTCATACGCATCTATCGGCATATTATTTCCGGAGAAAACAGCTAGCGCCATTATTACCAAACCAAGCTTCAAGACCATTTTCTCGGAACAAAATATTCTTCGTTCTGCCAGTGCTTCTGCGTACATTATTAATGTTCCTTATACTACAATTGTAACATATTTTCATGTTTTTTTCAAGGGCTGATAACGACTTTATTAAGAAAAAAGAGTATAATAAGTTTAGAAATTGGAGGATTTTTGTATGAAAGATAAAGCCATAAAATATTTCAAAGAAGGATATTCTTGTTCTGAATCTGTAGTCCAAGCAGCAATTGATAAAGGATATGCGCCAAAAGAACTTTTAAGCGTAGCAACACCATTTTCAGGAGGAATGGGAATAAGATGCTTATGTGGTGCTGTAGCTGGTTCACAAATTATAATTGGTTCAATGTTTGGCAAAAATGAAGAACGAGACGGAAAAAAAGCAAGAGCATTAGCTAAACAATTTAATGAAAAATTTGCAGAAAAATATAAAGTAAACTGCTGTAAGGTTTTATCTGCAGGATATGATTTCCATTCAAGCGAGAGACGTGATAATTGCTGCAAGATGGTACAAGATAGTTGTATTATTTTGGAAGAAATATTAAAAGAAAATTTGGTGAAAGTATAATGAAAAATTTTACTTATAAAAATCCGACAAAAATAATATTCGGTAAGGGAGCTTTAAAGGAAATAGGTAAAGAAATAAAACCATATGCAAAAAAAGTTTTATTTACATATGGGAAATCAAGCATTAAACAGAACGGAATTTATGAAAAAATTATAGATTCCTTAGATGCTAATGATATTGAATATATAGAATACTCCGGAATACAATCAAATCCTTTATTATCTCATGCCAGAAAAGGCGCAGAAATAGCAAAAAAATACAATGTTGATGCAATATTAGCGGTTGGAGGCGGAAGCGTTATAGATGAAAGTAAAGCTATTTCAATAGGCGCAGTAAGTGAAAATGATATTTGGGAATTTATATTAAGAGAGGTTAAAGTAGAAAAAGCCCTTCCTATATTTACAGTACTGACAATTCCCGCTACGGGTTCAGAAATGAATTGTGGTTTAGTTTTAACAAATGAAGAAACATATGATAAATTCGGTTGGGGCGATGAGCACTTATATCCTGTTACATCAATACTTGATCCTGAACTTACATTGACAGTATCAAAAGAACAAACAGCATATACATCAACTGATATTATCGCACATTCCGTTGAAGCATATTTTACAAGAGAGAACGACTTCACACCATTTTTGGACGGCTATGTTGAAAACCTTGTAAAGAGTGTAATAGCTTCAAATGAAGTTTTACTAAAAGATTCTAAAAATCTTGATGCACGCTCAAATTTAATGTGGACTGCAACAATGGCGTGGAACGGCTTAAATCATTGCGGAGCAGGAAAGTTTTATTTAAATAACCATCAAATGGAACACCCGATAAGTGCAATATATGGTATTGCTCATGGTGCAGGGCTTGCAATATTAATGCCTGCTTGGATGAGATACTTTAAAATTCAGAAGAAAGAAAGATTATCTAAATTTTTTAAAGCAATATTCAATGAAGAAGATGTTGATAACGGAATAAAAATGTTTGAAGACTTTCTTGAAAAAATAGGCGCACCTACTTCATTTAAAAAAGCCGGTATTGATGAACCTGATATAGAAGAACTTACAAAGTTGGCAATGAAGGGCGGAGAACATAGAGGTACAAACCTCAGCAAGAAAGATGTTAAATCAATTTACGAACTTGCCGTTTAAAAATATAAAATCATTTTGTTTGTTTTATAATAAAACGTACTTAAAGAAAGAAATGGTATGTTTATAGATAAAACAAGAATAAAAATCCTTTCAGGAAAAGGAGGCAATGGTATAGTCGCCTGGAGAAGGGAAAAATATGTAGATAAAGGAGGTCCCGCAGGCGGTAACGGAGGTAAGGGCGGAGATATATATCTTGTTGCAACGGAAGATATGTCTACATTAATGGACTTCCAATTTCAATCTGTTTTTAAAGCAGAAAACGGTGAAAACGGATATATAAAAACTCAACACGGTAAATGCGGTAAAGATTTATATATAAAAGTTCCCGTTGGTACCGTTGTAAAGGATGTATCAACAGGAAAAATAATAGCAGATTTAAACACAAACGAACAAAAAATAATGGTAGCACAAGGCGGTCGTGGCGGAAGAGGAAATGCTTGTTTTGCTACAGCTCAAAAAAGAGCACCTCAATTTTGTGAACCCGGAGAAAACGGGATTGAAAGAACTTTAGAACTTGAACTTAAATTATTAGCTGATGTTGGATTATTAGGTATGCCAAATGCAGGAAAATCGACATTAATAAGTTCAGTAAGCAGTGCCAAACCTAAAATTGCAGATTATCCGTTTACTACATTAGTTCCACACTTGGGCGTAGTCAAGAAAGACAGCGGGGATGGTTATGTTATTGCAGATATCCCGGGGCTTATAGAAGGTGCTTCAGAAGGTATAGGACTGGGGCACGAATTTTTAAGACACGTTGAAAGATGCCGTTTCTTAATACATTTAGTTGATTTAACAGAAGAGGATCCTATAAAAAATTATAAAATCATCAATGAAGAACTAAAAAAGCACTCTGAACAATTAGCCTCTGTTTACCAAATAGTTGCTTTAAACAAGATTGATTCTGTTGATGAAGAAACAAGACAACATTATATACAAGAATTTAAAAAATTATCTGACGACGTATTTTTAATTTCAGCAGCGACAAGAGAAAATTTAACAGAATTTATGCACTTTGTATCAAAGAAAGTTGATGAAATACCAAAACCTGTTATTGTTGTGGATGTTGAAGAAGATGACGGTGCTATGGATAATGATGACAGTTCATACAGTGTTTATAAAGTTGATAAACATACATTTGTAGTTGAGGGCGGAAAAATTTTCAGACTTGCAAATGTTACAGACGGAAGAAATACAGAACAATTATACAGATTTCAAAATATCTTAAAAGCAATGGGTGTTTTTGATGCGTTGAAAGAAGCAGGCGTGCAAGAAGGTGACATTGTTAAAATCGGACACTTAGAATTTGATTATTTATATTAATAAATCATCTTTTATTTAAGCAGTTCAAAATGATTTTTATTAAACCTCAATATTCCTTCATCTCGCATTTTACATAGTTCTCTCGACATTGCGCTTCTATCTACACATAAAAATTTTGCCATTTCTTCTCGTGAATATGGAATTGAAAAAACCTTTTCTCCATTCCTGAATGTTTCTAATAATGCCAAAATTTTATCACGAGTGGTTTTTTGAGCAATAATATCAATTTTATCATTTAAAAGAGAATTTCTTTTTGAAATCATCTTCATTACATTTTTTATTAATTGCAAATGATAATGGCAAAGTTTTTCACAAGGGGTAATAACTTTCTCAAAAGGTAAAAATAAAACCTCACACTCATTTTCTGCAATAATATCAACAGGACTTTTATCTAAACCGCAACATACTATATTATGACCAAAGATATCATTTATTTTTAATTTTTCAACTATAGTTATATTCCCAAGTGTATCAGTTTTTTGAATAACTGCACTGCCGCCTAAAATTACCCCCAAATAATCAATTTTGGATGAATTTTTTAATATATAAGCATTTTTACGGAAAACTTTTGTTTTTATACCAATACATTTTAAAAGTTCTAAGACACTGTTATCACTAATTTTTTCAAATAAATCAATATCCAGCATTCTAAAAAACTTTCTTTCTCTTTTTTCTTTTTTCGGTTAAATCTGTAATCTTTAAATCTTTTATAGCATTATCTATAGAAATTTTAGCAAGAGGCTTATGATTTCTTCTGTCATAAAAAACAAGCCAGTGCTGTCTGTTTGGATTATCTACGGAGAAAGATAAAATCCCCGAGACATTTTCGCCTTTTTTTATTGTTTTCATAGCAAGTGAATTTTTGTAATCAGAAAATATTGACGGATGATATGAATTATGTAAATCATTAACTAATTCAATATCAAAACTTGAAAAATCAGATTTTGAATTATTCTTTATAATTAAATCTAAAGAAATTGTATTTAAGTGATCAAACGGATCTTTTTCCAAGAAAACATCAGATATATCTACTTCAAGTCCTTCATATTCAAGTTCATCCTGCCTTACAGATTCATGCGTCATAACTTGAATAGGTTCAGAACTGATTATCTTAACTTTAATTTCATCACCCGGGGAAATTAAAACATCACTTCCTTTTCTAAAAAAACTCATACCAAGAGCAATAAGACCACCCACAGCAGCACCGCCTGCCAAAGTATAACCTTGACTTGCAACGGCACCCGGTATACCTGCTATTTCTAATGCCGCAATAGCACCTGTTACCCCGCCGACTGCTGTATATGCGATATTTTCACCGGCTACTTTTGCTACCGATTTTGCAGGATGCAATTTAGATGTCATTTCACCTTGAATAGGTATTTCTCTTCCGTCAGGAGTAATTAAATAATCAAAAGAAAGTTCTATATATCCATCTCTACCCATTCTTTTAGGATCTACTATATTTCTTATGATACCGTGCGCTACAGTACCTTTAGGTAAAAGTACACCACTTCCTGCTAAAACATCTTCTGAAACCTCAGCAAAAAATTCATCTCCTTCAACAGAGGTTGTACCGGCTAAAACCTGAGAAACCGTTAATTCTACAACTTTATTACCTTCAAGTTTTTCTTTTTCTTTAGTAAATATTTTATCATTCTCTTTATTTTTTAAATCGGTCTCTTCAATATATCCTTTGAACGGTTCTTGTGCCTGTGCTATCAATAAACCATCAGATAAAGATAATCCTAATAATATAAATATTGCAATTATTTTCTTTTTCATATATCCGCCAATCTATATGACATTTTACTACATTTAAAATGGATTTCAAAATCTATTATTTTTTTTGTTATACAAGTATATTCATGATATGATTTTTATTGAAAATAAACAGAGGATTTTTAAATGACAACTGGGACAATGGAAGAATTAAGAAAAAAATATGAAGTTGTAATAGGTTTAGAAGTACATGCTCAATTGAAAACAAAATCTAAAATTTTTGCATGTGACTCTACAGAATTCGGTAATGAACAAAATACTCAAGTAAGTCCGATTACATTAGGTATGCCGGGAGTATTACCTGTTTTAAATAAAGAAGTTGTTAATATGGGTATATTAACAGGTTTGGCTTTAAACTGTACAATTCCGCAATACTGTAAATTTGACAGAAAGCAATATTTTTATCCTGATCTTCCGAAAGGCTATCAAATTTCACAATATGACCAACCAATTTGTATAAACGGTTATATTGACATAGAAGGAAAAAGAATCGGTATCACAAGAGCTCACTTAGAAGAAGATGCCGGTAAACTTGTTCATATGGGTTCATCTGGTATCGCAGGTTCAAGTTATTCTTTAGTTGACTTAAACAGAGCTGGAACACCATTATTAGAAATCGTATCAGAACCGGATATGCGTTCATCCGATGAAGCAAGAGCATATATGGAAGAATTAAGAACTACTCTAAGATACATAGGCGTATGTGACGGAAACTTAGAAGAAGGTTCTATGAGATGTGATGCTAATATTTCTATAAGACCTTATGGTCAAAAAGAATTCGGTACAAGAGCAGAAATTAAAAACGTAAATAGTTTTAGAGCGCTTCAAAGAGCTATTGAATATGAAATAGATAGACAAATTGACCTTGTAGAAGCAGGGGAAGAAGTAGTTCAAGAAACAAGATTATGGGATGATAATCAAGGTATTACAAAATCTATGAGAGGAAAAGAAGATGCTCATGATTACAGATATTTCCCTGAACCTGATTTAATGCCGTTAGAAATTTCAAGAGAATGGGTAAACGAAATAGCGGCCAAAATGCCTGAACTTCCTCAACAAAGAAGAGAACGTTATGTTTCTTACGGATTAACTCCATATGATGCTAATGTGTTAGTTGAACAACAAGATATAGCACTATTTTATGACAAAGTTGTAGCTTTAGGTGCAGATGCGAAAGTTGCAAACAATTTCTTAATGAAAGAAATTGCTGCTTTCTTAAAAGAAGAGAAAGTTACAATTGAAGAAACAAAGTTATCTGCTGAATCTTTTGCAGAATTAATCAATATGGTAACATCAGGTTCTATCTCAAATAATATAGGCAAACAAATTGTAATTACATTATTAAAAGAAGGCGGAAGCGCTAAAGAAATTGTTGAAAAACAAGGTTTAAGTGTAATTTCAGATGAAGGCGCACTAAAAGAAATCTGCAGAAAGGTAGTAGAATCCAACCCTTCACAAGTCGAATTATACAAAAACGGACGAGATAAGTTGTTTGGATTCTTTGTAGGTCAAGTAATGAAAGAAACTCAAGGCAGAGCAAATCCACAATTATTAAATAAACTATTGAAAGAAGCATTAAATAATTAAATTTAACAGAAAGTAAAATCTATTTATAGAACAGAACCCTTATAAATTCTGTTCTTTTTTATATTCAAAAAACCATCAACTGATGAATAGAATAAAAAAACAAACCCTCTCAGAATGGAAGGCTTGCTTATATTCTAATTTTTTTAATCAAGCGGAATTATCAACCTTTGTCCGATTGAAAGTTTATGAGCATTTGTTAACTTATTCACCTGTCTTATTTTTTCAACTTTAGCAGGATCATATTTACCGTAGAATCTAAAAACGATAGAACTCATAGAATCGCCTTCTTTCACCGTATACGTTTCTACTGTAGGTATTGCAACCTCTTCTATCGTTTCAGCTGTAGCAGGAACAACAGAAATATTTGAACTAATCTGCGGCAACTTACTTTTTCTTGATATTTTCTTTTCAAATTTTGGCTGTCCTAATGATGTCGAAGATGTTCCTGAAGGTAAATTAGAACTGATACTTAAAATAGCATTCATAACGAACATACATAAAGCACCGGCTATAAAACCCGTTAATAAATATACACCCGGAGATTTTTCTTCTTTTGGATTAATCTTAAAGTTCTGCCACAAAAGATCAAGTTCATTTTGCTTACTTGGTCTTTTATATGCTTTGGGGGTATAGTCCTCTTGTTGAGTTTGACTATATTCTCTTTGGTTTTTTAATTCAGATAAAAAAGCCACCTTTTCATCTGATAAGTTTGATCTGTATATTGATGAATTTCTCATAAATTATATACCCCAATCCTTTCCCTTTAATAGTCACATGATATCTGAATAAATATTTATAAGTCAAGAAATATACATTTTTTATTACAGTATGTATATTATTTTAGGCAAAAAACAATAGGCTGGGAAACCAGCCTATTGTTTTATTTTTTAATAGTTAAGAACTAACTAAACTATTAGCCACCTTCTCCTGGGGTATTTTCACCAACTTCAACTGTTTTATCAAACATAACTTCTTGAGTTGGATCTCCATAAGGAACAACTTTTTGCGCATAAATTGTTGCTTGGTAAATATCTCTTGGTCTTTTAGAATTTGAAGTAACCATATTCGGATTCTTAGAACCATTTACGTCAATCCAAATATTGGCTCCATCATTACCATCTTCTGTACAAGGTTTAGTATTATAAGTATTACAAGCAGAAGTTTGATCATCAGCAGCTTGGTTACCTTTGAAACCTTTTACACAGAACAGCATACCATCTGCTGTTGTAAATACATCGCTAGCATCACAAGCAGTTGTATTAGTGAAAGAAGTTTCTCCTTCAATAACACTCATTCTCTTTTTGAATACATCATTAACTAAATCTGTACCTGTAGAATAATCATTAGCGGATAAACCTTCTAATGCATAGTTCAAAGTTAAAGCTTGGTTAAGACCAGAAATAGCTTTCTTTAATGCAGAACGATATTCTTGTGCGTTAGTATTGTTCATCAATGTAGGAACTGTCATAGCAGCGATTACACCGATGATAACCAAAGTAATTAAAACTTCGGCAAGGGTGAAACCTAATTTTTTCATAATTTTTACCTTTCGTTTTTTCGAAACTTTTTTCTAAATACCAGTCAATTGTATACTTTTTTTAACAATTCGTCAAGTATTAACAAAAATTAACAAACATTTCAAATCCACACCCACATTTAGTTGTAGAATTTGAAGACAACTTACTTTTTTATTAACTTTCGTTTTCTTGTACTTTTAGCATTCAGAATTATTATAAGTTTCTATTATTCTTATTTATTATTTTTAACCTTAATCACAAATTTAAAATAAAAAATAATTTGATATAAATACATACAAAACAACTAATGTCCGCCCCTTTTTCTAATAAATACGGCGCATATAGCTGACCCGTCAAATTCAACGGCAAAACACGTTATATTACTATATTTATTCCTTTTTTATATTTTATTTTTGTTGTTTTTGTGACTTATAACTTGAATATTCCCAACTATACAAGCTTTTAAACATGTCTATGAGTTATTCTTTAAAATTACTTTAAATAATGTATTTTTTAAACAGAAAAAATTTTTTTTAATAAAACAATAGTATAATAATGACATCACGATTTTTATCATTATAAATCTTAATGTGTATGTTATAAGGGAAAAAATAAATGATTAACAGTTTAAAAAATATGGTGGCTCAAGTATTCTATACGCCAAGCGTATCAACTCAGAGTATTACTTCGTCAAATAATGGATATAATCCTTTTGAAAATCCCTTTGTACAGCCTCAACAAAGAAATAACTATGCAATAAATAAACCTGTAAAAGGCGGTTATTTTGCCGGATATTATAATGGTAAACCCAATATTGTAGGAAGACGATTATTTATTGAAGCATAATATAAAAGGCTCACATTATGTGAGCCTTTTTATTATATACAGATTCTATTCCTTTATCGGAACAGAAATTATAAGTTTGTGTCCTTCTTTATATTTAGAGATATTTGTAGTGTCTGCATTTTTAGGAAGTATAAAATCTTGAGAAAAAGCAACATCTTGTTCATATTCTTTATCTTGCACTTGAGAGCTTCCAAAAACAGTTAATTTTCTTCCCTCTACATTATAATTAACCTTATTTTCGTCATTTTGAAAAGGTTTTAAGCCAATAATAATGTTAAATTTATCATCATCATATTCTGTTTTAATCTTAACTGAATCCATCATAAATATAGGCATGCCAAAATCAGCTTCATGCATTTTTTTCATCTTATGAAATTTATCTTTCATATTAAAAGCATCTTCAAAAGCTTTCATGTCATGCTTATACATTCTGTCAATATCATCAAACATTCTTTTTTCAAATTTGTAAGGATTGAAATGCGGTTTGTAATATTTATGCATCATTTGATCTGCAACAAAATAGAATGCCAAAAAACCACCTATAAATGCTGCGCATATCATTGCTAAACATTTTTTCCAACAATGATTTTCAAAACAAATGTGCTTATCTGTTTCCTTCATCATTTCATTTTGATTATTTACGTTATTTTCTTCCATATTGCTTCCTTTCTTTTTTGCAATTAAATTATATATTTTGTTCTATTGATTTACAATAATAAAGTGTACTAGTCACCTATACAATTATTCAGATACTCAATAGTATCTAATTTGTTATCATACAAAAATTTTAAAAAATACAAATAATTAACATCATGCGAAGACACAGTAACATTTATTTCAAAACCATCAGAACAAAAAGGTTCATAATCATATATAACATAGCTGTTATATTTACTTTTCCACTCTTTCTTGTCTATTAAACAATTATTTTCTAAAGCTGTTTGTTCTAACCACGGAATTATATCTTTTGATATATTCTTAAACTCTATTTGGCTTCTTTGATTTAGTCCATTAATGTATTTTTCAACTAGCATTTTTTCTATACCCCGTAATGACTTTTATTAAACACACTCCCAAATCCTGAAAGGTTTATCTACTCTCAGGATATTTCCAGTTTAAACACATTCCAAAGAGAAAAAAATACACCAAAAGGTAATATCACACTTATATATTCGGGCTATTTTTAAATGGATAATAATAAAAATTATAATTTAAATCAATGTAAGATATTTGATTTTATTGGTTTTCAGGGTTGATATAAAGAATATATTAAAAAAACAAGATTTTGAATTTTTTGCTTTATAATAAAATCGGAAGTTTTGAAATATAAGAAGAGGCAAATAGATGAATACAGTATTGTTACCAATTAATGAATATTTAAATAAATTAGAAAACGCTGATAATAATGTAAAGAACGAGATTGAAAACGAACTTGTTAATATCGGTAAAGAAGCAGTTCCTTCCCTTGTTGATTCACTCCAAGTAGTAAAAGGCAGAACAAGAGGAATTGTTGCGATGATTTTAATTAGGATTGGGGAATCATCTATTGACTATCTTCAAAAAGCAGCCGAATCTAATAGCGATTTTGAATGGATCGCAAACTATTTAATTACGGAAATAAAAGGTGTTGCAGCCTAGTTGATTAGAAAAAGTTTAAAAAGGACCGATTCAATAATCGGTCTTTTTTTTTGTTTTATTTTTATTAAAAGTGCAACTATATATGTAGTTTCGTAATTTTGTTTATTGAAACGATATCAAAGCTTTGTCTGTTTGAGGACGAAGTCCGAGTTACAAAGCTTTTGGTTGAAATTAACAAAATAGAAACGGAATATCAAGTTGCTAGCCTTTTGGTACTTTTCTGCAATGAGAAAAGTACGTAATAAATTACATTATGTTCATTTAAAAACCAAATTTTCCAAAGTATAGTTATAACCCAAAATAAACTAATTAAAATGATTATTATAATAAACCCTATCAGTGCAACTGTATATGTAGTTTCGTAATTTTGTTTATTGAAACAAGTTAAATTATTTTTAAACAGAAATATCTACAATTTTAAATAAGTAATCTGTTTATTACCATATGTTTTAATTTTGATGATTTCAAAATCTTGAATATTTATATTCTTATCAATAGGATGTTCCAAAATAATAATACCATCTTGTTTTAATATATTATTTTCTCTGATAACATTTAAAGATTTTTCATATAAATCAGAGTCATATGGCGGATCTAAGAAAATAACATCCGCTTTTAAGTTAATCTTTAAAATATTTTTTAAAGCATCACCAAAATATAAATCAGGAATCAATCCAAGGCTTTTATAACTTTCCTTTATTGATAATGCTGTTTTTTTGTCTTTTTCAAAAGAAATAGTTCTAAAACCTCTTGATATAGCCTCCAGTCCCATTATGCCACTACCTGAGAACATATCGATAAATAACTTCCCATCAAAATCAATCATTGCAGACAAAGTATTAAAGATACCCTGACGAGTCTTGGACAATGTTGGCTTTATATTTTCATATTCTGCCGTTTTTATTTTTCTTGAATTATATTTACCGCCGGTTATATTCATTAATCAAGC
>CALUPV010000006.1 GCA_944322745.1 Candidatus Gastranaerophilales bacterium | reverse complement strand
CATGCTATTTATTAACATTTTTTACAAAAGTTAAATAAGTGTATTAAGTATACTTAACATAAAATTTGAATTCAACCAAAAACCTTTATTTTGATTAATTTTCTGTAACATTCGTTCTTGTTTTTTGATTTGTTTTTTAGAATAGGTGACAATGTTATTGATGTCTCTTTTACTAATTTTTCTTCCTTAAGTTTTTAAGGAAGTTTTTTTATTTGTTGACTGATAGTTGCTCTAATGTTTTAAATTATATATAAGAGTTTTTTAGTAGGTAGTTTTAATTATTTTTTGTTTGAAAGGATATAAGTATGATTTTAGATAAAGTAAATTTGCCTTGTGATTTAAAACCTCTCTCTCTGGACGAGATGAAGCTTTTGGCTGATGAAATGCGTGAATTAATTATTAAAAAAGTTAATGCTATTGGTGGTCATATGGCACCAAATTTAGGGATTGTTGAAACTACGATTGCTATGCATTATGTATTTAACTCTCCGGTTGATAAATTTATATTTGATGTTTCACATCAATGTTATCCGCATAAGATTCTTACAGGTCGTAAAGATGGATTTACTGTTCCTGAAAACTATTTAAAATATACCGGTTATACTGCACCTGAAGAAAGTTTGCATGATCTGTTTAAAATCGGTCATACTTCTACTTCTGTAAGTTTAGCTGTTGGTGTCGCAAAAGCAAGAGATTTACAAAACAGAAACGAAAATGTTATTGCTTTGATTGGTGATGGTTCTTTAACCGGTGGTGAGGCTATGGAAGGCCTTAATAATGCCGCTTGTCTTGGTTCTAATATTATAATTATTGTTAATGATAATGATATGTCTATTGCTGAAAATCATGGCGGTATTTATAAAAATTTAAAATTGCTTCGTGATACGAATGGCAATGCCGATTGTAATTTCTTTAAATCTATTGGTTTTGATTATTTATATGTTGATGACGGTAACAATATTGAAAAAATGATTAAGGCTTTAGAATCTGTTAAAGATTCGACTCATCCTGTTGTTGTTCATATTAATACTTTGAAAGGTAAAGGATTAGAAGTCGCTGAAAATAATAAAGAAGCTTTTCACTGGATTTTACCCGGAACCCTAGATAAAAAAGATGAAAAAGTTGTTCAAATTACTGAAGATTATACTTCTTTAACAAATGATTATATGCTGAAAAAGGCTAAAGAAGATTCTTCTTTTATTGTTGTTAATGCTGCAACTCCCGGTGTATTTGGTTTTTCAAAAGAATTTAGAACAAAAATGGATAAACAATATACCGATGTTGGTATTGCTGAAGAACATGCAGTTGCTTATACTTCGGCACTTGCTAAAATGGGAGCTAAACCTATTTTTGCGGTTATGAGTTCTTTTATACAAAGAGCATATGATCAAATGTCTCAAGATTTGTGCCTTAACAGTTCTCCTGTTACTATGCTTGTTTATTGGGGCGGTATATCTAATGCCGATGCTACTCATCTTTGTGTTTTTGATATTCCGTTAATCAGTAATATACCTAATATGGTTTATCTTGCTCCTACTTGTAAAGAAGAATATTTAAGAATGCTTGATTGGTCTGTTAATCAGACTCGTTATCCCGTTGCGATAAGGGTCCCTTCTTGTGAACTTATTTCTTCAGGTGTTCCAGATAATACTGATTATTCAATTCTAAATAAATATGAAGTAAAAGAAAAAGGTGAAGAAATTGCTATACTTGCTCTTGGCAGTTTCTATGGGCTTGCTCAAAATGTTAAGGCTGAAATAAAAAGGGTTTTGGGTATAAATGCAACATTAATTAATCCTAAGTTTATTACAGGAGTTGATTCTGAGTTGCTTGAAAATTTAAAATATAATCACAATTTAGTTATAACTTTAGAAGACGGTGTTTTAGACGGTGGATTTGGTGAAAAGATTTCGAGATTTTATTCTGATTCAGATATGAAAGTCATAAACTATGGTGCCATGAAAGAGTTTACGGATAGAGTTAATCTTGATGAGTTATACCAACGATATCATTTGACTAAAGAATTAATAGTTTCGGATATTCAAAAAATCTTGCAAAAAGTTAGATAGTTTTAATATTCATTAAAAAAAGAATCCTTTTTATAAAAAGAGAAAGGACTCTTTTTTTATAATGCCCGAGAAAAATTCACGATGAGCTGAAAGTGTGAGTGAATTTTTTTAGCGGCATTTTCAAAAGGTGAGTACTTTGTTTGCGATTATGACTCGACAACAAAGTGCGATACCAGATTAAATTGCAAATTCTACAAAAACAGGAAAATGGTCGCTCCCAAAAAACTTACCTTGTTTATATTCTATTGGAGTTATATCTCTGGTTGAAAGAATATGTTCCACGGTTATTCTTAATATCGGTAAATGATATGTGTTCCAGCTTCCTTCATGGATATTACCGCTTATTGTTTGAGCGTCGTTTATGTTTGTTGATTTTATATATCTTTTATAAGCTGGTGAAAATGCTGTTGTATTAAAATCTCCTGCTATTATAAGGTTTTTACTATGATTATTTATTATTTCATTTATTTGTTTTAGCATCTCGTTTCTTATTAGGAAATATTCTTTCTGTAATGGAGGAAGCGTGTGCACTCCATATATTTGAATTTCTCTTCCGTTTATATCTATTTTTGCATTAGCAACCGGAAGATCATATTCTGTCCATTCTTCAATTTTTGAATTGATAAAAGGAAATTTTGAATATAATGCAATTCCAAAATTATCATCTCTTTCTTGTTCAATATAATACGGATATTGTTTTTTTAATTCTGAAACCCCTAAAAGCCAGTATCTGTCTACTTCTTGTAATATAATAATGTCAGGATTTTCTTTTTTTATCTCTTCTAATAATATATTATATTTGTTGTTACTGGTTAAAACATTGTATAATCCTAATTTTAAAGTGTTTTGATTTATTATATTATAGTTTGTTTGGAAAAAATAAGGTCTCAAATCCGAAAAATTCATTAAAATTATAAGAATTGAAACTATAATTCCTAAAACAAATTTTCTGTTAAAAGTTGAAAGATATAAAAATGTTATAGAAAAAATGATTCCGATATAAAAATAATGTAATTTAAAATGAGATAAGATTTCGGTTGTATGGTTTTGAGATGGTATATTTGCCAAGATATTTATAATTATGAATATAGAAAAAAGTATAATTGCTCTTTTGGTAATAAATCTATTAAAATTATCTCTTAAATTCATTTAAAAATTCCTTTTATATACTTCTTGTCATTTTATATCTTAAAATATTTGGAAAAAAGAATATATTATTGTCTAATTCATAAATTTGATTACTTCCCTTAATATCATAAAACTTGATGAAACCGGAAGTTTAAATAATTATGAAAGTACAAAATATTACTTATAATACCACATTAAAACCTGCTTTTAAAAAACATATAAACTATGAAGATTACTATGATGATTATGGAATATATAACAAACACATTTCTATAAAAGATGTTTTTATATCCTCAAGTATAGTTTCGGGATTATTACTTGTTGCGGGTGCGATTTTCACACACAAAAATGAACTTGTAAATGTCGTTAAAAAAGCAAAAGACAACCTGCAAACAACAACAATTGATAATTTTAATAAAATAGTTTAACTTTGGATTAAATATTGTGTGTTTGGTCTGTTAATTTCTTCTTTGGGTGAGTTTCTGTTTTGAATAGTATAGAAAGAGGAATTAAACAAAATGCAATTAGTGCAAAAATTTCAAAAACATCAACATATGCCATTAAACGTGATTGTGAAAGTAATGATTTATAAATATAAGCATTTGTTTTAATAGCAGCGAAATTGCTTGATGCGTTTGACATAAATGTATTTAATAATGCGGCAAATTTTTGTTGGAATATTAAATTAAAATTTGACAAATTATCAACCAAATATACCTGATGTATTTGGCTGTGACGTGCCACAAGAGTTGATGCTACTGATGCTATAATTGCAGTCATTGTACTTTTGCAAAGATTATGAAGACTTGAACCATTTGTTAACTCCGATTTCGGTAATGTGCCAAGTACTAAAGATGAAATCGGAATAAAAGTCAGAATAACACCTACTCCCATTAGAACTTGAGGAATCGCTATATAAATAAAAGATATATTAAGATTTAAGTTTATGAAAAATAGAGTAGAAATTCCTAAAAATAAAAAGCCTATTGCAATTAAAATTCTATTATCAAATGTTTTCATTAATGAATTTATTAATAGCATCATCAAGACACAAGATATAATACGAGGAGCAAGTGCATAACCGCTCAGAATTGCTGTATATCCCATCATATTTTGTAGGAACTGCGGTACAAGTACGATTGTGGAAAATACAATCATACTTACGGCGGAAGAAAGAATTGTTCCGATTAGAAAATTTCTATCTTTGAATAACCTTAAATTAATCAAAGGAGAACTGCTCTCTAATTCTCTTACTATAAAAAATACCAGCATGCAAACCGAGAAACCTGCCAGCCAGCTTATCCAAGCACAATCAAACCAGTTGTATTGTTGCCCTTTATCAAGAACTATTTGCATTGATAAAAGCCATAAAATCAGTGAAATCATTCCTAAAAAGTCAGTTTTTTTAATTTCTTTTCTGTTTTGTAATTCTTCTATATTGGAATGAACCATAGATATTGAAAGGATACCAACCGGAATATTTACAAGATAAATCCATTGCCAGTCAGCATTATCAACTATAAATCCGCCGAATGTCGGTCCTAAAATTGCAAAGACCATAACCGCAAGTCCATATAGACTCATTGCTATACCTCTTTTATCCTGTGGAAAGGCAGAGATAAGAATTGATTGGGCTAATGGTGTCATAGGTCCGCCGCCTATTCCTTGAATTAATCTTCCTAAAACCATTATATTTAGATTTGGAGCCATTGCACAAATTAAAGAACCAAGGGTAAATATTCCAATGAAAATCTTTAGAAAACGCTTTCTTCCCAGTAAGTTTTCCAACCAGCCTGACATTAAAATCAAACAAGAATTTGCAATCATATATGAGGTTATTATCCAGTTGGCTTCATCAATTGTTGAACCAAAGTATCCTGATATATGCGGAATTGCAACATTTGTTGCTGATGTTGCAAGACAAGCAAATGATGTTGGTATTAATATTGATAATGCTACAAGCCAAAGCGGTGCAGGTTTACTTTTATAGACATATTTTGTCATTACTTAACCTTTACTTCTGGAACTACAGACATACCCGGAACTATGTTATATTCTGATATGTCCTCATCAAAAGTTATTTTAACCGGTACTCTTTGTACTATTTTTACGTAACTTCCAACTGCATTTTCAGGCGGGAAAAGACTAGCTTTTGCGCCTGTTGAACGTTGTATGCTATCTACTTTCCCTTTAAATTTTTTATGACCATATGTATCTATTTTAATTTTAACGGGTTGACCCGGTTTCATATTCGCAAGTTGAGTTTCCTTAAAGTTTGCTATTACCCATACTTTCGCTGGTACGATTGCAAACAACGGCTGTGCTGTTTTTATATAATTTCCTTCTTCTACAGAACGGTTTGTTATTTTCCCGTCAGTTGTTGCATAAATCTTTGTATATGACAAATTTAATTCTTCTTGTTCAACTTCGGCTTCTAATCTTTTAATTGTATATTGTATTTCATTATATTTTGCTTTTGCTGAATTATTGTTTGATTGTGCATTTGTTAGTTTATTTAAGCTGGCTTCGTAGTCTTGTTTTGAAGAAATACCTTTTTCTTTCATTTTTGAGTATCTTTCATAATCATTTTGAGCAAAATCTAAATCAGACAAACTCTTATTTACTTCGTTTTCGGCTCGTATCAACGATGCTTTTGCTTCTTCCAATTCTGCTTTTTTCTCTCTTAATTTAGCTTGGTAATCATTTGGATCAATTTCCAGTAATAAATCTCCCTTTTTTACCTCTTGGTTATCTTCTATATTTAAATTAAGTACAAGTCCCGAAACTCTTGGGGCTACTGTTATAATGTTACCTTCTATAAATGCATCATCTGTTGATTTATAATATACGTTGTGAATTCCATAAAATACTCCTAGAATAAGAAATATTACTCCTGTTATGCTTGGTACAAGTACTCTCTTTTTAAGATATTCAGGGCGAGTATCTTCTATCTCAATAATATCTTCTTTTATTGCTTTATTGGCTTTTTTCTCTTCCAACTTATTCTCCTTTTATTAATTTTATATTTGAAGTTTAACTTTGTTTCTTATATTTGTATTCATTTTCTCAAGTGTTTTAAATGTAATTGCGAGTTCTTCAGGGGTAATATCTTTTGTTATTTCTTTTCGCATACAAATATCTTTGGGAAAAATTTTATCTTTTATTTGTCTGCCTTTTTCTGTGACAATTAATTTGTATATTTTTCTGCCGTTTGAATCAGGAAATTTTTCTATAAGTCCGTTTTTCTGCATGATTTCTATTATTCTTGAAATATTTGATCGGTCTTTGAATAAAATTTCACTTAGTTGCCTTTGATACATGATTTCTTTGTTCTCAACAAGTAAAAATAATATTACATATTGATCCGGTGTAATTCCGTAGTTTTCTTCAGCAAATGTTTGGGTTGAAAACCCTCTGACTAATGTCCCGGTTATGTATATTAATGACCCGATTCTTCCGTTTAGATATTCCCTGTACATTTTTACCTTATTTACTTTATTTTTTTCTTGTGCTGTAATTATAGCACAAGAAAATTTCAGAGGTAATAAATAATGAGAATAAAAATAATAATTTCCATATTAATGGTGGTTATTATGCAGTTTCCAGTAATTGCAAAAGAAAATTCTACTCAAGAAGTTAATACTATTGAATATATGAATATATCTTGGTGGGAAAAATATAATGATGAACATTTAATTAATAATCTTTTGAAGATTTATCAAAATAATTATGATTTGAAGATTGCAGCATTAAAGGTTAAGGAAAATGAGCAGATTGTAAAGGCGCAATTTGCAAATGAACTCCCTAAGCTTGGATTATCAGGTCAATTATATAGGGATTTAAGATCCTCTATGCAGCAATTCGGAGATATGCAAATTCCGAGTTATGCTCAATATAATTACTATTTACCAATTACAGCAAGTTATGAAGTTGATATATGGGGGACAAACAGACTTCGTACAAAAAGTTCAAAACAGGAACTTGAGATAGTTAAACAGGCAGAACGTGCTACATATATTGCTTTAACCTCTGACTTTGCAACAGATTATTTTAACTTGATTAGAACTGACGAATTTTTGAAAATACAAAATGAACTTATTAAATTACAGGAAGAAATTGTATCAAAAATAAAAGATAAGTATGAAGTCGGGCTTTGTTCGGTTAATGATTTACTTGTTGAACAAAGAGTTTTGACATTGCTTAATGAGGAACGAAATACGCATATTAAAAATCGTGATATATTAATTGATACTATTAAAGTATATTTAGCTGATTCATCTGATACTGTTGAAAGGAATTCTTATGAACGTATTACTTTATTGAATGGAATTCCGCTTGAATATAGTACTGAAGTTATCGAAAATCGACCTGATTATCTGCAGGAAGAAGCAAATCTTAAACGTATCGGAATAGATATAAAAGTTGCAAGACGCAATTTTCTTCCAAAGTTTATTATTTTTGGTCAAATTGGTCTTAATGCATATCATTTGGATACTTTATTCAATTCTGCTTCGCAAATGTTTAGTGCCGGAGTTTTGCCTTCTATTGATTTATTTTCGGGCGGCAGAAAGCTTGCTATATTAAGGTTGAAGAAGTTTCAGTATGATGAGGCATTTAATTCTTATAAGAAAACAATTATTGACGGTATTAAAGACTTAAATTTAGGAATTATTAAATATAAGGAAGCACAAGAAAACTATAAAGAAAGTTCTAAACGTTTAGAATTGCAGGATAAAACATATTCTTTAGTTAAAGATAAGTTGGAAATAGGTTCTGCAAGTGATTTAGATGTTCTTTATGCTAAACAAGCTTATTTGATGGTTAAAAAAGATGAAGTTTCAAACAAAATGAATTCTGTAATATCAACAATCGGACTTTATAAAGCTGCGGGCGGAATGGATTTGTATAAAATTAATGAGGACTTATAAGTTTTGTTAGGTTTTGTCCTGCCATAAAAAAGACCCCAAAAAGGGTCTTTTTAATATTTGCCGAAGGCCGGACTCGAACCGGCACGCAGGGTGAGCTGCGTCAGATTTTGAGTCTGATGCGTCTACCAATTTCGCCACTCCGGCATTTTGTATCCGCTGTATTTTATACTATATTAAATATAATTTTTTTTCAATTATTTTTATTATATCTTTTGGTTTTTCTGCAAAAAGTTTTCCGCCATTTTGTATTAAAAAATCTTTGTCTCTAAAACCCCATAAAACACTTATACATGGAATTCCTACATTTTTCGCGGTTTTTATGTCTACGTCGGAGTCTCCTATATAAATTGAATTATCAATACTTGAATTTAATTCTTTTATTGCCTTCATAACTCCGTCTATTTCAGGCTTTTTACGTACTCCTTCACTTTCTCCGATGGCTATATCTATATATTTACCAAAATAATTCTTGCAAAGTTCTTTTACTGCTGCATCATATTTATTTGAAACTACAGCTAATTTATAGTTATTTGCTTTTAGCTCCTCAAGCATGCCTATTATGCCATTATATGGCTTTGTCAGTTCGAGCATGTGTTGTTCGTAATAGCTTCTGAAATAATCGACAATTTTATTTAACTCACTCTCTTCTATATTATTTGGAAGTGCTCTTTCAATTGCTTTTTTTATACCATTTCCGACAAAACTTTTTATCTCCTCCAAAGTTCTTTTAGGGTATCCATATTCTGTTATTGCTTTATTAAAACAGGCATGTAAATCCTCAAGTGTATTTAATAAAGTTCCGTCTAAATCAAAAATTATTGTATCTTTTTTCATAATAATAAAATCTTTATAATGAGCGGGCGAGGGGACTCGAACCCCCGACGTCAACCTTGGGAAGGTTGCATTCTACCACTGAATTACACCCGCAACTTACTGTTATTATATCACCAGTTTATTAAAATGTATCGTTTTTGCAAGTTATTATTTAACCTATTATAATTTATAATTATGAAAGGTTTATGATTAGTGAATAATAAAAAAATATATATAATTGGGGCAGGTCCTGCAGGCTTAAGTGTTGCATACTATTTATTAAAAAATGCTGATATTAAACCCGTTATAATTGAAGAAACACCTTATATCGGCGGAATATCCAGAACTCATATATATAATGGTAATAGAATGGATCTTGGTGGGCATAGATTTTTTACTAAAAATGATGAGGTTATGAATTTATGGACAGAGTTGTTTAAAATTCAAACAATGCCTTCTAAAGATTCAATATTATTGAATGATTATTTACCTGATGAAAGTATTAATAAAATAGAATCTGACCCTGAAAAAAGTGATAATGTTTTTTTGAAAAGAAGAAGAGTTTCAAGAATTTACTTTTTGAAGAAATTTTTTGATTATCCAATTAGCTTTAGGTTTGAAACCTTTTTTAATCTGGGGTTTTTAAATTGTATATTGGCGGGTATTGGTTATATAGTTGCAAGTTTAGCAAAGAAGAAAGAGACTTCGCTTGAAAATTTTTATATAAACAGATTTGGAAAACCTTTATATAAGATGTTCTTTGAAGATTATACGGAGAAACTATGGGGCATTCATCCATCTAATATTTCGCCTGATTGGGGTAAACAAAGAGTTAAAGGTTTATCTATAAAAAAAGTCTTGGAAAATTGTTTTAGAAAAAAATCGGATAAGATCGAAACTTCTTTAATAGAAGAATTTCTATATCCTAAAAAAGGACCGGGACAGTTTTATGAAACAATGGCTAATCAAATAGAAAAAATGGGCGGTAAAATTATTCTCGAAAATTCTGTTGTTGGTATTGATTTTAATGGTGGAAAGATTTCCTCTATAAGAACTAAAGATAAATCAGGCAATATTAATACCTTTGATTGTGATGTTGTATTTTCATCCATGCCTGTTAAAGATTTAGTTGCATCTTTTAACACCGATATTGATGATAAAATATCTGAAATTGCTAAAAATCTTCCTTATCGTGATTTTATAACTGTTGGTCTTCTGCTAAATAAATTAAAGGTTAGAAATAATACAAAGATTAAAACTGTAGGTAATATAATTCCTGATTGTTGGATTTATATTCAAGAAAGAAATGTAAAACTTGGAAGATTACAGATTTTCAATAATTGGTCACCATATATGTTGAATGATTTTGAAAATAATGTATTTATTGGGCTTGAATATTTCTGCAGCGAGGGTGATTCTTTATGGAATATGGATAAATCAGAGTTTATTGAAATGGCATCCAATGAACTTGAATCTATAGGTATTATTGATAAAAAGTCAATAATTGATTCAACAATGATTAAGGTTAAAAAGGCTTATCCTGCGTATTTTGGAACCTATAAAGATTTTGAAAAGGTGCGAATATATTTAGATTCTATTGAGAATCTATATTGTATAGGCAGAAACGGACAGCATAGATATAATAATATGGACCATTCTATCTTAACCGGTTTTGAAGCTGCAAGAGCTTTTATTAATAACTCATCTAAAGAAAAAGTTTGGCAAGTAAATACAGAAGATGAATATCATGAAGAGGCGTAAATATTTTTGTAACATTTGATAAAAAGATGATTTTCTATTATTTGAATATATTAAAATAAAAGTATGAAAAGAATAAAACAATTAAGTGTTAATCTTATAAACCAAATTGCAGCAGGTGAAGTTATAGAAAGACCTGCAAGTGTTGTTAAAGAACTTGTTGAAAACTCTATTGATGCAACAGCTACAAAGATTGAAATTTCTATTTCAAATGAATGTAGGAATATTCGTATTGCGGATAATGGTTCTGGTATTCATCCTGATGATATTGAGCTTGCTTTTACAAAACATGCTACAAGTAAATTAACTGATGAAAACAGTCTTTTTAATATTCAAACACTTGGTTTTAGAGGTGAAGCCCTGGCAAGTATTATTTCTATTGCTAAAGTTACTTGCACGACAAGAACTGCCGATTTTGACTATGGTACTTGTGTTGAATCTCAAAATTCTGTTGTTAAAACATCTAAAGTTGGTTGTGCAAAAGGTACAATTATGGATGTTCAAGATTTATTCTTTAATCAGCCGGCACGTCTTAAGTTTTTAAAAAGTGCTAAAACAGAATTTGCTTATATTCAAGAATTAATTCAATCACTTGCCATTTCACATCCTGAGATTGCTTTTATTCTTAAACATAATAATTCTACTATAATAAATACGACTCAAAATGCTGACTTGTTAACCAGAATTACAGAAATATATTCAACGGATATATTAAAAGAACTCAAAGAAGTTAAGAAAACAGATGTCCTTTCAGGTATTACAATTTCAGGTTTTGTTTCGGTTCCAAGTTATACACGCTCAAGTAAAAAATCTATTTATACATTTGTAAATTCAAGAGTGGTAAAATGCCCCATTTTAATGAAAGCTATTGATGTGGCATATAAAAACATGATGCCAAACGGACGTTATCCTTTTGTTGTTATTAATATTGACATTAATCCCGAGGAAATTGATGTTAATGCACATCCTACTAAACGTGAGATAAGATATAAAAATCCTAATCAAATTTTCAATTTTGTCCAAAGTGCAGTAAATTATGCATTGTCTGCTAATAATATTAAACAGATTGATTCTATTACACAACAAGAAGATAAAGTTGTACCCTTTTCTGAAATTTTTTCTGAAAAAGTTGAAATATTAGAAAAAGATGATAAAGAAACAATTTTTCCTTTAAATGTTAAGAAACAAAATGAGAAAATTGAGATTGAACCTATAGAACATTCTCAAACAAAAATAGAAATTAATTTTGCAACACCTGTAAAGGCAAATAAAATAAATGTTATAGGACAGTTGAAGAATACTTATATTCTTGTTGAAAATGAAGATAATCTTGAAATTATAGATCAGCATATAGCTGAAGAACGATACATATATGAAAATTTAAAATCACAAAAAGAAATAGCTTCTCAATTGTTAATAATTTCTGATGTTTTGGATATAGAACCAGAAGATATGGAAATTCTATATAATGCTAAATCCAATCTTTTAAAGTTCGGATATCAAATAGAAAAAGTTTCTGATAATCAGATTATATTCAAAAAAATCCCTCAAGTATTGTCTAATGCGAAACCAAAAGATATTCTTTCTGAATTACTTCAAAATTTAAGAAATTCTATTGATAATGATTTAGATACAATAGAAGAAAAAATACTTATAACAACATCTTGTAAAGCGGCAATAAAAGCAGGAGATAAATTGACTTTGTGGCAGATGGAAGAAATAGTCAAAAAATTAAGGACTACAAAAAATCCATATACCTGTCCGCATGGAAGACCAATTTCCCATTTTATTCCAATAAAAGAAGTAGCATCGTTTTTTGCAAGAAATATATAAATTATTATGGTAAAATAGGTTTGTGATATTAAAGCAGGATAAATTTATATAGATGATTAGCTTTTTAGGACTTTGTGTACAAAATTTTATCCGGACATTGAAATACATTTTGGGCGGAAATGTAAAATGGAAAAATGTTATGTCTCAAGCTGCGATGATAAGCTATGATTCTTTGCCTATAGCTCTTAGCATAGTGTTTATTGCTGCGGTAGTAATTGCATTGCAGGTTTCAAAACAGTTTTTAATGACAGGAGCAGAAAGCTATGTTGGCGGTTTTCTTGCTGTTGCTTTAATTCGTGAGCTGGCGCCAGGGTTTGCCGCTTTAGCGATTAGTGCCAGAGCCGGTACTGCAATTAGTGCTGAAATTGCTAATATGCAGGTTACATCTCAGGTAGATGCCATAAAAACTTTAAAAGTTGATCCGATTGGATATTATTTTGCGCCAAGAATTATATCTGGTGCCATTACCGTGCCTATGGTAGTTATTTTAGCCGAATTATTTGGTATACTTGGCGGAATGATTATTTCTTATTATGCTATAGATTTACACCCTAATCGTTATATGTCATCTGTTTGGTTATGGCTTAATACAAGAGATATTTATATAAGTATATTAAGAGGTTTTGTTTTTGGCATTATTATTCCGCTTGTGTGTGCGACCCAAGGGTATAAAACAACTGGCGGTGCCAAAAATGTTGGTATATCAACAACAAAAGCGGCCATTAAGTCTACTGTTTTTCTACTTATGGCCGATTTGATAATTACTTTTCTCTTTTATGTTTGTTAATTAATTAATCTGCATTAATTCCTGCAAGCCTTCTTAATTCGTCAGGTCTTTGCGATTTCATTAATGCATCTTCTGCTGTTACAAGCTTTTTCTTATATAATTCTGCTAAGGCTGTTTCAAGTGTTTGCATTCCTACTCCCCCGCCTGTTTGAATTGCAGAATATATTTGTGCGGATTTTCCTTCACGTATCATATTGGCAACGGCGTTAGTTTTAACCAAAATTTCTTGCGCCATAACTCTGCCTTTTTTAGTTCCATCAGGTTGTAGTTTTTGTAATAGTGTTTGTGCAAATACAGCTTCTAAACAGCCACCCAATTGAACACGTATCTGTTGCTGTTGTCCTTCCGGAAATACGTCGATAATACGGTCTATTGTTTGAGCGGCAGATGATGTATGTAATGTTCCGAATACCAAGTGTCCTGTTTCTGCTGCGGTTAGAGCCAGCCCAATTGTTTCGATGTCACGCATTTCGCCGACCAGAATAATATCAGGGTCTTCTCTTAATGATGATTTTAATGCATTTGCAAATGAACGTGTGTCTTGTCCGAGTTCTCTTTGGTGAATCACACTTTTCTTTGATTTGTGTACAAATTCGATAGGATCCTCAATTGTCAATATATGTTCACTTCTTGTTTCATTAATATAGTCAATCATAGATGCAAGAGTTGTTGATTTACCGCTACCGGTTGGTCCCGTAACTAAAATTAGACCTCTTGGTCTTTCTGTTATCGAACGTACAACATCTGATAATCCTAATGACTCAAATGATGGAATTACACTGTTAATTGTTCTGAATGCAGCAGCGTATGTTCCTCTGTTTTTATATATGTTGACCCTGAAACGTCCTAAATCCTTTAACCCGTAGGACATGTCAAGTTCCCAAGTTTGTTCTAGGGTTCTTCTTTGCTCATTATTTAGCATTGGGAATAATAATTCTTCAACGCCTTCCGGTGTAAATGGCGGATATTTTGTTCTTAATAAATTACCGTCAACTCTTATTACCGGTGGTAATCCTGCTGAAATGTGCAAGTCGCTGGCTTTATATTGCACAACTTCTTTTAGTAAGTCATCAATTATCATTTTCTACCTCTTAAATTCCTAATTTAATAAGTATATGATACCTTTTTCTTTTATTTTATACAAGTTCTCGAAAATTTCGATTTTTTCCAAGCGTAATAAATTGGAATTCCCGTAGCGATGATAATTATTGTTTTTATTGAGTTTTCAAATTTATGTATTGTTAAAGAATATATTATGAAACTTCCTATAATGATGAAAAATACTCCAAATATACTATTAACCTTGTTCTTAATAGTTTCTTTGTTTTTTATTCTGTATATGAAAATTCCGATTGCGGTTAATACATAAAAAATTAAAGCAGCATATATGACGTAATCTAAAAGCTCGCTGTAGTTACCGCAGAATATTATAAATACTGATGACCAAATACATTGTAATAATAATGAATTTTCGGGAACATTTGTTTTGTTATTAACAATAGCGAGTTTATTAAATAATAGCCCGTCTTTTGCCATTTGATAATATACTCTGGCTCCTGTCATTATTAATCCGTTTGCACTTCCGCAGGCGGATATTAATATTATTATTGCAATTATAATTTTACCTATTGTTCCTGTTATATTTTGCATTAGAACGACTGCTACTATATCTTCAGGGGCTGTTTTAATTTGTTCTATTGGTATTGAAAAAACATATAAGATATTTATAAGAAGGTATAGAATCATTACTATTAATACACCCCACAATAGGGCTTGAGGAATATTCTTTTCAGGTTCTTTTACTTCTGCTGAAATAAAAGTTATATTATTCCAAGTAACCATTGCAAAAATTGCTCCAACAGTTGCCGTAGAAATAACCTCCAGAGTTGGAAATGAAAAATCTGATAGTTTTAGTAAATATGGAAAATTTTCAGTAATTACATCAATATTGCATCCTAAAAATATACCGAAAACTATAACGCCTACTATAGAAAGTACTTTGGTAATCGTAAATATATTTTGTGTTATAACACCATATTTTATGCCTCGGGAATTTATATAGGTTAATAAGCAGCATATAATTAGTGCGCATAATTGTTGTGTTGAAAAAGAAAAGAATGATGTTTCAATAAGGTAATTTGTTGAACTTATTTGCGGAAATATTATTCCTAAAAATTTTCCAACCGCAATACAAACAGCACCAATAGTTGCGGTCTGTATTACAAGAAGTAGTGACCAGCCATATAAAAAAGCAGTTAAATCATTAAACATTTTTTTTAGGAACATATATTGTCCGCCATCTTCTTTTATGTTTAAGACTGGTTCTGCATATGCTATAGCACCTGAAAGTGAGAATAATCCTGCTAATAACCATACTATTAATAATAGAAATGCTGTTTCTACTTGTCTTGCTATATCAGCTGATACAATAAATATACCGCAGCCAACCATAGAACCTACAACTACGGAAATTGAATCTTTTAGATTTAATGTTCTTTTTAAATCATTGCTCATTTTTAAACCATACTTTATTCATATTGAATATTAAATTATGTCTTTTGCAATATCCGATTAATTCTGTTTTAATATCTTTCAGCATTACGAAAATTGCTATTAAATTGGGAGCTGCCATTACAAGATATGTGGCGTCCGTAAAATCAATTACGCTTTTTATATTCATTGTTGAACCGATGATTATGAATAAACAGAATACAAATTGATATAGTTTTATACGTTTTTTACCTTCTCCCACTAAAAAAGTCCATGCTTTTTGACCATAATATGCCCAAGATAAAATGGTTGATATTGCAAATAGAATAATTACTAAAGCCAGTATGTATGGAAAGAATGGCATTACGCTTGCAAAAGCAGAAGATGTTAATTGTACTCCTGTTATTCCGTCAGTATAGTTTAGATATTCTCCAGTAATGATAATAACGAAAGCTGTCATTGAACATACAACAACTGTGTCAAGAAATGGTTCTATCATAGAAACAAAACCTTGTGAAGCAGGTTCATTTGTTTTTACAGCAGCATATGCGATTGGAGAGGAACCTATACCTGCTTCATTTGATTGTATTGAACGTCTCAAGCCAATTATTATTGTACCGATAATTCCTCCATATATTGCATTCGGGAAAAATGCTTCATGGAATATTGTGTATATGGCATGTGGTATTTGTGTAAAATGTGTCAAAATTATAATCAGACCTGCAAAAAGATATAGAATGCACATTGCCGGTACTACTTTTGATGTTACTCGTGCTATACTTTTTATTCCGCCTACTATTACTAGGGCAATTATAAATGCTACAATAAAACCAAATACCCAAGTGTGATCATAGAAAAAACTGTTTTTACCGCCTGTAATTAATATAAATTGTTCAGCAGCTTGATTTGTTTGTAGCATACAGCCGCCGCCAACAGTACCCGGCAGACAAGCAAGCGCAAATATATATGCCAGAGTTTTACCTAGTTTGTGATAACCCTTCTGTGCAAACCCGTGTTCTATGTAGAACATTGGACCACCTGATACACTTCCGTCTTTATTAAATTTCCTATATTTCAAAGATAGAGTTACTTCGCAAAACTTTAATGCCATACCAAAAATAGCACCAAAACACATCCAAAACATAGCACCTGGACCACCTATTGAAATAGCTATCGCAACACCTGCTATATTACCTAAACCTATTGTCCCTGACAAAGCTGTAGCTAAGGCACCAAAGGATGATACCTCGCCTTTATGGCCATCATGGTCTTTTTTATGAAATATTTGGTATAAAGCATGCTTGAATCCCCATATACAAATGCCTCTTAAATAAAATGTACAAAAAATACTTGTTGCAATCATTAGAAAAATTAAAATTGGAACTTCTGCGCCAAAAATTGTTATTGGGGCAAATATAAAATCAGAAAATTCATCAGAAAATGGTGCAAAGTATTTTTCTATTGCTGCATCAACGCTAAATGCATTTGCTTTATGCGTGCATAATAACAGATTTAAGATAGTAAAAAAAACAATGCGATTTATCATATTTAATCTCCAACTTCCTCGACTTATCTATTTTCGCACGACCCTTCAAGAATATAAAAAACATGTCTTGTATACAAGCAGATTAAATTTTCTGGCTTACAAAGTGTTACATTAATAATTCTAAAAAATCTTTTGTTTATATTTCCTTTTAAATAAGAAAAAAGCTATGATTTAATCATAGCTGTAGATTAGGGATATGTGTATCATCGTTTTTTCCAAGGAATATAGGTTAATATTAGCAGTCCGAATCTGTTTTTAAATCATACATAATGTTGAATAAATTAATTACACCTTTTGTAATTTTCGTATAAAAGTAGTATGTACGAATTTAAGACTTCCTATTAATCGAGTTTTCGCTTGAATGTCCAGCTCGCAAGTGACAATGTTATTACTGCTATAATGATTAATGGAATTATATTAGACATTACATCTTCTATTCCCATTCCTTTTAGGAATATTCCTCTTGATAAAGTCATAAAATATCTTACAGGGTTTATCATAGTTAAATATTGCCATCCTATAGGCATGTCTTCAATTGGTGATATGAATCCGGATAGTAATATTGCAGGCATTTGAAATGTTATTACTCCAAGTATTGCTTGCTGCTGAGTTTTACATATTGAAGAAATAAATAAACCTACGCCGACAATAGATAACAACGATATAAATATTGATATCAAAAATAATAAAATGGAACCTGAAAATGGTACTTTAAATCCAAATATTATAATTAAAGTCATAATGCAAGTTAAAAACATTGCAATTATTAATGGTGGTACAACTTTACCTATCATTATTTCAAATGATGATAACGGGCTTACAATTAATTGGTCAAATGTTCCCATTTCTCTTTCTCGTGCAATTGATAGTGCCGTTAGAAGCATTGCTATAACAACAGATAGCATTACTATAATAACAGTCATGATAAACCAGCGGTATTCAAGATTTGGATTATACCAGTTTCTCACTATTGTATTTATACTTGCTCCTTGTTTCTGTGACATTTTGCTTCCGTATGAATTTATTATTTCAGAAGCATAGCCTCCTGCTATTGCTGCTGAGTTTGTTTGTCTGCCGTCCAAAACAATCAAGACTTGTGTCTGTTTCTGTGCTTTTATTGAGGTTGAAAAGTCATTATTTATGTATATTCCTATCTTTGTTTTTTGTGTATCAATTTGGTTTTGAAATTCTTTTTCATTGTCTGCGTAATATATTTTTCTAAAGTGCGGAGAATTTTCAAAATAGGATAATAACTCTCTTGATTCTACTGATTTATCTCTATCTATTACACTCACGTCAATATTTTTTACTTCCATTGTTATAGCATTTGCAAAAATAATTAATTGTAATAATGGCAGACCAATTATTATACTTCTTGATTTTGGATCTTTCCATGTTGTTATAAGTTCTTTTCTTATTAATGCTATGATTCGTCTTAAGCTATCTATTATCATTTTTCTAATCTCATGTTTGTACTCTTATATACAAGAATGAATAAAATTGTTCCTAAAATTGTAAGAAAAATGGAATTTATAACTACAATTTCAAATATTGTTCCTGCCATATACTCGCTTTCTACGAAAATTATAAAATATTTTGGCGGCAGAATTCCTGTTAAATACTGGAAAAATAATGGCATGGAACTTATTGGAAAAATCAAGCCCGAAAGTAACAAGGCAGGTAAAAAACCTATACCTAATGAAACTTGACTTGCTAAAAATTGATTTTTAAGTTTTGAAGAAATTAAAAGACCTATTCCTAAAAGAGTAAATAAAAATAAAGAACTTACAAGAAAAAATACGAAGTAATTTCCTCTGAACGGTATTTTAAATACCCCTATACACATAGAAACATTAAATATCATAGAAGTTAAACCCAAGCAAAAGTACGGAATATATTTACCCAAAACAATATCAATTCTTCGAACTTGTGTACTCAAAAGAGATTCCATTGTACCTCGTTCCCATTCCCTTGCTACTACAAGTGCTGTTAATAGAATACCTATTAAAGTCATTGTAATAGCTATAGACCCTGGCAGGATAAAATAATGACTGTTTAAATCTTGATTATACCAGGCTCTTAATTCTGTGTTTATTATTGGAGGAGTAACGAGGTATTTATATTTGCTTGTCATTAGCCAGTCATTTGTAATTGATGAAGCGTAGTTTTGGATATAATTTGCCGTATTAACTTCAGAACCGTCTGTTATAACTAAAATTTCAGAACTTTCACCTTTTGATAATTTTTTTGAAAAATCGTTAGGAATAATAACCGCACCTTTTATTTTTGAGCGAGTAATTGCTTGTGTTATGTCTTTTTCATTATCGTATGGTATGGAATTAATGTATTTGTTCTTTCCAAAAGATTCTACGAGTGTAGTTACCTCAGGATTAGCATCATCATTTTTGATTCCGATATTTACTTTAACAGAGTCAAGATTTATTCCGTACATATATATCATAATTGAGATAAAAGGCAGGACAAAAGCTATAATTATACTGCTTGGATCTCTTATAATTTGTTTAAATTCTTTTTTTATTAAGGCAAGTAATATCTTCATTTATCGCCCTCCTGAACAAGTTTGATAAATGCTTCCTGCATTGTTTTTGCGTTTGCTTTTTCTTTAAGTTCTTTTGGGGTTCCTATAGTTATTGTTTTACCTTTATAAAAAAGACTTATTCTGTCACAAAATTCTGCTTCATCCATAAAATGGGTTGTTACTAATATTGTTACTCCTTTTTTTGCTAAAGCTGTTATATGATTCCAAAATTTATGTCTTGCAATTATATCAACACCTGATGTGGGTTCATCTAAAAACAAAACAGGCGGATTATGAATTAAAGCGCAAGCCATAGATAACCTTTGTTTATAGCCTAACGGAAGACTTTCTGATTTCTGATTTGCTATTTCTCTTAAATCAAAAATATCAAGAATTTCATTTATTCTTTCTTTTCTGTTTAAGATGCCGATTCCATACACTGAAGCAAAAAATCTTAAATTCTGTTCTACCGTTAAAGAGCCGTATAATGAAAATTTTTGTGCCATATAACCTAAATTTGAACGTGCTTTTACAGGGTTTTCTTTAATATCAATTCCCATAATTTTTGCACTGCCTGAAGTTGGTTTTATAAGTCCGCACATCATTTTAAATGAGGTTGATTTCCCTGCTCCGTTTGGACCTAACAAACCAAAAATTTCACCTTTTTTTATGCAAAAGGTGTTATTTTTTACTGCATAGAAATCACCGTATTTTTTTTCAAGGTTATCAGCTTCAACACTGTATTCAATATTTTGTTCTACTGTCGGGTAGTTTTCTGCAATCTTTGATATTTCTTTTTTATAGCCGCCCATTAGTTCAATAACTTTATTTTCAAAGTTTTTGGTAGTATCTGCCAAGTCAGTCGGTTTCCCGTTAAATATAACTTCTCCTTTATCAAGAATAACTGCTTTATCAAAACTATGTGCTTCATCTAAATATGCGGTTGACCATAAAACTGTTGTTTGGGGAGTAATTAATTCCCTTACCATTTTCATCAAATCTATTCTTGAAACTGGATCTACACCTACTGATGGTTCATCTAATAATAAAACTTCAGGATTACCCAAAAGAGTGCAGGCTAAACCAAGTTTTTGTTTCATTCCTCCTGATAAAGCACCTGCCAGTCTGTCTTGGAAATCGGATAATTTTGTGAATTCAAGCATTTTCTCAAATTGGTAAGGTTGTTTTTTTAAATCGGCATATAATTTTAAATTTTCGATGACGGTTAAATCTTCATATAAACCGAATTTTTGCGGCATATAGCCTATTCTTTTTGTAATTTCGGATTTTTGTTTACCGGGATTCAAATTTAAAATAGAAATTTCTCCGTTATCAGGTTTTAAAAGTCCTATTATGAGTCTTATTAATGTTGTTTTACCTGAAGCATCAGCACCAATAAGCCCTGTAATTTTGCCTTCCTCTATATTTAGAGAAAGATTATTAATTGCAGTTATTTGTCCAAACTTTTTTGTCAGATTTTTTATTATAATGCTGTTCATTTTATTTTCTTATTATTTTTTAAATCAATTTTGATTGTTGTTGGCATCCCTTGCCTTAAATAATCATCAACATTATCAATGTAGACTCTTATTCTATATACTAAATCTGTTCTTAAATCTGTTGTTTGTACTGTTTTTGGAGTAAATTCCGCAACAGGTGAGATGTAACCAATATAACCTTCATAAGAACGTTTTTCTCCGGTATTAGGGTTTATTGAATCTGTATAAACTTTTGTTTTTTGCCCGTATTTTATGTTTCCTAAATCGGTTTCATTAACGTATGCTCTTATCCATACAGGAGTTGTTTTTGTCATTGTATAAACGATTTGACCTTTGTTTACCGTTGCACCGGGTTCTTGGACTCTTACTGTTATTATTCCGTTGTCAGGAGCATAAATTTTTGTGTAATCAAGTTGGTTTTGAGCAAATTCTTTTGATGCTATTGCTTTATTGTAGTCTGCGTTTGCTTTATCTTTTGTATTTAATAAAGTATCATAATCTTGTTTTGATAAAGTGTTATCGGTTGTTAGAGGTGCTTGTCTGTTAAATTTATCTTCCGCTTCATTTTTAAGTGCAAGTGCTATTTCTACCTCAGCTTGGGCTTTATCTAAATTGGCTTTATAATCTTTTGAATCTATTGTAGCAAGTAATTCACCTTTTTCTACTTTGTCACCTTCTTCTTTTAGCATTTTTTCTATTTTGCCTGAGACTTGGAAGCTTAAATCAACTTGCCTTATTTCTATATTGCCGTACAAGGTAAGTTCATCAAGATTTTTATTTTTATGTGTCAGAAAAAATATAGCTCCTGTTATGAATAGTAATAAAAATATTATTAATACGATTTTTTTCTTCATAGTTTACCTCCGGCAGATTTATATAATGTATAGTAATTTACTATACGTTGGGTTTTTGTTTGTGATTTTTGAATTTCTGCTATTATATATTTCTTTTTAGCTGATAAATATTCATTATTAGAAATTACTCCTCTATTCAGCATTTTTTGTGAATCGTTGTAATTTTTTGTTTCATAAACCAATTGATTATTTGTATTATTATCAATATTTATGTCATGTTTTATGAGACATAGAGCGGTATTGACTTCTTTTACAGCTTCTATGCTTACTTGTTTATAGTTTTCAAAAAGTTCTTCATATTTTGCCTTTTGAAATTTAAGACTGGCAATTTTCCTTCCTCCTGTGAAGATATCCTGCATTGCTCCTGCCATTAATGCTGCTAAAGAAGATTCCCAAGAAAAGAAATTCCCTGATGCAATAGTATTAAATGCCCATAGTCCTGTTATGTTAAATGTTGGCAAAAATTCTTTTCTTGCAATTCTGATATCTATTTGAGCTTTTTCTAACATTGTTTCTGCAGCTATTACATCAGGTCTTGAAAAAATTACATCTGATGTAATTTCTGTCGGTATTATTTTTTGATATTCAAAATCATTAAGTTTTCCTCTTTGAATATCATCCTTGTTTTCAGGGCTTGTGCCTGTTAACACAGCCAACTGCATTAATATTATTTCTCTTTGTTTTTCGTAGTTTTCAAGTTCATTTTTAACAGTTTCTAATTCCTTTTTTGAATTATTTAAGACGGTTGAATTAATAACTCCGCGTTCAAATTTACGGTTATTATTATCTAAAATCTCTTGCGATATATTAACTAATTCTTTTTGTTTATCTATGATTTCATCATATTGAAGAATATTTGTATAAGTTGTTGCAACATCAGTTAATAATGCTATATATATTGCTTTTTCATCTTGTTTACTTGCTTCATAAGATTTTTTGGTGCTTTTTGTTTTATCTCTGTTCTTTAGTAATATGTCTGCTTCATAATTAGCAACAAAAGGAAGGATAAAAGCATTTGTTCTTAGTTGAAAGTTATCTAAATCAGGGACTTTTAGTCCTAAATAATTTGCACCGACACTCAAAGAAGGTAATTCTCTTCCCAGTGATGATTTTGTTTGCTGTCTGTATTGTTCTACTTTTGCTGTTGCTTGTTTTGCTGTATGGTTATTTTCTATGGCTTCATTTATATATTGAGAAAGACAACCATCGTTAAAATTATCAAAAAATTCTGTATTTAGTTCTGTTCTTTCAATCGCGAACACATAGTTGCTGCATATTAATAATGAAAGAGAAAGTAATATTTTTTTATACAATTTTTTCCTCCTTTAAAAGAGAATTTATATAAAATTTTAAATTTTCTTTTATTATTTTAATATCTTCTTCAACAAAATCATCCTGCCTTAATAACTTAAGTGAAAAGGAGGGCAATATTCTAGGCGAATTAATCTGCGAAAGTATAAACAATGTTCTGAATATAATTTCTTTATCATTCTCATTTTTATTAAATACGGCGCCAACAACCGTTCTTAAATATTTGAATGTTTCTGAAGTTACCGTAAAATCAGGGTTCTGTTGTTCTTTCATTAAAAATATAATCATATCTTTTGATATATTTTCAGAATAAAAGAATGCTATAAATTTATCCAATATGGTTATAAGCAGATTTATTTGCTCTTTTTTATCAAGTGTATTGGGATTAACTTTAAAATCAATAAAGCTTTGAGCATATTCTTTAAGACGAGAAAGTAAATCATCTATAATCCCTTGATAAAGTTCTTTTTTTCCGCCCCAATAGTATGAAATCATACATATATTTGATTTGGCGGTTTTACATATTTCTCTTATACTGGTTCCTTCATATCCTTTTTCGGCAAATAATTTTACCGCAGCCTTTAGAATACGTTCTTTAGAATTTTTATCAACTTTTTTCATGCTCATTAAATATCCTTTATTTTATTATAAAACAAACGTTTGATTTATACAATATTTTTTATATAGCTAGCCAAGCTAAATTTATAGGCTATTTTAAATTGTTTTTATGTTATATAATAGGTTTTAAGATTAGGGAAAAAGGAAAAATAATGAGCAACGGTATTTTAATGCAGGCACAAATGCTAATTGATGAAGAGCAATATGATAGAGCATATGAAATGCTTGAACGAGCATACGATAAATTAAAAGATGATGCTGAGTATCTTGAGAAAATTGCACTTTTAGCAAAGACAATGGATAAAAAAGAGGAAGCTGCAAAATATTGGGAAGAGCTTGTTGTTGTTAATCCTAATTGTTTGGTCGGTTATTCTGAGTTAATGGATATTTATGACAGTACTAATAAATATAAATATTATATTACTCGTGCTAAGTATAAGATTTTAAATGAAAAAGTATCTCAATCAATAGATGATTATAAAAAAGCAATTTCTTCAACAACAGAAGAACCAGAACTTGTGAATGCCAGATTTTTACTAGCTAAAGCATATGAACATACCGGTAAAATTCAAAATGCAATTGATGAATATTTTAGAATTATCGAAACAAAAGATGATATGGCTATATATTATAAGCTTGCAGATTTATATGCGGAGATGGGAGACAGATTCTCTGCTATAAGTGTTTTAGAAAGAGGTGTTAAAGCTTTTCCGCAGGTTAATGAATTGGCTGAATATCTTTCTGCTTTATATATGAAAGAAGGTCAGTTTGATAAGGCTTTAGAAAATTCAAGAAATGATTACTCTAAAACAAAAGCTTTACTAATGAAAGGTGAAAATGAAGAAGCATTAAAAGTTTTAAATTCAATTCAAGACAGAACAAATGCTAATTATTATGCTTTATTTGCCGAATACTATTTTAACATTAAGGATTGGGATAAATGTAATGAATACATTGATAAATTCAATGAGCTTTCACCGCAAAATCCTTTAGTATACCAAATGAGGGCACTTGTTGCAGATGCACAAAATGATGCATTCGGATATCACTTTAATATGGGTAAATGCTATTCATATAAGCAAGAATATGAACTTGCACTTGCTGAATATTTGAACGCGCATAGAGTTGATTCAAAGAATGCTGAAGCGATTAAAGAAATTATAAAAATAAATGAAGCATCAGGCGATAAAACAAGTTTAATGGAGTTTTATGAAAAACTTGTAAGGCAAGAACCTGATAACCCTATAGCATTAAAAGGATTAGGCGATGTTTATGCCGATATGTATGAATTCAGAAGTGCTATAGAATATTATGAAAAATTGGCGAAAGCAGATAAAAATAATTATGAGGTTTATAATAAACTGGGCTTTTGTTATGAGAAAATAAAAGATATTAAATCTGCAAAAGAATGTTATGAAAAATACTTATCAAAAGCGCCTTTATCTCCTGATACGGAAAAATTAAAAGAAAAAATCTCGAAGATGACAAGTACAAATTCTTCAAATGTTGAAAGTGAAGAAGGCTTTATAGATAAGATAATGAAACTTTTCGGTAAATAATTAATTAAATTAATAAAATTTAATGTTAAAACAATAATTGCATAGGGAATTGTTTTTATATAAGAGCAGTATATATAAAAGGAGTTTTTATGCACACAGGTTTTGTAATGATTCCGGAAATGATTAAATCGCCTTGTACAGCACTTGTTCTTGGTGAAGATAAAAAAATGCTTCCTATGGTTGTTGAAGAAGTTTGTACTGCTTTAATTAACTGTTAAATCAGTCATTAAAATAAAAAATGCTCTTTTTGTCCATATAAAAGGCGGACTTATTTTGTTTTGCTGATTTTTGTATATTCTTTTAAACCAAAATATATTAAAGCAGCAGAAAGTATTACAATGAAAAATATTATTAATGTATTCTTGTCTGTTAAATTTATACCTGCAAAAAACGGGTAGGCTCCTATTATCAGTGCAAGGGTTGTAAGTCCGAATGCAAAGCCTTCTCTGTTATTTAACATATTTGAAATAGCAGTCAAAGTTACAGGCATGGTGAAGTTAAAAAAGAAAATCCCTGTTATAAACAGTATAGGATTATTAATTCCGAATGCAATTAATGGAGAAGATATAATAAGTGCGCTGACGGTTGTTTTTATCCACCCGAGTTTATCTGCAATAATACCTCCTGCCATTTTGCCAAATACTACTGCTAAAGTTAGTAAAAATGCAAGAGATATATTAGTTTTCCAATCAAGAGTTATGCTTAGTCCAATAAATGATCTTATAATAATTGCTAAAAGAAGCATGTTTATAATTAGTAAAAGTTTATTATATATTGGATTTTTTATGTTTTGATTTGTTTCTATCTTGGGTTTATTAATTAGAATAAAAAGAGTGCATATAGATAGTAAAATTACACAAATATATGCAGGGAGTATATTTTTGTTGGCAATATAAGCACCCATAAATAATCCCATAGCGCCGGGGGCAACATAAATCCCTGGAATTGATGCTTTTTTATTACCAAGTTTCAGGCAGATTATTCCTCCTCCTACATGGAATGCTGCATTGCCGAAACCTGCCAGTATTGATGTTATTATTGGATTTCTCCAAAATAATACAGCCGATATAGTTAATAAACATCCTATTATTGCGCATATTTTCGGTTCTTTATTTCTATCAAAAATCTTTCCTATAAAAGCTTGTACTCCAAATGCAATTGTGTTATATAAAACAATGATGATAAAAGCAAATATACTACTTTCAAGATTATTAAATTTAACAGTTGAATAAAGTACAAAAATACAAGCTGCATCAATTAAAAGATGAGTTATGCTATATAAAAAAACTGTTTTAATCTTGTTTGTTTGCATTATTGTTTTCTTTTTGTTTTTTTATTGATTTCCAAGTGATTATGATAAGTATAAGCAGTATTAAGGAAAATGGAATTATTGGGCTTTTATTTGTTTTAGATTGTATATCTTTAATATTTTGAGGCGGTATTTCATCAGCATATGCACTTATATTATTTATGCTGTTTTTTTTGTTCGGATTTATGAACCTTTCTTCGTATTCTTTTTCTTTTTGAGGATTATATTTTTTTACGCGAGCCACACCATTTACAAATTTACCGGCAAAAGAATATTCAGGTTCTATAACAACTTCCCCCTTCGTATTTATATATCCAAAGTCACTACCTATTCTAACAGCTGCCAGACCCTCCGAAAATTTCATCGGACTTTTGAAATTTCCTCTTATTACAACTTCCCCTGTTTTATTAATATACCCGTTAGGATATTCGTAATATAGCTGATTTTTATAGTTTCTATAATCTTCTTCTTTATTTTGAACGATAAATTCATTATTTTTTATATAACCATTAACAAAATATGAATGCTTAGTATCAAAGCCTTTTGGTAATACAGCTTTATATTTTTTGCCATCTTGAGTTTTAACAATATATACCCCTTCTTCATATAAAGGAATTGCAGCAAGCCCTTCGCTAAATCCACTTGAGAGATTTCCGCATTTATTTAAAAAATACAAATAACGTTCTTTTGTTGAATTTATCGGACAAAAAATTTGATGAAATTTAGGTTTTATTACCCAATTTCCGTTTGTATCTATATAACCCCATTTATCATTTTCTTTTACGGCAGCTAAACCATCGCTGTATCCCATTACGTAATCAAATTTTGGAGGTATTACCCAATTTTTCTCAGAATCAATATATCCATATTTTTTATTATCTTCCGAATAAGCAGGATTCAAATTATAAACTTGGGTCTTAACTTTCTTATATTGGCTGCTTGTTGTAACTTTCTTACCTTGTTTGTTTATAAAAAACTCATCAGCGTAATGAACCCTTGGGTCAATAATATCTGCCAGCACGCTTGTAACTGATAAGAAAGTAAATAAAGTAAATATTAAAAATAATTTTTTCATTTAATACCTTTCAAAATTAAGAAATCAAAGCCATAACCCTATCAAAAATGAGGTTGCGTTTATTATAAAAGATATTTTAAATAGAGGCAATTGCTTGCTCTTAATTACCAATTTTAATAACAACCATTCAATTATTACGACCAATATTTCTAATAAAATAATATGAAGGAAGTTAAAATCAATATAAGTTTCATTTAATCTGTTTACAATAAAATTTAAAAGAGGATTTGTAAGAATATTGATTATTATAAGGGAACAGAATAATAATTTTTCTCTAAACCCCAATAAATATATGACTGAAAGTTCAATAATAATAGTTAATATTAATGTATAAAGATAATTCATTTTTATTCTTGATTATCCGTTTTATTTTCATTGTCTTGTCTTTTCATATCTTTTTTTATTGATATGGATATAAGTATAATTAAAGTTAGAAGAACCAGTGAAAATTTCCATAAGATATTACCCGCATATACTTCAACTTTAGCTATACCATTTTTAAAATCGGATGCGCTTCTGTATTGAGGTTTTATAATAGTTTTACCTGTTTTGTCAATATAGCCGTATCTGCCTCTTATGGATTTTCTTACAGCAGCTACACCGTCTGAGAATGGAAGTATCTCTTTATACTCGCTTGCATCAATAACAATCTCTCCTTTTTTATTTATATAGCCTATTTTATAGTCATTATAAAAGTAACCCTTCTTTAGTTTTTTCATTGCTTCAGCGCGTTCAACGGTAAGAGGTTCTGTTGTATAATATATTCCAGGCAACTCTTTTGTAAGAAGTTTAATATGAAATTTATCACCTTCAATTGTTCCGTATACTTCATTATTGTATTTAGCGTTCTTATCAATTTCTACATCAAAAACAGCATCATATATTTCTTTACTCTGATATTCCAGTCTGACTTTAGGTTTTGCATTGTATTTTATGGGGGCAAGTCCCTCGCTAAATATAGTTGCTCCTTTACAATAAGGATCTTCCCTATGCATATTGGAAATTCCGTTATTATAGCAAATAATGCTCGGGAATTTTGGTTCTATAACCCAATTATTATTTTCATCAATAAAACCCCAATTCCCGTTTTCTCTTTTCAAAGTTAAGCCTTCATAAAATTTATCGTATACCGGAATCTCTCGGAATGTTGAACCGACGGCTTTTTTCTGTTCTTGATTAGGGAATACAATTTGTCCTTTTTTATTTATATAAATATAGAATGTTGTTAGCGGCGGCGGAGCTATATCTGCTTTTACAGGTATAATTGTAGCCATAAACATAAAAATAAAAATGATAACTATATTTATTTTGATTTTTAGAAATTCCATAAAATGGCTCCTGTTAACAAACCGAATGAATACATACCTACTATAAAAGCTATAGAATTTACAATTACTGATAACTTAAAAAGAGGAAGTTTTTTATTTTCTATATTCATTTTTAACCAGAAATATTCAATTAAAATAACTATTAACAATAATAATAAAAGATAAAATATTCCAAATTCTTTATATGTTTTATTTGTTAGAAATAAAACTATAGAAAAAATAATATCTGTTATTATACTTATAATCAAAAGGTTTTTATATATGTCTTTCTCCTTAAGTTCGAGAAGTTTTAACATAATTAATTCTGAACCGATAGTTAAAATTATAGGAATCAAAATGTAAATAAATAATAATATTAAATAGATAATAACGCCCATTTTATTTCTTGTTTTCCTTTTTTGCTTGTTCTGTTTGTTCCTGTTTTTTAATATCTTTCTTTATTGATATAAAGGTATAAACAGCCAAAATAAATAATGCAATGTAAAAAGGAAGTCTTGCTTCTTGTGGAAAAGCTCTGCCGAAGGTATTTATAATATCTGCTCTTACAGGATTTGAAATTAACAATAATAATAAAATAATAATTATTCTATACATTAAAATATACTCCAAAGGAAAATTATACTGGGTAAAAATGATATACAATTCATAAATACAGAAATTCTAAATAAAGGTAGATTCGTTTCTTTAATTAAAAATTTTAAGCAAAAATATTTAGCAGTAATAACTAAAAAGAGAAAAAAGACCGGTGCACTTCCATATTCTTTGAACGGAAAGCCCCAAAGAATACCCGTAAATACTGCGGAAATAATCAGAACCCCGCATATTATATTTGAATAGAATATATTGGGGTATGATATAAATTTTTTTAATCTTAACAATTTTACAGCCATAAGTTCTAAAATACTTATGAAGACTGCATAAAGAAATAGAAATATACCAAAATACATAAAAACCTCTTTGTAATCATAGCATTTTATCTATAGTTTGTACATTTTTATAAACATGAATTAATTTTCATATATCATAGGGGCTTTAAATCTTTTTTTTATATCAGATAATAAAAGTATAATGATATGAAAAGGGGAATATTATGAAAAGAGTATTACTTTGTATAATGGATGGTTGGGGTATAAATAAAGATTGCCCTAAAGATGCTACGAAAGTTGCAAAAACTCCGAATATGGATAAATTTTATGCAGAAGAAAAAAATATTCAGATTTTTGCAGACGGAGAACACGTTGGACTCCCTGACGGTCAAATGGGAAACTCAGAAGTAGGACACTTAAACATAGGTGCAGGAAGAGTTGTTTATCAAGATTTAACAAGAATTAATAAAGCAATTAAAGATGGTGATTTCTTCACTAACGAAAAATTCTTAAAAGCAGTTGAACATGTTAAAAAATATAATTCATCACTTCATATGTATGGACTTGTATCAACAGGCGGTGTTCACTCTTCATTAGACCATATTTTAGCTTTGATAGAATTTGCAAAACAACAAGGGTTAAAAAAAGTTTATTTCCACGCATTTTTAGATGGCAGAGATACGCCACCAAAAAGTGCTGTTGAATTCTTATCTCAAGTAGAAGAAAAATTAAAAGAAGCAGGACTTCCTCCTATAGCATCAGTAAGCGGAAGATACTATGCAATGGATAGAGATAATCGTTGGGATAGAGTTGAAAAAGCTTATAATATGCTTGTTTTAGGAGAAGGCAATAAAGCAGAATCTGCAATTGAAGCTGTAGAAGCTTCTTATGCAAAAGATGTAACAGATGAATTTGTTGAACCGACTGTTATTGATGTTCCAAATTCAAGAATACAAGATAATGATGCAATTATATTCTTCAACTTTAGACCTGATAGAGCAAGAGAAATTTCAAAAGCAATGATGTTTGAAAACTTCGACGGGTTTAACAGAAAAGCTGTAAGAAAAAATCTATATTATGTAACCTTCAAACAATATGATGCATCATTCCCATTCCCGGTTGCATTTGAACCACAACCATTGGTTAACTTGCTTGGTGAAGTTTTGGATAAAAACGGAGTAAAACAATTCAGAACCGCAGAAACAGAAAAATATGCACACGTTACATTCTTCTTTAATGGCGGAATTGATGAACCAAATAAATTAGAAACAAGAGTACTTATAAATTCACCGAAAGTTGCAACTTATGATTTGCAGCCTGAAATGAGTGCACCTGCTGTGTGTGAAGAAGTTTTAAAAGCTATTGATAATAAAGATTACGGTTTTATATTGGTAAACTTTGCAAACCCTGATATGGTAGGTCATACAGGTGTTATGGACGCAGCAGTTAAAGCATGTGAAACAGTTGATACTTGTGTCGGTAAAATTGTTGAAAAAGCAAAAGCTAATGATGTTGCTGTTGTTCTAACTGCTGACCACGGTAATGCAGAATGTATGGAAGATAAAGTTACACATGCACCATACACAGCACATACAACAAACCCAGTTCCTTTATTTGTAATGAATGCCGGAAATGTTGAACTTAAAGAAACAGGTGCTTTATGTGATATAGCTCCGACGGTTCTTGATATTATGGGAATAGAAAAACCGAAAGAAATGACAGGAGAATCTTTAATAAAATAACCTGTTAAATTAATAATTGAAAGCCCCATTAATGGGGCTTTTGTTCTTATAAATTAAGTTCTTTTGCCAAAACAGGAACAATAACTTGCCAAGCTTTTGCATTCGGATGAAAATCTTTGGGTGATATTGTGTATTCTGGCGACTTTACGTCAATATTTGCTATATCTTTAACTTTTACGATTATTATTCCTTCTTTTTCCAATATATTCCATTTTTCATTTAAATAATCTTCATAAACTAAAACAACAAACTTTGTATTAGGATAATGTTTTTTTATCTCTTTATTTATTTCTTTTAAATAAACACACATTAATCTGAAAGCTTCTGTGTAATATATTTCCGAATATTTCCAATCCAAAAATTTTTTATAAATGTATGAATTGACTATAAGTTTATTCTTCTCGTAATATTCAAGTCCGTTTTCAGTCTCTTTAAAATAAGGACTGTATGTGTAGGGTTTTATATCGGTATATAGTCTGTATCTGTGGTTAGAAATATATGGATATATAACATATTCAAAGTTATTTTGATTATTTAATAGTTTATTTCTCAAGTCATCATTTCTAAAAATATATAAAATTTCTCTGACAGAAGTTGCGATTACTCCAAGGTTATATACTGTTCTGTCTGTTTTATCAGAAAGAACCGCGCTTATTGTTTCATTTTCATCTAACCCGAGACCATAAGCATAGGAACATCCAACAATGACAATTGGTTTTTTATTGTTTTTACCAATAGCAACAGGTCTAAAGTCATATTCTTCAAAATATTTGTGGTTAGTATAGGATTTTATAATTCTTGTAATATGCTCCTTGAACTTAAAATTCTCCCAATTCTGAATTTTAAATGTTATACAAATGCATATTATTTCTGCTGATAATATAATTGCAAAAATAAGTAGAATATTAATAAAAAATATTTTGAAAAACTTTTTCATGTTATATTATGCAGTTCCTTAACTAATTGTGGAATAATAATTTCCCAAGCTTCTGCGTTTGGATGATAATTACCTTTATATATCCAATACTTTTCATTTGTTATATCTGTATCTATTAAATCCTTTGCTTTTATTACAATAATGTCTTGTTCTTCTATAGCTTTAAAGTTTTCATTTCCGTCTACTTCATAGGCAAAAATAATAAATTTGCCAGAGGGGAATTTTTTTTTGATTTCATTATTTATTTCTTTAAAATATAAATTTAACAAAGCTACACTTTCCTTTGCTTGTCTCTTATATTTATAATTTGCATATATTTTCTGAATTGTCTGAAAAATATAACTTCTTCTGAGCAAGCAAGATGAATGTTCTTGATAATCTAGATGTTGTCTATCTTTTGATATTTTGAATGATGGACCAATAGCAATAGTATCTTCATATAATCTTTTTTTATGGTCTGGAATGTATGTATAAATTATGTATTCAGGATTTTCTATATTATCAAAATTTAAGTTTCTTAATAAGTATAATGTTTCTCTTGGAGAAGCTCCAACTAGTGCATAATTATATATACTTCTTTGTGTATATTTTGACATTAGGTATTGCATTGTTGATTTGTCCGAAAGGTAAATGCCGTATGCAAATGAACATCCAAATAGGATTATAGAACGTTTGTTAGAGTTAATAATTGTTGGAGACCTAAAATTTTCTTGATTTATTGAAAACGGATTTTTATATTGAAGTCTAAAAAGGTTGGATATTTTGTTTTGCTCTATTTTCACAGAAAAATTTTTGTTTTCTATCTTATCTTTATTTTTTATTAATGTATCTCTAAATATTTGGTATTTATAATTTGTTATTAACAATAAACAGAATTCTAGTAAAATTAAAACTACTAAAATGGAAAGTATACAAATTATTATAAATTTTAATTTATTCATAATGGTTAATGACTTTAAATTTTAAATTTATATCGGATAATGTTATTATAAATAAGTTAAAATTAAAGGGCAACAAAATGAGTTTAACCAAAATTGAAGATTTACCTACAGTTTATAATGCGAAAGAAACAGAAGAAAGTATTTATAAATTTTGGGAAGATAATGAGTGTTTTAAGGCGGATGCCAAATCAGAAAAAGAACCATATTCAATAGTAATTCCGCCTCCTAATGTTACAGGGGTATTACATATGGGACACGCATTAGACGGTACTCTTCAAGATATTTTAATAAGATATCATAGAATGTCAGGTTATGAAACGCTATGGATGCCAGGTACCGATCATGCAGGTATTGCAACTCAAAATGTTGTAGAAAAAAAGCTTAGAGAAGAAGGTAAAAGCCGTTTTGACCTTGGGAGAGAAAAGTTCGTAGACCTTACTTGGGAATGGGCAAACGAACATAAAAGCGCTATTCTTCATCAATTTAAGAGATTAGGTGCTTCTTTTGATTTATCAAGAGAACGCTTTACTTTAGATAAGGGATGCAGCGAAGCAGTAAAAGAAGTTTTTGTGAAATTGTACGAAAAAGATTTAATTTATAAAGGTGCCTACATTGTTAACTGGTGCCCACGTTGTCAAAGTGCTATTTCCGATGTAGAAACAGACTATGAAACAGAAAAAAGTAATTTGTGGGAAATAAGTTATCCCTTAAAAGATGAAAAAGGAGCAATTGTAGTTGCAACAACAAGACCTGAAACTATCTATGGTGATGTTGCCGTTGCAGTTAATCCAAGTGATTTTAAATATAAAGATTTGATAGGTAAAACAGTTCTTATACCTCTAACGGGAAGAGAAATCCCTATTATAGCAGATGACTATGTAGATAAACATTTTGGTACCGGTGCTTTAAAAATTACTCCTGCTCATGACCCTAACGATTTTGAAGTTGGAAAACGTCATAATTTGAAACCGATATGGGTAATAGATGAAGAAGGAAAAATGAAATCTTGTGAAGAAGTTCACTATGCTGTTCAAGGCTTAACAAGAGAAGAGGCTCGTATAAAAACAGTTGAAATGCTTCAAGAAAAAGGAAGATTGGTAAGAATTAAACCGATTGAACATAATGTTGGTAAATGCCAAAGATGTAATACAACTATTGAACCACTACTTTCGGAACAATGGTTTGTCAGGATGGAACCTCTTGCTAAAGCTGCTATTGCGGCTATTGAAAATGGAGATATTAAATTTGTCCCTGAACGATGGACAAAAAATTATCTTGGGTGGATGACAAATATTCGTGATTGGTGTATTTCTCGCCAATTATGGTGGGGACATCAAATACCTGCATATTATAATAATGAAACCGGTGAAATGGTTGTAGCAAAAACAAATCCTGATCCGACTAAATATACACAGGAATCAGATGTTCTCGATACTTGGTTTTCATCTGGTTTATGGCCATTTTCAACAATGGGTTGGCCCAATACTGAAAGTGAAGATTTTAAAAAATTCTATCCTACTTCAACACTTGTAACAGGGTTTGATATTATTTTCTTCTGGGTTGCAAGAATGATTACTATGGGTGAAGAATTTACAAAGAAAGCACCATTTTCAACCGTATACATTCACGGTTTGATTCGAGATGAAAACGGTCAAAAAATGTCAAAATCCAAAGGTAATACAATTGATCCTGTCGGTATAATTGATAAATATGGCTGTGATGCACTTAGATTTACTCTTACATCTTTGTGTACATATGGTGGTCAAGATATCAAAATCAGTGATGAAAAATTTGAATACGGAAGAAATTTTGCTAATAAAATTTGGAATGCTTCAAGATTTGTACTTATGAATCTTGAAGGTATTGATAATAATGATATTGATTTTGAAAAGTTAACTATTGCTGATAAGTGGATTTTGAATAAACTAAATGAAACAGCAAAAGAAACTAATGAAAATATTAAAAATTATAGAATTGGTGAAATGGCGCATACATTATATGATTTCTTCTGGAACTCATATTGCGATTGGTATGTTGAAATCGCTAAGATTCAACTTCAGGATGATAGCTTGAAACTTAATACCCAAAGAGTATTAAGATATGTTCTTGATATGACATTAAGGTTAATTCATCCTATTATGCCTCATATTACGGAATCTATTTGGCAATTGATGCCTAATAAAAAGGATGTTAAAGCAATAATGCTTTCAAAATATCCGATATATGATGAAAAATTTAATTTCGCAGATGAAAATACCCAAATGGAATTGGTTTTTGAAACTATTAAATCTTTAAGAAATTTAAGACAAAGTTTTAATATTCCTGTTTCAACAAAAGTTAATATTGAAATTTTGGCAGGTAATGGTGAAGAAAAAATATTTGAGAAAGTAGAATCATATATTCATCGATTAGCAAGGGTCGAAAAAATTAAGTATGTTGATGAATCACATAAAACTATAAAGCAATCGGCATCTGCTGTAGTAAGTAATTCTAAAATAATAGTACCTTTATCCGGTTTGATTGATTTGAATGAAGAAATTAAACGTCAAAATAAAAAGCTTGAAAAACTTCTTTCAGAAAAGAACAGTTTATTAGCCAGAACAAATAATGAAAAATTTATGGCAAATGCAAAACCTGAATTAATTGAACAGACAAAAAACAGGATAGATGAAATAACTGTTCAGGAAAAAGCTATAAATGATTTGATAAGTTCATTAAAGTATTAAGAAGGATAATAAATTTAAAGATAGGGAACATTATAAGTGTTCCCTCTTGTTTAATATAGTGAATTATAAAAATCTTGATTTGAAAAAAAGTAAAAAATTTGTTATCTTAATATATATGAATTCAATTGATTGGATGAATTCTATGTTGTTCAGGTATAGTACAATTTGTACGGAGGACTATTATGAGTGAGACATATACACTGTATACAAGAAGTAATTTTGACGGCTTGGTTTGTGCCGCTTTATTAAAAGAAATTGGATTAATTGATGAGGTAAAATTTGTACATCCTAAAGATGTTCAAGATGGAAAAATTCAATTGGGAGAAAATGATATTACAGCAAGTTTACCATATTGCAGCGGAGTTTATATGGCATTTGACCATCATTCGAGTGAAGCTGTAAGAACTAAAGATGTAAAAGAAAATTATATTATTGAACCGGCAGCACCATCTTCTGCCAGAATCATATATGAGTATTTTGGCGGTCAAGACAGATTTTCTTCAAGCCTACATGATTTGATGGACGCTGTTGATAAAGCAGATTGTACAAATTTCTCAGAAGAAGATGTATTAAATCCTGAAGGTTGGGTATTCTTAAATTATTTGATGGATCCAAGAACAGGTTTGGGGCGTTTTAGAAATTTCAATATTTCTAATTATAATTTGATGCTTAAATTGGTGGATTTATGTCCTAAAAAATCTATTACGGAAATTATGGAAGATCCGGATGTTAGAGAAAGAGTAGTTCTTTATAATGAAGAACAAGAAAAATTTAAAGAACAAATTAAACGTTGTACTAAAGTAGATGGTAATATTGCTATATTGGATGTGAGAAATGAAGAAGTTATTCACGTTGGAAATAGGTTTATGGTATATGCCCTATTCCCTGAATGCAATATTTCTGTTCATGTTTTTTATGGGAAACAGAATCAAAATACAGTATTTGCAGTAGGAAAGTCAATTGTTAACAGATCTTGTCCTATAGATATTGGTGCAATGATGTATGAATATGCCGGTGGCGGACATATGAATGCCGGTACTTGCCAAGTAGATAATGATAAAGCAGATGAAACATTGCAAAGTATTATAGATAAGATAAAAAAAATGGAGTCTGAAGATATACAACAAAATTAATAAAACAGCAAGAAAAATATATAAAAATAACAGCCTCTTTAGAGGCTGTTTCTGTTCTCTATTTCCCTGCACTTATTAGTTTTCTCTCTTCTATTAGATTCTCCTCCTTTTCTATCCAAACTTGCCTAATCGTATATTTGTTTTGTGGAATTATGACTTTTTTGAAAATGGCATAATGAACATCAATGAAATTAACTTTATCAAGTTCTTCAATATAAAAATCAGTAGCACCGCAATTAGGGCAGAATTTAGTATTTGGTTTGATTTCACTGTATTCCGTATGGGCTGTTCTCTTTATATTGCAGCAGCTGCAACGAACAAGAAACCATTTATTCTTAATTAATGCACCACAGTCGGGACAGTACGCTTCATCAACATTTACCGGTACATTCCAGTGCTTACATTCATGTTTTTGTTTTAGGAAATCGAATAACATATTTTATATATAAGAATATTTTTCCTAAAGTCAAAAATTTCTGTATAATTTATTTATGGATATTTTAAAAAGATTAGAAAAAGAATCAGATAAGGAATATCAAAAATTTAGTTCTTCTTTACTTCCGAATATTAATAATGTTTTGGGTGTTAGGCTCCCAATATTGCGCAAATTGGCTAATGAAATTGTCAAAGAAAGTAGTTATAAAAAATTCCTAAATACGAAAAACTTCAAATATATGGAAGAATATATGCTAAAAGGAATGGTAATTGGTCTTTTAAAAGAAAATCTTGATTTAAGTATTAAGTATATTCGGGAATTTGTTCCTCAGATTGATAATTGGGCGGTTTGTGACAGTTTTTGCTCGAGCTTAAAATTTACAGAAGATAATTTAGCTGTAGTATGGAACTTCATTCAGCCTTATTTTAAATCTTTATCTGAGTATGAAATTCGTTTTGCTTATGTAATGTTATTAAATTATTATCTTAAGGATGAATATATTGATAGGGTTCTTTTATTGGTTGATAAGTTCAAAGATGATAGATATTACGCTAAAATGGGAGTTGCTTGGCTTGTTTCAATTTGCTATATTAAATATCCTCTGAAAACTGAAGAATATCTAAAAAATTCAAAATTGGATAAGTGGACCTATAATAAGAGTATTCAAAAAATTTGTGAGTCTTTAAAGATTGAGAAAAATATTAAAATTCAAATAAAAAAACTTAAAAGATAGTTGTTATTCAATGCACCATTCTTTTATATTTCTTTCTGATTGTTTCCATTGTTCAGGTTTGCATTTAAAGATATCGCAATATCTACAGAATGGTATTTTATTTGAAAGATATTTTAAAATATCTGTTAAATTTGATGTTTTGTGAATATCTATATAATCTTTTTCTGTTATTTCAAAGTTTGTGTTAAAATGTTTATTCAGAATTTCAATATTGCCTGCAATTGGACAAAGAAAAATTTTCCCATTTTTCAAAAAAGTGCATGTTCTTGTCATAAAACAAGGAATATAACTATTCCAAATATTTATGTCTCCTTTTCTTGAAAGCTGAAAATTTGTGAAAAGTTTATGTTTTGTCTTTTTTGCTCTTGCGAATACAAAGTTTATGTTCTTTTCTCGTGCTAGTTCTTCTATCTCGTCATAATTCGTATTAATTGGGTATTTTGTGCATTCAAGTACAATATTATTATTTTTACAAGTTTCCCAAAATGTATTATTTTGTCTGTTTAGTAATATTCCATTTGTAACAAGGCTTAATCTAGTGTTTGGAAAATATTTACGAGTTATTTCTATGAATTTATTACATTCAGGATGTAAAAGTGGTTCACCACCTAATAAGCGAATATCATTTATATTTGAATTTGTTAGTTGTGCTAATTTCTTAATATCTTTTTCAAAAACATTAATGTCACAAAAATTGGGTTCTGATAAAGGACAAAAATGAGTACAATATGCACAATTCAAATTACAATGGTCAACAAGGTGTACTTCTATATATTCTAGTCTTTTCACTTTCTTAAACTTATTAAGAATTTGAGTTAAATACCATTTAAGAAATTGTAAATTTAAATATTGTTTATTCATAATATGGTTCTTCTCTGGTTAATCCAGTGTGAATATATCTTGTAAATCAGCATAAGTAAGTGTTTTACCGATGTTTCTATCTACAGAAATTACAGAATCTACAAGATTTCTTTTATCCATCTTTAATTTTTGAATTTTTTCTTCAACAGTATTTTTGGTAATTAACCTATATACAAATACTTTCTTGGTTTGTCCTATACGATAGGCTCTATCTGTAGCTTGATCTTCAACAGCCGGATTCCACCAAGGATCATAATGGATAACATAATCGGCTCCCGTTAAGTTCAAACCTGTACCACCTGCTTTTAGGCTTACTAAGAATATTGGAATTGAACTGTCGTTATTAAATCTCTCAACAACTTCCTGTCTATTTTTTGTAGAACCTGTGAGATATTCATGTTTTATACCTTCTTTTACAAGCCATTCTTTAACTATATCAAGCATATCTACAAATTGCGAGAATAAAAGAATTCTATGTCCCTCAGATATAATTTCTTCAAGCATTGATTTTAATTGTTCAAATTTACCAGATGTATCAATACCTTTTTTATTTTCTTTATCATATAAGCGAGGGTGACAGCATATTTGACGCAATCTTAAAAGTGCAGAGAATATACTCATGCGGCTTTTTTCCAGTCCGTTTTCGGCAATGGATTTAAATAATTCTTCTTTTGTAGAATCCAATACTTCAAGATAAAAGTCTCTTTGTTCCGGAGTTAATTCACAATATGCAATGTTTTCTACTTTATCAGGTAAATCCTTTGCAACATCTCGTTTCATACGTCTTAAAATGAACGGATATATTTGTGATTTTAATCGTTTTTCAACAATTTTTTCGCCTCTGTCTACAATTGGAGTGACATATCTGTAATTGAACTCTGATTGGTTTAATAAAAATCCGGGCATTAAGAAGTCAAATACAGACCATAATTCTTCCAGTTTATTTTCTATTGGAGTACCTGATAAAGCGAGCTTATGCTGACCGTTTAAGGTCTTAATACACTTTGCTGTTATAGATTCAGGGTTTTTTATATTCTGAGATTCATCCAGAATAATATATCTAAACTCATATTTTTTAAGCTTTTCTATATCTCGTCTAATTAGAGCATAACTCGTAATAATGATATCGTATTTTGGAATTTCTTTAAAATGTTCTTTTCTGTCTGTGCCTGATAATTTTAAACATTTTAATGTCGGTATAAATTTTTGAACTTCTGATTCCCAGTTGAATACGACAGAAGTTGGACATACAACTAGGCTTGGTGCTTTCTTATCCTTTTCTTTCGCTTTCTGTAAAAGAGTTAATGCTTGCAGAGTTTTACCTAGACCCATATCATCTGCCAATATACCATTTAAACCATACTTATATAAGAACCATAACCAGCTAAAACCTTTATATTGGTATTCTCTGAGCTCTGCATTTACACCTTTTGGAAGCGGAGCATTATCCATTGTTGAAAATGTTGAAATTTGTTTCCAGAAACTTGAAAAACGACGGCTCATTTTTAATTTAAAGCCAAGGTTTTGCATTTCGGATAATAAACCGGCACGGTATGTTTTTACTATGTATCTGTTATCTTCATTTTTATATACGTCAAATGTGTTAAATGATTTTAAAAGTGAGAATATATCTTGTCCGGGGACTTCAACAAAACCATGTCCTTTTACTCTTAAATATTTATCACCTTCAATAATTAAATCATATATTTCTTCAAAAGAAATTTCTTCATCACCGACTTTTCCGTATAAAGAAACTTCAAAACTATCTGTTGAGTCAAGAGAAAAATCAATATCAGCAACCATTTCAAATGGTTTTTCGGAAAGTTTAAAGAAAGACATATCATCTTTTTCTTCAAATTTCCAGCCGTCTCCTGCTTGTTTAAGATAATAGTTATAGAAATCTATTGCGTTTTCTTTTTCAATAGCCAAATTATTTGTTTGCATTGGGGCAAACTTACAAGCTAATAGCATTTGGTATGCTCTTTCTTCATGCGCAATATTTCTTCTGACCCAATATAATAAGTCCTCTTTGGGTTTCTTAATTGTTACATAAGGACTTTTTGAAGCAGATTTAGAATATGCTACTCTTGTGCCGTCATAATCAAACTCAAGTTCAGCTTTTAATGCACCATCGTAATCAAGCCCCATTGTTACTATATTTAAAGGAGGTTTTTGTTCTAAAGTTAAACGGTCTATTACTTCTGATACTTCACAAGGAATTAAATTTCTAAGTTTTGGAAGTTCTTCGTATAAGAATTTTGCACCTTCTGCATCTTTTACATCAGTAAATGTAGACTTGATTAAGTTTTGAGGCAAAGATGATAAGGCTATATTTATTGGAAATACTTTATTTTTATATCTTCCCCATTTTAGTTGTCTTGAAAAGTATCTTACTTCTTCGAATGGAATAATGTCATTCTTATCCGGTCTTTGCCAATATAAAGATAAGAGTACATTCCCTACCATAGAAAAGTTAACGGATAAAGATAATTTCCATTCTTCATTGCTAAATACAAGCTTTTGTTTTGATTTCCCATCAATTACGTCATCAGCCTTAGCTAAAAGTTGAAAAAACCCATCAAATTTTGCAATCGGTATATCATACCAGCCTGCTTTCTTATCTAATCTTGAGTTTTTCATTAATAATTGAAATATTGCCAATTCTACTTTTTGTGAGTTATTTAATTCAAAGTTAGGATCAGATTTTTGTGCCGCAATAATTGCTTTTAAAAGTGCTTCTATATCTCTTATTACTTTGTTTGTATTTCTATCCATAACTAAAATGGAAAAGAAGTTTTGACGGCGTTTTGCATTAAAATGAAAGATATATCCGCCTTGCGGATTTGGATTCATTTCAGTCTGAAAATCAGAATAATCAGGCTTTATTTTAAATCGTCTCTGTAGAAATTCATCATATGCGTGATTCTCAATTGCCTTAATAGCTACGGCTATTGCATGCTTACACCATTTTTCTTTTAACGGGCAAGAACAAGTTGGTTCCACTCCTGTTTTCTTAAATTTTAATTCGACATCATAAAAGGATTTAAAATTACCTTTTACTTTTGCCTTAATTCCTGTTTTTCCAACTTCAAATGAAGCCACCTGCTCTTTTTGGTGGTATTCATATCCTCTTCTCCAGCTTCCCGGGGTTGAATTTTCTTTTAAATACTTAAAATTGAAATCGCAAATTGTCATTTAATCTCTTTTGTGGTCTCTTCTGCAAAAAAACATTCTACATGTTGAGCAGTAACATTCTGTATAACCTACAGAAATTATTATACAAGAAATAAATATTTAGGCAACAAAAATCAAAAAACAATATTATTTTTTTGTAAAAAAATATGAAGTAATATTTGATTGTTCTTTGTTTTTTCTATATTTAATAAATATTTTTTATAAAAAGACTCATATATATTTGGTTATTTTTAAAATTTTAGATGATTTATAAGAAATAGGTATTGTATTTTTTTTTTTAGCGTATAATAATTATTTTAGCTTTTTGGCTGGGTAGCTCAGTTGGCGAGAGCGCACGGCTCATACCCGTGAGGTCGAGAGTTCGAATCTCTCCCCAGCTATTTTTAGTGTTTAAAAACGGGTAATCACCGAAGCGCTGTTTTTTCAAAACAATTCAAGTTATGTTCATTACTTCACATAACTTTCATTGGAGCGCACGGTCCCTCTCGTAAAACGATATTGAATAATGAATGCAACTATATATGTAGTTTCGTAATTTTGTTTATAGAAACAACGTCAAAGCTTTGTTTGTTTGAGGACGAAGTCCGAGTTACAAAGCTTCAGGTTGAAATTAACAAAATCGAAACGGAATATCAAGTTGCTAGCCTTTTGGTACTTTTCTGTAATGAGAAAAGTACATAATGAATAAATATTTAATTCAAGATTATACAAAAATAAAAAAATTGATTGTCTTTATATGTTAAGTAGTAAATTAAATTTATTCAAGTTATGTTCATTCTTCATATAACTTTCATTTGAATGCACGATTTCTATTTTAAAACAATTAAATATTATTATATTAGTTTGCTTTTTCTGGTTTTCTGAAAAAGGTTTTTTCCAAGTAGGTTATAAATTCTTCAAGAGAGTAATCTTTATACTTTTCTTCTTTATCTTTATATTGAAGAGCCAAATCTTTTTCGCCCATACTATAGTATATATAGGCCTTTGCTATATTATAAAAATATGAATTTTTTCTTTCCTGTTCCAGTTCTTTGAGTGCTTTGTCATACTGTTTTTGACCTGTATATATTTTAACGAGAAGTCTATAACGTGATTTATTTACTTGCATAGCATAATCAAGTGCTTTATCATAATCACCTTTTGCCGTATATACAGCTGTCAAAAGTCGGATTTTATGTGGAGAGTCGATTTTATTTATGCATTCAATTGCTTTATCATATTCAGCGATTTCATAATAGAAAAGGGCAATTCTTAAATAATTGTTTTTTTTAGATATTTTTGCAGAAATTAATGTGTATTTAAGATAATCATCTATGAGTTTTTTTGCCTCAGGACTGCTATAATCAGGAATTTTTTTATTGTTTTTATATTTATCATATAATTCCCATTCGCTGTCTAAGGCTATTGCATCTGCACTAACTCCTTTTACATAAGGTATAACTGCTATTTTATATGATATTTTGTGTAATTTTTTTAAAAAACCTATATCTTCCATTTTGTAGTGATAGTGAAAAATATAATTGAAGATTACACAAGGCAATCCTAAATAAAAAATTGTTGCAAGAATAACTAAAATAACCGAAAACTTTTTAATATCCTTTTTCTCTTGTGATTTAATCGAAAGAATAATTTTTATGATTGTAATAATTGCAAAAATTAATATTTCAATACTTAATATGATAGAAAGTTCATTACAGTATGAAGATGCAATGCATTCTAAAATATTTTGAATTGTTATCGGAGGAAAGTAAAAATAGGTTCTAAAACAGATTATTATTAAATAATAAAGAATTAATAAAGCTAAAATCGGCAAAAATATTATATTTTTAATTTTTTTAGGGAAAAAAATTTTAGCCATAATTAAAGGCAGAATAAGAAAAACAGGAATTGAACCTATAATTATTAGAAAATAGTTTAAAAACATATATAAAAACTCCTAAAATAGTTAATAATTTTATTAATACCCTATTATCAGATGTTTTTAACAATGGTATTGATAAGGTTTTTATATGATTTTTCTTCTTTATTATAATTTAATTTTATTCTGAATATTTGTTATATAGTTTTCTTAAAGCTCTTTCAAAGGTTTTAAAGTGTGGTTCAAAGAATTTTAATTCTATATCTGATTTAGCGATTAAAAATTGCATTGTCTGAAATATTAGACTACCGGCTTTTACATCCGGAATTTTTTTATTAGTATAAATACCGCTTTCAATCGGTTCTTTAAGTTTATCACTTGTATATCTCATTCCAAGGGCAAAGCCTTTGTTATAGGGGGCTTTATATATTTCGATTGTATCCCCTTCCGTAACTTCTTTTATAACTCTGTGGTCAAGAAATTTTTTGTACTCCTTTACTAAATTATCAGTGTAGTTAGTTGGAGTACCTTCCGGCATTTTTGTATATAAATTTTTATTTACAATCAGATTTGCTTTGAAAGAAACATTATTCATAACATTTATTCAAAATGTAAACATAAAATGTTTTGCCATTTATATGGTTATTACTCTTAAATTCTTTTATTTGTTGGATTTTGAACATCTGATATCTTATTGATATATTGTGCAAAAGATTAATATATTATAAAATAATATTATATTTATTCACTGGCATGTATTAATAACAAAAGAAAAGGGTGTTTTATGAAAATTACGGCTTTGGGACGACAATTTTATCATTATCCGAAGAGTAATGCATTCATAAGCAAAGTTTCAATGTCCGCACCAAAATCTCAAGGTGCGGATATTTTTTGCTTTAAGGGTGCATCAACTTTGTCAGATAAGGCAAGTATTATCCCATCATCAAATCCAACGGATTTAGAACTTAATATTGAACGAAATACTGGAATTGCACCTGTTGAGACTGTTGTAAAAAAGTTCAAGAATGGGGAAACATACGTTAATATAACAGGCAATGTAAGTGGGAAAGATGTTTATATTATGCCTGCTGGCGGAAATAATGTAAATGATAATTTAATCGAAACATATTTAAAAGCTGATGCTGCAAAAAGGGCAGGTGCTGGTAGAGTAATCGCTGTTCTTCCAAGTTTTGATTATGCACGTCAAGAGAAAAGAACAGAAAAAGGAGAACCTATTGCAGCCCGTTTAAATATGGATTTGTTAAAAACATCAGGTGTGGATCAAATAATTACAGCAGATTTACACACCCCAGCGATAGAAGGATTCGCTCCAAATTCAATGAAAGTAACACATATAGAGTCTATGCAATTAATGGAAAGCTATATAAAGTCAAAAGGAATTGAAGATTTGGTTGTTGTAAGTCCTGATTTGGGCGGTACTAAAAGAGCTGATAAATTAGCAAAATCTTTAGGATGTGATAAAGCAATTGTATATAAACATCGTCAGGCACATAATGAAGCAACGGCTGAGGATTTAATAGGTGATGTTACAGGTAAAAATTGTATAATATTTGATGATATGATTGATACAGCTGGAACAATTTCAGAAGCATCAAAACTGTTAAAGAAAAAAGGAGCTAAAGATATCTATGTATGTGCTGCTCACGGCTTATTTAACGGTGAAGCCATGAAAAGATTAAATGATGCTCCTGTTAAAGAAATTATAGTAACAAATAGTGTACCGAAAAAGTCAGATTCTATTGATAAAATTAAACAGGTTGATTTATCAGTTCAAATAGCCGAAGCGATGAGAAATATTTCAGCTAAAAGTTAATAAAAATTAATAATTATATATATAAATAGCATTTTACTTTTTCACGGGATTTAAAATCTATGGAAATGATAGTGCTATTGGTCAATTATGAAAATAAATGGTTTTATTCAGAAATATGATATAGGTGGTAATAAGTCACAAATTAATAAATCAACTATTTGCTCAAAGTTGCATGAAAAACCTGAAAAAAAGGGTGCATTGATGACATCAAATGGATATTATAACATGCAGCAATGCAGATTATCTTTTGCTTCTTCTAAAGCTCTTTATAATACAACTATTTTAAAACAAGACAGATTTAAAGGTTGTTTGCTTGGTGGAGCAATTGGAGATGCTTTTGGTGCAAAGATTGAATGGTTTTCAATTGATAGAATAAAAAATAGATATGGTGCTACAGGGCTTAGATATATTCCCAAGACGCAAGGTATATATAGAGTTACTGATGATACACAAATGACTCTTTTTACTTGTGAGGGTTTATTGAATTCATATAGACATAAAGGAAGAACTGATGTAGAACCTGATTATAATCTTTTATATTCATCTTATAAAAACTGGTATGATACTCAAACTAAGTCAAGAAAAGAAATTCAAGAAAAAACTTTATTAATGAAGAATCCTGCTTTATATGTAAAACGTGGACCTGGTAATACCTGCATGAAATCATTAAAAATGGGAATACCCGGCAGTATGGAACATCCTATTAACGATTCAATGGGAAATGGTGGGGTGATGAAAACATCACCAATTGGTTTAATGTACAATAAAAATCCTAAATTGGCTTTTGAAGTTGGTGCTAAAACTTCCGCTTTAACTCACGGTCATCCTAATGCATATCTTCCTGCCGGTTTCTTATCCTCGTTAATTGCTGATTTGGTTAATGAAGTACCTTTAGAAGATGCAATAAATAATTCAATAAAAATACTTAAGAGCTATGAAGGATACGAATCTACCCTTGATTGTATAGAAAAGGCGATTGAATATTCTAAATCTAATATGGATGATGTCGCTGCTATTGAAAGTATAGGATATGGTGGAAGGGGAGATGAAGCACTTGGAATAGCATTATATTCAGTTCTCAAGTATCCTAATGATTTTAAAAAAGCTTTAACTGCAGCAGTAAATCATAGCGGAGATAGTGATTCTACAGGCGCAATAGCTGGTAATATAATTGGAGCGAGTATTGGTGTAAATGCTATACCTTCTAATTGGGTAGAAAAAGTTGAACATTCTGATTTACTTGCAATTATGTCTTTGGGATTAGAAATATTGGAAGAAGAGACTGATAATTCCTGCACAGATGATGAATTTTCTTCACTAGAAGAAAGAACAGAAAATGATATTTTAATTCCGGTTGAATAGACTGTTTATACTTCATTAAGAGTACTTATTATTTCTGCAGAAATATTCCATCTTCCATTTTCAAGGTTAATTCCATTAATTTTTACTTTTGCACCTCTTTGAATTAAGAACTCAATTTCTTTACAACTCCAATTTTCTCTGCCGAATGCATCTATAAAAATTCCGGGAATGTAACCTTTTGTTCTAAAGTTCCATACAATTTGACGACTTTCACGTCCGCAAGTATCAGAAGCTGTATCTGTAAGACTCGTAGATAAAAAGCCTGGGAAGATGAATTCTTTATCTTTAAGTATATGGTTAAGACCAGCTATATCTATAGGTTCTCCATTTTTACTTTTGATTGCAAGTTCTTCCAAAATATCAGATAAGTTTTTGCCTTTGTATATTCCATTCTCTAACATCGTTTTACTAAATACGCTATAATGGTCAGTACGATATAATGAGGTATTATCAACAGTAGATGGACAGCTCCTTATAAAATCTGTTAATTCTGCAATATCTTTTTTTACGCGAGAAATATCTTCTTTGGGTATTGGGAATTCTTTATCTCTTAGTCTTCCATTAATTTGTTTATACTTTGAAGCCTTTTTATAGTCTTGTAAACTCCTTATCAATGCTTTTTCTGAACTTTCATCAAGAAGTTGTGAGCTTACAACAGCGTAACATATTAATCTTAGTTGCGCTTGATCTATTTTTCCTGCGGTATATTCAGGTATAACTGTATTTGCCAGATTGTTATTTAATGAAAAGTTTTTTATGTATTTAATAATATCAGCAATATCTGTATATTGAATACTTTGAAATATTTCATCTGCAGATAATTTTTCCATTTTAGTTCTATCAAATATTGATTCTATAACAATATTTTTTATTCTTTCTACTTCGTATTGACCACTGGCTGTTTTAGTTATGTTATATTTGCAATTTCCGCTATCAAGTGTATAGTTTCCTCTTGAATTAATAATACGATTGAATATTTTTCTTTCTTTTCTATTTAAACCTAAAAGACTAATAACATCTTGTTCTGAGTCTAAAATAGTATTTTCACAAGAAGTTACATTACTTGCGTAGAATTTACTATCTTCAATAGTTCTTTCAATACTTGGAAGGTTTAACTTATTTGTCGTACCGCCATCTATAGAAATTCCAAGTGCTTTTATATCATCATAAGATAATTCTATTGTTTTCGATGTATCAATAGGGCTGGTTAATTTAACTGTTTTTTTAGCTGAATCAATATCTTTTATTGTAAAATAGTGTCTTTGCGTACCGATTGGACTAATTGCTCCGTCTGTATCAACTAATGTTCCTAATGAAAGAACGGTATTACTTCTGTTTGTTGCTAAAGTATCAAGAAGTTCATCAGTAATTGATTCATTTGCTATATGTACAGGATTTAGCCCGAATTGCTTTGCAACAACTTCAGCAAAACCGCCATCAATATCACCAGTTAATTGTTTGTACGCTTGTTCAAAAATTCTTATACCAGTTTTATCTGACAACATTTCATCAGATAATAAAGATTTAGCAACTCTTACAATATTGTCGCCAATTCTTACATTGTAGTCTCCATTTATGGTTTTCGTTATAGATTTTTTGAATATTTTAGCTGTGTTGGGATTATTCATCATGCCATCAATAGTAGATAAAAGTGCGCAGTCGCCGGTTTGTCCTTGTTTGAATTTTGTATTTATTCCATCAGGAAGAACTATTTTTGTAGTTATTTTATTGTTTAGTGCTTTACCTGCTTTACCTGCAATTCTAAATCCGCCGCCAATTACAGGAGCCATAATTGCTCCTCCTATAGCACCTTGAATACCTGCTTCAATAACATTTTCACCATTTAATCCTGCTCTTAGCATGTTGTCAGAAGCTCCGCCTAATGCACCGTCAATCGCCATTCCTGCACCAAGTGCAAAAGCTCTTTTTCCGATTGTTCCTCCTGCAACATCTATTGTTTGATTTAGAACAATATTTTTAGCTGTTTGTTTAATGCCAAGTTTAATTGCTTGTTCAGCTGCTTCTTCCGCACCTTCTTGAATTATCTTTAACCCGAGTTTTTTCCCGATGGTTTTTGTTACCGTATTTCCAAGACCATTTGTAATTGGGGCTAATACGCCATTAATTCCACCTGTTAATGTATCATAAAGTAAGTCTTTTCCTTTATATTCTTTGCCTGTGGTTATTGCATCACCTGCTTTGATTCCTACTTTGACTCCTGCTCCAACTGCAGTTGCTAAGCCTAAACCTACAGCTAAAGATGCACCGCCTGTTGGCACCGCTAATGCGAAGGCTCCGACTGCTAATATACCCGATGCTAAATCTGCTACAACATCAACGCAGGTTTTTTGTCCTTCTTTATATTTATTTAAAGCTTCTTGTGCTTCTTCTGTTGAAATTTCTCCACGCTCAGCTTGTTTTATAACTTTCTCAATATGTTTAGAACCGGATTTCGCACCAAATAGATTTTTAATACTATCCCAAGCTTTTCCGATTATTCCTTGTTGTTTTTTAGTCTCTTCAAATTCTTTTCTTAAATCTGATTTATTATTGGACGTGAATTCATCATGGGCAATTTGTCCCGGAATAGTTGCTTTTATATTTTGATTTTTGACATTATTTATTCCGGAAAGCTGACTTGTATATAATAAATATGGACTTCTGTTTGTCTCTATTTTTGACATATTATGTTATTATCTTTCTCTATAAATATATAAAGTACATATGCCGGTGAAAAATTTACTTTTGCGGATAGTTTGTTAAGAAGTGTTCTTAATGGTTAGTTTAATTGTTGTAAGACAGGTTTCGTTTTAGTGTATAATATCAATATTGGGGATTGAAATTAGAGGTTAAATAATGAAAAAATTCATACTTGTTATTGCTTTTGTTTTTATTGGTTTAGTGTGTAATGCTGCTGATTATTCTAGTTTTAAACTTGATAACGGACATAATGTTGTTATACAAGAAGTGCACGATAATCCAATTGTAATAATAGATACTTGGATAAAAACAGGTTCTATTAATGAAACCGATGAAAATAATGGAGTAGCTCATTTTTTGGAGCATTTATTTTTTAAAGGAACATCCAAACATCCCGCTAAAGAATTTGATCAAATTTTAGAATCAAAGGGAGCTATTACAAATGCTGCCACAAGTAAGGATTTTACTCACTATTATATTCTTATACCGTCACAATATTTTGAACTTGCTTTAGATTTACATTCTGATATGCTTCTGAATCCTTTAATTCCAAGAAAAGAGCTTGAGAAAGAAAGAAAGGTTGTCATTGAAGAAATCTCAAAAAATAATGACAGACCGACTACTGTTTTATATAGAAATATGATTAATGCTTTTTATAAAATTCATCCATATAAACGTGATGTAATTGGAACAAAGGAAGTTATAGAAACTATAAGCAGAGAGCAAATTCTTGATTTTTATAATACATGGTATACTCCACAAAATATGACAACAGTTGTTATTGGAGATATTGATACTCAAAAAGCCTTAGATCTAATAAAAACAAAGTTTAATAGACCGGCTGAAATTACAGAAAAGAAATCTGACCAGAAATATAAGCTTGATAAAAGACCATCTTCGCAAATTGAAACCAAAAAGGATCTGAATGTTGAGACAGGCTACGTTTTAATTGGTTTTAAAGGTTGTTATCCAATGACAAACAAAGACTCCTATGCATTGGATGTACTTGCAACAATATTAGGTGAAGGTAAATCCTCTCGCTTGTACAAAAATATAAAAGAACAAAAACAATTGGTTCATTCGATTTCAGCTTCTCATTCTTCAATGAGAGACGACTCAATTTTTTATATATCTGCAAATTATATAACAGAAGATATTGAACGCTTGAAGGATGCTATTTTTGCAGAAATTGAAAAACTCCAGAAAAATGAAATAACAAATGAAGAGATACAAAAAGCAAAAAATATTATTGAACGTGATACTTTTTATTCGAGAGAATCTGTTTCTAATATTGCTTCTGCTATTGGTTATACTGTTACATTAACTAATGATACTTCATACTATAAAAATTATTTGGATAATATAAATAAAGTTACTGCTGATGACTTAAAAAGAGTTGCCAAAAATTATTTAGATATTGATTCTGCTGTAATATCCGTAATTCTTCCTACCAAAGAAGGGAAACCAGATGTTCAAAAACAGTTGCCAAAGAACTATAGTGCAAAGATATTAAGTAAAGATAAAGATACAACAAAATATGAACTTGAAAATGGCGCAATATTAATTATTACACAAAATACTGCAAATGATATTATTGCCATGGAAATGTCATCAAAAGGTGGTAATAACCTTGAAAAAATTCCGGGTATTGCAACAATAACGGCAGAAACAATGCTTAAAGGTACAAAAAAGTATAAAAATCAAGAATTATCATTGCTGCTTGAAGAAAATGGTATAAGGATTGCTCCTTCTGCTCGTGGTGATTCTTTTGGAATTGCTGCAAAATTTACGAAAAATGAAAAAGATTTAGCTTTAGATATATTTGAGGAAATTGCAACCAAAGCTTCTTTAGACTCTTATGATATAGAACGTGTAAAAGCGGATAAAATGCATTCTATTAAGAACAAAAATAATACCCCTGATTCATTGGCTTTTGATGAATTTAGAACAGCTTTATGGGAAGGTACTCCATATGGTAATACAGGTAAAATATTGCAGAAAACTTTGCCATTAATTCAAGAGGAAGATATTGTTAGTTTTTATAATAATCTCTTTCCTGCTGAAAATGTGGTAGTAACAATAAATGGTAATGTTGACAGTCAGGAATTTATTAATTATTTCTCAAAAATATTAAAAAATAGCAACAATTCTAAAATATCCTTTTCAGAATACAAAAATAAGTTTAAACCATTATTAAAAAATAAGATTGTAAAAGTAAACAAAGATTCACAGGCGGTATGGCTGTTATTAGGCTGGTTAACTGATGGCGTTGACAATCAAAAGGATTGGGCTACATTACAAGTTATAGATTCTATGTTGGGTTCAGGTATGAGTTCAAGACTTTTTACTCAGTTAAGGGATGAACAAGGATTGGCTTATCAGGTTGGTTCAAGTTTTTCTGCAAATGTAAACAAAGGTGTGTTTGCTCTTTATATAGCAACAAATCCGAAAAATGTGCAAACTGCAAAAACAGGATTATTTTATGAAATAGATAAATTAAAGAAAGAGTTTGTAACAGAAAAGGAACTTACAGAAGCTAAAGATAAGCTTATAGGTAATTATGTTTTATCTTTGGAAACGAATATGGATAAAGCATCTATAGTAAATTCTATAGAAATAAGCGGAAAAGATTATACATTCTTAGAAGAGTATCCCAATCTTATAAATGGAATAACTGCTCAAGATGTAATTAAAGCTGCAAATAAATATTTTTCAAAACCCTATGTTTTCACAATTGTCGGACCTGTTAAATCTATTGAAAAATTATAAAATATGATATAAATTTGTATATAAGAGATAAAGTTATGCGAAATGAAATAATTGAGAATAAAGAATTTTATATTCTTTCAAGAAGTGTTGATAATGCTGAAAAATGTGTTGTTATTAGCCTTAATGAAGATTGTTTTGTTGTGAAGCTTCAGAATGTAAGAAAATATGAAATTGATGAATCAGTTGAACTTTTTACTATGACAAACAATGGTCAATTATATTTTGAAACAATAGTAAAAGATGTAAAGGATGATACTCTTTCAGTTTGGTTTCCAATTTCATATAAATATCTACAAAGAAGACAATATTCCAGAATCAGATTGGAAGAAGAAACAGAGCTTGTTTGTAAAGACAAAAAGATACCCGCCAGAATTTTTGATATAAGTGCAGGGGGATTAAAGGTTAATACTAAAGAACAATTGCAGCTTTTAGATGAATATTCAATTTCATTAGATTTTGAAAATAAGAAACTTGATATGACTTTTGAACCTATAAGAATTGAAGTTGGTAATAATGAATTTGTTTCATCAGGAAGATTTAAAAATATAAGTAGTTATGATAGAATTGCGCTTGTTCAGTATTGTTTTCGTAAACAGATAGAAAATAGTAATAAATAAACTTGTAAAACACTAAAAAATATTGTTAAATATTCTTAGTGGTTATTTATTTTTAAGAACAGGTATGTAGCTTTGAGTAAAGGTAGTCTGAAAAAGAAAAAGAGTATAAGACCAAAAATAGAATTTTCAATGTGGCTTAAATCAACAATAATGTCTAATATTATGGTCGTAATGTTGCTTACGATAATAGTCGTTACATTAGCTTTAACTGTGGCCTCATATGCAACTATAAAGAATATGCAAGATAAGCTTCCGGCTGACTTTATCTCGAGTTTGGAAGTTTTTGATAACAAAAACCAAACATCTCAAGAGTTTGAAGCCGGGCTTCCTAATCTTCAGAAAAGAATAAATAATAGTATTATAAAAAATTATGATGTGCAAGATTTGCTTGTGGCATATCATAATGGTAAAAAAATATATACGACTTTGGATGCCGAGGATAGGAATCAGAGCGTTATAAATTATTCATATAAAAAAGATGAGACAAATTTATATAGTTTTATCTTAAAAAAATCGGATAAATATTCTGTGTCCAAATATCGTGTAATTTCATTTAAATTACCATTCTACCAAAAAGATTCATCAGGAAATTTTATTAAGGATTCATCATCGAAGTTTAAGATAGATAAAGCATATGATATATTCCTGATTGTACCACCGGCTACAACTGAGGATTTAGGCAAGTTTGTAGAATATGCAAAAAATATATTTTGTGCTGTTCTTTTTGCTTGTTTTATTGTTGTTTTTATATTGGCAAAAAGTATATCCAATCCTTTATCAGTTATGGAAAAGACAGTTTCCCAAGTTGCTAAAGGAGATTTATCCGGAAGGTTAGAATACACAAAATATGATGAAATAAATAAACTTGTTCAATCATACAATATGATGACAAATGCACTTCAAAGATTATACTCATCTTTAGAAGCGCAAGTTCAAGATAGAACAAAAGAATTAAAAAGTGCATATGCAGAATTGCAAAGTACTCAAGCAATGATGGTTCACTCCGAAAAAATGAAATCATTAGGTGAACTTGTTGCAGGAATTATGCATGAAATAAATAATCCTATAAATTTTATATATGGGAATATGACTCATTTGAGTAATTATTCTAATGATTTAATTCAGATAATTGAAGAATATACTAAATTTAATGATTCTTTAAAGCCGGAAGAAAAAGAAGAAATTGAAAATCTAAAGCAAGAAATCGATTATGAATTTTTAAAGACAGATTTACCCGATTTAATTAAAAGTTGTAAAGAAGGGGCGGATAGAGCTAAAAATATTATTCAGGATTTAAAGAGTTTTTCAAGAATGGAGGAAGCTTCTATTACAGATGTGGATGTTCCTCATGAAATAGATACAACTTTAAATATTTTGCATAATAAGATTAAAAACAAAGCGGAAATACATAAAGAGTATATGGAAAATCCTCCGAAAATAGAAGCATTTGGCGGTCAATTAAACCAAGTCTTTATGAATATTTTAGATAATGCTGTTGGTGCTATTAAGGATCACGGGGATATCTGGATTAGAATAGATGAGGATAAATCTAAGAAAAATTTAATAATAGAAATAGAGGATAATGGAATTGGTATGGATGAAGAAACCTCCCGTAAGGTTTTTAATCCGTTTTTCACAACAAAGCCTGTTGGACAAGGCACAGGGCTTGGGCTATCTATAACATATAAAATTATAAAAAATCACCAAGGAGATATTAGAGTTGAATCTCAACCAAATTTGGGTACTAAATTTATTATAAACCTGCCAATAAATATAGATAGAGAAAATTTGAATGTTGGAGTAGCTACCGGAGAAGCTGATGGATAAATATAAAATATTAATAGTTGATGACGAGCCAGATAATTTGGCACTTTTATATCGTACTTTAAGAGGAAAATATGATATAGCAAAATCAACATCACCGTTGATGGCGCTGGAAATGCTTAAGCAAGAGCATTTTCAATGTATATTGTCAGACCATAAAATGCCGGAAATGGATGGAGTTGAGTTTTTAAAAAGAAGCTGTGCTATATCACCCGATACAATGCGTCTTTTAGTAACCGCATATACAGATGCAGGTATACTTATTGATGCAATTAACTATGCCCAAATATACAGATATATTAAAAAGCCTTATAATCCTGATGAATTATTATTAATAGTGGAAAATGCATTAGAATATTGGCAATTAAAATATGATAATGGTGTTCTTGTAAATGATTTAAAAGAACTATTTGCCGGAACTATAACTGCAATTGTAGAAGCATTGGACGCAAAAGATTCATACACCTTGGGCAGAAGCCGCAGAGTGACTTTCTATGCTGTAAAAATAGCTAAAGCACTTCACTTAAGTGAAACAACAACAGGAAAAATAGAACTTGCGGGGCTTTTGCATGATATAGGTATGATTGGTGTTTCAGATGATATTCTTTCAAAGGTGGAAAAATTAACTCAAGAAGAATATGATGAAATAAAAAAACATGTCGTTCACAGTGTACGTATTTTAGATGATATCAAACAGCTTGCTGATGTAGTGGAAATAATAAAATATCATCATGAATTTTATGATGGTAATGGATATCCATATGGTAAAAAGGGAGAAGAAATTCCTATCGGTTCCAGAATTATTTCTGTCGCTGATGCTTTTGACAGTATGGTTACTCCAAAGGCATATCGTAATCAGGTTTCTCCACAAGAAGCCATATCGCATATAAAAACATTTGCAGGTAAACAGTTTGATCCAGTTGTGGTTGAAACTTTTGAACAGATTCTTCCAGAAACATTACGTGAAATAAAGGATTTGGAACATTCACTTAAATAAAAACAAATAAGAGCTTTGTGATATTTCATATGAATTTTGTGCTAATATAAAGTTAGTAAGAACAAATAGAGGTTAATTTTATATGAGAATGTCGAAGCTTTTTGTACAAACTTTAAGGGAGTTTCCTGCTGATGCGGAAGTAATAAGTCATAAATTATTAGTTCGTGCAGGTTATATAAGGAAACTAACTAATGGTGTGTATAATTTTCTGCCATTAATGTGGAGAGTGCTAAAAAAGGTTGAAAATATAGTGCGTGAAGAAATGGATGCAGCCGGTGCACAAGAACTCTTAATGCCATTTGTACAGCCGTCTGAGTTATGGCAAGAATCCGGCAGATGGGATGTATACGGTAAAGAGCTAATGAGATTGCAAGATAGACATGGTAGAGATATGTGTCTTGGTCCTACTCATGAAGAAGTTATTACCTCCATAGCAAGAGAAGGTATTCGTTCATATAAACAATTACCTGTTAATTTGTATCAAATCCAATCTAAATTCAGAGATGAAATAAGACCACGTTTCGGCTTGTTAAGAGGGCGTGAATTCATAATGAAAGATGCTTATAGTTTCGATGTTGATGAAGAAGGTCTTGATAAATCTTATGAAATTATGGCGCAAGCATATAGAAATATATTTGAAAGATGCGGTTTAGAAACAAAAATGGTTCAATCAGATTCAGGGGCAATCGGTGGTAGCGTTTCACATGAATTTATGGTTCTGGTAAATGAAGAAGCTGAAAATAATGCAGGTGAAAATGATGTATTCTATTGCACAAAATGCGGTTATAGTGCAAATTCTAATCATGCGGTTTCTATTCTTAATAAAGCAGAAACAGACGGAAAATTTGAAAAAGCAGAAATAATTGATACACCAAATACACATTCAATAGAAGAACTTGCAGCATTCTTAAATATTCCTTCAACAGTTATATGTAAGGCATTAATATATGTTGTAGACGGCAAATATGTTTTGGCCTTGATAAGAGGTGATAGAACCGTAGAAGAAACAAAGTTAATGAATGTATTTGCAGGAAATGATATTCGAATTGCAAGAAATGATGAAATAGAAGAAATAATGAGTGCAAGCGGATTTAATGCTGTAGCTGGTTTTATAGGTCCAAAAGGGCTAAAAAATATAGAGATGGTTGCGGATGAGACCGTAAAAGATTTAAAAAACTTTGTTATCGGTTGTAATCAAAATGACAAACACTTAGTAGGTGCTAACTGGGGTATAGATATAGAGTTGCCAAAAAAAATTGCTGATATAAGACTGGTTGAAGAAAACGATAAATGTGTTGATTGTGGTGCTGAATTAAAAGTTACCAAGGGAATTGAGGTTGGTAATATTTTTAAACTTGGCACTAAATATTCAAAAGCAATGAATGCAACATTTACAGATAAAGATGGAAAAGAAAAACCATTTATTATGGGCTGTTATGGTATTGGTATTTCAAGAACAGCAGCTGCTGCAGTTGAAAGGCATCATGATGAATATGGTATAAAGTGGCCTTTGGCAATTGCTCCATATACTGTTATTGTTGTTCCTGTAAGTGATCAGGATGAAACACAAATGAAAGTTGCAGAAGAAATTTATAATAAATTATTGACGGCAAATGTTGAAGTTTTGATTGATGACAGATCTGAAAGAGCCGGTGTAAAACTAAAAGATGCTGATTTAATTGGTATTCCTTATCGAATTACTGTAGGAAAAACAATAAAGGATAATTTGGTAGAATTTAAAACTCGAGCAACAAATTTGGTAGAAACAGTTACACCTGATGAAGCAATTGAAAAAATTCTAAGTTTATAAAAAATAGAAACGGTTATTTTGAAACATTTCTTCATAAATAACCGTTTTTTATCAAAAAAGGTATTTGTTTTATTTTTTATAGACAAGAAAAAGGAATTTGTCTTGATTTCAGTGTTATCTTATCCATCGTGTAATAAATATAACATATTATCAACTAAAAATGCAGTTCAAAGTTTTTCTGGAAGTGACATTTCGGATTTGCTTGCACAAGGTGATAAGGCGCTTAATGAAAATAAATATTCAGAAGCTTTGCAAATATATCAAGAAGCGAATAGGTTGAATCCTGATGAAAATATTATCTATAAGAAGCTGGCAAAAACGCAGTTTCATTTGAAAGATTATGTATCATCTGAAAAAAACTATGAGATATACCTTCAAAAAGCTTTTGATGATATAGATGCTTGGATTGAGCTTGGTGAGACACAAAGACAAGCAGGATTTTATCAAAAGGCATTAAAAAGTTTTGAAAAAGCTGCTTCTTTAGATTCATCGAATGATTTAGCAAATCGAAGTATATTAGAAACAAAGAATAATATATTGAGTATTTATTCACCGCAAAAGGCTCAAACGGAGAAAGCAGAACAAGCTCAGAAAAATTTACGTGCTGCACTCGATATGACAGTTAAATATATGACACCTGAGTTTATGCAAGGCTTAAAAGATGTTGTTATAACTTTTGGTGAAACTGCTTCAATGGGTGGTACTTCTAATATAGCACAATATGAAAATCATAAGAAAACCATAACAATTTCAAATGCATATATATATGCCGCACCTCAAGTTATTGCTGCATATCTGTCTCATGAATCTGTACATGCACACGATAATGATCCATATACATCAATAAAAGAGGAACAAGATGCATATCAAATAGCTGCAAAGTTTTGGATGAAAAATTCTAATGGGGTAAAAGATCCTGAAATGGATTATGCCGTATCCTTGTACAAACAATCACCTTCAACATTAAATGACAGAGTTGCAGAAATATATAAACTCAGAGATCCTGATATAGCTGATACATCCCCCAATCATCCGCCTAAAAAGTTGTTTCATTTTAATACTTCAAAAACAAAAGCAGCCAGTCAATCTATAAAATCATATGATGTTATAGCTTAGAATCTTGTTTATCTTGCGGAAGATATATTTTAGGATCAACTATTGTTTCAGGCAATTTGACTTGCCCTTTAGATGCTTCAAAAATTGTTTGCGTTGCATATGCAACATAATCTCTATATTTCTTTTTACATATTCTTTTTGTTTGAATTAGATTATTAACAAAATCAAAATAATCTTCTAGGTATTTGATTCTGTTTTGCTTATCTTCATATAACCATTGTAAAAATGGTTTATTTCCTTTTTGTGAATTACAGGCACTATGCATAGCCAAATAATTACTTATATCATCATGATTACTTTCTATATCATAAGCAATAATATGGTCTGTGTTGGCAATAGAAGAAGATAAAAATCTCAATGCGATATCATAAGAAGACCAATCTTCATTTCGTTTGTTTTTACCTGAATATTTAACAATCCAAGCGGAATTCATATCAGCTGATGTTGGAAAACTCTTTGCTATTTTTTGTAATTTTTCATATTTTTTACGATTTTGAATTTTAATTTTACTAATTCTATCAATCATAACTTTTCTTCTAAATGGTGCATTAGAATTCTTTTTGCGAATTGCTTTCTGAAGAGAATCTATTCTATTTAACAATGCTTTTTTTTCATCTTCAGGAAGAGAACTTGCAATTGAGCGCATTTTCTTGATTAGTCGCATTTGGGCATCTTGTAATATAGGTAGTTTCTTATCTCTCAAACTTACAAGAAGCGTTCTTATATCTTTGCTTTTACCTTCAGTTTTGGATAATTTGTAAATTTCATTATAAACACTTTCTTCGACAGGTCTCATATATTCTGTATATTTGCCCAAACAGTCAAGATATTCATCAGGTTGAAGTGAATCAAGCTCTTCGGCAATCTGATTAAATTTTGAAACATTTAACATTTTCTTTCCGCATGCAGGGCAAGGAACATTATTAATCTTTGAAACGACAAAATCGCCAGATTTTTCTGCCAATTTTTTCAAATCAGTAGAATATGATCTTTTTTGTGAGGATGTGAAGCTTACCGGTAAATAATAAATATTACTTATTTGTTTATATTGGTCAGATTCCATCTCTTTTTTCGGAACCTTTATTGAGGCTGGTTCCGTTGATATGAAATAATATGAACTTTTAGAAATGTTAACCGGCTGTATTTTCATGTTATTTATAATAATATCTACAGTTACATGAAAACCAAAAGTTATCATTTTTGTCAAATAGAGTTAAAAAATGTAAACATGAAATTTTTGAGGTAAATTTTTTGTATTTTGCAAAAAATAATGTTCATTTTTTATAAATCAAGATTAGTTTTTATCAAAAGTTGTTATAAAAATGTATAAAACAATAGAAATTCAATAAATCAAAAAAAATTATATTATCTTAATAACGCAAATAAATTTGTTTTTGGATTTTAACTTGGTATGATTGCTAAGGTCGAACATGTCATAAGGTAAATAAAAATTGAGAGTATCAGAAGTAGATAGATATAAAACTATAGAATGTCCAACAAGCATAAATCGATGTTCGAGTGGAAATAGAATGATTTCTCAGAAAGATCGAGGACAGCAGGCTTTTCGTGGCAGTATATCCGATGTGGCTTTTAATATATTAGATAGAAGCTTTAGTATTTTAGATAAAAATGCAATGATACAAGTTTCTTTTGTAGATACAATCTCAACAAACATACCAAGAACTATTGTGGACCTAAAAACTGGCTTAGCTGCCGCATTAGAAACATGTAGGCGTGAATTTTCAGGTCTTTTTGTTAATTGCCTAATGCCCGGGTTAGTTGTTATGGGTTTGGCCGGTCTTTTACCAAAAGGTAAAGATCTAAGAGGAACAAATGTTGTTGCATCATGGGCGAATAGTGATTCTATAGAAAAACTGAAAGGAACATATAAACAAGCTCAATCTTCGGGTAATGCAGATAAGACTCGTACTTATGTAGAGAATGTTCTTTCTTCTATAGAAGGATTGGACGGTAAAAACTGGATAAAGTATGCAGATAAAGCTTCGGAACCATTGTATCAAGAAGCTGTTTCAAATATTACTCAGGCAATTTCAAGTTCGGGTCCGGAAAGAAAAACATTATTAAAACAGGCCCGTTTCAAATTGGCAGGACTTACAAAGGCAGAAAGTATACTAAGATACAATGGTACAGCCCAGGCAAACTTGGAAGAAACCCTAAGGGATGTTGTAGATTTGGGTAGTAAATTTGAAGGTGTTAAGAATAAAACACTGTCTTCTTTAGGAGTAACTCCAGATACTCTTGTTAGACCTGAAATATCATCTAAAGTTTCAGATGCAATTGATAAATATTCTTTATCATTAAAGAATTTTGTTAATAAAAAAAGTTTAATAGGCATGGGTATTGTTATAGCTATAGCAGTTAGTATACAAACAATCAATAGGGCAATAACAAGAAAACAATTTAAAGCAGAAGGTGCACCAATATATAAAGATTTTGGTAAGAAAGATACAACACAGAAAATGGATGAAAAGCAAAAGAAAGTATTTTTTGCAAAAAAAATAGCTTCTGCTGCTGGAATGTATGGCTTAGCAGCGTTATCTATGATGAAAAAACCCTCGCTTGGTATGTTCCAATTTTCTGGTATTTTCCCAACTATGGATCAATGCCGTTGGATTGCTTCTTCTACTTTTGCAAGCAGAATGCTTGGTGCAGAAGATGAAAATGAGCTGAGAGAAACTACAGTTCGTGATATTGCTTCATTTTCAGGTTTGTATTTTCTTGGTGATTATGTTAAAAAGGGTGTAGCTTCTGCTATTGAAGCATTCTCAAAAACTCGGAAAGGTTCAGAGTTTTTTGGTGAAAATGTAGTTCTTTTAAACCGAAAGAAGGAAATAGCGAAGCCGATTATTAATGGTGGTGCTTCATTTGGTGAAAAGTTATTGTCAGGATTGGGTTATAGAGTTAAACAATTCGGAAATTGGATTAAAAATACAGAATTAAAATCGGCTGCGGAGATTGCTGATATAAAGACCCGCAATTTAAGGAATATATGTAGAGTTGCTGATATTGCATTTTCTGTTGTTATGCTTGGTATATTACTTCCAAAATACAATCGTTCCGTTACAGAAAAAAAAGTTGCTGAAGCAAAAAAACAGGAAGAAAGACAAAAAAGAGCTATGTTTGATTTTTCTGTAGTGCAAAAAGAAGATACTCCACAAATTTTTAAGAATTTAATATAAGTAACAAATTTGTACAATACCCGCAAAAAAAAATAAGTTTGTGTTTTGTACTATTGTTGAGTTGTTAAAAACTTAAAGATAAGGTATAATAAGAAAGATTCCCTAAGATGTAAAGGAGAGAAGTAAGTGGTTGACAATAGGTCGGCTGGTACATTGGGAATTGGTGGCGGTATAAACTTTAAAAGTGGAGATATATCAGGAACCGCAGCTAAAACCTCTGATGACCGAGCTAGTCAAGGAACTGAATACTTTATGCAAGAAGGCGAGGAGCAGCAAAATTCTCGTCAAGAGCCTTTTATTGATAGGAGTATGCAACTTAAAGCATCTTTGAATTCTCTTGCGCTTTTGAATGTTGTTTCTGTTTTACAGAATAAAAGAAAAAATTTGTTGTTAGATGATGAAGATTATGCAGAGAAAATAAAATCTAAAAAAGTACAAAAAATAAATAAGGAAAATAACGAAGAAAATAACGAAAAGAAATAATAAAAAAATAAAACCGAGAGTTATCTCGGTTCTATTTTTTTGTTAATTACATTGTCCATTCTGTACTATGAATCTTTCTTGAAAGATATTCTTTTGGAGATTCAGTATCTTTTTGCCCTGTTCTTGGTTCATAATGCGGAATTACTTTTTGAGTTGCTCTTATTTGACCTGCTGTTATTGGATAAACGTAGTTTGGTCCCCAAGTTCCATAAGAAACAACCTTATCATCCGGAGTATTTTCATCAATTTGAATTAATGGTTTAATTTCTTGCTTTTTCTCTCCAAAGTTTACAGCTTTTTTCATGTAATTTGTTGTCATTGTGACTGGTGTAATATTCATTTTCTCTCCTTCTCTAATAAAATAATAAACACACATTGAATACAAAACCTATGAAAAAAAATTTTGCTACAAAAAATTTTTTAATTTTCTAAAACAAAAAATTCTGATAGAATACTAATAGGAAAAATATGAAAAAGAATTTTATAAGGATATTTTTATTATTTATTTTTTTAATGCCTATAAAAGTATATGCTTTAGATTTTGTTGACATTGATCATGGTTTTTGGGCATATAAAGAGATAGATTTTTTAACAGATGAAGGAATAATTTCAGGATATCCTGATAATAAGTATTTGCCTCAAAAGCTTGTAACAAGAGCAGAATATGCTGCAATGGTAATAAAAGCAATAGGACAAGAAAATATTCCAATAGAAACTATTTATACTTTTGAAGATATAGATAATAGTCATTGGGCGTGGGGATATATTTTGAGAGCTGTAAATCTTGATATATTAAAGCCTGCTACAGACAATTATTTCTATCCTGATGATTATATTACAAGAAGCGAGGTAATAACTTTTCTTGTTAATATATTAAAGTCAGAAGATATCGGTAAGAAAGAAGCTATTATTGCACTGCAAAATTCTTTTGACGATTTTGATGATATTCCTGACTGGTTTAAAGTAACAGCAGGTAAAGCGGAGGTACTTAATGTAATAGCGAAAGAGCCTCCACGTGAACGTTATCTTGATTATGATAAGTATGTAAACCGAGCTCAAATTGCAGTTTTTTTAGCAAGATTAAAGCAAATAACAGATGGTTATATACAAGAAAAAATTGCAGCTGAAAAATTACCTAAAACTGGTGAAGGTATAATTATTGAAAATACTTCAAGAATTGATGATGTAGTTACTTTGCCAGCTAAAACGATTCTCCCTATAATGGTTATAGGGCAATTAAGTTCTGAGTATGCTGAGCCGGGACAAATGTTTCAGGCCAGATTTGCAAATAATATTGTTGATTATGAACATCATATACTTTTGTCTAAAGATATAATTTTAGTCGGTAAAGTTTTGGATACAACAAAAGCTATTAATTTTGTCAGAAATGGAGAGCTTATATTTGAATTATCTGCGACAAATAACAATAAAAATTTTACAAGAATATTGGGGGTTGCAGAATATGAAGCCTCTCAAGTTGAGTCAAATAAAGTAAAGAAGGTTGCTAAAAATATTATAAAAGGTAGAGATTTTATTGCAAAAGACGGGCAAATTCTATATATTAAGCTTTTTAAACCAATGAGAGTAAATATTGTAACAGGAGAAGTATTAGATTAATTAATACTTTCTTTTTTATATATCCCCATTTCTTCCAATGCTTTTAAAAAGTTTTGTGCAGTTGCTTTTTGTACATCCGGAGGAACAACTCTTAAAAGTTCAACTGTTCTTGAAATAACTGGATCTTTGTCATACCAACGATTACATACTTTTGGTCTTACCATTTCGTAGAATTTATCAATTGCTTCTTTTGAAACTTTTTTCTCGATTTCTTGTAAAAAAATTTCTGCCTGCGATTTTAGTTCATTTTGGTAGTTTTGTAGTAGGTTTATTACCTCAAGCAAAACAGGATCATGATCATACCATCTTTTATAATTGTGATTCACTTAGATTTCCTTTATTTTGGTTGATAATAGCATCATCATCTTCATTATATCTTTGAATATCTGCTCCTATCATTCTAAACTTATTTTCAAGAAGTTCGTAACCTCTATCTATATGATATATATTTTCAATTGTACTTTCCCCTTCTGCCATAAGGGCTGCAATAACCAGAGAAGCACCTGCTCTTAAATCTGAAGCTCTAAGGTTAGCGCTTGTTAAATTTTTTACACCTTTAACAAGAGCATGATTTCTTTCTTGATGAATATCTGCCCCCATTTTTCGAAGTTCAGGAACTTGCATAAATCGGTTTTCATATAAGCTTTCTGTAATAATGCTTACACCATCTGCAACTGTTGCAAGTGCCATCGCCATAGATTGTAAATCAGTTGGAAACCCGGGATATGGTTGAGTAATTACATTTATTGCTTCAAGTTTTCTTTTGCAGCTGACTTCTATAGAAGTAGGGTCTAACAACTTAATATCTGCCCCCATTTTAGTCAGTTTAGCTGTATAAAATGTTAAATGATTAGGGAAAATATTTCTTATTATACCTTTACCTTTTGTGGCAATAAACGCAGCCATATATGTTCCTGCTTCAATTCTGTCAGGAATAGTTGTATATTCTATTGGTTTTAAATCTTCTTGTTTTACACCGTTAATTACAATTTCAGAAGTTCCTGCACCTACAATATCGGCTCCCATTGCATTAAGAAAATTTGCTAAATCGACAATTTCCGGTTCTTGAGCTGCATTTTGAATTCTTGTTGAACCTTCTGCTAAGACAGAAGCTAACATTATATTTTCTGTAGCTCCGACAGACGGAATATCAAGGTATATATCCGAACCTATTAATTTTTTTGCTTTTGCATGGACATATCCGTTTTCTATCTTGATATTTGTTCCTAGTGCCTCTAAGCCTTTAATGTGGAAATCTACTTTTCTTTCTCCAATAGCACAACCGCCTGGTAGAGCAACAACAGCTTCTTTACATCTGCCTACTAAAGCACCTAACACAACAAAAGAAGCTCTCATTCTACTTACAAGTTCATAGCTGGCTCTAACACCTGTTAAATCAGTCGAATCAATAGTTATTGATTTTTCTATTTTGTTATACTTTGTTTTGGCACCAAGTTGTTCCAAAACATTTAACATTATTACTACATCAGTTAATTCCGGAACATTATATATTTTACTTTCACCTTTTGCTAAAAGAGCAGCGGCCATAAGCTTTAGCACTGCGTTCTTAGCTCCACTTATAGATACTTCGCCTTTTAATTGTTTTCCGCCAAATATCCTAATCTTCTCTGTCATGTTCCTCCCAATGACATACAATATTCAAAATCACTATATAAGTATACACTATATTATTATATAATAATATAACTTATACTATTGAGGGTAAATAGATTAACTATTGTAAACACATAATATTATATCATTCAAATATACTATATTCTTAGCTTTGATTTAAATATAAAATATATTAAGGAAAAGGATTTTATATGGTAACAAATGAAGAACTTATAAAAATAGCAAAAGAAGTTTCATATAACGCATATTGTCCTTATTCAAAGTTTCCGGTCGGAGCATGTGCTTTATTTGAAAGTGGCAAATATTATGTTGGATGTAATATTGAAAACTCAAGTTACGGTTTATCATTGTGTGCAGAGAGGAATGCCATTTCAACAGCAATAGCGAATGGAGAAACATCAAATTTGTTAAAAATTGCAATTTATTCGCCAATGTCTTCTGAATGTTTTCCTTGCGGTGCTTGCAGACAGTGGATTCAAGAATTTTCAAAAGGTTATAATGTTGAAATTATATTGGAAAATGATGATAAGGGTATTAGCTTATATTATATAAATGATATTTTACCCTATACGTTTAAACTGATATAATTGATTTGGTAAAGGAAAAAGAAAGCAAAGAATGAAAAAGAGGATGAGTCAGTGGCTGATTATACCATTAATTATGAAGAAATAGCTGAATGGCTTAAATTATATAAGTCGGCTGAGGATGAGAAGCAAAAAAAACATCTTCAGAACGTAATAGCTTTGGCGGCAATGCCTTTAGTTAAGAAAATAGCAAGAGGTCTTGCGAGAAGAAACACAGATCCGGTTGAAGATATCATGCAAGTTGGTAGTGTCGGACTTGTTAAAGCGATTCAATTATATAATCCAAAAGTGAGCGAGAACTTTAAAACATACGCTACTTATTTAATTACCGGTGAGATTAGGCATTATTTAAGAGATAAAGTTTCTATGATTAAAGCTCCAAGAGAAATTTATGAGCTTGCTTATCGTGTAAATAAATTGATGCAGAAACTAAAGGACGAGCAAGGAAATGAGCCTTCTGAGATAGTTTTAGCAGAGGAACTTGGTACTTCTGTCGGTAAAATTAAAGAAGTTATTGATGTTGAAAGAAGGAAACAGACTATCTCTTTGGATCAAGTTATTACAACAGGGGCGGATGAGTCTTTATCTTTATTTGATAAAATTGCAGATGATAATCATTATAATCTGGAATCTTTCCAAGAAGATAAAATTCTTATAAATGATGCTATAAAAAGATTGGATGTAAAACTTCAAGAAGTAATAGTTTTAAATTATTTTGAAGATATGAGCCAGACACAAATAGCTTTAAAGCTTGGGATTTCTCAAATGCAGGTGTCCAGAAGGTTGAAAAAAGCATTAAATATGCTTCTTAATATATTATCAGAAAAAGAAAAAGCATAGAAAAGGTGGAATTATGATAGATGAATTATTATTGGTATGCTTTTTTATATTAGTAGTAGGAGCTTGTATAGGCAGTTTTTTAAATGTTGTTGCGCTAAGGGCACTATCCAAAGAATCAATAGTTTTTCCTTCATCTAAGTGCCCTTTTTGTAATGAACCTATAAAGTGGTTTGATAATATACCTGTTTTATCCTATTTTTTTACTTTTAAAGGAAAATGCAGAAACTGTGGTGAGAAAGTCAGTATTCAGTATCCGATAGTTGAAGCACTCACGGCAATACTATTTCTGGCTGTTTTTTTATCATTTGGATTAACTGTTAAAACTCTGCTTTTATGGATTTTATTATCTATATCAATTGTAATAATAATTACTGACTTAAAAAAAGAATATGTTTTTGACATACATAGTTGGATTTTAATTATTTTTGCTGTTATTACATCTCTGGTTTTTAATGGTTTAAATAATTATTCAAATACAGCAATTGGTTTGATTGTTGGTGTATTTGTAATGGAGGCAATAGCAAGGTTATCATATTATCTTGTTAAGAAAAAAGAAAATAATTCAGAACAAATAGAAGAAAATGTTGATAAAATAGAAGTTAAAGATGAAGAAAATAATGAGCAACCAACTGAGTTGTTAGACGACAAGGATAAAATTAATGAAGTTGAAGATGAAAATATTGATATAAATGACTATGTAAATAAAAATAAACGTGCATTCGGGGAAGGTGATACTTATTTAGCTGCAGCCGCAGGTGCTCTTTTAGGATGGAAATATTTCATTGTTGCTGTTGCTATTGCTATTATTTTGCAAGCGGTTTGTATATTACCACAATTTTTAATTGAGTTGTACAAAAAAGAAGAATACAAACTATTAACATCATTAACTTCTTTTGTACTACTAGCTTTAGTATACTGGATTTTATCTAATATTCTTACTCTTCCTTTATATGTTGTGTTTGTATTCATAATCGCGTTGATATTTTTTGCTATAGATTCAATTAGCAGATTAAAAAAGACAGTTAATGAACAAGGTTTTGTTGCTATTCCTTTTGGCCCCGCACTATTATGTTCTATGTTCTTGCTTTTGTTTTGGGGTCCTTATATTGTACAATTCATAAAAAAGTATATTTTTATGATTTTTATCTGATATAATCTTGTAATAAAAAAGAAGTCTTTTAAAAGACTTCTTTTTTATTGTAATGAATTTTTTATTCTTTTGCTTTTAGTGCTTCTCTTACTTTTTCTTCAATTTCAGCTTCTAATGTCGGATTTTCTATAAATACTTCTTTTACTTTATCTCTGCCTTGGCCAAGTTTTTCATCATTATAACTGAACCAAGCACCTGCTTTTTTAACAATATCCAAAGATACAGCCATATCAAGAATACATCCTGATTTACTGATACCTTTCCCATATATAATGTCAAATTCAGCAGTTCTAAATGGAGGTGCAACTTTATTTTTTACAACTTTAACTTTTACTCTGTTTCCAATTTCTTTATCATCTTTCTTAAGTGTCTCTGTTTTTCTTATATCAAGTCTGATACTTGCGTAGTATTTTAAGGCATTTCCTCCTGTTGTTGTTTCGGGGCTGCCATACATAACTCCTATTTTTTGTCTTAATTGGTTGATGAATATTACAGTAGTATTAGTTTTGCTTACTATACCGGTTAGTTTTCTCAGTGCTTTAGACATTAGTCTTGCTTGAAGTCCCATTTGTTTGTCTTCCATAGCTCCTTCAATTTCATCTTTAGGAACTAATGCCGCAACAGAGTCAACAACAACAATGTCTACAGCCGCACTTCTTACAAGTTCTTCCGTAATTTCTAAAGCTTGTTCACCTGTATCTGGTTGAGAAATTAATAATTCATCAACATTGACGCCAAGATTTCTGGCATATTCAGGGTCTAAAGCATGCTCTGCATCCACGAAAGCAGCTATTCCTCCTTTTTTTTGACACTCAGCTACAATATGTTGTGCTAAAGTTGTTTTACCGCTTGCTTCAGGTCCATATACTTCTATTATTCTTCCTCTTGGGACTCCGCCAATACCCAGAGCTACATCAAGCGATAATGCCCCTGTTGGAATGGTTTCAACTGCAACGGCAGGTTTGTCGCCTAATCGCATTATAGAACCTTTTCCAAAATCTTTTTCTATTTTATCTATTGCAACCTTGAGTGCTTTTTTTCTTTCTTCTGAAATATTTATTGTTTCAGTTTCTTTTTCTTTTGTTACCATTTTCTCTTCCTTCTATCTACGAATATATTATATCATTTGTATATAGATAACTGTACAATTTTACTTTTTGCAACATTACGTATTATTTTATGTTAGCAAGAATTTTTTTTGTTAGAATTATTACAGGTTTTATCATTATACAGGGGATATTTATGAAAAATAAAATAATTATGTTCTGGGCAATAGTAATATTAACTATTCTTTCAATAGTAATCATTAAAGTTAAACCTATTCCTTTGGGACTTGATTTGGTTGGTGGTTCAAGAATTGTACTTGAAGCTCAAACAACCGAAAATATATCTAAAATTACTCAGGATATGATGGATGGTTTAAAATCTGCTCTTGAAAACAGAATTAATGCATTGGGTGTTTCTGAAACAATGGTTCAGCAAATGGGAGAAAAACGTTTATTGATTGAAATACCAAATGTATCAGACCCAAAATTGGCAAGAGAATTTTTAGGTGAGACAGCAGAACTTGAATTTAAAAAACCAATTCTTAATGAAAATGGTGATACAGTTGGCTGGGAAGCTTCGGGACTTTCCGGTGAAGATTTGAATAAAGCTGCAGTCGGTACTGATAATGCAGGCAGATGGCTTATAACACTCGAATTTAACGGTAAAGGTGCAACAAAGTTTGCAAAATTAACAAGAGAATTCAAAGGCTATCCTATTGCTATATACTTTAATGGTGAAAGTATATCGGAACCTGTTGTTCAGCAAGAAATTACTGGTGGAAATGCCCAAATTACAGGTGATTTTACTCATGATCAGGCAAAAAAGATTGTTGATTTATTGAATGCAGGTGCACTACCTGTTCCCGCAAAAATAATTGAAGAAAATACTGTTGGTCCGACATTAGGTGCAGATAGTCTCGATAAAAGTAAAGTCGCAGGTATCATTGGGCTTGGTGCAGTAATGTTATTTATGCTTTTCTGGTATAGAGTTCCCGGTTTTATTGCAAATGTAGCTCTTGTAATTTATTCTTTAATTGTATTTGCAATATTTAAAATGGTTCCTGTTACATTAACACTTGCGGGAATAGCAGGTTTTATATTGAGTATTGGTATGGCTGTTGATGCTAATATACTTATCTTTGAAAGAACAAAAGAAGAATTAAAAGCGGGAAGAACATTGTTTACTGCTATTAATTCAGGATTTGACAGAGCATTTACAAGTATTTTTGACTCAAACATGTCTACAATAATTACTTGTGCTATATTGTATTTTTTAGGCTCAAATATTGTTAAAGGTTTTGCTTTGACACTTGCAATCGGTGTTATTGTAAGTATGTTTTCTGCAATAACCGTTACTAAAAACTTTATGCATTTAATGTTCGGTACCGGTCAATTAAAACATCCTGCTTTATTTGGTTTAAGAGAAGAAGATATAAATGAAGCATATGAAGTTGCGGAAACAAAACGAGAAAAAGCAAAGTTTGGTGTTTTAGATTAATTTTTGAAGGAGTATAGAAATGTCATACAGTGTTTTAAACACAAAAAAAATTATAGATGTAATTAAATACAGATGGGTATGGTTAGCATTATCTTTTATTTTGCTGTTCCCGGGTATTGTTGCTATGATATATTCGATGAAAATTTATCCAACTCATACTCCATTATTGGTTGGTATTGATTTTACGGGTGGTACTATAATTCAGTACTCTGTTAATGAATCTATTTCTACTGATAAAATTGGCGAAATAAGAACAAAATTAATTAACGGAAATATTGAAAATCCTGTTATACAGGTCTTAAAACCTGTTGCGGGTGATAATGAATCATCTATAAAAAATATCTTATCTATCAGAACACAATTTTCTGATAATGGTCAAAATGAAGCAATAGATACTGTTACATCAATTGTAACTGCTGATTATCCTGAAGCACAAATTGTCCAGACAAGTTCTGTTGGACCATTATTGGGGAAGCAATTATTTGTTAATTCTATGATTGCTGTTGTGTTGGCACTTTTAGCAATTGTTATTTATCTTACATTAAGATTCCACTTTGAATTTGCTATAGTTGCCTTTCTTGCATTATTCCATGATGTTATATTTGTAATAAGCGTATTCTCAATACTTGGTTTATTATATGGAGTACATATTGATAGTTTGTTTGTAACTGCTATTTTGACTGTTCTTGGTTTTAGCGTTCACGATACTATTGTTGTTTTCGACAGAATTAGAGAAAATTTGAAATTTTATTCAAAAAAAGCAACATATGATGAAATTGTTAATGCTTCTGTTAATCAAACATTAGCCAGAAGCATCAATACATCTTTGACAACATTAATCACGTTAGGTGCGTTGTATTTCTTCGGTGGCGTTACAACAAAAGATTTTGTTCTTGTTATGATTTTAGGTATAGCAATTGGTACTTATTCAAGTATATTTTTTGCAAGTACTTTGATTGCTTTATGGAATGATATTGAACAAGCTAAAAAAGTAAAAGTTGGAGCATAATGTCAGAACTTAAGTCATTAGCTGAATTTATCAGAGAAACTCGTGAAAAAGCGGGTTTCTCTGTGCTTGGACTTTCTAAAAAATCTGGTCTTACAGTAGAGCAGATTGATGATATTGAATCCGGTAAAGATTTATTTCTTCCTGCTACAGTTCGTCAAAAACTTGCTAAAGGATTGAAAATTAACCCATCAGATATTAAAGAATATGAGAGAATTCTTTTAGTATCATATGATTCTGTTACTGATAAATATATAAATAGTGTTAAAAAAGCTATTTTAAATGGTGAAACAGAAAATTTAAGATGTCCTATTTGTTCAGCTAAGCTTATTACAAAAATTGTACGTCTACTGGACTTGGAAAATAATATTGCTTTACATCCTAAGGCTCAATGCAGTAGATGTTCTTTTCAAATTAAGTGAAAAGAAAAAAGGAGCAAATTCATTCTTTACTCCTTTTTCTTTTTATTATCTTTATCTTTGATTTTGACCTTCATTTTTCTTTGAATACAATGTTATTGAAATATTTATTAATAAGTAGTCTGTATTAGATGTAAATGCTGTAATATTAAGTTTTGAAATGTATGTCAAGTATTTAAAGTTGTTATTCATATCAGACAAGAAGGCTTGCAATTGTGAATAAGAACCAACAAAGAAAAATTTTAATTCACAAGCATTATATATTTCGGGATTTTCTATATAAATGGGATCATTTGCCGGTCTCATATCATATTCTATAGAACGGATTAATAAACCATTCTTTTGCGCTTTCTTTATTATTTCTTCAAACATATTACCAAAAATACCAAGATTATCTGTTGAAGAGGTTAAAGTTGTTTCGTATATTGGTTTTAATGATTTTAATTTTAAATCTTCTGCTTCTTTTTCCGCATCAATCTTTTTGATCTTTTCTTCTAAGGTTTGTCTTTCTACATCATTTTTAGAAGCTCTGATTTGCATTTCTGCAAATTCTTCATATTTGGGTTTTACAACAATAAATGTTATTACAAAAAATAATAACACTGCTAAAGCAATACATATTGGAACCAGTTGTTTATTTTTCTTATTCATATATTTCCTTTATTTTTTATATTATCGGAGCAGGCGGCGGGGTCATTGGTGAGGGTCCACGTCTTCCTCTTTGTTTTGTCATATTTTGAGTTTGTATTGGATTATTTTGCATTACTGTATTAATAAAATCGTCTTCAGTAAGTGCAACATCTATTTTTGATGTTTTTATTTCAAAAGTAAATCCGTTTGGAATTTTTGCTGGTATAGGATCATTTTTAGAATTAATTGACAATTTGGATAACATTAAATCACTGTTTTTCTCTCTTAATCCTTTAACAAAATCTTGAACAGATTCACTTGTCTTGGCTTCGCCTAGAATACCTATACCACCATCAGCATTTGTTACAAATTTTTTGATATATATAGAATCAGGTATTTCTGTTGATAATGCACTATATACATCAAATACCGTTTTATTTGTTTCTAATATTTTTGTTAATATTGGCAGAATATCTTTTTTCTGCGTCTTTTCATTTGTTTTTATTGTTTTCTTGAATACTTCAATTTCTTTTTCTGCAGAATAATTCTGTCCTTGCATATTATTTACTTTTGATGTGAGTATAGATGTAAAAACTATACATACAACAGCTGCTGCAAGGACAGCTGAAACTAAAACTACTGTAATAAATCTATATAAATCAACTTCATATTCACCAACTTGGATTAAATTTTCATTAATACGTTCCGGAGGCAAGAAATTTATATTCAACGGATAGTCATCATAATCAGCTGCAGCTGCACCAACTGCCTCTATTGTCATATATGAAATCATATTAGAATCAATATCAGTACCTACGCCTGATATATCTATAAATTGTTCATTTGTATTAATACTCTTATTTATGCAATCAACTTCTCCTTTGAAATCAAGTCTTTGCGCAAGCATTTCAGAATTTACTTCGTCAGTTTCACTGATTATTAAAAATGACTGCGGGCTATTTTTGGAAATAGTATTTGTCGCAATTTTTGATATTGCTGAATATACTTCTTCTGTTGAAAATGATTTAACTGCTAATGGTTCTTCTACACAATCTATTAATGTTGGACCATTTAAGTAGAATGAACAGCAACTGTTTGGTGTAATTAATAAAATAGCTGTTCTTTCCTCTTTTTGTACATATTTGCTAAATCTATCGCAGAATTGAATAGCCTTTAGCATTGATGAATATGATGTATCTATTCTTACAAGTTCTGCTTCTAGATTATCAAATATTTCTATAAGTTTAACTATAACTTTTGTTTGAATAGCACTATATATAATATTCTTTTTGTCTCTGCCTGATGCGCTGTCTAAAATAGAATATGATATTATCGGTTCATTTCTCTTAAAAATATATAAATCTTCTATTTCAGATTGTAAATTTTCTACAATAAATGGAGTCTCCGATACATTATCCAATGAAGTTATACCAAAATGTACATTTGGTAAATTCAATGTAACACTGCAATCGCTAGGGTTTAGTCCCGCATCTTCAAATAAACCTTCTACTACTTCAGCAAATTCATCGAAGTCAATAATTTCTCTGATGGCATTATTATATTTGATATTTCCGGAAGAATATTTCACAACTGACTTAGATGCTTTATCAATACAAACAAGTTCTATAAAATTATTTGCAGATAATGAAATACCAACGTGTGTTCTTTTTTTAAATCCCAGTTTTTCTAACATATTTTTAAATTAACCCATATTCCAATACATATATCAGTATTATACTCATAATATTTTATATTTGCATTTTTGACAAGAAACTTAATGAATGAATTTCTTTCTTTAACTATACCATTTAATGTATAATAATGGAAGTTTGTAATATAAGGTAAACGGTAATTTTATGGAAGATTTTATTTTTGGAAGAAATAGTGTACTTGAATTATTACAAGAAGGAAGAAGAAGTGTAAGTAAAATTCTTCTTATGAAAAACATTAGAGAAAATCCAAAAGTGTCTCAGATTATAGATATTGCAAGAAAAAGAGGCATAGTTTTTCAATTTATACCAAAAGAAAAATTTGTACAATATAAAGAATATCCGCATCAAGGCGTAATTGCATATGTAGCACCGGTCAATTATATTTCTTTAGATGATTTTTTGTTAAGAAATAAAAATAATAAAAAAGTAATCATTACAGATGGTGTTGAAGACCCTCATAATATGGGATCTATCATAAGAACAGCAGTTTGTGCCGGGTTCGATGCTGTTATTTTTCCTTCCAGAAGAAATGCTGTTATAAATGCGACTGTTGAAAAATCTTCGGCAGGAGCTATTAACCATATTGATTTGATTATGGTCAATAGCCTCTCTTCTACTATTGATAGACTGAAGAATAACGACTTCTGGATAATTGCAACAGACATTGATGCAAAAGATAATTATTATGACATTGATTATTGCAATATGAACTTTGCGATAGTTATGGGCTCCGAGAAAGAAGGCATTTCTACAACTATTTTAAAAAAATCCGATTATAAAATAAAGATACCTATATTAACAAACTTTGATTCTTTAAATGTTGCAAATGCTGCAAGTATTGTAATTTATGAAGCTGTGAAGCAAACAATACAAAAATCGGGGAATATTGTATAATAGATTATTAAATTGGAGGCATAATGTCAGAAGATCAAGAAGAATTTCTACTGAAAGATAATGAATACCAAGATTCTGATTATAATATTTCTTTGGATGATGAAGATATAATTTCTGCTGTTGAAGAACCTAAGGTTCCTGAAACACAGAATAGTGCTGTGGCCGATGATTCTGTTAAAATATATTTACAACAAATTGGTAAGATTAAGTTATTGAGCAACGAAGAAGAACTTCAGGTCGCTAAAAAGATAAAAGAAGAAAATTCCGAACGTGCTAAGAAAATCCTTGTTAATGCTAATTTAAGACTTGTTGTCAGTATTGCAAAAAAATATATAGGAAGAGGTCTCTCTTTTCTCGATCTTATTCAGGAAGGAAATATGGGATTAATGAGAGCAGCAGAGAAGTTTGACTATTCCAAAGGTTATAAATTTTCTACTTATGCTACTTGGTGGATTCAACAGGCTATAACTCGTGCTATAGCAGATAAATCAAGACTTATTAGGCTTCCTGTCCATATGATAGAAACATTAAGTAAAATTAAGAAAATATCTACAGATTTAACAATTGAAAATGGTGCGGCACCTACAAAAGAAGAAATTGCATATAAAATTGGCATGCCTGTTCAAAAATTGACTGCTTTGATTGAATCGGCACAAGGCACTATAAGTATTGAGTCTCCTGCAAATCAAAAAGATGAAAATACAAAATTGTCAGATTTTATTGTTGATGAAACTACGCTGTCTCCTGATACAAAAGTTACACAAGATAATTTATTCTGTGATATTAAGAAAATGTTGAATCATTTAAGCGAAAAGGAACGCAATGTATTAATAATGCGTTATGGTTTGGACGATAATGGTGAGAAAAAAACACTTGAAGAAATAGGTACATATTATGGTGTGTCACGTGAACGAATCAGACAGATTGAAAATAGAGCAATGAGCAAGTTAAAAAAACTTTGTCGTAACAATAATGTAAATAAGAACCTTAAGAATTATATATAGTTTCTTATGTTTGTAAAATGTGTGCTATAATTCTTTCATATAATATGGAGTTTTTAAATGAAAGATATTTCGTCTGATAAATTTGCAAGTGTAATAGCACGTATTTTAGATGATAAGCAAGCAAAAGATATTAAAATTTTGAATATTTCCAATATATCTGTTTTAGCGGATTATTTTGTTATTTGTTCATCAGATTCACCGACACATATTAAAGCGTTGACTGGGTATGTTAGAGAAAATATTAAAGAGTTTTTTGATAGAATTCCAATCGGTGAAGAAAATGATATGAAAAATAGATGGAATTTATTAGATTATGGAGATGTGATTGTCCATGTTCTTCATAGAGAAGAGCGGGAGACATATGCCCTTGAAAGATTTTGGAATCACGCTTTCTGTATGGAAGAAAGCGAATGGAAAGAAAAATCTAAAGAATATTCAGATTACAAAGAATAAGAAAGAGGTAAATATGAAAAAAACAACTTTATTGCTTGGAGTTATGGCTATTCTTGCATCCTCCGGTATTGTCTTTGCGGAAGGTTTTGATTCTTTGGATGGTATTACTCCTGTACAAATGCAAAAATTAACTAAAATTCAGTATAATTTTAAACAAGAAAATAATTCTTTAGAAATGAGAATTATGGATTATAATAATAAGATTGCTCAGGTAAAGAATGATCCTGATAAAACCCCCGAGCAAGTTACTTTGCTTACAAGTGCTTATGAGAGAAATCTTTCAACATTGAAAACACAGCAAAAAATATTAGAACAAAAAACTGATGCTATGTATAAGTCTATTTTAACACCTGAACAATACAACCAATATAAAGCTCAACAAATTAATGTTCAAGATTCGTTTAATAATTTCTTACAGAAATAAAGGAGATATAAATTGAAAAATAAGTTTTTGAAAATTTTGTTTTTGTTTACTATATTTTTTGTCTTTTGTTTAAATGCAAATGCTATAATATCATCTGAATCGGATATTATTAATAAAATTAATCAATTACAAGTGATTTCTGATTATGATTATATTTCTATGGTTAATAAGAATGAACTTATCGGTTATAGATTAGATAGTTTTAATATGGCATCATCTCAATATAAAAATTCTGCGAGACAAGTTATTGATAATTTTAAAAATCTTCTTTTTCAGATGGATACAATAAAAAATTCATCTGATTTTTCTGATTCGGATAAAGATGTTCAAATTAAAAAATTATATCAAGAAGCAGATTCTGCATTGTATACTTTAGATTCTCAGACATTAAATTATTTATTTTCAATAAGAGATTTTATGCCTCCTATTACATATCAAAGATATGTGAAAAAATTTCAAGCTTTTTATAATGACTTTCATTTTACGGACGGTCAGATTTCTGTAAAATAGTTTAAAAGAAACCGGTTAATATCGGTTTCTTTTTTTTATTATTAAAAATGAACTTTTTATATTTGTTTTTCGTTATAATTTATGAAAGAGGAAAAACACTATGAATGAAGAAAAGAAATGTAATAAATACGAAGGTTTCTTTGTTTTTCAAGACGAAGGCAAATTTTTTGAACATTTAGAACAATGTCCTGACTGTCAAAAGGAACACGAACAATATATTAAAATTTCTAAATTAGTAAAAGAGGTTGCTCCGATTTATTTAAAGAAAAGACAAAAAGACAGATTTAATTCCATAAAGAAGCTTGCTTGTTGTTTCATTGCTTTTATTGGTATTACGGCTTTTACCGGTTATAAAGTATATGACAATTATACTATTCAAGTTAATTATGCACAGGATTCATATCTAAGTACAATGGGGTTGCCTATTGATGAATATGGATTTTTAGAGATATAGGGTAAGGGAAAAATTTTGAAATCAATAATAGAACAGTATAGAAATAACATCCGTAAAATTATCTCTACTATGACAGGTTCTAATAATGAGGATATAGAACAAGAAGTATATATAAGAACCTGGAAAAATATAGACAAATATAAAGAAAACGGTAAATTTAAAAGTTGGATAAGTACAATAACTGCTAATTTATGCAGAGATTATATGAAATCATCATATTTTAAACATTCACAAAATGCAGTTACTGAAGAAGACGAATTAATCCAGATAAAAGATAATAAAGAAAGTATTGAATCTGAGTTAATAAGAAAACAAAGACAAAAGAGAATAATTGATGCTATTGATACATTAAAACCAAAGTTAAGAGAGGTAATCATAATGTATGAAATGCAAGAGATGAGTTACGAAGAAATTTCAACTAAATTAAAATGCCCGATTGGGACAATTCGTTCCAGGCTATTTAATGCGCGCAAAGAACTGAGTATTTTATTACAAGATTTAATCTGAAAGGAGCGTAAAATTGAAAAAGAACTTAATTCTTACAGCATTAGCTGTATCGGTTTTTGTTTTAGGATATGGTATAAGTTATGCTCAAGAACCATCAAAAGAGGATATGCCAAAACCTGTTCCGATTGAAAATAATAGTATTCTTCCGTTACAAGATAATGGAGTTGATATAAAACAAGGACCAAATAATTATTTCCATGGTGAATTCAAAAGGCCGAATGATAATTATCCTCAAATAAAAGGTATGAAACCTTCCAAGGCAGAAATGGAGGCTAAAAAGGCTGAATTTGAAAGACGTTTAAATCTAACAGAAAAACAAAAGAAACAGATTGAAGAAAATAGAAAAAAAGACCATGAAAAGGTAAAACCTCTTTTTGATCAAATGCGAGAAAAAAAGCATGAACTTAGAAAAATAAAACGTGATAATACTATATCTCCAAAAGATAAAGAGAAAAAAATAGGAAAATTAAAATCTGATATAAAAATACTAAATGATAAAGCTGATAAATACAGACAAGAAAATATGAAAAAATTCGAATCTGTTTTAACTGAAGAACAAAAGCAAGAATTTTCTAAAATAAAAGAAGAACAAAAACAAGAAATGGAAAGACGCAGAGCTGAATTTGAAGGTAGGCAAAATCCTGAAATGAAACCTATTCCGCCAGAAAAACCAATAAATCTTCCTTCTCAAGAATAATATAAAATAAAGCGAGGAAAATATATTTTCTCCTCGCTTTATTTCACCCATTTAAATGATTGTACATATCCTGATTCATTTATATTACCGTTTATAATTGCTTGAAAAGTTCTTGATTCATAGTCTCCATTGGTAAATGATGGTATTTTTTCTACATCTTCTATAAAATCTTTTCTGCTGAAATCTAACATTGAAATACCAGGAATAAGTTTAAAAAATGTATTAAGTGAAGTATTTCCTATAGTGCCAAAAATTGTAGAAATTTTTCTTGATAATTTACCTAAAATTTCCATATCTGCATGTGTTTTACTTATATCATATTTACCATGAATATACAAACTTAGGTTTTCTCCTTTTGAATATATCTCAATATCTTCAGCTATGCCATTTTTAATAGTGCAGCTTCCGTTTATGCTTGAAAAATAGCCTGTTTTGACAAGATTTAAAAGTTCCAGAACACTATTAATAGTAAATCCTGTTATACCGCTTTTTAAAATATTACTTGCTCTTAAAAGATATTCTAAAGATCCCAGTTTAGGCATTCTTCCATCTGAAATATCAAAATATACAAAACCGTTTAAATTTTTTATGATTTCTTCTTCTGTTATACCTTTTGTATCTAACATTAATTTACCATTGGCATTTCCATATATTTGATCTTCTCCATCAAATAATGTTTCAGCCACATAATTTGCATCAACATTAGAAAGTTCGAAATCACCTTTTAATTCACTATTTGTTAAATCATAAGAAATTTTACCGTTAATATTTCCGTCTCCAACATTTACATTAATATTATCAGCAGAAAATAATCCATTTTTATCTATATTAAAATTACTTGTGAAGTTCTCAGCAACTAATGATTTTATTATTAGCTTCTTTATATCCAGAAATCCTTTTGCTACATTTATACCTGAAAAATCAACATTATTTATTTCATTGTTAGTACTTATTGACTGACGAGCTTTGGATAAACTTCTTAGAAGTTTGTCATTATCAATTTGGTCTGCTGTTATCTTTAATGAATGAATTTGTATCTTATTACATATATTATTTTCTAAGATAGAATCTATGAATATTTTAGAATCGTTTATAAATCCAAATAAATTTACATTTATGTCATTCCCGTTTGCTTTTAATCTTATATTCTTTATTAAAGTATCAAATAATGGTATATCTATATTTCTGCAATCCATATTTCCTTGGATTTTTGCTTGTTTTGTTGCTTTATTATATTTATATTTTAGATTACAACTGAAGGTTCCTTGCTGTAACATTGGCTTTTTTAAAAATATATTGAGTACTTTTGCCGATAAATTTTTATTAGTCTTTATATTTAATTCTTGGGGCTCAATAATATTATTATTTATTTTCAGTATGCCGTCTATCGTTGCGAAAACTATTGGATATACCTTATTATTTTGAGAAGAAATATATTTTATGTAATCTATTGTATTTATTATAATTTTGTCATTTCTTAAATTTATTTTTCCTTTATATTCTCTTTTGTCACTTATTTCACCAAGACTAACACCATCAATCATTACGTCTGCTTCAGGATATAGAGTTATTTTAGGATTTATAATCAGATTATCTTTTTTTCCGTTAAGTTCTGCCGAAATATTTATATCGCCTGATATATCAATTCTTTTTCCAACTTCTTCAGGTATATATTTTTTTATAAAATCATCAGTTAGTTTTGAAGTAAAATAACCATTTATTTGAGGTGCTTTATATATGTCTGAGAATGTGAAATTTCCAAAAAACGGCATTTCTGCAATATAACCGGAAAGACTATTTAAAAGGATTTTGTTATTTTTTAAATAAATGTTTAAATCGTCAAACACAAAAGGAATATTGCTATCTTTTTGTATAAATTGAAGTTTATTAAATTTCAAAATACCATTTAAAATATTTTGTTTTATTTTCAAATCTATGTTTGCAAATCCTTTGTAATTTGTAAACTTTGATAATATGGTGTTAATGTCATCCGGAACAATATTTATTTTATTTATATTATCAAGATTTGTAAGATTTAGTTTATTTGCGGTTATGTCTAGATTGTATATTGGATTTAGTGTATCTATGTTTTTTACCTCACCATTAATTTTTAATGTAGAATCAAATAATGAAGCATTAACATTTTCAATTTTTACTTTGGAATTTTCCATTGTAACTTTACCTGAGCGTGCTTTTAAAGAAGATTCAGAATTATCAGGAATAAAATTCATTACAGCATATGCTTTGTCAGTTATAAAGTCTACTGATTTAGCTTTATATTTAAAAAACAAATCATGTTTTGATGCTATTTGGTATAAAGGTGATAAATCCGGATAATTTTTAGGATACAAATACGATTTTGTTAAAAATCTTATGGTATCTTTTAAATTAACGGATTTACTCGTAATTGTTATATCCACGTCAGGAATTTTTGTAGTTAAATCATTAATAATTGTTCCATTGATTATAATTGGGGAAGTACCAGAAACTCCTTTTATATTATTAAGAGTTGTCTTTGTTTCTGTAAAATCGATTATTCCTTTTATATCATCAATAGGCGTATCAAAACCTTGAATATTACATGCATTACCAATCAGATATAAAGAACCGTTGACCTTCATATCTTCAAATGCTTCGTCAGGCGGTAAAGGTGGTTGACCAAAAGGTACAGGTACAATTTTTGCTGTTAAATTGACAAATAATTTAGCAGGACCGTTTGCTTTTGTAATTATAACCAGACCTTCTTTAACATCCTTTAATAATTCACTGCTATTTATTATTTCAAGCATATCTTTTGCTTCCGCTTTGCTTGACGAAATATTAAAATTGAGGTTTTTATTTATTCTTACACGACCTTCAATATTTAACGGATTAGTTTTAACATAAGCTCTTTCTGATTTAAAAGATATTATATCTTTCTTGAAATCGATATTCCCTTTTCCGTTGATAACTTCCCCATATAATCCGTTATAGGTTAAACGTGCATTATCAAATTTTGAGTATCCATTGATATTAACAAAGTCCATTGAACCTTGTATGTAAATGTCAATTATACCTTTTCCAGAGGTAATGTTCATTTCGGGAATTGGACCAAGTTGAAAATTGAAAACTTTACTTATTGGTACTACTATCTTTTGGGCTAAAGGAAAATCTATATTATCTGTTGTTTTAACAGAAACATTATTAATCCCGTCTCTATACATATAAACATATCCTTTGATTTTGGCATTTTGGTTATCAAAAAGATTAACAAGAATATCCATATTAAGAATACGTTTATCAAAAACAATATCAACGGTTCCTTTATGCAAATTATGAATTGATTTATCAAGAATATGTACATTTCTGCCTTTTACATAACCTGTAATATCAGGTTGAGGAATGTTACCTTGTACTTTAATTTTGGCATTTATATCTCCAAAAATACCGTATTTTTTGACCTTACCTAATGTACGGTATTGGGGTGGAATACCGGGTGGAAGCAATGGAACAATATTTTCTGCTTTTGAATCTGATACTTTAACTTCTATATCGAGTTTCGGGTTTTTTTCTATTGTAATGGTGCCATTACTGTTTATATTGACATTTTCTGCCTTAAAATTTAATGAATTAAATAATATTTTATTTCCGTTTAATGATATATTTGCATCAAGTTTATTTTCACCTGCTGCAAGAATATAATTTTCCCAGTCTTTTTTATCAAAAACTAAATCTTTAAATTTTGTATTTAAAATAATATTGTTTTTTTGGTCTTCAGTTTCTGTTGCAGATAATTGTACAAATTCAATGATTCCGTCAAAATTAGTAATATCTTTATTAATATAGTTTTGTAAAAAGGGTAACAATGGTTTTAAGTTTAGATTATATATAAAGCAATTACCCTTGATATTATTTTTCTTTAAATCTTTTTTTGAAAACGGATAAGTAGTTTGAATATTAATGTCAAAATCACTTTGATTATTAACTGATTTTAATTGACCTTTTGTTTCTATTTGAATTATGGGATTTTTTTTCTGTTTACTTATTTTTAAAGGTCTGCCATTTAATTCGAACTCTTGAATAAGTTCTTCATTTATAGATAAAATTTTATAGTTTGAAATATTTATTGCAGTATTATTGAAATCTATCTTAAATATTTTTTTATTATTAATTGGAAAAAGTTTACGGAAATTATAAACTCCATTTTTATCTTTTTCAATATTTATTTGAATATTACTTGCATATAAGTGCTTAAGATTAATTTTTTTTCTTATTAAAGGTAATAGATTTACTTTTAAATCAATATTATCAGCACAAAGAAAAATATCACTGCTATCTTTCTCAGCGATTAGGATTTTGTCTGTTTTTAAAGTGATTTGCGGTTTTATATGTGTTTTTATCTTTATATTTGAATATTCAAGTTTTGCGTTTGTTTTGGCATTAAAAATACCGGATATAAAGTTTTTATTTGCAAAATGTTCTAAAACTGGCGGAATAGCAAAAAGATATATACACTCAAGTATTGAAATAATTATAAATAAATTAAATAATAGCTTTATATATTTGTTTTTTATTATGTCCATACTGAAATATCTGCCAAACGATACAATGAGGATTTTAATATATGATAATTATATTATTTACAAAGTAAAAGTTCAAACACTTAACGAATTTTGCAAAAAATATGACTTGTTGTAAAATCATAAAATAAGTAATAAGAATAAAAGATAATGGTTTAATATATGAAAAAATTTGATATTAATAAAAAGTTATCGGGATTAAAGTCTCCAAAAGTATTATTGAATATAGGTTTGATTTTATTATTTACCTTGATTTTTACAGGGATTTTAGTATCTAAATATTTATTATTTCAGCCGATAGCAGGTTCAGATAATACAAGTAAAAAACTGATTATTGCACCAAGGACTATTGAGGTTATAGATACAATAAAAACAGAGAAAAGAAGAAGGGAAGTTGCCCAGAAGGTAGGGGTTGTATATTCTCCGGCTGATAATGCGTATATAAAGAATAATTTAATTGAAATTATTGATGAAGTAAAATCAATAAGGAAAAATAATGATGATGAAAAAGCAAAACAAAAAGATTTAGAAGTTTTGTTTGATATACCCGATAATTACACAAAATCTTTCGTTTTTTCTTTCTTTTTAAATGCAAACGATGAAGTTTTGAATAATGTATTTGAAGCATCGAAAAAAACTTTGGATATGGTTTTGAATGAAGGAATTACTGAAAAGGATTTTGAAGAAAATACTTTATCCAAAATCATAAGAAGAAATATAGATGTTAATACTACGAATAATAAAACAAAAGTTATTACAGCACTTTTGGAACAAGTTATAGTTCCAAATATGATTATAGATGAAGAAGCAACTGCTTTAGCCAGAAAAATTGAAAGAGATAAAATTACGCCTATAAAAGTAAAATTTAATAAAGGCGATGTAATTGTTGATGTAGGAGAACCTATTACACAAGTTAAGAAAGAAGCATTGAGTAAAGCAGGATATAACATACCAAGAATAAATCTGCTAGGGGTACTTGGTATTCTGGGTCTTGTCGGAATTGGTATAATTTCTGTATTTTATTATTTTAAATCTTTTGAACAGAAATATATAAACAGAAGGCACTTGTCAATAGTGGCATTTATGTGTGTTTTTATATCTGTTTTGGCTGTACTGTTGCCGGTAAATTGGTCTGTATTTTTACTGCCATTTCCATTTTTTGCAATAACCTTATCTGTTTTTCTAAATCCAAGAACATCATTTTTTATTACAGTAACTTTGATTACTATAATTACATTATCGTTACAATTTTCAGCACTTGCAATGTCTGTATTTATTTTATCTGTGATTGTTTCAATTATAGGAATGACAACAATAAAATATTCGAGAAGGTTTGACCTGATAAAAGTTGGGTTATATACATCAATAGTAATGGCGTTAATAATATTATGTGTATATTATGATTTAGGTTTAGGCCGGTTAGGGCAAGATATTGCTGCTGCATTAATTAACGGATTTTTCTCAGGCGTATTTGCTTTGGGAATGATTCCTATTTTGGAAAATACATTTAAAGTAATTACTACATTTGGATTGGCAGAATTGGGAGATTATAATCAACCGTTATTGAAAAAGTTACATGAAGCAGCTCCAGGTACTTTTGAACATAGTTTAAGAGTTTCAAATCTTGCAGAATCTGCCGCTGAAGCAATAGGTGCCGATCCTATTTTAGCAAGAGTTGGAGCTTTATATCATGATGTCGGTAAGATTGTTAGACCATTATTTTTTGTAGAAAATCAAACATATAGCGGTATAGAAAATCCGCATGAAAAATTGACCCCTCGTTCAAGTAAAATGGTTATTACTTCACATACAAAAGATGGAGTATCACTTGCAAAAGAATATAATATACCTGAAGTGATTCAAGATTTTATGCTACAGCATCATGGTGATTCGCTTGCAAGTTATTTTTATAACCAGGCGGTAGCACAAGAAGGTGCTGAAAATGTAAAAGAAGAACAATTCAGATACACAGGTCCTAAACCGAATACAAAAGAAACGGCTATATTGATGATTGCAGATGCTGTTGAATCTGCATCAAGAACACTGAAAGATCACTCGCAAGAAGAATTAGATGCTTTAATTAATAAAATAATTAAAGATAGATTGGATGACAATCAATTATCTGAGAGTCCTTTAACATTAAAGGATATAAAGGTGATTGCAACAACTCTGTCAAGAGTATTAAGAAGTGTATTCCATAAACGTATAAAATATCAAGAAGCCATTGAGGATATCCAAAATAAGGAAAACTTAAAGCAGGAAAAAGATGACTAACTTAAATATTTTTCTTGAAAATACATATGAACAATATGATATTGATGAAGTTTCTATACATAAAGACATTGTGAAGATGTCTGAACATATTTTTACAGATTCAACCATAATATCTAAATCGTGTTTGAAAGAATATAGCTATAATACAGTTTGTTTTGATATTGTTTTAGTTAATAATGAAGAAATTCACAGAATAAACAAAGAATACAGACAAAAAGATGCTCCAACTGATGTAATAACGTTTGCTATTTTTGCGGATTCTCCAAAAGAAGAACAATATATTTTTGACGGCGAAGTGAATTTGGGAGAAATAATTGTTTCTTTGGATAAAATAGAAGAACAATCGAAGGAAAATAATGTTTCATTTAATGATGAACTTTATTTTCTGGTTGCTCATGGTATATTACATTTGTTAGGATTCGACCATCAAACAGAAGAAGATTATAATTTTATGGTTGAAAACCAGAATAAATCTAAGGCAATTTTATTATGACAAAATTTAAGTCTACAAGTGTTTTTGAAAGTATTTCACATGCAATTCACGGATTAAAACTTGCATTATATTCACAACGTAATTTTGTTATAGAAGTTATTATTTCTGTTGTTGCTATAGTTCTGGCATTAATTCTAAGATTTTCAACTACAGATATCTGTATTGTTATTCTTATGATAACTATAGTTCTCGTATGTGAACTTTTAAATTCGGCTATTGAATTTACATTGGATGCCGTATATAAAAATAATTATTCAAGACTTGTTGAAATGGCAAAAGATATGTCTGCCGGCATGGTTTTATTGGTTGCAATGATAAGCGTGATTATTGGTTTGATATTATACGGTTCTTATATATTTAAGTTATTTCTTCATTAGCGTGAATGGAATTTTTAGAAAATAATAATATACAAAAAAAAGGGACATTATATGTCCCAAACAATTCGGAATGTAAAAGAAAATTTTTTTACTATCCATCGTGTGTAAGTAAGGTAAGTGTGTAAGGTATGTATGTGATTTTTAATAGTTTTGCTAATAAAATTAAGTACGCGTACTTTTGTCTATTTCCTGTCCCTGTTCCCATCCAATCTTGTAGTCGATTAGTTTGCTTTGTTTTTTCTCTCTTAATATCTTTTGTTTATTTGTGTTTGAGTTTTCTCTTTTTTGTTATTCATCTCTCACACTTTAATAAAGTATTTTTTATATAAAAAATTGCTAAAAAGTAGATATAAAATATATATTTTGTTAATATATCTTAATATAATTTTTCTAAATACACTTGGATATAAATTCAAAGAAAAAGGATAGCCGAAAGAGTGATTATTGCTATACCTAAAAATATACAATCGGATAATATACGAAAGATATTCAAACAATTATTATAAAGCTATACATATTCCACTCTCACTCGTAAACTGTTTGACCGAATTATTCGGTCTTTTTTTTATTAGTATAAATGAATTCATCAAGAAGTATTTATTTTTCTGATGACGAACATAATGTCACTAATTTTATCTTTGGTTTGGATAGGAATAACTTTTTAAAATTTTTATAAAATTTTAGGGAGAGGAGGGAAAATTACATTGTTGAAAATATTCAAAGCTCTTGATATTCCTGTGGAAGAATTATTTAAAATATTAAATACATTTTTGATTTTAAAAACTAATGTTGATAAGAATTATAATTAATTTGCTTCAAAAATTTTTTCTAAATCAATAAATTCACTTTGTAAGTTATTAAAATTTTCCTTTAGTATATCAATTATATTTTCTATATCAGTTTTATAATATGTGTCTTTTTCGTAAATAAATTCATCAAGGATTTTCATAATAGTATTCATTTTGCTGATAATAAACATAATGTCACTAATTTTGTCTTTAGATTTGTTGTGAATATTTTCCATAAGTTTTCCTTCCTTGGATATTACCCAGTAAGATTATGTTAACATATCCAGTAAAAATATGTTAGAATATCCCATAAAATTTTTAAATGAGTTTTGAAAATTTTTATAAAAATTTAGGGAAAAGAATAAAACTGCTAAGAGAGGAAAGACATCTTACGCAAGAGAAACTTGCTGAATTAGCAGGCATAAGTTTAGATTATTTAGGTAAGATAGAGATAAGCATAAACAGACCCGGGTTAATTACATTATTGAAAATAGCAAAAGCCCTTGATATCTCTATGGAAGAATTATTTAAAACATTATAATTCGGATTTTAATTGTTTTGATTTTCTCTTAATTTAAAATATGTTGAATGAGAATTGAAATGAACTTTGAAATGAGTTATAATTAATATTGAAACAGTTGAATGAAATGCAGAAATAATATAGCACCTACTGCGGTTTGGTATTCACCATTCGATGATGAGGAGCTGTTCATCCATTCAACTGTTTTTTCTGTTTTTATCATTTACAGCACCTATAATTTCATCTTACGGAATTAAAAATGAATATGTTATAATGAATAAAGAAATTCAAGAAGATTTCAAATCAAAATATGATTTTGCAAAGGTAAATATAAATCAAAATGAATGATAAAAATGCTTTAGATTTATTAAATATGTATATAACAGCTGCTCAAATTGCCAAATCAAAAAATAAATACGAGTATCATCTTAATATGCAAGAAGCTGTTTTTATTGAGCTTTTTAAAAAAGCTTTCCCTAATATGAAAGACAATATAAATACTGCTAATATTGCTAAAAATATTTTAAACAGTTAATTTATAAATTATAGTTAAATCTTGCTAAAATTAACAACTCTACACGACCAATTGCCAAAAATGTACAGATATTCTAAAATTAGCGTATGAATTTAGCAGGCTATATAATTAAAAGAATTTTTCAAACGATACCGTTATTATTTTTGGTATCCATAATAAGTTTTTTTCTTATTAGGCTTGCTCCTGTTGACCCTTTAGCCGAGCTTAGGTTAAATCCTTCTATTACTCAAGAAACTTTAGACTACGAAGTCCAAAGATTAGGGTTAGATAAGCCTGTTATTGTTCAATATGGGTTATGGCTCAAAAGTTTTGTTAAAGGTGATATGGGCTATTGCACCACAGGTGAAAGAGTTGCCGATAAGTTAATGGAAAGAATTCCTAACACTCTTTTACTAACGGGGTTTGTAATTTTCTTTACCTGGGCTGTTGGTATACCTTTGGGGATTGTCGCTGCTTTGCATTGGCGAAAACCTATCGATAGGCTGCTTACTATTTTATCTAGTATTGGTATGGCAATACCTTCATTTTTCTTTGCCCTTTTGTTGCTTATTTTTGCAGTAAAAACAGGCTGGTTTCCTACGGGCGGGCTCACCAGTTATAATCATTCGGAAATGACAATGTGGGGCAAAATAGTTGATGTTTTACATCATTTAGTTTTACCTGTTGTTGTTTTATTTACTATTTCTTTATCAGGTTTACAAAGGCAGATGAGAGGTAATCTGCTTGATGTTTTGCAATCTGATTATGTTAAATTTGCCCGTGCAAAAGGTTTAAGTGAAACGAAAGTTATATATAAACATGCATTGCGTAATGCAATAAACCCGATGGTTACATTATTAGGTTTTGAGTTTGCTTCTTTATTAAGCGGTGCCGCTTTAACCGAGTATGTTTTTCAATACCCCGGGTTAGGTCGTTTAATTCTTGAAGCTGTTATGAAATCTGATATAAATCTTGTTATGGCTTCATTAATGATTGGTACAATAATGCTTGTTTTAGGTAATTTGATTGCCGATATTCTTTTAAAACTTGTTGACCCCAGAGTGGAGGCTGTTTAATGGCTAAGCTTCCTGATATAAACGGTTTCAAAAGCGAAAATCTTTTAAAGAGTATTCTTAAAGATAAATTTGCACGTGTTGCATTCATTATATTATGTATTCTTTATTTGTCCGTATTTTTAGCTTCTTTTATAAGTCCTTATTCAAAGGATTATTCAAACAGAAATAAATCATACTGCCCGCCATCTAAAATATACATAATTAATGAAAAAGGTAAACTCTCAAAACCATATACTTATAACTATATCAGATATTTTGACAAAGAAAATTTTGACACAAAATATATAGAAGACAGAACAAAAAAGTACCAGGTAAAATATTTTGCAAAAGGTGAAAAATACAAGCTTTTTGGCTTTATTCCTTTTGACAGGCATTTTTATGATGTCGAAAAAGGCGGAGAACTCTATCTGTTAGGAACGGATATTAACGGAAGAGATAATTTTTCACGTTTGCTATATGGCGGTCAAATATCGCTTACCATTGGGTTTCTTGCTTTGCTCGTTTCATTCCCGTTAGGAATGCTGTATGGCGGGTTATCAGGCTATTTGGGCGGAAAAACAGACTTTGTTATGATGAGAATATCAGAAGCAATTATGTCTATACCAAGTTTTTACCTTTTAATTATATTAGCTTCGATTTTACCTGCGAATATGACAAGTGTGCAAAGATTTACACTTATCGTACTTATATTAGCTTTAATAGGTTGGGCCGGATTTTCAAGAGTAGTAAGAGGTATGGTACTTTCAATAAAGAAAAAAGAATTTGTAATAGCTTCTGAAGCATTGGGAGCTTCAAACTTAAGAACAATAATTCATCATATTTTGCCTCAAACAATAAGCTATGTAATCATAGCAATGACATTGAGTGTACCGTCTTATATATTATCGGAATCAGGTTTAAGTTTTCTTGGTTTAGGTATTCAACAACCTGATGCAAGTTGGGGAAATATGCTTAAAGAAGCTCAAGAATTCGTGAATATCATATCAAGACCTTGGCTTTTGACTCCCGGTTTCTTAATTTTTGTTGCGGTTTTATCTTTTAATGTGATTGGTGATACAATTAGAGATGTATTGGATCCAAACAGCAGAGAAAGATAAAGAATGCAAGATATATTACACTACATTCAAATTGAAAACGCAGATATTTTATTAAGAATAATTTTTTCAATCATTTTAGGTTCAATAATAGGGCTTGAAAGAGAATTAACAAATAAATCCGCAGGGTTAAGAACTCAAATAATGGTATGTTTAGGCTCTTGCCTTTTTACAATACTTTCAATATACGGATTTTCTACCGCAGTAACCTTGTATCCTTTGGGTGATCCATCAAGAGTTGCTGCTCAAATTATTACCGGTATAGGTTTCATCGGTGCAGGAACCGTATTAAGACAAGGTCTTACTGTTACAGGGTTAACTACCGCCTCTACATTATGGATTGTTGCAGCAATCGGTATGGCTTGTGGCTGCGGGAAGTTAAATATAGCCGTCGTTTCAACCATTCTTGCAGTTGCTATACTTGTTTTGATTAGAATATTAGAAATGAAAATTATGCCTAAAAACCTGAAACATTTACGCAAAATTAAAATCTCTTTTATATGCAAATATGATGAATATAATGAAATTTATAAAAAATTAGTTGATTTGTTTCCTGAAATTATTGATTATAATCATAAAACAGTTGACGAAGACGGAGATATGCTAAAAATCAATGCTAAAGTTTTTTCAACCGAGAAAAGTCCTGTTATTCATATATATAGGAAGCTTGAAGATATGAAAAATTTACAATCCGTAAGCGTTAAGGAAATTTTTGATTAAAAAATCAAAAAAAGTGATATAATCTAAATTGTTCAGGGATTAAGTATGCAAAAGACAGAAAAATTATATTCGGATATTCCTCCGACAAGATTGAGGAACAGAAAAGAAAAATTTAGAAAAGCCCAAAATTTGCCGTTTTGGACTTGGCTCGCCGACAGAATTTTATTCAGAATGTTAAGTCATAGATTTTATGCACTTCGAATAAAAAATTTAGAAGCATTTAATGAAAGAAGAGATAAAAGATTTCCTTCTATAATATATGCTCCGCATAATAACTGGTGGGACGGTATTGTTGGCTACAACTTGATGAGACGTGCTTTTAAAGTCAGAACAAGAATGATGATAGAAGAAATGAACAGATTTCCTTTGTTCGCTTTAATTGGCGCTTTTCCTGTTAATAAAGCATCTGCACAGGAAGCTATGATTTCACTTAAATATATAGTTGATGATTTAAAAGACCCTGATATGGGATTCTGGATATTTCCTCAAGGCATTGTTAGACCACCAAATTATAGACCGATAGAATTCCAAACAGGTTTGGCTTATATCGCTCAAAATGTAGCGAAGAAACATGGTGGTGTAAATCTAATTCCTGTAGCTGTTAACTATACTTTTTTACGGGAAGATAGACCTGAATGTCTTGCTGAAGTTGGTGAACCTATTATCATTACTGCTGAAAACTGCAAGTTTGACAGGCATGAATTTACAAAAAAAATTCAAAAAGAATTTGAAGATCTTTGTAATGAACAACTTCAAACATTCTCGAAAGGCGAAGTTACTGGGTATGAGTATGTTTTTCGCCAAGATTTGCCTTGGAATAGAAAAATAGAAAAAAAATTAAAAAATATTGCTCTGGAAAATATTCAAGAAGAATAGTTTTGTAACTTTTGTAACAATTAGCGATTTTGATGAAATTTCATAATAAATCTAAACTTTATATAAATATATAAGTTTATTTTGGGTTGCTTATGGAGATATATTCTGACTTAGACTTAGATAATGATATAAAATATGTAAAAGCTGCAATTAATAAGTATACGAATATATACAAAAAATTTGAGCAGAATATTCATGTTGCAAATAAGATTTTTGCTACAAGGTTCTGTTTTATTTGTTTCCAGTTTAGAAATATATTTGATAAAAGTTTGTGGCTTTGATTAATTTGCGAAATATCCTATATAAGGAAGATTCCTGTAATATCCTTTATAATCAAGTCCATAACCGACTACAAATTTATCATCTATTTCAAATCCGTAGAAATCTGGTTCTATATCGATTTGTCTTGCACACTTTTTGTTTAAAAGAGCTGTAAATACAAGTTTTTTGGGATGATGTTTTATCTTAAACAAATCTGTTAAAAATCTTGCGGTTAAACCTGTGTCAATAATATCTTCAACAATTAAAACATTTTTTTCATGAAGGTTTGGCAATGTTAAATCTATTGCTTGTAAGTTGTTTGTTGATTTTGACTCGTGTCCGTAACTCGATATTCTTATGAATTCCATTTGAATAGGATGCTTAAAATGCTTAACTAAATCTGTGCAAAACATAACAGAACCTTTTAAAACACAAATCACATAGATTTCTTCATCTGCAGGGAATGTTTTTTCAATATTTTCAGCCAGTGTTATTAATTTTTTCTTGATTTCATCTTCTGAAATCAAAACCTTTAACTCTTCAATCTTCTTGTCTAGTATTACCATTTTCCAGACTCTCCATCTTTAACTTATGTGTGGGTATATCCTTTGTGCGCAATTTTTCACTAAGCCCTACGCCTACTGCCCACAAAACTTCATTCCCTTTACATAATAGAACAATTTTATCTCTATCATGTTCAGGAATATTTTTATTTATAAAATATTTTTTAAGTTTCATCTTCCCTTGCATTCCAAAAGGCTGAATAATATCTCCGTTTCTTCTTGTTCTTATTGTGAGAGGAAAACTTATATTTGTTAAATCTACATATGCTGAATTACTTATTGCCTTTGGAAATTTGGTAACTTTTTCTGTTGTTTCTTCTATTGTTACTTTATACTCTTGAGCAAGATCATAAACACCTGCTTTATCTATATTTATTTCTTCTTCAATTTTTTTATAATGTTCGGAATGTATAAAATAAGTATATTTATGTGAAACAAAAAGCCATTTATCGTTAGCTATAGAAAGTGTTTTTCCTGTTTTAGATTTTTGATTTTCCACTATAAAATTTATTAATTCCTGAATTTTAGAAAAGCTTGGTTCTATTTCATTATTTACTAATAATTTATACACAAAATGTTGCTTTATTGCAGAATTTAAAATTAGAAAATTTTGAGTAAACCATTTATTACCAACCGTAATTTGATTTTCAATATTTTGCATTAATTCATTTATGATTTTATTGTTTCCTGTTGCAATGTCTGCAAGCGTAATTAATGAATTTTCTATATTCGGATTAATTAACTTTATTGCAGGCATAATATTGTGTCTGATATTATTTCTTGCATATTTTGTATTTGAATTACTTGAATCATTATTGGGGTATAGTTCATTTTTTATGCAATATTCTTCAATGTCTTTTCGTGAAAAATTTAATATCGGACGAATAACCTTAAATCCGCCTAGGTCACGAAGTTCTTTGATTCCTTCAAGACCATTTAAACCTGTACCCTTTATAATACGATATAAAATTGTTTCCGCATTATCACTTTTTGTATGAGCTGTTAAAATAGCATCAGCTTCAAATTCTTCTGCACATCGCTTGAAAAAATCATAACGCATTTCTCTTGCTACAACTTCAGTTGCTTTAGTGCCTTCTGCTAATGTATCTGATATAAATGTAATATCATTTTCTTCACAGAATGCAAGACAGCGCTCTTTTTCGGCTTCTGATTCTTTACCGCGCCAGTTATGGTTTAAATGAGCAGCTACAAGTAAAAAACCATACTCTTTTGAAAGTTTATTCATTATGTCTAAAAGACACATAGAATCCCATCCTCCCGAAAAACCCACTATAAAAGTTGTTTCACAGGAAATATCCACGTATTTCTTTAATATGTTCCTGACAGTTTCTTTCATCTCTTACATTATAACAGATTTCTCAATATTTTACCTGTCTGTTTCTATATTATTTTCCTTATTGTATTTATCAAGTGCCTTAGCACAATCTGTTAAGTCCCAATATTGATTTTTTATATCAACTACTGCCCCAAATGGAATAGAAATTTTTTTGTCTGATATTACATATAAAATATTTCTGAAAGTACCGTTACCAGGATCTTGAGGTTTATCATATGAAAGCAATAATGTTTTTTGTTTATACTCTTTTGAAAATAATATACTTGTAGCCGGGAATATTCCGTGCCATATGTAGCGTCTTAATTCTTTATTATGAAATCCTGAAATTTCTTCATGTTCTGATGGTATATACATTAATCCATTATAGTTTTGTAGTTCGTTTTGCATATATTCTATATTTTTATTCCAATAATATGTATTTACCATTTGCCAACTTGTCTGAAAAATGCAGCATATTAATGCTATACATATGAAATTTATGTATCTTTTTTCATTTATTTTGTCCGATACCATATCCTTAATTACTAAAATAGTGAATAATATTGGTAAAAACCAGCAAGGGATTGTTCTCAAATGACCTTCCCACATTGGATAAATGGATGTTAAAGGAGTATTTAATAAATATATTAATGTTATTGTGTACGTAATAAAAATTGAACTCATTAATAATTTAGATATTTGTTCTTTTTTCAATGAGATCAAAATCAATATAATAATTGTTATTATGGAAAATAAAGTATTTAGTTCAAATAAATGGGGAAAATAATCAGTTGCTTCTCCAATATAACGAATAATTTCTCCTCTTTCACCATCTGTTTTTAACATAAAGATTATGTTATATATGCTTGCAGCTAAAGAACCAACTCCAATTAATGTTTTTACACATTGATTCTTAAAATCTTTTTCCTGCATAACATAATAAAAATATGCAAAGAAAAATATAATTCCAAGAAAAGCAACATATTCATATGTTCCAAACATCATTGTTAATAAAAATAATATAAAAATAATATCTGTTTTTTTATAATCTATTTTTGCACAAAGATAATTCCACAGAATAAAATGAAGAGAAAATCCAATAATAGATTCAACTACAGAAAAAATCATAAAAGGACAAATAATTACACCATATGTGAAAATATTCCAAAATAAAATATCTATCCTTTTTGTTCTTTTTGTCAGAAGAAAATTCCATAATAAAAATATTATAGGAAGTGCAAATTGTACAAAAGAATATATTCCCATTAGAACAAATTTATTTGTTATATGTAAAATAGAATGTGCAAATATAGCAGGATATTGCATTAAGAAAGATATCATAAATCTAGGATGGGTTTCATCAAAAGATAATTTATATATTTCAGATGAAAAATTATTTAATAAATCCAACATATAAAAACCACCGTCACAATACATTCCTCGCATTGTAATAGTGGCATATATAATATGAATTATTGAAATGATGATAAAAGCAACAAAAAGTGTTTTTAATAGCTTGTTATTTTTGAATTCTTCCATTCTAATCCTCCGAAATTATTATATACAATTTATAGTTTTTAAATCAAAATGTTTATTGGCGAAAAATAAACGATTAGGGAATAAATTTTATCAATGTATAGTATAAACTTTGATTAAACAGTGAAAGGAGTAATTATGCTATATAAAATTTTTGAGATAGAAGATTTGATTGGTGATAAAGAATCAAAACGTGAAATTATTGATTTAATGGAAAATAATGGTGCTCATCTAAAATTAATTTCACTAAAAAAACATGAAGAAATAGAAGCTCATATGTCACATAGTGATGCTTGTATTTATGTAAATGACGGAGAAATAGAATTGGTTTTTGATCATAATGACAATTGTACTTGTCAAGCCTGTGGATGTGAAATATCAAGCGAAGATAAAAAAGAAAGTAAGAAATATAAAATAAAAAAAGGTCAAATTTTCTTTTTTGCTAAAAACACTACACACTCTGTAAAAGCTTTAAAAGATTCTGTTTTCCTATTAATAAAAATTTAAAAGCTGCATTTGCAGCTTTTAAATTTGAATGAAAAAAATAATTCGTTTATAATAAAAAAATAGAGAGTTGGAATTATTATGAAACGAATTATTATACTGGTTGCTTTGTTATTTATATCTCCCTGTTTAAATGTTTATGCAGAAGAGACAACACAAAGTTGTTTTACAAATGATATACAAATACAAAAAAGAATAAGCGATATTGGTTTTCGTTTGTTAAATGCAAATAAAATTGATGTACGAATGATTTTTGTATACCAAGATAAAGAAAAATTGGTAAAAGTTGAACCTGGCTTGATGAAAAGGCAAATTATAATATATGATAAAACAATGCAATTTACTTCATCTGATGATGAAATAGCTGCATATTTGGCAAGAAAAATATGTAAAAGTGCAGAATCTTATGCCGGTGTTTTTAAAGGATTTGTTTCATCTACTCAAATTAAATTGGCACCAAAAAAGTATGAATTATTTTTTGATAAAAGAGCAGTAGATTTTATGGTAATGGCTGGATATAATCCACTTGCTTTGATAACTTTTATACATAAATCTCAACCACAGAAGAGATATGATAAAATTTCAAGACATAATTTAACATCAAAACGATTAGCACATATATATGAATATATATATACTAAATATCCATATTTTCTGGCCAATAATGAATATTTAAATAACGAAACTTATCAACATTTTCTTTTATCTTCTATAGAAAATAGAAAGAAATTAAATGAAAAAATAAAATCAGGCTCAAAGAAAGCAGCTGATTATGAGTAAATTGCTTTATAAATTACTTTCTATCATCTTTGTTTTTCTTCTTATTGCGAGTACGACAGTAAGTGCTATAGAAGATGATGATATTACAAAAGAATTATTAAAACATGCAAATATAACTAATCCTCAAACAAATTTAAATTATAATTATGAATCATTTGAAAGAGTTCCTATAAAATTAGAAATAGTAAAACCAATCTCAACAAAGAAAGGATGCATAACAGAAGGTCAAGTTATAGATTTTATCGTAAAAGAAGATGTAAGATATAATTCTAAAATTGTAGTAAAAAAAGGTGCAAAAGTTACAGCTAAAGTTCAAACAGCAATGGACAGAGGTATGAATGGAGTTCCTGCTACTCTAATAATTGATGATTTTAATATAGAAGGAATAGATAAAAACAAATTAAAAGCTACATATATAAAAAGAGGGCAAAATAGAACTCTAATTGTTCTACCAATAAAATGGGCACTAACATTAATTCCATTTGCAGGTTATGTTTCAAACCTTATAATAGGTGGTCATGCGAATATCAAAAAGAAGAATACTATTATTTTATTTTATTACCCAAATTGGGGTAAACAATAAGTTAATTGATATTGACATTAACTTTTGTTAATAAGTAAATTAATATGTTATTAAGGGAGTAAGATTGTGGACGAAATAATAAAACAAATTGTTTTAAAAAATGCAGAGAAAATAGATTTATTCTTAATTGGAAAAACATTAGTGGAAATAATTATTTTCATAATCATATTAAGAATAGGGAATAAAGCACTTCATTTATTTTTTGACAAATTAATATCTAAAATTTCAGACTCAGAGACAAAAAAACATTATCAAACATTAAAACAATTAGGTACATATATAATAGATGCAATTATAATATTATTTTTTGCAACTAATATTTTGGGCAATTTTGGCATTGATATGAAACCAATATTGGCAACAGCAGGTATACTTGGTGTTGCTGTAGGTTTTGGAGGAAAGAAATTTGTTGAAGATTTATTTACCGGTCTTTCAATAATTTTAACCGGTCAATTACGTGTAGGAGATTATGTTACTGTTAATAATTCAACAGGAACTGTTGAAAAAGTCACACTTACAATGATTGTTATAAGAGCATTTAATGGGGATGTTCACTATCTTAGAAATGGACAAATTGATACTATAATTAACCAGACAAAAAACTTTTCATTTCCTATATTTAATATTAGTGTCGCTTATAAAACAGATGTTACACATGCAATGAAAGTTTTAAGAGAATTGGGACAGGAACTAAGACAAAACCCGGCTTATTCCAGATTTGTTCTTTCCGATATTGAAGTATTAGGTTTAAATGAATTCCAAGATTCCGCTATAGTAATTCAATGTAGAATAAAAACAACTCCGCAAGAACAATGGATGGTTAAACGTAAATTTAATCAAATGGTAAAAGAAAGATTTGAAAAGGAAGGAATAGAAATTCCATTCCCTCAAGTTGTAGTTAATAAAGCAGAAGGATAAATGTATGATTTTAATCACAGGAGGAGCCGGTTACATTGGAAGTCATACTGCTCTTAATTTTCTAAATAAAGATTATGAAATAGTTATTATTGATAATCTTGAAAATGGTCATATCGAAACAATTAACACATTAAAACAAATAGGGAATATCCATTTTATAAAAGGTGATTTAAGAAATTTAGATGATATTGAAGCAATTTTCTCAAATTATAAAATTGATACTGTTATTCATTTTGCTGGGTTTATTCAAGTTGAAGAAAGCGTAAGAAATCCTGAGAAATACTATAAAAATAATGTATTAGCCTCAATTAATCTTTTTAATACAATGGTACAACATAATGTTCAAAAAATTGTCTTTTCATCATCAGCTGCAGTATATGGAGAACCTGTTTATACCCCTATAGACGAGAAACACCCTAAAAAACCTTTAAACCCTTATGGAGAAAACAAATCTCAAGTGGAAGAAATTCTAAAGGAATATGATGCAAAATATAACTTAAAATCAATTTGCTTAAGATATTTTAATGTGGCAGGTGCAGATTCCCAAACAAGAATAGGCGAATGGCATGAACCTGAAACACATCTTATACCAAATATATTAAAATCAATATTTGAAAAAGATAAAATATTTAAAATTTTTGGTACTGACTATGATACATTCGATGGAACTTGCATAAGAGATTATGTTAATGTTGAAGATTTAGCAGAAGCACATTATTTAGCATATTTGTATCTTAAAGATAATAATAAATCTGATATTTTTAATCTTGGTACAGAAAATGGAAGCAGTGTAAAAGAAGTCTTTGAAACGGTTGAAGAAATAACCGAGAAAAAAATTAATGTAGAAATAAAACAAAGAAGATTAGGAGATGCTGCTATACTTTTGGCAAACTCATCCAGGGCAAAAGAAATCCTAAAATGGATTCCAAAACATAATCTTGAAGACAGTATCAAAACAGCTTATTTATGGGAGAAAAATAAACATTAAAAAAAAACCACTGAAAAGTGGTTCTTTTTTATATAAATTTAAACACCAATGAATGTTCGTGTATTTTCAACATTTATCTTTTTCAATAAAGTTTTAATTGCAAATAAAACTATAAAACTTGCAAATAGAACAAATAAATACCTTAAACAAACAATACCTGTTGCAATATAAAATTCTGTTATGTTATTTACTGGTATTACAGGCTGTTGAGAAAAAATTTGATTAAAAGCAAATACAAAATACCAATGAATAAAAAATAATCCAAAACTATATTTTGCAGTAACATCAAGCCAGTGATTTATTTTTTCGTGTGATTTTATTAATTCATCATAATGTTTCAAATATCCTAAGACAATAACAGTTAGGAAAATTTTTGAAACAGTTCCGTTAAAAAACATTCCTTTATAGTTAAAATAAATATCAGCAACAGAAGTTATTATCATAAGAAAAATAAAAAAGTATCTTTTGTCATAAAAGACGTCAATTTTATCTTTATATTTTGAAAGATACATCCCAAATACATACATAGATGTAAAATGTATAAAACCACTTAAGACATATTTTAAATAGGAAATATATTTATGAAAATAATCCATATTAACAACATATGAAGGCTCTATGTCAAGACGAGGAATAAAAATTGTTATTAAAAATAATAAAGGTAAAAATTTATATAACAAGTTTTTCTTTTCTAAATATAAAAGAATATAACTTATTAAAAAGAATAAAACAATCATAGGAATAAACCAAGTTGGGACATTATGAACCCTTCCTGTTGTAATAAATACACCTATTTGTGCTATAGGGTTTAAACCATCAAAAGGATTACCATATTCTAATGGCATACAAAAACATAAAATAATCCCTGGGACTGCAGTTAAAATATATGGAATGATTACATTTTTCCATTTTTTCTGAAGATAATTTTTAAATTCGAATTTTGCAGATAAATGCTGAAATAAAAATCCCGAAATAAAGATGAAAAGAGCAGTTCCACCTGCCCATACTTCAAAAGTAATACTTTTTAATAGACTCCCGTTTGAACCTATCTGCATTGTATGACCGGCTAAAATTAATAGAATTGCCAAACCTCTAAATACATTGATATAGTTTAGCATTTCTCTCTTAGGTTTTACTATATTTTCACTCATAATTTTTCCTCCGAACAAAACTATAATAGCAACTAAAAAAAAAATTACAATTTAGCAAATTCTCTTTTTATAAGTTTTAACAAGAATATAAATAAGTGAAAGTTTTAAATAAATGAGTAATTTTGTAATATCATTTGGTCAAAGAATTCCTAAAATGCAGTTTCAAATACAAAGAAAAGATACAAAAGAATTTGTACCTGCAATTTTTTCAGAGGTTGATTGTAACGATGAAGAGGATTATACCGAGGTAAAAAATCTTGGAAGGAAGTGGACATTTAACAATTATATAGCTCAAGGCATAGCACATAAAAATTCTGCACAAAGGTATTTTAACCAAATGAGTAATAAATCTATATATGAAGTGCAAGATAAAGATGGACAACTTATCGGAATAGCACAGACAGAAACTAAAAATGGTATATGTAATATTGAGTATATTGAATCAAAGCCGGATAGTGAATATAAATATATTGGACAAGCAATGATTGCTGCAATTGGTAAAGAATCTCTTGATAGAAATTGTTATCAATTAACAGTGGCAACTCCTGTAGATGAGGCAATGCCATTCTATATAAATGCTTGTGGATTTAATTTATTTGGAGAATTCTTCTTAAAAATGAATTCTGAGCAGATTAAATCATTAATAAGGAAAACAGAACAAAAAACACATTCACCAATTATTAATTTACAGGGATAAATAATGAATATATCTTTTGGAAAAAAAATACCTATAATGCAATGTAAAGTAGTGAACACAAAAACAATGGAATATATTCCAGCTACAATTTTTGAATATGATTGCAAAGATAAAGCAGATGCCGATGATATAAATGCAATAGATGGATATTGGTTTTATAAAAATGAAATTTTCTTTACCGCTAAAGATAAAGTTCAATTTCCCGGAAAAAACAGAGATAAAAGAATATTTTCACTTGAAAATAAAAAAGGAAAAACTTTAGGGCTTATGCAATGTAGTAAAAACGGTAATCAATGTGATGTAAATCTACTGGAAAAAAGATTTCTGGATAAACATAAATATGTTGGTTCTGTATTATTAGCAGCGGCAGCAAAAGAAACGCTCAAATCGCAGGCAGATAAGTTGACAGTTAGCTTTCCTGTTCCTGAAGCAAGAGATTTTTATATAAATGGATGTGGTTTTAAGGCAACATCAACAAAAAGTTTAGAAATGAATCAGGAACAAATAAAAAAGTTCATAAAACAAACAGAACAAAAAACAAATTCACCAATCATTAATTTACAAGGATAAATAATGAATATATCTTTTGGAAAAAAATTCCACTAACGCAATGTCAAATAAAAAATATAGAAAAAAACAAATTTGTTCCTGCTACATTCTGTGAAGTTGATTGTAAAGATAAAGAAGATATAAGGGAAATAGCAAATCTAACAGGCAAATGGAATTTTAAAAGTACAATTTTAAGAAATATGCAAATAAAACATGATACCCAAGATGTATTATTTGCAGAGGAATTACCTTCGTTCTATATTTTGCAAGATGACAACGGTTTAATTATTGGACTGAGTCAGGTTAAAAAAGAAGGTAAAAATCTTTCTGTCCAATTTATTGAAAGTATAAGAGATAATAAATATAAATATGTAGGTCAAGTTATGCTGGCGGCACTTGGCTTAGACATAATACAGCAGCAAGGTGATAAGCTCATCATAACTTCCCCAACTGAAAATGCCAAACCATTTTATATTGATAAGTGTGGATTTAAAACTCGTTATGATGGAAATCTAAAAATGAATTCTAAACATCTGCACAGATTTATAAGACAAACTCAAAAAAAGACCCAAGCACCATTAATAGATATTCGGGTCTAATTTCAATCAAATAAAGTTTTATTAATTATTCTTTATTATTTTGTTTATATGTATTCATAAAGCCTGTATCAAAAATACCACTTATAAACACTTCATCTTCTATAAGTTCTTGATAAAATGGAAGAGTTGTTTTTACTCCGGTTATGACATATTCCTTTAGAGCCCTGTACATTCTTCTTCTTGCTTCTTCTCTGGTTGGCGCCCAACACATTAATTTACTAATTAAAGAATCATAATAAGGCGGAATTCTGTAACCTGAATATACATGCGAGTCAACTCTAACTCCAAATCCTCCCGGTGTAATATATCCGTTTATTTCACCCGGTGCAGGTAAGAAGTTTCTTTCAGGGTCTTCTGCATTTATACGGCATTCGATTGCGTGACCGTATAATTTTATGTCTTCCTGCTTAAATGATAATGGATTACCTGCCGCAATATTTATTTGCTCCCTAACAATATCAACATTTGATATCATTTCGGTAATACCATGTTCAACCTGAAGACGTGTATTCATTTCCATAAAATAGAAATTCTTATCTTTATCAAGTAAAAATTCAATCGTACCGACACCTTCATAATTTGCTGCTTTTGCAGCCCTAACAGCGGCTTCTCCAAGTTTCTTTCTTATTTCATCACTAACAGCCGGAGATGGAGCTTCTTCAACTAATTTTTGATGTCTTCTTTGGATTGAACAATCTCTTTCTCCTAAATGAACAACATTTCCGAATTTGTCTGCAATAACCTGTACTTCTATGTGTCTTGGATTAACCAAATATTTTTCCATATATACATCAGGATTACCAAAAAATTTCTCAGCTTCCTGACGGCAAAGTGTAATATTTTGCTCAAGTTCAGCATCGTTATTTGCAACACGCATACCTTTTCCGCCACCACCTGCAGTTGCTTTAACTATTACAGGATATCCGAACTTTTTTGCAGCAGCTTTTGCTTCTTCAATATCTGTTATAATTCCTATACCTGGAGTAATAGGAACATTTTTTGACATCATTGTTTTTCTTGCAGTTGCTTTATCTCCCATTAATTGCATAGATTCAGGAGAAGGACCAATGAATTTTATGTTATGTTCAGCACATATTTCAGCAAAATCGGCTCTTTCTGACATAAATCCATACCCCGGATGAATAGCGTCAGCACCTGAAATTAATGCTGCAGATATTATCGCCGGTATATTCAAATAACTCTTTGAGCTTTCATTTGGTCCTATACAATAAGCTTCCGTAGCTAAACTAACGTGAAGTGAATTTGCATCAGCTTGAGAATATACAGCTACAGTAGGAATCCCAATTTCTCTGCAAGCTCTTATGATTCTAACTGCAACTTCGCCTCTATTTGCTATTAATACTTTCTTAAACATATCCCTTATACCACTACTCTTGCTCTACATACATAATTACTTGACCATATTCTACAGGTTTACCGTCTTCTATACAAATTTCAGCAACTTTACCTGATATTTCGGAAGTAATTTTATTCATTAATTTAATTGTTTCTATTATACAAACGGTTTGACCTTCTTTTATTTCATCGCCAACATTAACAAATGGTTTTTCGTTTGGTGATGGTTTTGAAAAATACAGTCCTATCATATTAGAAATGATTGGTACAAGCTTTTTCTTTATTTCTTGTTGCTCTGTTGTTTTTTCTTCCTGTATTGAGGCTTGAATCTCCTCTTCAACAATTTTTTCTTTTATTATTGGCTTAAACCCGTTGCCTTTTATAATTAATGACTTATCTGTATCTTCTAATGTAATTTCAGTAAGTTCATTATTTTTCATTATGTCAATTAACTTTTCAATATAATCTGTTTCAAATTCTTTCATACTATCCCTTTTAATATTAAAGACTTTATTTATTTTATCCTCTACATATTACAGAGTCAAGAAAATACACATTTTAAGTTAAGTAAAAAATATTCTAAGTCCACTTATTATACGATGAAAGATTTGTATTTTTCAGATATAATCACTTTGTATTATAGAAATAGAAGGCATAAAATGCTTCCGATAGTAACTCAAGAACAATCAACATTATGTTTTGCAGAAATTTTCCAAGATGTTCATTCTTGGAGAAAGAAAATGATTCACTATATAAAAGATGAAAATCCTGAAATCAATTCAGCAATAATTGAAGCGGCTCAAAATACAGATTTGGATCCTAAAGCTGTTGCGTTAGGTGCTTATATGACATATGTTCTTCTTGAAACAGCAATGAAAGAAGAAGCAGGTCAAAAAGTATTTACGCTTGATGAATAATTATAAAAACTTAATTTTATAATTTTGAATTTGTTCTTGTTTGATTAATTTTTTCTGGTTTTCAAGAGTATTTTTTACGGCAAAAGTCCATCCGTGCAGGGGATTAACAAACAGAAAAAATGATGCTTCACTTTCTACTATTCTTGAAGCATTATCAATTAACAATTCTCCTTTATCAGACAGTTCAAATACAGTAAAAGATAATGGGGAAGATATTGTACTATCAACATATGCATCATATTTAATTTTGCTTACTCTTGTTGTATCTCTTAAAAGGGAATCCCCTTTAAAAGAAGAAATATTTTTATATAAGAAAGTTATTATATCTTCAAGATTATTGTATTGACTCATTTTTTACCACATAAATAAAATCTTCAACAAGCTTTTCATTCCACTGTTTGCCTGATTCACTTTTTATAATTTCTACGATTTCATCTATATCATAAGCTTGTCTATATGGTCTGTCCTGAGTCATTGCATAGAATGCATCAACAAGAAGTACTATTTGCGAAGTGACGGGAATTTCTATTCCTGCTTTTTTTCCGGGATATCCTTCTCCGTTCCAATTTTCGTGGTGATTTTCTATAATGGGAATAATATCTTGAATATTGGAAATCGGTTTTAATATTTCTCTTGCTGCTATTACAGGATGTTGCTTAATTATATTTTTTTCTTCTTCTGTTAATGGTTCTTTCTTATTGAATATTTCCTCCGGAATCATAATATTGCCGATATCATAAAGTAGTATTGCCAATTTTAGTTTATCAATTTCATCTTTTGGTAAATCCAACTTTTTAGCAACCATAACTGCTAATATTATTTTGGATTTTGTAGTACCAGCTTTGTACATTTGATTATAAGTTTGAGAAATAATGTCTACAATAGAATATAGAATATCCTTAGAATTTTTATCTTCTGTTTTTATTTTTTGCAATTTTTGATTCAATATCTTTGATGTTTCTTTATCAATAGGTATACGATTCTTGCCAAGTATATCAATAAAAGTTTCAACAGCAACTTGTTGCCAATTTATTTCATTCTGCTTTTGAGCTATTTGAACTTGATTTCTTCCATTTATTTTTGCTTTATACATAGCTTGATCAGCAAGTTCCATCAGTTCATCAATTCTGTCTGAGTGTTCTAAAAATGTAGCGACACCAACACTTGCTGTTATACCTCCAATTGTATCAAGCACTTGATTTTCTATTGATTTTCTTATTCTTTCTGCGGCAATAGCTGCACCTCTTGAATCAACACCGGGCAAAAGTAAATTAAATTCTTCACCGCCAATTCTTGCCGGAATATCAATTGAACGTGCTTCTCTTTTCAATACATTGGCAATTGTTTTAATTGCTAAATCCCCAAATTGGTGTCCATATGTATCATTAATTTTCTTTAAATAGTCTAAATCCATAGATATAAGCGAAAATGGTTGTTTTAATCTTAATGAACGCTCTGCTTCTTTCAGTATATTTTCTTCAAAATATCTTCGGTTGAATATACCTGTTAATGGATCTGTAATTGCTTGCTTCTTTACTTCTTCAAATAACCCAGCGACTGTAATAGCAAGTTCAATTTGGTTTGCAAATAAAGCTAAAAAGTTTGTTTCTGTATCTGTAATTCCGTCTCTATCAGATGATACAATTACGCAACCAAAATCTTCTTTTCCGTTAAAAAGAGGAACTATAGTGCATGTTTTAGAATTCATTTCAGACATAACATAACTAATTTGTTCTTCTGAAAATAAAGGAAAGAACATTTTTAGTATTCCTTTTAAATCAGGAGTTGAAAATATTTTTCTCTCAAGAATTGATTTGACAACTATTGAGTTATCTACATATGGTAATTTGTATGTTTCGACAGATTCATTCATAATCTCAAAGAGCCTGTCTATACTTTTGTTTTTCGAAGAAGATTTCACTGAAAAAAATGGAATATTATTATCGTCAAATTCTATTTTTAAGATTCCGGCATAATGATAGTTCATATCTTCATGCAAAATACTTACGATTTTGTCCAGCATACTTGAAAGTGGCTGAGAAGAATTCATCATATCCCAGACGCTATTTAATGTAAGAATTGTTTGATTTGCTTGCTCTAATTCTTTAGTACGAGCTGCAATTTCTTCTTCCAATGCAATATTTTTGGCATATACATCTGCAAAGTCCTTGCCTTTTAAGTATATAGACCCATCAAGTTTATTAATTTGTCCCAGTAATTCTTTAAAACCGGAAAATATATTCACAATTTCGTTCCAAGATATTATGTCAAGTATATGTATTATATACCCTTTTTCAGATTATTGTAAGACCTTTTTTACAATATTTATTATTTCTTCTGAGGAAATTTCTTGTATGCATTTATTTTTATTGTTTTTTAGCTTGCAATGTTTTTTCATACAGGGGGAACATTCTGCTTTTGATTGAATTGAAAAATATTTTTCTCCATATGGAGCGGTTCTTTCTTTGGAAGTTGCGAAAAATAGTGTTATTATTTTGGGGTGAGATGTTGACCAAGCTATATGGGCACTGCCCGAATCAGGACTTATAACCAAATCAACATTTTTACATATATATACAATATCAGACAGTGTTGTCATTCCTGCTAAGTTAATTATATTTTTACCTGAAACTTTTTCTAATATTCTATTTGTAAGAATTTGTTCTTTTTCGGTTGCGGTTATAATTATATTGCAAGATTCTTTAAACTCTTTTATAAGATCTACCCATCCTTCAATAGTCCAATGCTTATTATTCCATGTTGTAGCGGGTGCTATAAGTATAGTCTTTTTTGACGTGTCCAGATTCTTTATTATATTTATTATATTTTTTGAATATTCATCATTAAAATCCGGTATTATAAATTCAGTTTCTATATCTTGACAATTAAGATATTTTGCAATTTCAAGATTTCTTTTAACTACGTGATAATTTATATCAAATTGTTTTCTATTTGTTTTAATTATTTCATTAGCGAAAAACCAAGAGAATTCTCTTCCGCCATCCAGCGCAATTTTTCTTTTACCTTTAGATAATCCCATAATTATTGAACTTTTAAAAAGCTGCTGGGCATCAATTACAATATCATAATTTTCAGAACGAATTTTTTTTATTATTGAAAAGAATTCATTAGCAGCATAAATAATACCATTGTTTTTCCACTTCTTTCGTTCAATTATATAGGTATTATTTATAAGCGGATTATTGACGATGAACTTTTCTGCTTTATCTTCAACAACCCAGTCTAATTGGATATTAGGGTATCTTTTTCTCAAAGCATTAGCTAATGGAAGTGTGTGTATAGTATCTCCTAAAGCACTTAATCTTATTATTAATATTTTTTTTATATTATTATTTTTCAATTTCTCAACCTTTTTTACTAAGTATAGCAAAGATTACATATAAATAGCTGAATTTAATATTAAAAAAATACTATAAAAGTTTACATTTGAATTCTTTTTTTAAACTTTTTGGGGGAATGAATTTATAAAAAATTTTATTATTATTAGTTTGTTAGAAAGCAATGGTTAATATCTGCATATAAAAGACAATTAGGACGATTAATACATGAATAAAAGTAAAGAAAAAGAAATAAAAAATTCTATAAGAATGTGCAAGTTAAGGCTACAAACAATACAGCCTCATCTGACTGATGAAAAGCCTATTTTAAATGAATCTTTTAACAGACTCTTAATTGAAAAGGCCATATTAAGAGATAAACTAATGCACAAAGAACCCTCTTTCCTTTCAAAGCTTGCCAGAAAAATTAAAACATATAATAACAAAGAATTAATTTGCGATTATTTTAAATAAAATATTCGTTCAAACTATACTGAATAAAAGCAATTGATATTTAGAATTATTATTTATCATTAAAATATATTTGCGAATGACATAAAAAAGTCACTTATAACATTAAGTAAAGAAGGCATAATTACAACTAAAATAGCAGCGCCCATACAGGGTTTAAATAAGAAGCTCATTTGGAAAACATTAACCTGCGGAGCTGTTTTAGAAATAATACCTAAGATTATATCTTGTCCTAATGTTGCAAGTAAAACAGGTGAAGCTATTTGTAAGCCGATATATAAAACATTTGAAGTTATTTTTACCAAATATGGCATATTAACTATCTCATCCAGTGGTACAAAGGAACTGTATACGGGAAAAATCTCAAAGCTTCTTATAAAAGCATTAAAAGTCCAATAGGCGCCTCCTATTTCTAAAAAAATAATCAGACCAATAATACTAAAGATTCTACCCATAATAGAAATCTGAGAAGATGTTGTAGGATCCATAATTGTAGCAGAAGAAACACCTTGTTGCATATTAATCATATCACCGCCACTTTCAACAGCTTTAACTATACAGTTTACAATAAATCCTATTAAAGCACCGCATAAAAAATTTATTACGACAGAATATATGATAGATACTCCTTGTGGTGGTGTTTCAGGTCGGATTAACATAGAAAGCATTATAGTAAATATAAGTGCAAATCCTACTTTTGCAATCATAGGAATTTCACTTCTTTGTAAAAAAGGTGCGGTTCTGATTAATCCTGCTACTCTTGCAAAAATAGGAATACCGCCTGCAAGTATGTTATTAACTTCAGGAAACACTTTAGGAAATTCATTTACAATTAAGTCTAGCATTATATTTTTCCATTTTCATATTTAATTGGGATATCTATTTCTGTTAGTCCGACTTTATTGTCTTGAAATTTAGGACCGGATATAAATCTTATTTGATAAATATTTATATCTGTTGTTAAGATAACATCACAAATGCCGGTATTGTTTGCCTCAACAAATAATTGTTTTTTATCATTATTAATAGATGTTATTGGAGTAATATTTACAATATTTTTATTTGAAATGTTTATATTTTTTACTGCCGAACCAACATCTAGCAGATACATACTCTTAGTTTTTAAATTGAAAAGATTAATGTCATTCTTGACTAAGGAGCAATATCCTGCTTGTGAAGTTACAAAAATAATTAATAGTAATAGATATATTTTTCTCATCTTTGGTTTTCCATAATTTTCTTTCTTTCAACAAGATTTGGAGTCGGAATGTTTTTTGCTCCGTTTCTTAAAAAGTTAAATTTATCTGATTGACCTGTTCCTTGAGGTTGGGCTGCATTATTTAATATATGAGACATAGGTGTCATATCTTTTTTTGTATCAGTTTTCATTTCATCAATAAATGGTTTTGTATAATTGTAATAGTCTGATGGCAGAACATAATTGTCTGATTTTGGTACAACATCAAAAGCAATAACTGCTCCTTCATTGAATAAGTTTGTTAATAATTTTAAATATCCCGTTCCCAGAATAATGATTACAAGAAAAACAGTAAATATTTTGGGAGCAGCAGCGATTGTTTGTTCTTGTACTTGTGTTACTGCTTGCAAAATACCTACAATTAAACCGACAATAGCTGCTGTCAGTACGCAGGGCATTGCTATCATTAACATTACCATTAATCCTTTTGCAAAAAACTCTATTAATATTTCCATTTTTAATCCTTAATTGAAACTTCCGACTAAACCGTTAACAATCAAACTCCAACCATCAACAGCTATAAATATTAGCAATTTGAACGGTAAAGAAATAATCGTAGGCGATAACATAAACATACCTAGTGCCAGTAAAACGTTAGCAATTACCAAATCCAAGACAATAAATGGTACAAATATTATAAAACTTATTTCGAAGGCTGTTTTTAACTCACTCAATATATAAGCAGGTGCAACTTCCCAAATAGTAACATCTTCAACGGATGCAGGAGCCTCCTTTCTTGTTAATTGAACAAAAAATGCTAAATCTTTTTCTCTTGTTTGCTTTAACATAAATTCTTTTAACGGTTTTGAACCTTCACTTATTGCAAGCACAATTGAACCATTTTTTTCATACGGTTTTGATCCGACTTCATACATTTGTTGAAAGACAGGGCCCATTGTATAAAATGTCAATATTATTGAAAGTCCGACTAATACAATTGCAGGCGGAATTTGTTGTGCTCCTAAGGCTTGTTTCAAAAATCCAAAAACTATTGCATATCTTAAAAAGCTTGTCATACAGACAAACATAAAGGGTAAAAACGAAAAAATCGCCATTACCATTAATAATTGTAATACAGGACTTAAATCTTGTAATATTGTATCCATTTTTAACCTCTGTTTATTCTTTGAGTTAGTTCTTTTAGTGTGGAAAACTCCGTGACTTTTTCTTTTTTATTTATTGTTTCATTTCCATAGTTTTCAATGTTTTTATTTCCATCTAATTTAGATAACATTGTTGTACTTGCGGGATCTCCTGCAATCAGAAATTTTTCATTTCCGGCTTTAATAACATATATTGTTTTTGTTGCTGATAATCTAATAGAATTTTCTACTTGTAAAAATTCTTTGTTTTTAGATCCCGGCTTAATGTTTGTAGACTTTTTGTATACAAATAAAGCCATTACAATAAAACCAATCATTGCAAGTGTATATATCGCGAAATTAATTAAGTAACTATTCATGATTACCTCTAAATACTTTCATCTTCAATTTCAAAGTCACTATAGTCAAAGTTTTCGTTTCCGTCTGTCGATTTTGCTGTTGCTTGTGCAGGAGCATTAGGTCTTACCGGTCTTTTGACAGCTCCTGGTGTTACAGGTCTTTTTGCTGCACTTGCCGGCATTGGTCTTGGTGCCGGTTTTTTTGCTTCTGGTGTTGCTCCAGTAGGAGTCGCATTTTCTGTTTTGACTTCTTTGACTTTTGCCGCTTCTTCTTTTGTCTTTTTGACGTTATCTATTCTTACTCCATAGCGGTCATTTAATATTACAAGTTCGCCTGTTGCCACAATTTGATTTTCAACTCTTAATTTTATTTTGTTGTCATATACAGAACCAACATCAATAACAAGTCCTTCTGAAATTTGTTTTAATTCCCCTAATGTAAGTTTAACATTATCAAATTCAGCAATGACATCTACAAGAATTGAATCCCACATATTTTGGGGTTTTACATTTGTTTCTTCTTCCATCTCATTGTCTCCATTATTATCTATACTTATTATTAATGATGGATTAGGGGTTATTTTGAATTTAATTTCATTATTTCCCCATAATACTGACATTTTGTTAATATCGCTATTTTCGAGTACTATAATATCTCCATCTTCAATTTCTTTAATTTCATTTAATGCAAGTTTTGTTGAACCTACACTCAATGTCAACGCTACAGGAATTTCTTTAAAATCAGATATACTAAATTTTTCAGAAAAATTTTCAGATTCAATCTCTGGTAGTATATAATCTGGTATTGTTAATATTATTTTCCCCGTATGATTATTTTTAAATTTTGCAAAAAAGGTGAAATTATAATCATTTGTTGATTCGGTTAGTTTTTTGTTTGCTTCTGTTTTATTTAGAATTTCTTCAATATTCTTATAAACAAATACAGTAAACGATTTTATTACACCTGCTTCAATATCCGTAAGTTTTTTTAATTCGAATTTGTTATCAGTTACACCTAAAGAATTGTCTAATAATGAAGATATAAGACTTGAGGAAATTCTCATTGTAATTGACGATGTTTTTGTTATTGGTATTTTATTAACAAAATATTCATCTCCATAGAAAAATATATTATCTTCACACGATATTCCCATGAATCTTAACTTAAAGTCTTTTTGAAAAAATTCATCAATCGACTTTTGAATTTTTAAGTATATATTAGAGTAAAACCAAGAATAATTTTTTACTAAATCATTCTTTTGACCTTTATTTTTATTATTTTCTGTTTTTAAAGCTGTCATTACTTACCCTAATCTTTATCCCTGTAAAATACGATATATTTTTTTATACAATGAGACATCATTTATATGTTGTATTTTTTACTGTTTAAAAATATCCTGAATTATATATATATTAAGGTTTTTAATAAAAAATTCAAATAATGTACTTAAATCATTAATTTATATGATACGTAAATATTCAATTTTTCATATACTAAACAAATAAATATAGTAATGATTTGGGGAATTATGGTAAAAGCAAGTAATACTAAGAAAGTTAGAATCCAAGAGCAAAAACCTGATTTAAGGATTGTTAAAGAGGTTAAAACAAAACCATATAGCGATATTGATTTAAATAATTGGAAAGACTATTCTCATATTAAAACAGATACTTGGTGGGAATTTGCATCAAGAGATAAATCTAACGGACATTCAAATGAATATCATGGCAATTATATCCCGCAAATTGCCCAACAATTGTATGAAAGATTTACCAAAAAAGGAGATATTGTACTTGATATGTTCTTAGGTTCAGGAACAAGTGCAATTGAGGCCTTGCATATGGAAAGAAGATGTATTGGTGTTGAGTTAAAGCCTGAACAGGTGGATATTGTCAGCAATAAATTTTCTCCAAAAGAGCTTGTAACTGACATAAATTTAATATGTTCAGATAGTGCAAATGAAGAAGTAAAAGAAAAAATTCAAGCAAGACTTGATGTAATGAGAAGAGATAAAGCTCAATTTTTAGTGCTTCATCCTCCATATGATGATATAATTAAGTTTTCAGATAAAAAAGAAGACTTATCTAATTGTGCAAATACTGAAGAATTTTATAATCTGTTCAAAAAAGTAGCACAAAATGGTTATGATATGCTTGAAAAAGGCAGGTTTGCGGCTTTAATAATCGGTGATAAATATGCAAATGGCGAGATAGTTCCCTTAGGTGCCGATTGCGCAGCTAAAATGCGTGAAATAGGTTTTAAAATGAAAGCCGTTATAGTTAAGAATATGGAAGGTAATGAAAGAGCGAAGGGTAAAACTGCTAATCTATGGAGATATAGAGCATTAAACGGCGGTTTCTATATTTTTAAACATGAGTATATATATGTCTTCCAAAAAGTTTAGAAATAAAAAAAATCAAAATATATACGAAGTAATTCGTGATGACGTTATTAATGCTACGAATTCAAATGACGGACAAATTATGATTCTTTATAAAAGTGAAGAATATCCTGATAAAATTTTTGTTCGTGAAAAATCTGAATTCTATATTAAGTTTGAAGAAATTTAATTACCATTTATGAACATATTCTTGAGGTTTATAGTTATTAACATAGTTAAATATATCATCGACAGATGTTGCTATATAATATAAAGATTTCATTTCTTCTTTTGCAAATTTTTCTTTATAAACTACGTCAAACATTTTAATCATATAATCGTAATATCCGTCTAAGTTTAAGAATATAATTGGTTTATTATGATAACCTAATTGTTTGGCTACAAGTATTTCAAATACTTCTTCGAAAGTTCCGAATCCACCCGGAGCACATATAAAGATATCTGCGTACTTTTCCATTGTAGCTTTTCTTTCACGCATATCTTTAGTAATCACAACTTTTGCCAAAGCAGGGTGTTTTAGTCCGAATGAAGCTATACGCTCAGGAATAACACCAATTACTTCTGCTCCGTTTTTTATTGCATTATTTGCAATAACACCCATCATACCTACGGTTGTTCCGCCATAGACCATATTGTATCCGTTTTGTCCGATTTTCTCTCCTAGTTCCTTTGAACAAATATAAAATTTTTCGTCTAAGTTATTACTTGATGAGCAATATACACATATAGTTCTTTTATTGTCAGAAAACATATTCCCCTCTTATTTAAAGCTAATAATTGTATTATACTCTTGCAAAAATTTAATGTCATTTAATTAATGAAATCAGGTTTGGTCATCTTTAACAAATACTATTTTTTCAAATGTTTAAAGGCTTTCACAACTACTTGTGTTCTATCTTCTACTCCAAGTTTTTGAATAATACTGCTAACGTGTACTTTAACAGTATTAACACTTACATCTAATATTTTAGATATTTCACTATTATTCAGCCCTTCACATATGTATTCAAGAACTTCTTTTTCTCTATCTGTAAGATTATAATCTTCATCAAAATTATAATATTGCCTTTGTGTTTTTGATGATAAAGCAGTTAAAACAACTCCGGAAATTTTGGGGTCAAACCAAGCAGCACCTTCTATTACAGATAATACAGTATCTGCAAGTCTATCAGGATTTATATCTTTTGAACAATATGCATTTGCCCCAGCTTTTATAGAATCCAATACTTCTTCTTCTGAATTATGAGAGGTTAATATAATAACTTTTATTTGATTGTTTATAGCTTTTATTGCTTTTGTTGCTTCAATTCCGTTCATTGATGGCAATCCTAAGTCCATAATTACTGCATCAATATTATGACTCTTTACCATATTAATTGCATCTTCTCCTGATGAAGCTTCAAAAATTTCATCTATAAAATTTTTAGATTCAAATGCTGTTTTTAATCCAAATCTTATTAATGCGTGATCCTCTACGATTAACACGTTATACATATAATGACCTTTAAACTGTTCCTGTATTACTTTGTCGAATATAATATGAATTAAAAACATCCACAATCTTTTTCTCTTTTGGAGATAAAGATGTTTTCTTTAAAATATCTGCGAATTGTTTTAAATTTATTGAAGAAAGAATTTTTCTATCTTTGCTTTTCAGTACCATTTGATATTCGCTTATAAGAACATCTGTAATTAGGTCACAAGGTAAATTTAGAAAATAATCAATAATTTTGCCATCAAAATGTTTATTCTTACCTTCTATCATAATGTCTAATGCATCAGACATAGGCATTCTGTCACGATAGTGACGAACAGAAGTAATTGCGTCAAAAACATCGCTGACAGCTAAGATTCTTCCTCCAAATGGAATTTCTTCTCCTTTTAAACCTCTAAAATAACCGGTTCCATCATATTTTTCATGGTGTGATGCAGCTATTTCTGCTATCTCCGAAAATGAAGAATTCATATTTGTCTTGCATAAAATATCATAAGTGATTTTTACGTGTTCTTTGATATGTTCATATTCATCTTTTGTCAAAGTACCTTTTTTTTGTAATACAGCATCTTTTATTCCAATTTTACCTATATCATGGAGCATAGCTGCTTTGGATATAATTTCTGTAATATCTTTATTTAATCCGATTTGTTTTGCAATTAATTCTGAATATAATTTAACTCTATTCGAGTGACCAAGCGTTATTTTATCTCTTGCATCTATAGAGGCAGCCAATGTATCAATAAAACCGGCAAATAATTGTTGCTGCTCTTCCAGCATTTTTTGTTGGATACTGAAAAGGAGATTATTTTCAATTGCAATGCCTGCATTAGTGCCTATTGCCAGTAATATATCTTCGTCGGCATCCGTAAAATCACCATCTTTTTTGTTTAACACCTGAAATACACCAATTATTTCAAATTTAATGTTTCTCATTGGCATACATAATAAATTATATGTTTTATAGCCGGTGTGTTTATCAATTTCCTTATTAAAACGAATGTCATTATAGGCATCTTTTATTTTAATAGTTTCACCTGTATTAACAACATAACCGGCAAATCCTTTATCAGCAGAAAAACGAATTTCTTCACTTTCCATTCCAAGTGCAACTTTTGACCATAGTTCATTTTTATCTTTATCATATAGAAAAACAGTACATCTGTCTGCATTTAAAACAAGTCTCGTTTGTTCTGCTATGGTAATTAAAAGTTTATCCAAATTAGCTTCAGCATTTACAGTTCTTGCTATTTTTGATAAAGCTAATAATAATGTAGTATTTTGTTCTGAATCTTTATTTTTTGAATCCTTTGCTTTAAACGATGATTTTATTCCCGAATTAGTATTTATGAAATTTTCAGATATTTTAATTAAGCGAGTATAGATATTTTTGTATCCGAAAGAATGGGCCAGATGAATTGATTTTTCAAGATAGTCATAAGCCATTTTTGTGTTTTGTAATCTAATATATGTTAAAGCTAATAATTCAAATATTTTAACTTTCAATAGCGGGAATTCGTCAATTGAATTTGAAGCATATGTCAAATAAAAAAGAGCTTCATTAAATTTATTTTCAATAAAATATATTTGTCCAAAAGCAAATTTGTTAATGGCAAGTATTGATTTCTGATTTGTACTTTCTGCCAAAAATTTTGAATCTTCTAATAAAAGTAAGGATTTATAATAACTTTCTTCTTTATCTATATATTTAATAAGACCTGTTAAAGATAGACAAACGGATACCTTTGCTATATCTTTATGTGCAAGAAATATTTTATGGGCCAAAGACAAATTTGTAACTGCATTCTTATAATTTTCTGCAACATATAATTCTATTGCCTCATTCAGTAAGCAATTTGCATTTTCTATGGTTTCACTGAACAAACTATCATTATGCTTTCCAGGCATATACATCCTTAACAAACTTCTTGTTTCATTATACAATATATTTTATGGATTTGATACAAGAGATTAAAAAATTATGAAAAAAGTTAGTATTATTATTCCCGTTTATAATGAAAAAGACACTATAAAAGAACTTTTGGGAAAGGTAGAATTCGCAAAATTTTCAGGTTTAGAAAAAGAAATAATAATTGTAGATGACTGTTCAAATGATGGGACTACAGATGTTTTAAGAGAATTAAGAAAAGATTATAAAATCTTGTTTCATGAAAAGAATCAAGGGAAAGGTGCGGCAATAAGAACAGCGGTAAAAGAAGCAACTGGGGATTTTGTTGTAATTCAAGATGCTGATTTAGAGTATCTTCCGGATGATTATGATAAACTTTTGCCTTTATTAATAAATGATGAAGCGGATGTTGTGTATGGGTCAAGATTTAAAAAACAAGAAAACTCAAAAAATTTCATCTTAAAGAATAAGATTGCGAATAAATTTTTAACTTTGTTAACTAATATTTTATATGGGGCAACAATAACAGATATGGAAACATGTTATAAGGCTTTTAAAAGAGAGTTAATTCAAAGTATAACAATAAAATCTAATCGATTTGATTTTGAACCGGAAATAACAGCAAAAATCATGAAAAAGAAAATAAGATTAAAGGAAGTTCCAATTTCTTATTTTGGCAGAGGACATGAACAAGGGAAAAAAATAAACTGGAAGGATGGCATTCACGCTATTTTAACATTAGTAAAATATCGCTTTGTTGATTAATTTTAAATAATGTTAAAAATTTTATCAATTCTAATTTTTAGTGGACAATAAAAATTTTCAGGAGATTTTAAACTATCGCTATGCGAGTCGGAATGCCTAAAATAAATCAACACATTGCAACTTCATTAGAAAAATTTTCGCAAAAAGGCGGAGAAAAAGTTTCTAACTATGTTAATGCTGCAGGAAAGGCTATTATAGCTCCTCTTGTTATTATGAATAACCCGTTTACCAAAGAAAATGAAGATAATAAAAAATGGGCAGCTGTAAAACAACCGGTTGAAGCAGTTATAACAATTGCAATGCAATTAGCAAGTTTGGCTCTTCTGTATAAAGGTGTTGATTCATTAATAAAAAAAGGGAAAATAAACTTCAAATATGTTGAAAATGCTACTAAAGATGCATCTAAAATACCTAAAAAGATTTTAGAAGCTTGTAATAATGATTATGATAAAGCATTAAAAATGTATAGAGAGCAATATAATGAAATATTCAAAGACAGAATTGGTGCAGTGGTTTCTGCAATAGCTTATTTACCTGTACTTGCATTATCAAATAAAATTTATCCTAAAATAGCTCAGAAATTGGTAAACAAAAATGAAAATAAATCTTCTAAATAGACTTACCAATTCTGAATTGGTAAATAAACATATTAATAAAGCAATAAAAGACGATACTTTTGCGGCTAAAACTTTGGTGACTTTAAATGTAGCCAAAGACGTATTTGCATATGGGGCAAGATTTGCTACGACGATGCAAAATAAAGAAATTCCTGAAGAACAACGCCCCTTTGTTGCTTCAATGGATTTGATGTCAGGTGTTGTTACTGCTGCAATGCAAATTGGAGTTGGCTATAGTTTAGCAAATCCTAAAATACAAAATAAGATATGGGATAAGCTATTCAAAAATTGTCAATTCGACAATATAGTTGCAGCTAAAAAAGGATTTAGTCAGATTTTGGCTTTAATAGGTTCTACAATACTTGCTGAAAGGATTCTGGTACCTTTGATTGCGACTCCCGCTGCGGAAAAATTTGAGAATAAATTCTTTCACCAAAAAACGAAAGCAGACTATCATTACTCTTTAAGTCAGATTACTTTTTCTGATTTTGAAAAAGATATTGCAAACGGCATTAACGCTTAGTGAAATATCAAGCTGTGATTTATTAATCTTTTTTTAAACCAGATTTTGCTTTTTCTATCGCATCAATTTCAGAAAAGAATATACTATCTTCACCTATTTGAGAAATTATGTTATGTTCTTTCAACTGCTTTAAAACATCTTGATTGTCAATCACTATAAAAATTTTAATATCTTGTGACTGAAGTCTTATTATAATATCTTCGAGTGCAAATATGGCAGAGATATCCAATAAACTGCCGGAGGAATAATCTAATATTAAATATTTTGTACCCCATAATTCTTCAAATTGTGAAACTAATTGTGTTGCAGAACCGAAGAAAAATTGACCGTCTATATGGACTATACGAATTTTATGTTTAAATGTTTTATCAATACTTTTTTCTAATTCAATTATATCTTCATTATGTACAGCTTTGTGAATAAGTTTTGTATTATCCGCCATTTTTTTTGCATATAAAACAGCTGCGCCTGTTATACCTGCTCCTACAGCAACTATTAAATTATAAAATACAGTTAGAATAAATACTAACCATAAAACGTATAAATCATCTTTGGGGGCATATTTTAATACTTTCAATAATTTTACATCAATTATGTCGTATCCTATCTTTATTAGTATTGCAGCTAAAACAGGTAATGGAATTTCTGCAACAAAACCGGATAATTTGAATAAAAGAATAATTAATATAATTGGACATATTATTGCAGATACTTTTGTTGTTGCTCCGGAATTGATTGCCGCAACTGTTCTCATCGTAGCGGCTGATCCGGGCAGAGAGCCTGTCATTGCACAGAACATATTCCCTACACCTTGACCTATAAGCATTCTTTTTAATGATGTTTTATTTTTTGTTAAAGAATCAGAAACCAAAACAGTTAATAAACTTTCTGCAGAAAAAACAATTGCTAATATTATTGCATAATGCATATAAGTAATAATATCGTGCAGATTGTATTTTGGAATATTCAAACTTGGCAGGGCAACTGATATATGAGAAATTTTTTCAACGTTAAGACCTAATTTTATGGATATAAATGTTCCAATAACAAGAGCTATTGCCTGAGAAGGGATTATTTTATTAAATCTCTTTGGAATAGCAAATACAATTATAAGGGTTAATAAACCTAACAATAATGCATGGTAATTTATAAAATGAATATTTTTAAATAAAGCAGTGATGCTTGTGATGGTGTTAGACATAACAGGACATCCAAGTAATGGATTTAGCTGCATTATAATAATGATTACTCCGATACCGTTCAAGAAGCCTGAAATTACAGGATATGGAATATATTTTATAACAGAAGGAAAAGCGGTAAGTGATAGAAGAATCTGAATTATACCGGCGAGTAATATAATCATAAGTACAGACGGGATATCAGCATTTAATGCATGCATAACAGAGGCTACAACTATTGCGACAGGTCCAGTAATTCCGGATATTAAAGGAGCTCTGCCTCCAATTATTGCAGAAATGAAACATAATATAATTGCACCCCATAAACCTGCTAAAGCACCAACACCGGTTGCAACGCCGAATGCCAATGCCTGTGGAAGTGCTATGATTGAGGCGTTTAATCCGCCTAAAAAATCGCCAAGTAAAATTTTTAAACCGCTTATTTTCATAAAAAGAATATTATCATAATAAAAACTTTCAAAAAAGGCTATTTTTATATAGAAAAAATTTCTTACCCCTGCGTTGTTCTCCAAAGGGCTACATACAATTATCTGCGTATGTTTCAAAATAATAATATGATTAGTGAAGAATATAAATTAAAAAAGTTCGGGAAGAACATAGCAAAATATAGAAAATTAAAACATTTATCTCAAAATCAGCTTGCTGAGATGTTGGATATTTCTCGTGAACATCTTGCAAAAATCGAAACAGCTAGAAGAGGTGTCAGTCTGGGGCTTCTTTTTAAGATGTGCGATACTTTAGATATATCTGAAAAAGATTTGTTTGATTTTCAATAGATATTTCTACATTATGATAGAAATAAGTTGGAATGGCTTTTCTTTGTGTTTCTCTTTATTTTTTTTAACAATTAATTTCTTTTAGGCAATTTGCGAAGTTTAGATTTTTTATATATCACAAAAGCAACTATGGTGGTAATAATGCAAGTTATTCAAAATTTAACTAAAAACATAATTGTTACAAATCCAAAAGATAATGTGGGAAAAGATTATAGGAAAACTGTCGAACAAAAAACGTCTTTTGATAACGATTTCCACAATATTGCATCCAATACTGCTGATTGTTTACGTGGATATTTAGGAATAACACCCCAAATTATAAAAAAAGTTTCACAAGCTATAACTCAATCAAATATTGATGAAAAAGCCAGGCAAAAAGTAAATGAAATAAAACTAACAAAAATGTTTTTAGACTCAGGTTTTTCTTTGCAAGATATTTCAAAGAATAAAGAGTTGATAAAAAAACTTTCTCGTCTTGATTATACGAATGTTGAAGGAAAGTTTAAATATTATCAGGATAATTTAGCAAAACTTTCGGTACAAAGTGTAAGACTTTCTAATATTGCAATATTTTTAGAAATAGAAGAACTTACTCCTGAAATGTTAAAATCCTTACATGAGATGGCAAAAGTAAAATACAAAGAAGATTCGGTTAGGAATGGAGCTCAAACACCATCAGATATTTGGGAAACGATTTATTTTGGGCTAAAATCTATTCGTGAATATGATGAGTTTGATTTTATGTCAACAGCAAATCAAGTTAATTTCATACGCTTTTTTAAGCATAATTTTAGTGAAAATTATATAAATTCTTTAAATGAAAATGATCCTTTATTAAAACTTAACCTGATAAATGATATCAAAAGATGTGGTTCAAATGCGGCACTACAATCCGAACTAAAAGCCAGGATGAAAAATCAGCCTGTTAAGTTTATCGAATGTAGTCAAAATTCTCTTTCTCATTTTGTTGAAAGTGATACTTTTTGTTTTGAAAATCTACAGAATACTATAGGCGATTTAGATTTATCTAAATATGAAAAAGGTCTACCTTTAAAATATTCTCGTGATAGTTTTATTCAAGATTTTAATTCTGCAATTAAAGACTTAAACCCTAATGATAGAAAACAGGTCTTTGATTATTTTCAATTTAGAATAGATAATGAAAATGATATTGTTAAATTCCCTGTTCCAAATGATTCGGATATATCTGAATTTAATCCAAATGTTCAAAGCGCAATAAACAAAACACGAGTATATGTTAATGACTTTATTACAAATAATGAATTTGTTCTTAATAAAGAAGATAAAGTAGCAGAAGAAGTTCTTAACGAATTTATCCGTGTATTTCCTGAATTTATTTCCGTTGTCGGAAAAATTCAACATAGAGGTGATTCTATTGATAAACATACTCTTGAAGACCTACAACTATGCCTTAAAAATCCTGAAACAAAAACTTTATCAAAAGAAGAATTCAGAATATTATTTTTATCTGTAATGTTTCATGATATAGCCAAAAGGCAGAAAATGGTCGATGAAGGACATGCAAAACCTTCTGCTTATTATGCAAAAGAGCTTGTAAAAAAACTTCCGATAAATTCAGATGAAAAGAAAAGGATATATAATATAATTATAAATAGCCATTGGGTTACAGATGGAACAAATGCAAAAGATTTAGCTGCTTCATATAGATATCTTAATGATTTTAAAATAGCACAAATTTTAGCAAAAGCCGATGCAGAATCAGCAGGTTTCACCTATGCCGCAAATGAATCTACTGTTGATGAAATTAACAGTAATATTGAATTTATAAGAAAAAATGGTATTCCAATCTTTGCTGATAATTTACCTGTAGATAAATCAAAATTTCCACAAGATGCTGAAGGGGTGAAATATCTTGATTTTTCGGATCCTGATAAGGATTTATCTGAATTCGGTTTTGCCCAAGGTACAAAAGTAAAAGATTTAAACTTTTTATGCCATAGCTCGCATGGTACTTTAAACGAATTATCAGCAATTTGTGATGATAGTAAAGAAATATGTTTAAGTTCCAGTCTCCTTAATGTTAATTATGGCTTAAGTACAAACTATAATTCAGGGGTCAGTGTTATTCTTCATTCTTCAAATTCAGATATCGCTCTTGCAGGAAAGAAAGTAGGATGTACCGGTGGGCAAAGAGGTCGTGATGCTTTTGAAAATTATATTTATATGCAAGGAAAAAATGAATCGGAAGCAAAACGAAATAAAAACTTTAGAACTGAACTTCCGAATTTTATAAAAAAAGAATTAAATTTAACAGATGAAGAATATTATGAATTTTTTGATTTAATAGATAAATTTGATAAAAAAGAACGTTTAAAAGATATAGAATTAAAGTCAGGACGTATAATCTCCGCAGAAGAAACAGCAAGAGCATTGGATAATATGCACCAATATATGCTTGCCGCACAAAATAAGGGTGATTATATTAACGAAGTTGTTGCTTTCCAACCGAAAATAGAGGCTGTCGTAATGTCCAAAAAGGATTTTATCAATTCTTCAATTAAAGATAATCAGATTAAGCAAACGGCAAAAGAAAATAATATACCAATAATATTGGTTTAAAAGGTTATGATAAATTAAATGTATTTCTCATTTTATGTTTATTTTTATATAATTTAACTAAAATAGCAAAAAAAAATAATTTCTGATTTAAAGCTAACAAACATAAGATGAGGTGAGAAAATGATTCAAGCAATTCAAATAGGACAACCAGTAAAATATGGTATCCAAAATGTACAACAATCTATGGGGGAAAATACTGCCGTTCCGGCTCAAAATAATGTTTCTTCACCATATAGTAAAACATATGCGAATGCATCAAGAAGTATAGCATTTGCTGCTATTAATCTAAATAAAACGCAAACGACAAGTTTTAAAGGGCAAAAATTGAATGATTTGCCAAAAACTTGGTTCTTTGATGCCGAAAAACAAACCATAAAAGATAATTATGGTGTTGATTATGACTTGGATTCTGAAGAACAAAAACAAAAAGCAGAGCAAAGCAAAAAGGATTTCGCAAATTTCAGAAAAACCGCTAGTAAGAATATTATTCCATTCTATCGTTTTATACCTGCAGGTAAGCTTGATCCTAATAAATCAAGTTGGATGCCTGATGGCTATGTAGCTATTAAAAATTCTCAAGAAATGGAGTATTTTTCTTGGCGAGAACTTGCTGATTCTTTTGAAGATTAATTAAATTTATTTTATTCGACCAAATTGATAATATGATTCAATTTTAATGTATTTTAAAACTGATAATTATTATCAATTTGTTTTTTATGTATTTACAGACATGCAATTTTGATGTAGAATAATATTGATACAAATTTGAGATTTGGGAAAGAGTATTAATTAAAAATGCGTTGAATCAACGTGTTTTAGAGTATGCAAATAATATAGCTGGGGTAGGCATGGAAAATAGTGAATTAAAAGAACTTTTTGTTATTAAAAAAGATGGAACTAAAGAAAAGTTTGATATAACTAAAGTTATCAATGCGGTAAAAAAGTCGGCGTTGAGGGTTTTAATTGATTTTACTCCGGAACAGATTGATGATATATGTTCGATTGTTGAAAAAGAAGTTAAAGATAGTGGAAAAAATGAAGTTATGATTCAAGACATGCACAACATTGTTGAAGATGCACTTGAAAATGTTAATTCTAAAGTAGGTCAAAGCTACAGAAATTACAGAAACTATAAGCAAGATTTCGTTAGAATGCTTGATAAGGTTTATCAAGAAAGCCAAAAAATTATGTACATTGGAGACAAGGAAAACTCAAATTCCGACTCTGCTTTAGTTTCTACTAAACGTTCTTTAATATTTAATCAATTAAACAAAGAATTATACAAAAAATTCTTCCTGACTGTAGAGGATTTACAAGCTATTCGTGACGGTTACATATACATTCATGATATGTCTGCAAGACGTGACACTATGAATTGCTGTCTGTTTGATGTTGCCTCTGTACTTAAAGGCGGTTTTGAAATGGGTAACCTTTGGTACAATGAACCAAAATCTTTGGCTGTTGCGTTTGACGTTATCGGTGATATCGTTATGGCAGCTGCAAGCCAACAATATGGCGGCTTTACTGTTGCTGAAGTAGATAAATTATTAGCACCATATGCTGAAAAAACATATCAAAAACAATATTCTCGTTATATTTCTATGGGTTTGAGCTTTGAACAAGCCAGAAAAGAAGCTTTAAATGATGTAAAAGTTGATTTTGAACAAGGCTTCCAAGGTTGGGAATACAAATTTAATACTGTTGCTTCTTCAAGAGGTGATTATCCGTTCATTACAATTACTCTTGGTTTAGGTACAGGCGAATATGAAAAAATGGCATCTATTATTGCTTTAGAAACAAGAAAAAATGGTCAAGGCAAGAAAGAATGCAAAAAACCTGTATTATTCCCTAAAATTGTATTTTTATATGATAAAGATTTACACGGAAAAGGCTGTGAACTTGAAGATGTTTTTGAAGCAGGTATTGAATGTTCACAAAAATCAATGTATCCTGATTGGCTTTCATTAACAGGTGAAGGTTACGTTGCAAGTATTTATAAAAAATATAAAAAAGTTATTTCACCTATGGGATGTAGAGCATTCTTATCACCTTGGTTTGAAAGAGGCGGTATGAAACCTGCTGATGAAAAGGATGTACCTGTATTTGTCGGAAGATTTAATATTGGTGCTATCAGCTTACATTTACCAATGATATATGCAAAGGCTAAAAAAGAAAGCAAAGACTTTTATGAAGTACTTGATTACTATTTACAATTAATCAGAAAATTGCATATCAGAACTTATGATTATCTTGGAGAAATGAAGGCTTCAACAAATCCTCTTGCATATTGCGAGGGTGGTTTCTACGGCGGTCATTTAGGTTTCCACGATAAAATTAAACCTTTATTAAAGGCTGCCACTGCTTCATTTGGTATTACTGCATTAAATGAATTGCAACAAATTCATAACGGAAAATCACTTGTTGAAGATGGTCAATTTGCAATTGAAGTTATGGAATATATTAATAAGCGTGTAAATGAGTTTAAAGAAGAAGACGGTAATTTATATGCTTTATACGGAACACCTGCAGAAAATCTTTGCGGATTACAGGTAAAACAATTCCGTGAAAAATATGGTGTTATAGCAAACGTATCAGACAGAGGATATGTTTCAAACAGCTTCCACTGCCATGTTTCTGAAGATATAAGCCCTATTCAAAAACAAGATTTGGAAAACAGATTTTGGAATTTGATGAATGGCGGAAAAATTCAATATGTTAAATATCCAATCTCTTACAATAAAGAGGCCATTAGAACCTTAATAGAAAGAGCAATGGATATGGGATTCTACGAAGGCGTAAACTTATCACTTTCATATTGTGACGATTGCGGTCACCAAGAGTTGAATATGGATGTTTGTCCTAAATGCGGAAGCCGAAATTTAACAAAAATCGATAGGATGAACGGTTATCTCTCTTATTCAAGAGTAAAAGGTGATACTCGTCTTAACGAAGCTAAAATGGAAGAGATTAGAGATAGAAAAAGTATGTAATCATGAATTATCATAATATTACAAAAGACGACATGCTAAATGGCGATGGGTTGAGGGTTGTTTTGTGGGTTGCGGGCTGCAATCACCAATGTGAGGACTGCCAAAATCCTATAACTTGGGATATTACAGGTGGTATTCCGTTTGATGAAGCTGCAGAAAATGAACTTTTTGAGGCTTTAGCAAAACCGCATATTTCAGGTATTACATTCTCCGGCGGTGATCCTTTGCATCCATTTAATCGTGGTGAAACTTTTCGTTTAATGAGAAAAGTTAAAGAACAATATCCTGATAAAACTGTTTGGGTTTATACCGGTTTTAGGTGGGAAGATTTTGAGCAGCATCCAAAAATGAAGTATATTGATGTTCTTGTTGATGGAAGATTTGTTAAAGCTTTAAAAGATAATAACCTTTGCTGGATTGGGAGTTCTAATCAAAGAATTATTGATGTGCAAAAAACTCTGCAAAAGGGTGAAATAGTTTTGCATTACGACAATAGCAATCCTACTCAACAAGTTTAATCTTATTATATATTTCATTTAAATTTTTTACATCTGTATGCAATATACTAAATACTGTTTTAATTACATTAAAAGTATTTTCATTTTTTGCATTTTGATATGGGAAATAAAATAAATCCATAGGCAAAGCTTCTTTATAATCAGGATAATAATATTCTATGGGAAGTTTTACAGCCCCTTGCGATTTATAGAAATTTACTCTTCTTATAGTGTTGTAGTTATTATTATTTTCTTTTTCAACTTCTAAAAAACAACCGTTATAATCAGAATATAATTCTTTTAATTTTTCTAAAACCTTATGTCCATATCCTTTAGACTGAAATTGTTTAAATATTGCAATAAAATCAATCCATATATTTTTTGAGATTTTATCATCAACAATTATTATATAACCTATGGTTTGATTGTTCTCAATTGCATCATAAATTATATATTCATCTTTTTTACTAAGGAATTCAAATTGCTCAAAAGATTTCAGTTCATTTGTCGGGAATTGAGTGAGCATATCATTGTATATTTTGGTAATATCGTCTTTATTTTCAACTAAAATCATAATATCTTAGCAACTGTGAAACCAGTAAATACCAGCCAAATAAACATAATCAATGCAAGAAGAATTGGTTTTAAACCCAGACCCTGAATCTTTTTAAAGTTTGTTTCAACTCCAAGAGCGAACATTGCAAGGGTCAATAAGAAAACATCAAATTCAACAATTGCACTTGTTACGTTTTGTGGAATAAAACCGATTGAATTAATACCGCAAGCAACTACAAACAAAATAGCAAACCAAGGTATTTGCACCTTGCTCATTTTTGTTCCTGCTTTTTTTGCTAAATACATACTTAACAAGAATAAATAAGGAACAAGCATCATAACTCTTGTTAATTTAACAATAACAGCAGTATCCATAGCAGATTTAGAAACTGCACTACCTGCCGCAACAACTTGTGCAACTTCATGTACTGAAGAACCAATATATATACCAAAAGCATTAGCATCTAAAAAGCCAAGCTGATATATAAACGGATATAAAAACATTGAAATAGTACCAAATAAAACAACCGTTGCAACTGCTAAAGAAACCTTATGAGATTTTGCCTTTAATATTGAATCAGTACCTAAAACAGCAGCGGCTCCGCATACTGATGAACCTATTGCAGTTAGCATACAAAGATCTTTATCAAGTTTGAATAATCTTGTACCAATATAATATCCTAGTAAATAAGTAGTTGTTAGCATAATTACATCGGCAACAAAACCAGTCATACCAACTTGAGCAATTTGTCCGAATGTTATCCTGAAACCATATAAAATAATTGCAAATCTTAAAATCCTTTTACTTGAAAAGGTGATGCCTTCTTTAAATTTTTCAGGAATAAATTTGTTTAAAAAATTTCCTATTAACATCCCGATTATAATTGCAAAAGTTAATGAATTAAGATTGTATTTTACAAAAAAATCAAGTTTACAAGTAAAATATGAAATAAGTGCAAAAACCGCACA
>CALUPV010000005.1 GCA_944322745.1 Candidatus Gastranaerophilales bacterium | reverse complement strand
AAAATTTAAAACTTTTTATAGTAACCGGACTTTATTTACTTAAAATGTCAAATAATCGTTTTAGCCGTACAAGTTAGATTGTGAGGGCGAAATAGACTATAACATTGGTTTTAAAATAGAAAATTTAAGTCAATTCTTGGACAGTAATCGGACAATGATGACCATCAAAAGACCATTTTGTAACATATAAAACGATTACTTCCGACTGCTAAAACTTAAACACAAAGCCAACTTTGCCGAATAATCTTTTTATGCGTGCAGATAAAATGTCCCGTTAAATTACACAAACTGTGGGATTCTGGCATAAAAAAAGAGACCTTAGTCGGTCTCTTTCTTATAAATCTGGAGACGGAGAGATTCGAACTCTCGTCCGGAATGGGATATAAACCTGCGTCTACGAGTGTAGGTCTGTTAATCTCGATAAATTACGGCACGATCCTTTCCTTTTATTTATCAAAGCAGTTTAGACTGATACGCAGCTTGAAAGTTTGTCTTAATTCGGCTACTTTCATTACCGAACTGCATCTTGCATGTTTTCGCTATGCCAAACGGCAAGATGGTCTGACATAACGGCTGAACTGCACTTACGCAGCTAGAGCTCTTGCTCTAGAAAAATCAGCTTTTACTACGTTGTTTGTAGCGTTTATTTTAGTTTGCTCGTTGATAACTCAGAACAGCGCTGAGACCCGCAGCCTGATTACACCAATCCACCCGTCAAATCCAAAACGTCCCCATATTAAATTTTCAAAGTTCGAGTTTTTATTTTACACTATCTATATTTTTTTTTCAATCTTAATTATTGCATTAAGCCCATTTCTCTTAATCTAGTCATTTTCTTCTCTTTACTTGGTGATTTTAATAAATTATTTAACATATCTGTTTCAAGTAATTCTGTGAAAAATTTCCCTTCAGAAAATTTTGCATTAGCTTTTTTCATTGCTGTAACATATTTATTTATTATAGTGTATGAAAGTGTTTTAGCTGTTTCTTTTGTTTCTATGTCACAGTCTGAAGCATTAAAATTTATTGCAAATTTACCATCAAGAAGCGCATATAGCACGTCACCGTACTGAGTATTGTTATCTTTCAATTTATCATTTATATCTACAAAATTTATTGCTTGTTTCTTCCTGTCAAACATAAAATTATATGGGTTTCCGCAATCAAATTCATATCCTTGTTGTGTAATATACTCGATATCCTTTATGCATTTATCAAAAGTTTCTTGTGGCGCAGCAGCAAGAGTTCTTAATGCTTCAAGATGACTTTTTATATTTATATCCGAGATATCTTCTGCTGCATATAAAGGAACGCCAATAGATTTCCCACTTTGCCTCTTTAAAATGTAATATATATAGGAATATTTGTTTCCTGCCGGAATTTCAATTCGTGAAATTGTTTGCCCAACATTCAACTTTGGAGAAAAATCTTTTATTTCTATAATCTTTGCTTCATTGTTTCCAATAGCAACAAAATTTCCTCTATTATATTTTTTTAAAACCCAATTATCTGTTCCCGGAATTCCGAAAGTTGTCCCTTCAAATCCGTAGCCTAATATTTCTCCTGTTCGTTCATCGATTTCTCGAACTTGGCTCAAAAAATTTGTTTGATTGGACCAATTTATGAAAGATTCGTATGACTTTTCATCAGTTATATTTTTGTACCCTAAAAAACTTGAATTCTTAATAAAAATATCACTGCCATATGTTACATTTTTGCGTGGAAGAAAATTACTTTTGAGTTTTTTTATTGCTAATTGTGTATATTGAGTACATATTCTCATATTATTTCCCTTTTTTACTATTAACTCTAAAAAATAAAATTTTTGCCTTTCAAGATAAAAGTGAGAACTTTTGTAAACAATACCAGAGAATTAGTTCTCTGGGGTTATTTTTTTATTTGATTTATGTTATAAATAAGATTAATTAGAAAATCGGAGGTTTTTATGACAGTAGGATCATTTGTATTTATGTTGCATTCACATCTTCCGTACTACAGAATGGCTGGTATGTGGCCGTTTGGTGAAGAAAATTTGTACGAATGTATGTCTGAAACATATGTTCCACTATTAAATGCAATTTCAGAATTATATGAAGAAGAGGGTATAAAGGCAAAATTAACAGTCGGTATTACTCCAATATTAGCAGAACAGTTAAATGATGAACATTTAAAAGAAGGTTTTGTAAAATATCTTGATTCAAGAATTGAAGCTGTTTCAAAGGATTTGGACAGGTATCCTGACCCTAAAGTAGAACATTCTCAACATTTAAAATATTTAGCTAAATATTATTTTGATTGGTTTAATCATATAAAAGATTCTTTTGTAAATAAATACAATAAAGACTTGATTTCTGCTTTTAAAAAATATCAAGATTTAGGTTGTATAGAAATCACAACATCAGGAGCTACTCATGGCTTTTCACCATTGTTAGCAACAGATTCAAACTTAAATGCACAATTTAAAGTTGGTTCAGATACAACAAAAAGATTATTCGGGAAAAAAGCAAAAGGTGCTTGGTTACCTGAATGTGCTTACAGACAAGGTTATGAATTCATTGGTAAAGATGGTCAAAAGAAATGGAGACCTGCTATAGAAGTAACGCTCCAAAATAACGATATAGAATATTTCTTTACAGAATCTCATGTTATTGAAGGTGGTAATTCTGTCGGTAACAGAAGAGTTGTTGGTATTTATGGCAATATTGAATATATTCCTCTTCCGCAAAGAGAAGCTACAGGTTATGATACATATTCTGCTTATTGGTTACCTGATGCACAAGTTGCTGTTATGGGCAGAAATGATAGAGCAGGTTTTCAAGTTTGGTCTGCAGCTGACGGATACCCGGGTGATGGTGTTTACAGAGAATTCCATAAAAAAGATGATAAATCAGGTATGAATTACTGGAGAATTACTTCTCCGACTACTGATTTAGGAGACAAAATGTTATACGATCCGGTACTTGCTATGAATCAAGTAAATTCAAATTCTGACCACTATACAACACTTTTATTCCACTTATTAAATGACCACAAAAAAGCAACCGGAAAAGAAGGTCTTTTAATGGTTTCATTTGATACTGAGTTATATGGACACTGGTGGTTTGAAGGTGTTGAATTCATAAAACAAGTTATTAGAAAACTAAACAATTTTGTTCCGGAGATTGAAAGGTGTACGGCCGGAGAATATTTAGAAAAGCATCCGCCAGTTGATACAATTCAAATTCCTGAATCTTCTTGGGGGCAAGGTGGACATTTCTATGTTTGGTTGAACCATTTAACAGAATGGATGTGGCCTATAATTCATGCTTGTGAAAAAAGAATAATTGATATTGTTTCTAAGTATGAAAAAATACCTGAAGACAAGTTATTACATAGAGCATTAAATCAACTTGCAAGAGAAAATTTGTTGTTACAAAGCTCTGATTGGCCTTTCTTAATTACAACATGGCAGGCAAAGGATTATGCTACGGACAGATTTAACGAGCATGTTGAAAGATTTTCTTTAATTGCTGATATGATTGAATCCGGAAATATAAATGACGAAGAATTAAAGAAAATTGAGTCAATTGACAATTGCTTCTCTGTAATTGATTACAGAGTTTATCTCCCAATAGAAGAAGGTGTAATTCCTCAACAAGAGAAAAAACTAAAACCATTATATATATAGTTCTAAATTATAAATTAGAAAAAGCGGTTATTATAACCGCTTTTTTATTGATTTAAAATGACCCCTTGAACTTCTTTTTGAAGGTTTAATGAATCTTGAAGACTATTTTTTAATTCGGCAGCTGTATTTGCATTATAAAATTTGCCAGATGTTACGAGAGCAACACATTTTAATTGATTATTTGCATCTTTATCTCCAATAGCCAAAGCAATTACATCAATTCTTATATCATCTCTATACTTCATTAATTCAATAATAAAGTCGCAAGGACTTTCATCACAATTTTCACCGCCATCACTAATCAATATAATCCTTTTTTTTGATATTTTATCCGAGAAATCAGTGAATGCAGCTTGTTTTAATGAATATGTAATCGGAGTCCATCCAACAGCATTTAATGAATTGAGTTTTGAATATATATTCATAGCATTATTAGTTTGGATAGGTGAAACAAGTTGCGAAGCTGTGCAACTTTGTCTTGGTGTAAAGCCTGTTCTGTGTCCATAAACTCTTAAACCTACTGCTGTGTTTTGTGGAATCTGTTGAAGTATTTCTTTCATTGTAGATAATGCTATATCCAATTTTGTTCTGTGTCCTAATCTTTCGTTCATACTGTTTGAGAAATCTACAATAAAGAGAATCTTCTCTCTAGAAATATTATTTGTAAAATCAGTATGTGAAAACTTATAATCTCCGGGTGTAGAATAAGTAAAATTTGGCTCTGCTTTTGAAGAAAGACTATATGTGACTAGCAATAATAGAATAATTAATAACTTTTTCATAATTCACTCGTATTTTTTAAAATAGTATCAAAAATTAAATTTTCTGTCATTATACTATTGTTTATAGTTATTTTCTAATCATAAAATTCATAGACAAAATTTTTATACTTTATACCATCATCTTGTCTTTTTTCTGTTTTTTCTACTTTTATTGGTTGAGGACTAACAGATAATTTTGTTTTAGAATCAAAAGCTTGCTTAAATTTTATTTTAAAATCTTCTGGTGTTCTTACGTTATAATATTCACCTTTTCCTGCTAAAGCTATACATTTTAATTGTGAGTATGCATTAATGTCAACAGTAATTCCTATTACATCTATTTTAAAGTCATCTCTAAGCTGCATTAACCTTCTTATAAAAAGACAAGGATCATCCCCACAGTTTTCTCCACCATCTGTGATAAGAATTATATGCTTTAAAGTTGCTGAAGGTGAAAAATCATTTTGTACTGCTTGCCTGAGAGAATATCCTATAGGTGTAACACCTTGTGGATTTAGCTGGCTTAATTTGTCTGATATGTTTTCAGCATTATAACGAGCTATTGGCATGACTAAAGAAGATGCAGTACACAAGTTTTCTTTTATCCAAGAATAACCATTCCCACTACGCTGAATAATAGGTTTATCTGTAACACCAAAAATTCTAAGTCCTATCTTTTTTTTTGGCCCTGAATCGTTTAAGATTGCTCTTAACGCATCAATTGCCAAGTATGCTTTTGGCGAAAATCCCATTTTTTGGTTCATACTATTTGAAAAATCGACTATAAAAAGTACTTCTTCATTCTCGTTAAATACATCAATATTATAGTTATTGTTTGAATTATACTCATTATAACTATATTTTCCGTTAAATTCTTCATAAGAGAATGATTTCAGAAAAAACATCTGAATAATGATTATAAATATAAAAAAATATTTAAAAATGACTTTCATATCTATAATGAGTTTACCAAATATTTTACTATAAGTCACTATTCATATGTTTCTATAAGATAATTTTTATAAATAATATTCTTTTTGTTTTTTTGCATATTATTTTTATAATTTTCAAAATTTTTAAGGTCCGGAGATAAAAACTGATTAAAAGCATTTTTTAGTTCATAAGGTTTTTGAATATTAATTATTGTTCCGTATGTTGTGTCTGTAAGACATTTTAGTTGTTTAAAGTCTTCAGCATTCACACCTATTGCAATTATGTCAATTTTTATGTCTTTTCTTGTCCTCATTATATTTCTGATGTATTTACATGGATCGCCATTACAGCTTTCTGCCCCGTCTGTAACTAATATTATATGTTTTAATGAGTTCAGTTTAGTAAAATCATAATTTATTGCTAAGTCAAGTGTATATGTTAAAGGTGTTGTTCCTAATGGAAATATTGAATCTAAACTATTTTTTATATATTCAATATTATTTGTTCCAATTGGGACAACAAGTTTTGTAGCTTTACATATCTCTGAAGGATTTGTGATAAGGGAAATAACAGCTGAATCAAAGGTTACACCGATTGTTCTTAGTCCGATTCTTTTTGTTTTTGGTAACATATTGAGTACATTTTTTGCTTCATCAATCGCTGTCAAATATTTTGGTTTCCCGCCTAAATTGTCAAGCATGCTAACGGATGCATCAAAAATTATAAGTGTTTCTTCTTCAATAGAATAGCAACTTATTTGTAATATAAAAATAAAACATATTGTAATTATATATTTAATTGTAATATTCATAGACATATTGTAGCAGAAAACTTTTCTATAACAAAAGAAGAACCAAGTTGTATTGGTTCTTCTTTTTACTGCTAATATATATTTAACAACCTATGCCTAACATTTTTTTGTACCAACTGAAAGTTTCAATATCACAACCATTAAAAGTTGCTTTTAATGACTGCATTTTTAAATATTTTTCAAATTCTTCAGTAAACTTGGATGTTATTGTGTTTGAGCTTTGTGATATTTGCGTTGCAGTAGTTGACATAGGGAGCCTCCTTTTAAAATTTAAAAATGATACATATATAAAATTACATATATTATATTTTTATTTTATCATTTTTTTTAGCTATTTTCATGCTAGCCATCTCACTAATTCCAAAAAGTCAATATATATGTGAGTTTTAGTTGTAAAAAATAATTAAATAAATTGTTTTTTTATTGATAGGTATTAAATAAAATCAGGATTTATGGACAACCATTGATAAGATTGTTTTTCTGAAGATTCAGGCTTCTCAATAACAAAAGTACCGCCAAATCTCCCTCGTCCAAATGTTACATATCCTTCTTGTTCAAGTGAAAGTAGTGCTTTTCTTATAGTGTTTGTACTAACGTCATATTTTTTTGCAAGGTCAATCATTGATGGTAATTTATCACCGGCTTTGTAGTTATTATTTATTAGATTTACGATGTGATTTTCTATTTTTTGGTAACTATAAAAAGCTGCATCCTCTGCTTTTGCAAAAATGGAATTCTCTTTTAGTGGTTCAAAAGTAGTAACTAGCGGGTTTTTTGCTAAAATACTTCCGTATTGCCCTCGTCTGGAAATTACGATTCCTTCTCGATTTAGTTGCTTTATACAGTCATGTATAGTTTTTATACTTACTTTTAGTTTTAAAGCCAGTTCCTCTTGCGACGGTATTTTATCTCCAATGTTAAATTCTTTGGACAAATATACCTTTAGCTCATTAGTCAATTTATATACAAGAGTATCTGTTGACATATTTTCAATAAGCTTTAATTCTTTAGAAGAAATAGTTGGAACTTGTTTTAAATACCAGTTAGAATCATTTCCTCTCATTTGTAGTGATTCTAAAATACCGATTGAACATAAATGTTCATATGCAAGTCTTGTTGTATTTTGAGAAATACCGAGAAATTCTGACATTTTTCTAGTTGAAGGTATTGGTTTCCCTATTTTATATTCTTTTTGAATTATTGCTTTTTTTATGGCCAAAATAGCTTTTTCTCTTTTAGAAGTTGATTTGATATTGTCTTTTATTGGGTTCGAAAAATTTGAAATCATTGTTCCGCATTTTTGTTTAGACTTTAAATATCCTTCATCTTCAACATATCTGATTGCATTTTGAACAGTACCTATACTAACTCCAAGATACTTTGAAATTTCTGCTTTGTGAGGTAAAATATCATTTTCTTTTATGAGATTCTTTGATATTGATGATGATATCCAATTTATAATCCATTTTTTTATAATAGATTCTTTTGGTTCGTATGTCGCTGTAAAATCAGGGATTTCATTTGGTAGTTCATTTATATTTATTTTTCTTTGTTTTGTTATATTTTCTGCCATAGTGACTCCAATTTTTTTATTTATTATAAGTCACTTTATATATTTTTTTGCTATCTCTTTGCTTCAAATTAATAATTCGTAACTTTAAATAATAAATCAGACAATCCCTTCCTTTAAAGCTTTGACAGCTGCTTGTGTTCTATCATCTACTACCAATTTTTGTATTATATTACAGACATGAGCTTTCGCTGTATGTTCACTTATGCAAAGTTCTTTTGCTATATCATTATTTGATTTTCCATCGACAACAAGCTTTAATACCTCATATTCTCTTTGAGTTAGATTTGCATGCGTATTTTTAAACATTGCTCGATTTGTTTGTTTCATTGGTATAATGAAGTCATGCTTATTTCTTAAAATAGGCACTATCTTTGGATCAAGCCACATAGCACCTTCATAAACACTTTTTACAATATATAGAAGCATTTCTGTGTTTATATCTTTAATTATGTAAGCATATGCTCCAAGAGATAAAGACTTTATTATTTCTTCTTCATCAATATGTGAAGATAGTACAATAATTTTAGTATTTATTTCCTTATCTTGAATTTCCTTAATAACCCTGGTTCCTTTCATATCAGGTAGTCCAATGTCAAGCAAAACTACATCAGGTAAGAGTTTTTGTGCCTTGTCAATTGCTTCTTTGCCTGTTGATGATTCACCTATTACCGTATATCCGTCTGCTTCGTCAAATAATGTCCTAATTCCTACTCTTATTAGTTTATGGTCTTCAACCAACATAATATTAATGTTTTCAGCTTTCATTTTTCCCTCCATAAACATATTATTTGCTTATTTTATATTCTTTATCCCTCTTGTAAAATATTTAAAGATAATTTTTTTTATATAAAAAAAATATTAAAATTTATATTTAAAAAAATAAAAAAATTAAATTTTAATTATAACATTAAATATCGCCTAGATATATAACGATAAAACACTAATTTAAAAATACTGTATTGTTTAGATATATATCGATAATATGAACATTAAAAAATAAAATATAATACAATTAATATATGGATATTTTTGATCAAATTGAATTTATAACTACTGAAGATTCATCAACCGGACTGTATAGCAAACATATACAAGATATTTTTCACTCAAAGTCAGGAGCATTTAAAGAATCTTATGAAAAATTTTTTCTACCAGCAAGAAATCTTATACCAGAATGCATGAAAAGTATAAATATTCTCGATATTTGTTATGGGATTGGTTATAATTCAAAAACTTTTTTAAATAATACAAAAGATTATTTTATACATATCGACGCATTAGAGAATAACAAAGAATTTATATATTTATCTCCCTTAGTAAAAGACAATATAGTTAATGATGTATTAAAAAAGCAAATAATATTACAAATAATAAAAGATAATGATGATATTAATGAATACGGTAAAATTTTGAATAAAATAAAAATGTTAAAATTAATTCATTTTTTTGAACCAAATATTATTAATTTTTTGCAAAATGAAGTAATTGGGTCTTATAAAAATATACCTGTTGATAAATTAAATCAGTTTTTACATAATATATATTATAATTATATATCGGATAATAATAACTATGCTTTCAATCGCAATAGTCATAAGGATTTTGAAATTAATTATTATTTGGGAGATGCAAGAAAAACTATTCTACAAGTAAAAAATCAATATGATATAGTTTTTTTAGACGCCTTTTCTTCTCAAAAAGACCCTACACTTTGGACTGTCGACTTTTTATATTTGATAAAATCTAAAATGAAAAAAAATTCAATGTTAATTTCATACTCAAAATCAACACCGTTTCGAAGTGCTCTTATTGAACTTGGTTTTTATGTCGGTAAAACTTACATAGACAGTATAGATATGGGAACTGTTGCTTCGTTAAATAAAAAATTTATTTTAAATCCGCTTAATGAATTCGATTTACAATTATTTCAAACAAGAGCAGGTATAACTTATAAAGATCCTTCTTTATCTTTTGATTCTTCAACTATTTTATTAAATCGAAAAATAGAATCAGAATCTTCTTCTCGAATTTCTCATACTCAATTTTTAAAATTTAATAGCTATTAGTTGAGTTGTTTTATCGATATATATTTTTTCGATATAAGGTTTTATTGTTATATATCTAATAGTTATATTATATGAAGTTTATTAAAAAAATTTTTTTAAACTTAAATATGTATTAAAATTTTTTTAGAGGTATTTTTATGAAATATGATGTAGTTATATTTGGTGGTGGTACATCTGGTATAGCTTGTGCTTATATTGCTGCTAAAAAAGGATTAAATACACTTTTAGTAGAAAAAACAGACGTATTAGGGGGTGCAATAACGCAAGGCTTAGTAGTTCCTTCTATGAAAGTTAATACAAAAGGTATTAACAACGAATTTTTTACAGATTTAAAAGCTTTTGCAGCCAAATATAATGCCAATTATACCTATATTGACTCTAATGATGCCTGGTTTAATCCTGAACTATTAAAGATTGTATTTGATGATATGCTAGCTTCGGTTAGTTGTAATGTTCTTTTTTCTACACAAGTTCAAAATATTTCTAAACAGGATTGTTTTTCTATTACTTTATCTCATAAAATGTTATCGATATATGTCGAAGCGAATTATATTGTTGACGCAACTTCTAATGCAGAAATTTTTAAAATTTTAAAATTAGATTTTCAAACTGAAAGTGAAAATAAACAAGCTGCAACACTTAGATTTATTTTATCTAATATAAATTTAAAAATATTTTCTAAATGGATTTCTGAATTAGATAATGATAGAAATGTCACAACTGTTGTTTCTACCAGTGATGAAATACATCTTTCTACTGCCTATACTTGGGATGAAAACAAGAAGTGGGCTTTAGATCCGATATTTAAAGAAGCTGTTAAAAATGGTGACTTAAAATTCAATGATACTGCATATTTTCAGGTTTTTTCCATTAAATCTATGCCGAATTCACTTGCATTTAATTGTCCTAGGATTATATTAGAAAATTATGAAAATCTTTTAGATCCATTTGTATATTCAAGAGCATTAAAACAGGGCAGAGAAAGAATTTATAGACTTTTTAATTTCTGTAAAAAATATTTTCCGGGTTTTGAAAATTGTTTTATATCACATATTTCTGACACACTTGGTGTGAGAGAATCATATAGAATAAAAGGTAAATATACTCTAACAAAAGAAGACATAATTAATAATAAAAAATTCAAAAATATAGCTTTTGCCTGCAATTATCCGATCGACATTCATTCCAGTTCAAAAACTAACGATAAACTTGAATATACAAATCATACTTATTGTGTTCCGATAGAGACATTAATTTCTGAAAAAGATGAAAATGTATACGCTATAGGGCGTATTATTAGTGCAGATTTTGAGGCACAGGCTGCTGTAAGAACACAATTAAGTTGCTTTTCTATGGGTGAAGCAGTAGCAAAAGATATTGCCAGAAGTGTCAAATAAAAAAAGAACTCAGTTAAGAGTTCTCTTTATTATTACATAACTATTATTAATCTAAATAAAACGAAGTAACTACTTTGTGAGAATCTTCAGCATGTTGAATTGCTTTATGCAAAGTATTTGATGTATGAGATAGAAAACAAATTAGCTGTTGACATTCATCAATAATTTCTCTGTTACAAATTCTACTTGCATCTGCTAAAGTCATCATTGATCTATCCGGATGTTCAATTATATTTGGAACACCAATTAATTGATCTTGAACATCTGATGGCTGTTGACCAATAGTTTGAGGAAGAATAACTCTTAATTTGTCAGGATTTGCTTTCATTGCTCCTCTAATAGCAGCAGCATTTGTACCACTTGAACCACCACTTGTTATAACCGTATTTCCTTGAATAACTAAAGCATAAGATAAAATCTCTATAATTTGTTGATGAGTAATTGGAAGATTTCGGCTTCCAATAATAGCAACTTTTTTTGCTGATTGCTGTATTGTTGCTAATTCCATTGCTAGTGCATCTAACGTGTGAGCATCATTTGCTTCTACTTTATCTAAATCATCAAGCGGAACCATAATCTGCTGTTCATTTTTATTCTCTTCTGACATATATTTTCCTATTTGTCTATATAAATTCAAAAAATTGTATAAAAATATAATACCACATTTTTCAAAAAATAAAAGATATCTTTACAATATTAAGGTTTTCCACTTCTATTTTTAAAAGATTCTTTAATCTGAAATTTTTTATCATATAATGTAGTTTGGGTAGAGATTTTATAATAAAATATGACAGATTTATTAGCGGGATTAAATAGAGAACAACAAGAAGCCGTGCTTCAAGACAAAGGAACTATTCTTGTTCTGGCTGGTGCCGGTTGCGGAAAAACTAAAGTTTTAACAACCAGAATTGCAAATTTGGTTAATTCCGGTGTTTCACCTTATGAAATTTTGGCTGTAACTTTTACGAATAAAGCAGCAAAAGAAATGGTTGAAAGACTTTCTAAATTGATTTGTGAAGAAAAAGCCAAAAAAATGTGGATTGGCACTTTTCACTCTATATCAGGAAGAATTTTAAGAACTGATATTTCTGAATATAAAGATGAAAACGGAAAATCATACGATAATAAATTTGTTATTTACGATGACACTGATTCAAATTCTATTTTAAAATCCGCAATAAAAAATTGCAGTTTAGATGAAAAAATTTATCAGCCAAAATTGTTAAAAACAATTATTTCTAATGCTAAAAATAAAATGAATGATGCTTATACTTATGCTACAAAGGCAAGAGATTACAGAACGGAAAAATATGCCCAGATATTTATAGAATATCAAAAACAACTTCAAGCAAATAATGCACTTGATTTTGATGACATGCTTGTTCTTGCTGTTAAGTTGCTTGAACAATCTCAAGTAGTAAGAGAAAAATATTTCAACAGATTTAAACATATTTTAGTTGATGAGTTTCAAGATACAAACTTATGCCAATATAAGTTAATCAAATCTATTTATACAAATGACAAAGAAGAAGAAGATATTCCACAAGAAAAAAGTCTTTGTGTAGTAGGTGATGTGGATCAATCTATATATAGCTGGCGTGGTGCAGATTACAGGATAATTTTAAATCTTCAATCAACTTTTAGAAAAACACATTTAATTAAGTTAGAACAAAATTACCGTTCTGCTGAAACAATTTTAGAAGCAGCTAACGCTGTAATTTGTAATAATAAACAACGTATTAGTAAAAATTTATACTCTAATTTAGGAAGAGGACATAATATAAGTTTATACCAAGCTAATGATGAAGCAGATGAAGCGCTTCATTTGGTTAGAGAAGTCAGACGTTTATCTTTGACTGAATCACTTTCTGGTATGGCTGTTTTATATAGAACAAACTCTCAGTCAAGAGCTATTGAAGAGGCTTGTATGGCTAATAATATACCTTATAAAGTCGTTGGCGGATTAAAATTCTATGACAGAAAAGAAATTAAAGATATAATTGCTTACTTAAAACTGATATATAACCCAAGTGATTCACAAAGCTTACGAAGAATAATAAATGTTCCTAAACGTGGTTTAGGTCCCGGTACTGTTGAAAAATTACTTGAAATTGCTGATAAATCAGGGCTAAAATTTATTGAAGTACTTCAAACTCTTGAAGAATATGATGAATTTACATCTGCTGTTAAAACAAAATTAGCTTCATTCTATAATTTAATTATAGATTTTCAAAATCAATTTAACAAAATGGATTTACCTTCTTTTATAAGTTATGTTCTTGAAAAATCAGGGTATATTCAAGAAATAAAAGAAACTGAAGATGAAGTCACTGCTGAAGGCAGGGTTGACAACTTACAAGAGTTTTTAAGTGTTGCAAAGGAATTTGTGCCCCAAGACAGTGATATCTTAGGTGAGTTTTTGTCACAAGTTTCACTTGTAAGTGATATTGATTCTTACGTTGATGATACAAAAGCACTAACACTAATGACTCTTCACAGTGCAAAAGGGCTTGAATTTGATACCGTATTTCTGTCAGGCCTTGAAGAAGGAATCTTTCCTCATAGCCGCTCATTAGACGCACCTAATGAAATGGAAGAAGAAAGAAGACTAATGTATGTAGGTATTACAAGAGCAAAAAAGAACCTCTATTTAAGCTGTGCAAAGAGACGAAAAATGTGGGGTGATTATAAATATTACAATCCAAGCAGATTTTTATCGGAAATCCCTCAAAATTTAATTGATTATTCTGAATCTGAATATTCAAATAGCTCTTATGGTCAAAATGCTACCTTCAAAAAGGCCGTAGAAACAATAAAATCAAGACGTTTAGAAGAAAACTCTGATGGAAGTATTAAAGCAACAACATCATTTGGCAAAGGATTTATTGCACCTCAAAAAAGAGTTCAACACAATACAACTTTTGTCGTAAAAAGTAAAAATAATCAAATAAATGCAGAGCAAAGAAAAAAACAAGAAGAAGAAAAAATGAAAGAACTTCTTGATGATAACCCTATAAAACGACTTTTGATGGAGAAAAAGAGAAAAGAATCCGAACAGAATTCAACTTCTTTAGTTTCGGAAATCAAGGAAACAAAACACTCCATTGAATCAAAAAATGAATTATCAAGTGGCGATAGAGTTTTTCACACTAAATTCGGTATTGGTAAAGTTATTGAAATAAAAGAAATCGGTTCTTCTTCAATGATTATTGTTGATTTTGGAAAACAAGGTACAAAAGCTTTAGATTCAACATTTGCTCAACTAAAGAAATTCTAACTTATTTATTGTTAACATTTGTTACAAAGCAAATAAAAAATATATATTTATTATGCACTTTTTAAACATTCATTGTTTTTATATAAGTAAGAGAAATATTTTTGAAAGAGGTTATATAATGGCTAGAGTTTTAATTTCAATGCCCGAAGAATTTTTAAGCAAGATTGATGAAGTTGCTGAAGGAGAAAATAGAACAAGAAGTGAATTAATACGTGAAGCATTAAGAACATATATTCATAAACAAAGAGTGAAAGAAAATGCTATAGCAATGAGAAATGCAAGTATTTTGGAATCATTGCTTGACTAATACGACTACAGCTTTAGATTGGGAATGGGGGAAAAAGAAGCCATATAAAAGGCTTCTTTTTATATTCTTTCAAACATTACAATTGTTTCAACGTGATATGTATTTGGAAACATATCCGCTGGGTGTATATAAATTGTTTTAAATCCGTTTTCGTTAAGTATTTTCATATCTCTTGCTAAAGTTGAAACATTACAGCTGACATAAATAATAAATTTCTCTGTAATTTTAATCAAATTATTTAATGAATTTAAACTACAACCTTTTCGAGGTGGGTCTGTTATCGAAATATCAAACTTAATACCTTTTTTTATTAGTTTATCAAATTCAACTTCAGCATCACCATTAATAATTTCAATATTTTTAATCTTATTTAATTTTACATTTGCTCTTGCATCTTCTGATGCAGATTTAACTTCTTCTATACAAACTACTTTTGATGCAATTGACGATAACCATATACCAAAACTTGAGACACCGGAATATGCATCTAATATTGTAGGATTAGGAATTTTAGAAAGTATTAATTCTTTTACCTTATTAAATATAAGTTCGGCACACAATGGATTTATTTGAAAGAAACTGTTTGCGCTGATTTTATAATTAGCTTCTGATAGTTTTTCTATATAATAATCGGTTCCTATAATATTTTGTGTATTATTACTCATTATTACATTAGTTTTTTGCTTATTTAAGTTAGCACAAATGCCACATATAATAGGAAACTTCTCAATTATAGATTTCGATAATATTGTTAGTTTTTTATCAATATTATTAGAATTTATAACAAATATTATTAGAATTTGATTTAAATCAGATGAAATTCTATATACAATATGCCTTAAAAGTCCTTTTTGAGATTTTTCAGAATAACCGCTAATTCCTAATTTTTGTGCTTCAATTTTTATATATTCATTGATTTCATTTATGATTTGAGGCTGCATTGGGCAATATTTAATGTTTATAAGGTCGTGTGTATTTTTTTTATAATATCCGCTTAAAATTCTGCCTGAAACTTTTGTTTGCGATACAGGCAATTGGATTTTACATCTATATTCTTTTGTTTTTGGAGATGGTATTACATTTTGAACTTGAGTATTATTTCCTGCGATTTTTTTTAATGTTTCATCAACTATAATTCTTTTTTGATTAAGTTGTTCTTCATAAGAAATATGTAGCCAATCACAGCTTCCGCATATTTTATGAAAGACACAATCAGGCTTAATTCTATATTGTGATGGTTCGAGTATCTTAACTATTTCTGCCGTTAAATAATTTTTATTTATATGTGTAATTTTTATTTGTAATTTATCTTTAGGACAAGCACCTGATACAAATACTGGAATATTATTTAGTCTAGCAAGAGCTATACCTTGATTTAGCATTTTCTCAATTTCTACAATATATTCTTCACCTTTAATCATATTTCTCTATAAACTCTTTTAATAACTTCTTCCCAGTTATTTGTTTCCTTTTGTCTGAATATTTTTACACTATTATACCAAATTGTTTTATCTTCATCATAAAACCAACGCCATTCTGCCGTTTTGGGTAAAAGCAAGAATGTTTTTATGCCTAAAGCTCCTGCTAAATGTGCAACAGAGGAATCAATTGTTATCATTAAATCCATATTTTTTAATAATGCTGCCGTATCAGAAAAGTCTTTAATATAGTTTTTTAATTTATGTATTTTCTCTGTTTCAATTTGAGAATCTTCCATTTGAAAAGAATAGAAAGAGCAGTTTTCTTTTGTTAAAAGGTTTTCTATATCTTTAAAATCAATGGCTCTGTTTTTAAATATTTTTTTATTTCCTTGCCAACACAAACCAATTTTTTTATTTTTAGTTTTAAATATATTTATTTTTCTATACTCATTTATCAGTTCTTGATTTGCTTTTAAATAAGGTTCTTTATTTGATATTTGTGTAAAATCGAGATTTAAGGCATATTGTGTATCCATCAATGAAATCACAATGTCATAATTGGGTATTTGTTCTCCTTTTTTAATTATCTCTATGCTAGGCATCGATTCTTTTATCAGAGATATTAATTCCTTATCTGTCTGTAGTGTTAAATTTCTAACTTTTTGTTTTAAAATTGGAAGAAATCTTGAATACATAATTGTATCGCCTAATCCGCAGTCAGAATAAACTAGAATGTCCTTGTCAAACAAATTAGCTTCTTTTGACCAGATTTTATCGTGAAATATTTCATTAAATTTGCTTTCCTTGCTTCTTAAAGTATATAATTTCATACCTTTCTCAAATTGTTTCTCTGATAAATAAATCATCCCGAGTGTTATTTTACTTTGTATGGAACAATTTGGTTCTTCATTAATTTTTTCTAAAATTTCTTTTGATTTTATTACATTATTTAAATATTTGAGTGCAACGGCTTTTCCGTGCAAATAATTTAAGTTTTTATTATTTATTAGTATTGCATTGTTATAATTTTCAAGCGCTTTATCATATTCGCACAAATCCATATAATTTATAGCTAATTGTGAATATGCCTCAGCAGAATTTTTATTTAAATTAATTATTTTATTTAATACATCAATACTTTCGCTGTTTTTATAAAGTAATCTGTAAGTTTGGGCAAGACTTAATAGCAAATTCTCGTCATTTTGATTTATATTATAGCCTTTTAGTAAATATTCCAATGATTTTGCATTGTCTTTATCTTTGTATAGTGATGCAATATTTATATATGATTCTATATGTCTGTCATTTAGTTGAATTGACTCAATATATGCAGCCTCTGCTTCTTGATATTTACCTATTCTTGATAAAAGTACACCGAGGTTATAAAAATAAATATATTTTTTATTATTAAGCAAAATTGCTCTTTTTAAGCAAATAATTGCAGAATCATAATCTTTTATATCTTCATAATACCCAGATAGTAAAGCAAAAATATCTTCGTCATTATTTTTAATTTCTAAACATTTGTTTGCATATAAAATCGCCTCTTGGATTTTATTTTGATCTTTATACGCAAGAGATAAATTATATAACGCAGAATAGTTTTGAGCATTGAGTTCTATCGCTTTTTTATAATTTAATATAACATTTTCATAATCATTGATTTTTTTGTATGCCAATGCTTTAGAGTAGTAAATATCATCATTCTCTCCGTATAATAAAGCTTGTTCGTACATTTTTATTGCCTTCTCAGGTTCTGAGTTAAAATAATAAGCTTTTGCTAAGTTAGAAGCAATATATGACGATTTTTTTAGTATAAATGCTCTGGATAAGTAATTTATTGCCTCTTGTGAATTTTGCTTTGATAAATACAGCAAACCTATAAGGTTTAAAATATTTACATCATCCGGTTTTATCCGTAATAGCTCTTTATATATTCTTTCGGCTTCTTCAAATTTATCTTGCTGATGATATTTATATGCTTCGTCAGTCTTTTCCTGATAGTTGAATTTCATTTTTAACTCTTTTTATTACTTCATTCCATTGCTTTGGATTTTTTTGTTTGAATATTTTAATACTATCATACCATGGAGTTTTTTCTTCATCTGTAAACCATCTCCATTCACTATCGTATGGAAGAAGTAAAAATGTTTTTACTCCTAAAGAACCTGCTAAGTGTGCTATAGATGTGTCAATTGTTATTAAAATATCAATATTTTTTAGTAAAGCTGCAGTGTCATTATAATCTTTAATATATTCATATAAATCAATTAAAGGTAAAGTATTTTTTAATTTTTCTGACTCATCATCAATTTTAGATGTTTGAAATGAATATATTTGTATATCTGAAATATCAAATAACGGAAGAAGCTCTTTTAATTTTAGGCTACGGTTAAAAAATACTGTCGGATTTCCTTGCCAAAAAAGCCCAATCTTTTTTTTATTTGTATTAAATACTTTTAATTTTGCTTTTTCTTTAACTGATTTTGCTGAAACAGTAAGATACCCTTTTGATAACGGAATATTATTTAAATTTGTACCTGAATAACATATTGTATGCATTTCAGACATTGAATAATCGTATAAGTATTCATCAATATTTTCCCCTTTAATATAAAATTTAAGATTAGAGAAATTATATTTTACTAGTCTTTCCAAGGTTTTTGGGATATATAGTAATACATTATTAGATTTTTCTTTTATAATATTTATATACCTGCAAAACATTAGGAAATCACCAATTCCGTGGGCGCAGTATATCAGAATATTTTTATTTTCAGTTTTGTCGTTAATATTTATATTTTTCTTTGAAAATATCTGAAGAATATTTAAATTATTGTCACTATCCTTACCATATGATAAGAACTCTTCTTCTGATATACTAAATTTTTCCGAGATATTAAGTTTATTAAAAAATTTTCTTGCTTTATGTTTTACATAATTAATATCATAAATACGGTTATAAAATTTAAAATATTCGTCTGTAACACTTTCTAGCTCTTTTTGTTTTAATTTTATGACAGTATATGTATCATTAAAACAATTTATAGATTTTAAAATTTCCTCAGAAATATCAAGGTTCCCATTAGAACAATATGCATTTGCAAGACTTTCTTTAACAGATTTATTATCAGGAGAAATTTTCAATGCTTCTTTATAAGAATCTATTGCACTAGTATACTCCATTAACTCTAGATAACAGTCACCTGCCATTATATAATATAGATATTCGTTAGAATTTCTATTAATTAACTCAAGAGCAATATTAAGCGCATTTTTATAATCAAACATTTCATGATAAATCAAATATATATAAAATGGAATTGATAAATCATTAGGGAAAATTTTTTGTATATCTTTATATATTAATATTGCATTCTCTTTATCAATCGATTTATATGAAGCTGCAATGTTAAGCATTGCATTCTTGTTATTTGGATTTATCAGTATGACCTTATCAAAAGATTCAATTGCTTTCTTATAATCCCCGCTTTTTTTATATAAAATACCAAGTTGATATAAAATTGATTCATCTTGATTATTCGCAGCAACTTTTTTCAGGAATATTATTGCATTATTATAATCTTTTAATTCATCATATAAATATGCAATATGTAAAAGTATATCTTTATCGTTATGATTAATTTCAAAAGCTTTTAATGCGTATTTTAGTGATTCTTGTATATTATTTAAGTATTTATAACATAATGATATATTGTAATATAATTGAGAATTATCAGAGAATATTTTTGTCAATTCTTTAAAATAATAAATTGCTGTTTCATAATCTTTTTCGCCCATATATGAAAGAGCAAGAATATTTTTTGTGTTTTGGTCTTTTAAACCTGAATTTTTTAATATATCAATAGCAGATCTATAGTTTTTTTTATACATATATATCTGTGCAATATTTATTTTTATTTCTTCTATTTTTGTTTTATTATATATTTTCTTAAAGATTTCTAAGGATAAATCATAATTTTTAAGTGAAACATTTAATTGTGCATACAAATTTTGAACATTTAAATCATCCTGATTAAGCGTTAATAACTTTTTATAAACTGACAAAGCATCATGTAAGTTCCCGGAAATATGTAATTTGTACGCTATATCTACAAGTTTATTATAATTATCATTCATTTTTTTATGATAAATGATAACTTTTTATGATGCAAGTTCTAAGCAACTTCAGGCAAACTTGATACATTTATACCAATTTTATCAAGGTATTCAAATATTGGACCTTGCTTATTCTTTTGAATCCAACTAAAGTCTTCTGAAATTGCATCTTTTACCATTTTCTGATATTGCTCTGGATTATCAAAATATATTTTCAATCCATTCTTCAGTGCTTTGTAAAAACCTTCAGCAGTCAATGGTTTTGTTTTATCAGTAAGAATTCCGTTTGTTTTGCCGTTTCTGTTTACTGTATCAACAATTCCGCCTACTGCGCTTCCTATTACCGGTGTTCCAAGCGCAAATGATTCACCTTGTGTTAAGCCGCAAGGTTCAAAAATACTTGGAAGCAAGAAAAAGTCAGAACTTGCAGTTAGTGCGCTCATTGGTGCAAAACCATGTGCAAAAACAATTCTATTAGAATCTTCTTGAGATAGCTTTTTATTCTTTAAATCTTCAATATACTTTCTTTGTGTCCCATTTTCACCGTCTTGTCCTGCAATATAGAATATTGGTTTATTCTTTCCGGGAAAATCTTTTTCCCAGTTTTCCATTAGCAATTTTATTGCATCTGACATTATTCCTATTCCTTTTTGTGAGACTAAACGTCCTACAGATGTTATAATCGGTGTTTGCGCTAACTCATCAACTGATAATATTGGTAATTCGGTTTTTCTTTCTCCTTCAACAAATTCTAATTTACTTGAAAATCTTCTGACTCTTTCAACATTTTCATCAGAATTTGACTTATCATTTTTGTGTGAAAATGGAAGCATATAGTCATTATAAAAATTTATTTTGTTTGCTAATCTTGCTGACATTATTTTAGAAATATCTGTTGCTTTGTTATATGTTTGTGGCATGATACCGGTCTGTTGTTGAATTTGTGCTTTTTTTGATTCTATGGACAAATTATCAAAATCATTACCATTAATAATTCCAACTAAGGATCCTGATTTTGCTTTCTGGTTTAGTGCCCATCTTAATTCACAGGCTAATTCCGGATGATTATCTGATATTATCTCTTTTGCATAGTTTTGTGAAACAGGATGAAAATAATTACTTAAGCAAATACCCATATTCAAAAGATTTGTATGGTTTGCATACGGATCTTGTATATTCATTATTAATACATTATCTAAATTCTTTAATCCGTGATCATTTGGATTTATATTTGAAGCATTTGTTCTTGCATTTAAAACTATATCATAAGTGTAAGAGTCAAATAGAGTATTAAGAATGTTTGTTGTTGAATCTTTTCTTTGAGAATTATTATTGTTATTTTGTGTTGATCCTTGATACATAGTATTGTGACCAATAGTTATGATATTCATTTCAGATAATGTTTTTGAAGCTTCGTCTGATAGCTCACCGTAAGCATTTTCCATAGGCGCTTTATATCTTGCTAAAGCAGCAATTGGAGAACTTTGCCAATCATTTAAAATTAGGCCATCCGGTGCTTTTATTGAGTTAAATGTTTCTTTATCAAATATTCTTAAATCTTTTATGCTATTTATATCTGCTTTCGCTTTTGCCAGTTCATAAACAGCTTTCGAGAAAAATGCAAACTTCTCAGGTTCTTCAGTCTTCTCGCTTGTTTGATATATAGTGCCATTAAAATAGTTATCATTTTTTATGAAAATTAATTGTTTTTCTCTACCATCACGATCTTTTGTTGTACTAACAAATATCTCAACATCTTCAGTTTTGGATTTTCCGCCTTGATAAACGTCAACTTTAAAAGATGCAGCTTTTTTAAGTTTGAATTCTTTTCCTTTGTATGAATAAATGTAATCATCTCCATCTTGTCTAAAAGCAGCAATGCCCTTCTGTTGGTACATTGGAATAAATGTTGGTATATTTATACCAAGTTTTGTAACATTATTCTGGATTTCAACGGGAACGGAACCAAGTCCTCCTTCTTTGATTGGCGCAAATTCTGAAGTAACAGACCATAATGTAGGATTTTCTTTTGTAATTGGTTTCGTACTTGGTGTTTCATATAAATATGTTGAAGCAGCATTTTGAATTTGTTTAACTGCTTGTGAATATTTTTGCTCATTTTTATTCAATGAATTTGAATTTTTTAATAATTGTATTCCATTTATGTCTGCTACATATTTTTTACTTAAACTATTTCCGTTTAATGCTATTGCTTGCTCTGCAGAAGAAAGTGCTCTGGATGATTTAGAATCTATATCACTAACTTTTGCAGATACTTTGTTTGGTAATTCTTGTTTTAAATCATCAGAAAGGTCTCCGGCTTTATATGCTGTGCCAAGTCCTGCCAGTGCCAGTAACACTGACCAAATTTTAGCATTTTCTTTCTTTGTACTATTTACGACACTTTGTACATTTTGAGTAGATAATACAGCTCTTTGCTCCGCTAAAGCTTGCATTTTTGCAATATCATCACTTAAATTTTTAATCTGACCTTTTAGATCATTAACTAAATTATTATTTAAGCCCGCAACTTTACTTGTAGTGATTTTTGTTGCAATTAAAGCTGTTACAGGAATAGCCGCAATTGATATTGCTATAGGTGCAACAGTCTTTGCCGTTTCAATAACTTTTTTCTTTTTTTCAGCTTGTATGCTTGTTTTATTTGAAGTTGTTGAAGCTGCAACAGTTGAACTATATACCGGATTTGTTCTAAATTCAGAAAATACACCTACGTTCATGCAAAGCCCCCTTTTCCACACAAATTTTAGAAGTTGCATAAATCAATGAAAATGCCTTTTTTCATACTTTTATGAAAAAATCGTTACATTCAAAAATAAAACTTTGAAACAATAAATTTGAAAAGATAATCGTATATTGATTTTTTTTGTTTATTTTTGTCAAAAATAAAATTAATATCTATAGGTGAACAACTTTCTATAATATTATACCTTTTAATTAAATCTTCAATATGTGCCCATATTTGCCAATCAATATCAAATAAATTTGAAATTTTTATGAAATACTTTGTTAATTCAATTATTTCAAGCATTGTTTTTTTATCATAAAAATTTTGTCTTAACCAATGTAAATCTATATTTAAAATTACTCCTGATACATTTGCTTTTTTTGATTTTAAAATAAATCTTAAAATTTCACTTTTTTTGTCATTAACGTTAGGAATAATTATAAACTTTGTTCTGACTGAGTTATTGTAAATTTTTGAATTAATGTTGCTTGAGTATTCTTTTATATTCTGCCATACAGTATTCCATAAATTCCTTTTTTTGATAAATTCAAATTTTTTTGGTGTTCCTGAATCAATTGATGATATGACTGAAACAACACCTTTCTCTATTCCTTTTTTAATACTTTCTGAAAAAATAGTTGCATTAGTATTAATATTGATGTCTTTAACTCCATTATTTATAAGCAATGATAGAAGCTCGTTAAAATTTCTGTCTAATGTAGCTTCTCCGCCTGCAATGTCTATTTTTGTATTTTTAGTTATTAACTTTTTCTCCAGCATGTCCTTTATTACAGGAACTAGGTTGTATTCTTTAGTTTTATTTATAACATTTTTATCTTTATGATTGGAGCAATATATGCAAAAAAGATTACATTTTACCCAAACATTAAGTAAAATATAACGAAATTCTCTTTCTCTTTTGTTCCAAGTTGCTTCCTTTATCCATAAGCAATCACTGCAAGCAGGCAAAGATGAGCCTTTTTTCATAAGCTCTATATGTTCATCTCGCTTTTTGAAAAATTCATCCCAATCTATTAACTCTCCGTTGTAATTCTCATACAATACAGGTTGACCGCCATGTGGCGTTAACATACAACAATAACCAATTTTGTTTAAATGATTAAAAAACAATTCACCTTCAATTGAATGACAACTTCTATACTTATCCATAGTTTTCTATTAATTTATGTTTCAAATTACAAACTTATATCTATTCATTATACAATATTAAAATAATATTTAGGAAGAAGATAAAAGGTTTATTATGAAATTAAAAGAAACAGAAGCACTAACTTCATTTAAATATGGTTGGTTATTAAAACGAATTTTCCCATATATTAAACCATTTTTAGGAAAAGTAATACTCGGTTTTTTGATTGCTATTCCGGTTGGATTGCTGGACGGTGTTGTATCTTTTGCATTAAAACCATACATGGATTATGTTATAGGTCAACAAAATCTCATAATTTTCGGTTTGGAAATACCATATATGACATTGGCGTATGGAATGCCCTTCGCTATAATTTTCTTTGCTGTTTTTCAAGGAGTGCTCAGATATTTAAATTCTTACCTTACCGATTGGACAAGCTTAAAAATTACTAATGCCGTTAAAAATGATCTATTTGCAAGATTAGTTTTTATGGATACATCCTTTTTTGATGAAAATTCATCCGGTTTGATTATTAACAGATATCTTACTGACCCAGATTCAGCATCGAAAGGTATTGTTGAACAAATTAAAACATTTATAATAAGTTTATTCGGAGCTATGTCATTAGTTGCAGTAATGTTGTATAGTTCCTGGAAACTTGCAATAGTTGGTGTTTTGGTTTTAGCTATTGCTTTTATACCTGTTTTCTTCATTAGAAAAAAAATCAAATCAGTTTCTAATAAAAATACTGTTATCACAGGTGACATTATGACGACAATTAATGAAACTTACTCCGGTAACAAGGTTGTTACGGCTTATAATTTACAAGAAAGACAAAAAAAATTATTCACTGATGGTATAAACAAAAGCTTTAATGTTTCGATTTCTCTTACAAAGCGTGTAGGTTGGATGTCACCAATAATGTATTTAATTGCATCATTTGGAATTGCATTCGTACTGTTTTACGGAACAAAACTTATATACTCCGGTCAAATGACAGCAGGTTCTTTTGCTTCATTTGTAACTTCATTATTACTTTTATATAAACCAATTAAAACACTAGGTAATACAATGACAAGTATACAAAATATTTTTGTTGCAATGGGGCGTGTTTTTGAACTTTTTGATTATGTTCCGTTAATTAAAGATGATGAAAATACTGTAAACTTACCTCCACTGTTAAATGGTGTTACGTTTGAAAATGTTTATTTCGAATATGTTGAAAATAAACCTGTACTAAAAAATATTAATTTACATGTAAAAAAAGGAGAAACTCTTGCTATAGTTGGAAATTCTGGAGGGGGAAAATCAACATTTGTTAACTTGATTCCAAGATTTTATGATGTAAAAACTGGTGCAATTAAATTTGATGGAATTAACATCAAAAACTTTAAGTTAAATGAACTTAGAAAAAATATATCTTTTGTTTTCCAAGACAATTTTTTATTTACAGGCACTATAAAAGAAAATATACTTCTGGCAAATCCTGAAGCAAGCCAAGATGAATTAAAAATGGCCTTATCTGCATCACATCTCGATGAAGTAATAGATTCACTACCTGAAGGATTAGATACTATTTTAGGTGAAAGAGGACTTACACTTTCAGGTGGGCAAAGGCAAAGAGTCGCTATTGCAAGAGCTATGATTAGAAATACACCAATTATAATATTAGATGAAGCTACTTCAGCATTAGATAATGAATCTGAAGCAATCGTTCAAAAAGCTCTGGATAATCTAATAAAAAATAAAACTGTATTTATAATTGCACATAGACTTTCTACAATTAAGAATGCAGACAGGATTGCAGTAATAAATGATGGTGAATTAGTGGAACTCGGCACACATGAAGAGCTACTTTCAATAAAAAACGGACAATATAGACATTTATATGAAATGCAATTTAAAAATTTAGAGGAAATAGTTTAATGAAAAGAATTTTAATAACAGGTGGTGCCGGTTTTATTGGTTCACATTTATCAGAAAGATTATTAAATGAAGGCAATGATATAATTTGCTTAGACAATTTTTTTACAGGTTCAAAGGATAATATAAGACACTTAATTGGAAATAACAGATTTGAATTAGTTAGACATGATGTTATTAATGAGTATCTTGCAGAGGTTGATGAAATATATAATTTAGCTTGTCCTGCGTCTCCTGTTCATTATCAATATAATCCTATAAAAACTATAAAAACATCTGTCATGGGTATTATAAACATGCTCGGACTTGCAAAAAGATGCAAAGCTAAAATTTTGCAGGCAAGCACAAGTGAAGTGTATGGTGATCCAAAGATTCATCCACAAACTGAGTCATACTGGGGTAATGTTAATCCTATCGGACTGAGAAGTTGTTATGATGAAGGCAAAAGATGTGCAGAGACTCTTATGACTGATTATCATAGACAAAACAATGTAGATATTAGAATAGCTCGTATATTTAATACATATGGACCGCGAATGGCACTTAATGATGGTAGGGTTGTTTCTAATTTCATTGTTCAGGCTCTAAAAAACGAACCTATAACTGTTTATGGTGACGGTTCTCAAACAAGAGCATTCTGTTATGTTTCTGATTTAGTTGATGCTTTAATTAAATTAATGAATTGTACATATTCTCTACCTGTTAATTTGGGTAATCCTGATGAACATACGATTATCGAATTTGCAAAATTGATTATTGAACTAACAAATTCAAAATCAGAAATAGTTTTTAAAGAGCTTCCCGCTGATGATCCGGTTCAGCGTGAACCTAATATTTCCCTCGCAAAACAAATTTTGAATTGGGAACCAAAAATTCAGTTAAAAGAAGGTCTTTTGAAAACAATTGAATATTTTGATAAAATAATTTTTCATCAGTAGTGAAACGCAGGTATTCTATTTGAAAAAGATTTTATTTCTATTACTATTCATAGTACTAAATCCTTCTGTAAATTGTTATGCAATTGAAGAAGTGGAACTGGAAAGAGAAAAACTTAATCTTGATTATTTGTCTGACGTTTATTACGGAAAAATTGAAAATATTGACAAAGTTTCTCCAATATTGAGATTGTTTTCCGAAAAAGGCTATGAATTTGAAAATTCCCCTATAAATTCAGTAAAACTTTATTTTTTATATGACAGTCAGTTTTCATTTACAAGTATGAATCATTATTCGACACATTTCAGGCATGATTTTACGACTATTGAACCTATGATATCTATTAAATTTAATGAAGGTCGTTCTGAAATAATGTTTGACTATAATCTTGCAAGAAATTTGGAAGGATACTCTAATTCTTTCACAGAAAAAATTTCAGAGTTTTACATTTCACATAAAATTACAGAACAACAAACAATATTGATTGGACAAGGAGGCAGACTTCCTAATTCATTTGACGGTTCCAGAGGAACAATGGAAAGAGAAATGGTTCTTAAATCTCAGCTGGGACGTACTTTTGGAGAAGTACGCTCTGTCGGACTTAGAAATATCGCTAATTATAAATACATAGAATATGATATTGGACTATATGATAGTACAAGGTATATGAAAGATTTTGGTAATGGTTTTGATTTTACGGGACATATAATGCTGAAACCATTTTCTAACATTAAAGAAAAAGCAGGTAATTTAAAAATTGGAACATCATATTCTATTGGGAAAAATAATATTAGCTATAATACTTATTCTCTATTTTTGGGATATGATTACAATCGTTTACATTTTCATACAGAATATGCAAGTGCTGACGGATATAATGGTATATTTGAATCTAAAGATAATGCTGATGGTTTTTATTTTTTAATTTCATATGACATTACCCCCAAAGTATCTATACTTGGAAGATATGATTACTTCACTCCTAATAGAAAATTTTTAAATTCTTATTGTCAAGAATATACTGCAGGAATTACCTACAAGTTGTTTAAAAATATGAAAATTATGCTTAATTATGTCAATAGAAATTATTCAAATAGACATGATTCAAATATGATTCTATTTGCTACCAGATTCATTATTTAGTATAATTGTTTTATGAAAGAAATAGATATTGAAAAAATAGAAAAATTAATAACAAAAATTGTAAAAAATCCGAATGATACTGATTCATATTTAGAATTAGCAAATTTGTATTTGGAAGAAGATGAATATGATTTAGCTATAAATGTATATGAAAGCTTGTTAAATGTTGAACCTCTAAATTTTGTTGCATTAACAAACTTAGGAAGTTTGTATTTTTACAAAAATGAATATCTGAAAGCTATAAATTACTACTCTAGGGCTGTTAGTTTAGGTATTGATAATTTTTCAATATTTTATAACCTTGGTAATGCTTATGCTGAACTTGGCGAGTTTAAACAAGCTATGTCAAATTATGTGAAAGCATTGAATGTGGAAAAAAATAATTATCAAGTATATTCTGCAATTGCGCTTTTATATCAAGATCAAAAAAACTATGAAGAAGCGTTAATATATTTTGACAAAGCCTTAAAATTAAAAAATGATATTCCTGAGAATTATCTTAATATTGCATTTGTTTTAATGAAGTTGGGACGTCCTCTTGAAGCTGCAAATTTATTTGAAACGGCAATTTCAATTTCTCCTGATAATAATGCATTCTTGCTGTATTGTGCGAATGCCTATTCATCTGCCAAGTCCTATAATAAAGCAAATAAATTATTTGATGATGTTATAAAAAGAGATCCATCTTTTTATCAGGCATATATTTGCTACGGAATTTCACTTTATGACCAAAATAATATTGAAGAGTCAATAAAAATGTATGAAAAAGCTATATCTATAAATCCATCAATTTCAAATAGTTATATGTTACTTGGTAATTTATATTGTTCTGAAAATGACTATGAAAGAGCTATTGATTTATATAACAAAGTTATTCAAATTGAACCTACAAATAGCAATGCATATACCCTTTTAGGGAACACATATGTCATGATGAAAGATTTAAGATCTGCAATATCTTCATACAAACAAGCAATTGATATTGATACAGAAAATGATGAGCTTAAATTAATATATATAGAAACAATTCAAGAATTTATCCAAAATAGGAATAATGAGGAAGTAATTGATGCAGCATAATTCTTTTAAAGTTTCTCCAATTGAAAAAATTATTTCAATTCTCTCGTATATTACAATGGGAATCATCGGTTTAGTTTGGCTATTAATTGCGCATTTTTCAAATAAAAAATTAAGATATTTCTTAATGTATAATATAGTACAATCAATGATAATTGCAATATTTCTTGCTATTTTGAAGCTTATATTAAATATAATATTTTCGATTTTATCTATAATTCCTTTTATAAATATCTTAGCTGCAAAACTGAATTATCTTATTTCTGTGAAGATAGTAATATTTCCGATACTAAATCTGTCGTTCAATCTGATAGAAATTATTTTGTACATTTTGCTCATTTATATAATAATGGGAGTCTTAGCTAGTCGAATATTCTATATTCCATATTTAACAAGCTTAATAAGTAAATTATTAAAGTCATATAATTAATTTTTTAATACATATGAAATTAAGCTTTTTACAGTTTTTATATTTCCACTTTGTTTTAAAGTCTTAATTTTTTCTGATTGATTATTAGCAGCACTTGATTTGTCTTTTCCTTGTTCTTGTCTTTGAATTAGTTTTGCATTTCGCTCACATTTTTCTTTTAAAGTTTTAAGGAGATTGAAATCAAGCTCTTTGGGAACTAGCCCCCCAAAACCTAAATCTTCAATTGTAAGAAAAGTTTTTTCTCGTTTTGTATGTGGAGGAATTCTACGTTGAGCTAAATATAAAGCATATGTATAAGCTTCAAATGCATCTTTTGTTTCATCATTATAATAAGTTTTAAAGTGTGTTTTAAACGGCTTATACTCAGCACGTATAGCGTTTTTATCATCTTTTAATTTATAGCATAAGTCTTCTACATCTTTTAATTGTTCAACATCTGAACCAATTATTTGGATTTCACCGCTATATCCATCAAATACACCATTATAGCATGAGAAAATTGGATTTGATAAATCAACATTTATATGAATTGCCATATATCCTGATTGAGATTTATTTCTTATTAACTCGGCATCTGCTGCTTTCGCAAGAGGTCTTAATTGTGAATCATTAGCATAAGCATAATCGGAAATATTTGTCCCATCAGGAAGTTTTTTGGGATCAGGAAGATTGTTTTCTATTGATGTTATTTTAAGAACACCATCAGTAACAGCTTGTTTTAGCGCTGCAAGCACAAATCCTGTGTATTTAGGATCAGATTCTTTCATTGTAATTCTGGCTCCAATTATATCATTAGCATAATGTTTAACACCATTTATACTAGTTGGTTGAATATATACAGAGCCCTCACAATGAGGCGACTTGGGGATATCTTCAAGACTATCTGCTATTTTAGAAAAGATTTGTTTCTTTTTTTCATCAGAATAATCAGAAAAAGTTAAACGATTTTTCTTCTCAAGTTCAGATACAATGCTATAAAAATAATAAGATGAAAATTCACGCGGAGGAACAGCCTTTGCCAAACATTTCTTAGCTTCAAGCAAAATTTGTTCTCTTGTAATACCATTTTTAAGTTTAAAATATTTTAAAAGCTCAGATACAACTCTACTTGCAAATTCATTTGCTTCCATACTATATATTTTGGAATACTTTGAAATAACTTTTTCTCTTATACTAGTAGATTTTTTTGTTCTAGTAGTATATTCCAAAACCGGAAATTTTTTAGAGTCAGAATCCGAATTAATTTGTTTTAAAGGCTTTACGTATTTATCCAGAACTAATTCCAAGTAGTAACGCGCAGGTTCCGCATTTATTTCTGCCTGTTTACAAGTTCTTTCTGTAGGAGCATCTACCATATTTTCTGATAAAAGTTTGCCTCTTCCGGAAAATGATACAGTATCTTTTGGCAAAGGACCCAAGTTTGGGTATCTAGAAACGGGCTGTCTATTATTTGCAGCCACATGATTAAAAAGATTAAATTTATTAATATTTATCAACATAATTTCAAACATATAAAAACAAAATAAAATATTTTTTTACTTGTTAAAAAATAATATTTACAGAAATTAAAACTATCTAACTATTTTTGACAATCCTTCAGGCTTATCTACATCACGACCTAATATTATTGCTGTTTCAAATGCAATTAGCTGTAATATAATCAAAGTAGAGAATAAAAAGTCAATATCTGTTGAAGCTAATATAGAAATAACAATATTTTTGCCAATATTTGGAAGTAAAAAAGCAGAAATTATGAGAGAATCAGTTTTGTAATCTGTATTTATTTTATTAAGAACATCTAATGTAAATTGGATATTATGGTTATTTACTATAGATATTACTGCGCATTTTTTATTTAGTATAGCAATATGACCATGTAGAAACTCACCTGTAGGGTAAGCAGTTGTATTAATATAAGAAGTTTCTTTTATTTTTAATGCTCCTTCTTTAGCTAGCGGATAAAACATACCAGAGGCAAGAACCGCAGCATTTTCATAATCAGATAAAATTTTAGAATAATGTCTGATTTCATCTCTTTTTGAAAGAGTTTCTTTTATGTACTCAGGAACACTGAGTAATTCTTCTACAAAAGTACGAGCCGGAAGTTCTTTTTGTTGCATAATTTTTGCCGCAATTAAAAATAAACAATATAATTGTGCGCTCATAGCCTTTGTTGAAGCAATAGATTTTTCAACTCCTGCATAAGTTAATATTTTATACTTAGTATTATTGTATAAAGTAGAACCCTTTGTATTAGTAACAGAAAGAGTTTTATCTGTTTTAATTTTAATTTTTTCTAAGGCTTTGTTTGTATCAGCAGTTTCGCCTGATTGAGATATAAAAATATACAAAGTATTACTATCAACATCAAAACTTTCTGCAAGTGCAACTTCGCTTGCGTAATATGACTGAGCATCACAGTGTACTTTTTCTCTTAAAAAATTTGCTGCAATTGTTGCACTATGGTATGATGAGCCACTGGCAAAAAGTGCTATTTTAGATGTATTTTCCGGTATTTCAATATTTATAGAATAGTCTTTTTTGACATATTTTCTTATTAAATCAAATATAATATCTGATTGCTGCAATATTTCTTTTTCCATATTTGATTTTTTTATTTTAAAAAAGTTACATATAAATTTTTTCAAAATATTCATTTTTTCTTCCAATTAAACGCTAAAGTTATATCTGTCTTATTAGTAAAATTTAGGCTTATAGTTCTTTAAGACATTTTTAGGAGATATAAGACCAATGTCAAACAACAATTTTGTCTGTGCCTTATTATATTCTATCATATTTTTAATCAAATTTATGTTTGCTTTAACTTTTAGATTTTGAGAAGAAATTACATCAATAAAGGTTGCTTCACCAGCCTTCATATTAGCTAAAGATAAGTCTAAACTGACATTTGCTGTTTCTACTTCAACTTTTGAAGCTTCTATTTTTTTTATTGCGTTTAGGGAGTCGTAATATGAATTTAAAATATCTTCTTTTATATTTCTTTTTAAGTTAATCAGTTCTAATTTCTTTTGTTTTACTGCAGCGGAATCTGCTTTTATCTGCGTAATTGTACCAAGCAGCATATTTTTCCCAAGCGAAGCTCTGATATCTAGAGTTATTCTATTATTTGGAAACATGCCTGCTCTTTTAGTACCAACATAACCATTTTGATATGACATCGTAATTGCAGGTATTATATCCGTATAGTTTGAACTTCTCTGTGCTCTATAAGCATTTATTTCTGCTTCTTTTGCCTTAATATCTTCTCTTGCTTCCAGAGCAATTTTATATAAGTCTTCTATATCAATATTATGGTCAATTAGTTCTCTGCTATCTACTTCAAATTCGAACGGATACACCGCTGATAAAATATCAATACCAAGTATATTTGCAAGATTTGATTGTGATAACCTTAATGAGTTAAGGGTTGTCGTATACTCAAGCTGAGCACCTGCTAATTCAGCTTGCGCTCTTTTCACGTCATATAATGTACCTAATCCCGCATTAAAGCGTGCTTGAGTGTACTTTAGTTGTTCTAATCTATCATATAAATTAACCTTCTGTATTTCAATCTCCATCTTCATACCTAATACATCATAATAAGCTAAGACTGTATTAAGTAGAATTTCATCTTTCGTATACTCTAAAGAATAAGATGATGATTTTAATAAATTTTTTGTTTGAGCCAAATAGAAAAAATATTTACCTTGATTAATAGTAGACCATTCTACACCAAAAATACTTTGTATTGGTACTTCATGAACAGTAGTGGCAAGTATACCTCCAATAAGAAAATTGCCGCCCAAATTACTTATATCAAAGTTATAATAAGCATCAGGTAATAATTGAAAATATGCGTTTTTATTTATCCAATATGACTCAAGTCTGCCTGCATCACTGATTTGAATATCATAATTTTTATCCAGTGCAATTTTTATGCACTCTTCTAAATCTGTATATATAAAAGGTGAATTTAATTCTTCTGATATTTCTTTATCTAAAATCATTTGTTTTTCTATATCAGAGATAGATGCATTTCCTTTTATAAATTCTGAAAAAGATTTATAACTTTCATTTTCACTACATTGCTTTGCGTAAGAATTAATGTACTCGGCAACATTCGCTGATGCTGAGATTTGAAGAATTAAGATGAAAAACAATAATAACAAAATCCTCATAAAAAGATTATGTTTCATTTTAATAAAAAATTATCTTAGTCAATATTCCAGTACAATATGGCTATTTGTTTTCCATCTTTTTGACTCTGACTTGGACATCTTCTATAAGTTTTCTATTAATAGCTAATAAGTCAGACAAAACACCAAAAATGATTATTTGTATACCTGTAATTACAAGAATTGAAGAAATAATCAATGATTGAATATGTCCATTTCCATCATCTAATACGTATAAAAACAAAAATCTGGAAAGTAATATGAGACCAACCAAAGAGATAAAAGAACCAATTGCAGCAAAGAACCTAAAAGGCCTATAAATAATAAACATTCTTAGTATTGTAAAGGAATTTTTTTGAACATAAGTAAATATATTTTTAACTAATCGTGATTTTCGATAACACGAATTAACTCTAATTGGAACAGATAATATGTGTAACCCCTTTATTTTTGATTGAATAACTGTTTCAATCGTATAAGTATAATTATCAAATACATTTATCGACAAGGCAGCATCTCTTGAAAAAGCTCTAAACCCACTTGGAGCATCCTCTGTTGCAGTAGAACTTAACAATCTTACAACCTTTGATCCAAGAAACTGTAAAAACTTTTTAAAAAGAGAAAATTCTTTTATTTGTTTAATTGGGCGAGTACCAATAACAATATCAGCTTTTTTTTCTATGATAGGTCTAACAAGTTTTTCGATATCATCTGCACAATATTGATTATCTGCATCTGTATTAACTATTATATCTGCACCTTCAGAAAGCGCACGTTGAAGACCAGATAAGAATGTTTTTGCTAAACCTCTGTGATGAGTTGTCGTAACTATATGATTAACACCATATGATTTTGCAATTTCAATTGTTCTATCTGTACTGCCATCATCGGAAATTAATACTTCAATCTCATCAATACCATCAATATGTTTTGGCAATTGAGATAATGTAACAGGTAATGCAACTTCTTCATTATAACAAGGTATTTGAATTATTAACTTCATACTCTCCAAACAGATATATGATAAAATTATATAACAATATACATGAAACAAAAAATACAAATGAAAAACAATACTTTTTTTAAACTATTTATTATATTTTTAATTGCATTTCTATTAAGATTTTGGTTCTTAGATAAACCTGAAGGTTTATGGAATGATGAGTACGTTAGTTGGTTTATCGCTTCACAAAATTCTTTTAGCGATTTTCTTACAGAAATGTTTCGTAATTGTCATGCGCCATTTTATTACATTTATTTAAAATGCTGGATGTCTTTATTCAATGATACTGATATATCTTTAAGAATATCTTCTGTAATTCCGTCTTTATTAACTGTAATTGTAATGTTTTTAATTGGCAAAAAGATAAAAAATATAAAATTTGGTTTGTTATGTTGTTTTTTTACTGCTATAAATTCTTTTAATATATATTTTGCACAAGAAGTAAGATTATATAGTATACTTATTCTTTTTAGCTCGTTATCATTATTATTTTTTATAAATCTTGAAAAGAAACAAAATACACTAAATTATATTTTATTTTTTATAATTAATGCATTAATATGCGCAACTCATACACTGGGAATAATTTTTTCTTTCTTTAATATTTCAGCATTATTTTTTCTATTACATAGAGAAAATAAAATTTTTATAAAAAAATCTCAAAATATTATTTCATTAATTAAATATATATCCCCTTTTATATTTGTAGTTCTTCTTCTTTCTCCTTTTTTATTTACAGTTGCGTTTTCAAATTCGTTGTCTCAGTTTTGGTCAGATTTCTCAATTTCAAAAATAATTTTTAATTTTATAGATTATTTTTCACCAATACAAACTAATATTATTAATGTACCTGATACAATTTTTGCATATATTATCAAAGAAAATAAAATAAATTATATATTTATTATATTTGCAATTGTTCCGGCATTGATAGCTTTAATTGGTGTTATTAGAGGAATAAAGGAAAAAAATATAACAATAAATTATTATTTAATATCTTCAGCATTATATTTTCTAACATTAATAATATTGTCTATTTTAGGTAAGATAATACTTATAACTAAATACAGCTGTGAAGTATATCCAATTTTAATTTTGGTATTTACACTTGGTTTATTTTCTATAAAAAAAGAAATAATTAAGAAAACTTTAGTAGTAATTTTTATTGTAATTAATATATTTTATCTAATTACTTCATCGGATTCTGCGCCAAAAAGGACAAGAAGTGAGGGGCATTTAGCGGTCGTTAAGTTATTAGAAAATTCAAGACTAAAGAATAGCGATTTTGTTATACTCACATATTATGATAAAGATAAATTTGAAAGATATTTAAATAAAAATATCAATTATAATTTTTACTCAATAAATAAATTCAATTTTAACTATTTTATGTTTAATAATAGTGATTATTATGAAACAATACATCACGGCAAAACTATGTATAGAAATTATTTTAAGGAATTTCCAAATAAAGTTATTATGAAATACGTAAATGATAACTTTAATTCGAAAATGAAAAAGGGAGATAGAATAGGTATTATTTTTTTGAATACAGTGTCTTTTCTATCGAACGATAATATACAAGTAATTATTAATGATAATAAAGAATATGACAGGACTCCGTTTATATTTCTTTCTTTTTCAGCACTGAGAAATAGCCTTTTGTATTCTTTCAAAGACAAATATAAAATAGACAGTATAACTCAAGCAGGTGATTGGACTTTATTTGTCTTTGAGAAAATCTAAAAATCATCATAAATTTATTTAGAAAAATTCTTTGCAAAGTTTGGTAAACAACAATATTTCAAAGTAATTCAGATTTATGTTGACAAAAATATAAGTCTATACTCAAAAAAATCTCAAACAAGTTTAAAAGATTACATATCTGAAATTTCAAGTAAATTAAATGATTTTCCCCGCACAATAAATATAAACTAACTGATGATAAAAAAAAAGAAGAGAAGCTAATTTAAATAGTCGTTATTAAATTAATTCACATGCTCTATTTGTATAAATTTTTATTTATTATATAATTCGAAAAAATAGTTTATTTTATGGAGATTATTTTGAAAAAAATAGGTATACCGAGAGCAATATCATATTATAATAACTATCCTTTTTATTTTGGCTTTTTCAATAAGTTAGGAATAGAAATTATCCTTTCAGATAAAACAACAACAAAAACTATCAACGATGGCTGTAAATATGTTGTATCAGATACTTGTTTACCTATTAAAGTATACGTGGGACATTTATGTAATTTGTTAGATAAAGGTTGTGATACTATATTTGTCCCTTCTATTCAATCTACCGGTTTTAAAATAAATAATTGCAGTAAAATAAGGGGGCTTCCTGAAATTATTAGAAACATCATAAATAAACCTTTTAAAATGATTGAACCAACATTAGATAAAACAGAAGGCATAGGGTTTTATGATTTTTGGTACAGTGTTGCTAATGACTTTGAAATTTATGACAAAAAACTAATAAAATCTGCAATTAATGAAGGCTGGAAAATATATAATGACTTTCATAATATGACATTAAAAGGAGTAAGCTATAATAAGGCGCTAAAAGCAGCTCTTAAAAGAAAACCCATTGAACACAACGATGATATAATAAAACCTCTTTCCGTTGTAATAATGGGACATGGATATAATTTATTTGATGAAAGAATTTCGTTAAATATTATAAAAAAGCTGGAAAAAATGGATGTAAAAGTATTTACTTCATTAAATGTGACACCAAAAGAAGCACTTGAATCAATCAAAGAATTAGGTGAAGTACAATATTGGGCAAATGAACTTGAACTGACAGGAACATCAGCTTATTATATGTTAAAAGGGGAAATTGACGGGATAATTGCCCTTTCTGCTTTTGGATGCGGACCTGATTCATTAATGGTAGATGAGATAGCACATCACTGCAAAAAAGCAGAAGTACCTCTAATTCATTTAACAATTGATGAGCAAACAGGAGAAGCCGGTTTCATAACTCGTTTAGAAGCATTTGTTGATATGCTTTTGAGAAAGAAAAGAAATATCCTTACTAAAAAACCAATAAAAATAAAAGAATATATTCAAAATAAAAATATTGATAATATTAAAAAAGAAAAAATACTTGCAAGTTAAATAAAATAATCAATGGAAAAACAATTTTTTTATTACTTAGGTGCAATCCATATTCATACAAAGCTATCTGACGGTACAGAAGATATCAATTCAATATCTAAAGCTGCAAAGAGAGCCGGACTGAATTGGATTATTATCACTGATCATAATAATTTTGATATAGAAGAAGGATTTTATAATGGTGTGTGTGTAATTAAAGGAGAAGAAATTTCACCTTGTGCATCAAATCATTATATAGCATTAGGAATAAAAAATTTAATTAATCCAAGCGAGAATACACAAAATTTTGTAGAGGAAGTAAGAAAACAAGAAGGTTTTGGCTTTGCAGCACATCCTGATGAAGCAGATAACAGAAAAAATAAAGCACAACCTATTAAATGGACTGATAAGTCTGTTATTCCAGATGGCATTGAAATTTGGAATTGGTTCTCAGACTGGGCAGATAATTATGATGAGTCAAATATTTTTAGAATAGCTTATTCATACTTTTTTCGACATAAATTAATACATGGCCCCCGAAAAGAAACCTTAAAATGGTGGGATGAATTAAACTCAAATTCTGAAGATATAATCCCTGCTATTATTGGAGTAGATGCCCATGCACTAAAAATTTCAAAATATATTTTTCCAATAAAAATATTCCCATACAATGTTTGTTTTGAAACATTGACAAATATTATCCCACTTGAAAATAAACTTCCTGAAGATTTTGAACAACAAAAAAAAATAATTCTTGAATCTATAAAAAGCAGTAATAACATAATGATTAACCGCCATGTAAAAAAAGAAATTCCTTTAATTTATGTAAAAGATAAATCAATTATTGTAAAAATTTCTACAAATGCTCAAATAAAAATTATTCAAAACGGAGTTCTAATTCATTCAGAAATTAATAAAAGTTTAAAATTTCCAATTCAAGAAAAAATAAAATACAGAATAGAAATTTACCTAAAGAATCAACCTTGGATTTTCTCAAATCCAATTATTCTAAAATAATTTTGTGCTACTATAAGCTTTATGGATAGCACAGAGAAGTTAGAAAAAACAAAAATGGAAAATACAATTCCAACAAAAGATCGAGTAATTGCATGGCCACGAATGGGCAGAATAGATATTCCGCTTAAAGCTTTACTTGTATCATTAGGAGCAAAAGTTATAATACCACCTCCAAATAGCAATAAAGCGTTGGAAATAGGAGTAAGAAACAGTATTGAGGGAATTTGTTTGCCATATAAATTGAATCTTGCAAATTACATAATGTCCTTAGAAAAAGGTGCAAATACATTAATGATGTTCCAAGCACCAGGTTCTTGCAGACTTGGAAATTACACAAAAATGGCTCAAAAAACATTGAAATCAATGGGGTATAATTTTGATATGGTAATTTTCGACATGTACAAAAGTAAAATGAAGCAGACATTGCAAGCATTTTGGCATGTTACACATTGTATAAACCCTTGGAAATATTACAAAGGTTTCAGCTTAGGATTCAATAAATTTTTTGCAATAGATACAGCAGAAAGACTACTATTTTATACACGTCCAAGAGAATTAAATAAAGGTGATGCGGAAAAATGCTATGAAAAATGGCTTAAAATTACAGATGAAACAAATTCTGTATGGGAAGCTAAAAAACTAAAAAAGCAAATAATAAATGATTTTAAAAAAATTCCAATAGATAAAAATAAAAATGTTCCAATAATATATTTAATCGGTGAATTTTTTGTACTTCTTGATCCATACACAAATCAAAATATAGAAAAAGAATTAGGAGAAATGGGAGTCGAGGTACAACGACAAATAATGTTTGGAGATTGGCTTGAGCATGTTTTAAAACCTTCAATTTTCTATCACAAGGAATCGCATAGAGAAAGATCTGTTCGTTATGCAGAAAAATACATGAAAAGAGCAATTGGCGGAGAATGTATAGAAACTATCGGAGATACTGTTTTTGCTGCAAAACATGGAGTTGATGGCGTAATTCATATTTCTCCTTTTTCTTGCATGCCTGAAATTGTTGCTCAAAATATATTACCAAAAGTTAGTAAAGAAGAAGATATTCCAGTATTGTCATTAGTTTTAGATGAACAAACAGGAAAAGCAGGCTATATTACAAGAATAGAAGCATTTATTGATTTAGTAAAAAGAAAAAAAATAAAGAAAATTAATAATTAATGTAAATTTATTACCCATATGAGTAATATTATTTGTCCTGGCTATTTGTTTATGATAGTCTAGAATATATTAAATAGCCGAGAGGGGATAGTAATGATTACAAAATCCAGAAACAAAATGTCTTTTGAACGTATAAAATACTACAGACATCTTGCTGGTGGTGCATTGGAATGTATCGCAAGCAGGCTTTCAAAAACACCTAAACCATTATGTTTTTCATTAATGGTTACAAGCAGATGTAATTGTGATTGTGATTTTTGTTTTTGGAAATCTAAAAAAGGTACTGATGACATGCCTACTGAAGAAATTATAAGATTATTGACAGAGGCAGGTCAAATTGGCTATATGGACAGTATTTTATGGGGTGGAGAACCATTATTGAGACAAGATTTTGCAGAAATTTGCAAAGCTTCTCACGATGCAGGTTTGTATACTAAAATTGCAACAAACGGATGGTTTTTAGAAACGAACCCCGAGTTTGCAAAATATACAGATTTATCATTTATATCATTAGATGCAATAGGAAAAGCGCACGATGACATTCGTCATCTGCCGGGTATTTGCGATAAGGTTATGAGTGGTATTGAATATCATAAAGTTCACTCACCTAAAATGAGAATATATATCTGTTGTACAGTATCAACTCAAACTAGTTTCGAACAAATTAAAGAAGTTGCACAATACTGTAAAGAGGCAGATATACTACTTTATTTTACAGTAAATAAGGCAGCATCAAGACCGGAAGAGGCTAAAAATGTTGTCGAAACAGAATTAGAAAATGATCAATTATCAGAAATGTTCAAAAAAATAAAAGAATTAAAACAACAAGGATATCCAATTAGAAACTCATATTATTTTATGGATTATATTATTAATAAAAAGACATATTATGAGTGTCACTGGCCAAGAATTGCAACAGTGATTTATTCTAATGGAGATATGTTACGTTGTTATGACAGAAAGCCATTCATAAGTGTAAGAAATAGACCTTTAAAAGAGGTAATTAAAGATCCATTATTTATTGAAACGGTAAATAAATGCAAAGACTGCAAGCTTGCGTGTGTAGGCAATTACGCACTTGATGCATCTGGATTATGGAAACTTGAATGGCCTGCAATTAAATCACTAATGGAAATTGCTATTACATAATAGATTTAACAAATTCAATTTAATGAAACTAAAAAATATAAAAGGGATACTATGAAAAGAATAATTGCACTACTATTACTAATGATATTTTTTACTAAAGTTGAAGTATTTGCAGCGTCAAGTATCAGTCAAGAAGAATCTCGTGTAAAACAAATTCAATATGAAGAAGAGCATGTAAATCTTGATGCTTTCCAAAATAATTATCAAAATGTAATTGATACAAAATCAGTTCACAATATTCAGCTAAGTCCAATTGAAAAATTATTCAATGGAAAAGAGAGCGAAATTACCGGTACTCCATTACAACAAGTAGGATATGATTTATTCACGCAAACAAACTCTCCTTTAAATTCTACTACTGGTAAGTTTGATAATAACTATAAATTAAACATCGGTGAAAAAGTTAATGTATATTTATACGGTGATTCTATTGATGTTATGGCAATATCAGGTTCAAATTTATTAAATCCAACAATAAGAACAGAAGTTGATTCAAAGGGTTCTATATTCATTCAAGGTATTGGACTTGTAAAAGCCGAGAACCGAACTATAAGTGAAGTTGAAAACGAAGCAAATAGATTAGCTTCTCAAAAGTATAAAAGTATAAAAGTAAAACTTACAGTTGCGTCAGGTCAAGAATTTTCAGTATTTGTATATGGTCAAGTTAACAGACCTGGCAAAATTCTTTTGGGGAATAATTCCTCAATAATAGATGCATTAAATGCAGCAGGTGGTGTTAAAAAAACAGGTACACTAAGAAATATCACATACACATCTAATAACAAATCAAAAAATGTTGATATATATCAAACATTATTTTCCGGTAATGATGATGGAATCATTCTAAGACCGAATGACAAAATTTTTGTAGATCAAATTGGTGATGTTGTAGCTATAAAAAATGGAGTTACAGTACCAGGTATTTATGAAATTAAAAACGATGAAGATTTACAAAAAATTATAACATTTGCGGGAGGACTTTTGCCTGCAACGCAAGTAACAGAAGTTACATTGATTGGATATGATGCTAACTCTAAACAACGTACTGCTGCAAATATTGCTTGGAATGAAGCAAAAAATACAAAACTAAAAAGTGGTGATTCAGTTGAATTCAGAGAATTATACAATACAGCAGAAAACATTGTAACAATTCAAGGTAACGTCAAGCATCCTGCAACTTATGCATACAAAGAAGGAATGAGATTATCAGATATTTTAAAAAGTGAAGATGAATTACTTGAAGAAACATTTATAAATCAAGCAGTAATTAGAAGAATCTCTGGTAAAGAGAATTCAATTGAAACTATTCCGGTATTTTTAAAAGAATTTTTTGCAGGAATGAATGATCCTGTATTACAACCAAGAGACATTATTAATGTGTATAAAAATACAAATTCAATGTTTGTGGATATATATGGTTGTGTAAATACTCCAAAACACTTAACATACACAACAAATATGGTGTTAAATGATGTAATGACAGATATTCAGTTTTTAGAATCCGACATAGATGTAAAAAATACAGAAGAATCAAAAGAACAAGAGGTATCATATAAAGGAACTGTAGAAGATAATAATGTACAATTAAATGCTGTTACAGCAAATTCAAACAAATTAATTCCTGCAGAAAATGTTGCGGTAGAAATTACAAGTTCAAACGGCGCAACACAAGTATATTACTTATATGATATTATGATTAATTCAGACAGAATTAAATCAATAGCAATTATGCCCGAAGACAAAATATTCTTTAGAACATTACGCGGGAATGAAGTAATGAAAACCGTTAAAGTTTCCGGATTTGTTAAGAAACCAGGGGTTTATACTTTTGTTGAAGGAAAAAGACTAAAAGATATGATTGAGCTTGCAGGAGGTTTAACTTCGGAATCAGACTTAAGAGGTATTGTATTTAAAAGAACAAACTTACAGGGAAAGCAAGTCGAACTAGCTCATAAAAACAATGAAAGAGATATAAAATTAATCGAAGGTAGAATGGCTAGTGCCTATAAACCTACAGAAGCCGATCAAAAGTCCAAAATGAAAATGCTTGAAATGCTTAAAGCAGATGATTCAACACTGGCAAATAAATACAGCGGACAAATTGCACTAAATATTAAAAGTAACGATTTAGATAAAATCAAAGATCTTGATAATATAGAAGTTCAAGATGGAGATGATATATATATTCCAAGAATCTCAAATCATGTAAGTGTAATAGGTGAAGTTTACAACGAGCAATCATTTGTTTATAAAAAAGGTTCAAATGCAAAATATTATATTAATGAAGTTGGCGGTTACACCCCAAATGCAAACAAATTTAGATTGTACAAAGTATCAGTTAACGGTCGTGCTGAAAAAATCTCAAACCATAGCAAGATTGAACCCGGAGATACAATCGTAGTTCCAAGAAGAATTGCAGGTAATGACTGGATTACACCAGTATGTGATACATTGAAAGGTATAGCATCAATTATTGTTATGGCATTTGCGATTAACAAATGGTAAAAATTAATTGCTAAAATTTAACAGATTAAAGGAAGATATTATAACAAATAACTTCCTTTAATTCTTATTTTAGGTCAATGAGACACGTAGAAAATTTATTTATTCATTAATTGATTAGTATTGAAGCAAATTGATATTAAATTTAAATCTTTATAAAATTATATTAATATGATTTGTATGTAAAGAAAGTTTGCACTCAGAGTTCACAAAAAAAATGACGTTGTTTGCACATATATTTTAGGAATTTAGAGTCAAATAAGAAAAAATATAGCCAAGTGGCTAATAGAAAATTTCTACTTTATGAAAATGTTTATGCTAGAATAGAGCTAAGATGATATAGATATGGGAGTATGTTTTGTTTAATAAAGTTTTGTCGAAATCAACAATAATTATGTTTTTGTTTGACTTAACCATATTTGTTTTATCAACTCTTTTTTGGTATACAAAGTTTAGACTCCCCGCTGAACATTTAGTTATTGTATTACTTTTAAGCGTACTAACAGGTATTGTAGTTCTATTTTTAAAAGATAATTATAAAGTTAGAGAATTCAATATTTCATCAAAAAACTACTATTTATTATTTGAAGGTATTATTATTTCGCATGTTCCATTATTAATATTTTTATTGATAATAAATCACAATCTACAAACATTTGAATTTATTGGATTAAATATTTTAACTGTTTATATATTCTTAGCAGCTTATAGAAATTTATTTCATTTGTATTTATTCAAATTCAAAAAAATAAAAAATGTTTTAATTGTTGGAACAAATAAAGAAGCTCGTCTTATAGCGGATGAAATTATTAATAAAAAAGCACTGAAAATGCAAGTTATTGGCTTTGTTAAAGATAATGATGAAGATAATATAATAAATGATTCCAATACAAAAATATTTGACCAAGAGGACCTAAAAGAAGTAATTAAAAACAATAATATAAATATTATAATTGTCGCAATAAAACACAGAATAGAAGAATCTATACTTACCAATATGGTTTATAATATATCAAATAATATAAAAGTTTATAAAATGCCCGATTTTTATGAAATGGTTACAGGCAAATATTATGTAAGTAAAATGTCAATAAATTGGCTTTTTTATGATTTTATGAACAGACGTTCAATATTATACAATTTTTGCAAACGCACTTTTGATATAATTTCGGCATTAATCATATTAATAGTTACCGCACCTATCTTAGTATATATAGGCATAAAAGTAAAAAACACAGATGGAGCCAGCCCAATATACACTCAAAATAGAGTCGGTAAAAACGGAAAAATATTCAAAGCTTATAAATTAAGAACAATGTATGTTAATGACTATAAGCCCAAAGATGGTAAAATTGAACATACTGAATCTCAAGATGAAGACGATAGAGTTATTCCTTTCTGCAAATTCATAAGAAAAGCAAGACTTGATGAAATACCGCAAATGATAAATATTTTAAAAGGTGAAATGTCTATTGTAGGTCCAAGATGTGAGTGGGAAGATTTAGTAAAGATTTATTCTAAAGAAATTCCATACTATCAATGCAGACAATGGGTAAGAACAGGCTGGACAGGCTGGGCACAAATAAATCAAGGTCACTGTGTTTCTAGTGATGATATAGCTGAAAAACTTCAATATGACTTGTATTACCTAAAACACAAAAATATTATTTGGGAAATTGGAATATTAATTAAAGCTATTTTTTTAGCTCTTGGAGGCAGGCATGACTAAGAACCCTGATGTATCTGTAATTATTGTAAATTGGAACGCCGGCAAATATTTACAAGAAACAATAGAATCCCTTAAAGAAAAAACAAAAGATATTTCTTATGAAATTCTTCTTGTTGATAATAATTCAAATAAAGAAGATGAAAGTTATAAGTATATTGAAGAAGCTCTTGAAAAGCAAGATAATACTCAAGTAATAAAAAGTGAAATTAATTTAGGCTTTGCAAAAGCTAATAATCTTGCAATGCAAAAAGCAAACGGAAGAAATTTTTTAATATTAAATCCTGATGTAATTTTTCACAATAATATAATAAAAATATTAAGTGACTATTTAGATGGAAATTTAGATGTTGGCATGGTAGGGCCAAAGGTACTAAATACTGATGGAAGCTTTCAACAGCCTTGTTTCAGAGGCAAACCATATCCTAAAGATACTTTATTTCATTTAATAGGGTTAGCAAAAGCTTTTCCTAAAAATGAATTTTTTAACGGATATGCACTATGGCATTTAGATAGAGATAAAATAAATACCTGCTGGGCATTATCAGGATGCTGTATGATGGTGAAAAAATCTTTGTTTGAACAAATAGGCGGCATGGATGAACAATTTTTTATGTACCAAGAAGAAACCGATTGGGGAATTAGAACTAAAGATATAGGTAAAGAAATTGTATATAACCCAAATGCAATAGTTACTCATTATCAGGGAGTAACAACAAAAAAAATAAAAATAAAAAGCATTTATATTTTTACGCAATCAATGGAAAAATTCTTTAAAAAACATTTTTGGAAAAGATACAATTTTATACAAAAAACCTTTTGGCTAACCCTAATTTGGGGAAATTTTGGGTTAAAGTGTTTTAAGGGGAAGTTTAAATAATGAAAATAATAATTGTTAATTCATATTTTTCGCTAGTTGGTGGTTCTGATAAAATTGCTTATGAAACTTATAAAGTTTTAAAAGAAAATAATCATGATGTTTATTTTTGGGCAATGGATAGGAAGCCTTATTTCGAAGCAGATTATGAGTATATAAAATATTTTACACCTTGTTATTATGGTTTAAAAGATTATATTAATAATCCTTTAAAATATTATTATAATTATAGTGCATTAAGAGACTTTAAAAAATTTGTTTATTTTATTAAACCAGATTTGATTCATTATCATAATATTTCTTGGTTATCATCAGCGATATACAGAGTGGACAAACATATTCCGAAAGTTTCTACTGTTCATTTCGCACAATGTTGTCCTGTTGGAACGTTAATGTATAAAAATAAGCAATATTGTAAAAATATGCTTTGTAAAAATGGTAATTATTTACCTTGTATTATTAATAATTGTGCGAAAACCAACTTTGAAGAAAGTATAAGAAAAACTATTTTATCATACTTTGAATTACATAATTTTAAATATATTGATGAATTTATTACTCCATCAGAAGCATTAACTAGAAAAATGATAGATACAAAGATCGGTATTAATGAAAGTAATATAATAACTATTCCTAACTTTTTAAATCAACAAGAATTGGCCCAAAGACCAAATTATAAGAATCAACGATATTTTCTTTTTATAGGAAGATTATCTAAAGAAAAAGGTGTACATAGTTTATTAAAAGCAATGAAGGATTTGCCTAAAGAAATTAAATTAAAAATTGTAGGAACAGGACCAGAAGAAGACATCTTAAAAAAATATAAAGTAGAAAATAATTTAGATAATGTTGAGTTTTGGGGTTTCTTGCAAGGTGAAGCAAAAAAGAATGCATTTCAAAATTGTATTGCTACAATCTTACCAAGCAATTGGTTTGAGATATTCGGAATGACAAATATTGAATCGTTTATTAACGGAAAACCTGTAATTGCGTCTAATATTGGAGGTATTCCTGAAATTGTTGAAGATAATATGAATGGATTATTATTTGAGCCTGGAAATGTAGAACAATTAAAAGAATGTATTCTTAAATATTGGAATAATCCGGATTTGGTTGTAGAACACGGTAAAAATGGATATGCAAAAGTAACTGACATATATACATATAAAAAATATTATCAAATGCTAATAAAATGTTATGAACAGGTTATAGAAGATAAAAGTAAAAAGGCTTATGGTAGAATTTTATAAATATTAAAAAATTTGCCCTTTTTATAATGAGGAATTTTTTTTCGTATGTTAAGAATAAAATATTTACAAATATTATATTATATATCATTGATGTTAACTTTTTTTACAACTTTTGTCATCATAATTATACCAGGTACACATGCTAATTTTTACGTAGGTTTGCTAGCTTGGTTATTATTATATGTAGCGTGCTTTTTCTCTAATAAAAAACATTTTTTAGATTTTACAAAATTAGTATTTTGTCAAATACCAGTTAAATATTGGTTAATTTATTTATCTTATATTTTAGTTTCAACTTTTCTACATATTTTATTGGGACATTATAAAATTTATCCTTCATATTATATAGTTAGGTTTAAAGATTTTTTTATTGCTTCAATTTTAATTTATTTTTTACCAATATTAAGTATTTATTTAAGGATAAATATAATTAAAATATTACGTTTTTTTGTTTGTATGTTGTTATTTGTTTATATATTCGGATTAATTGAATATATCGCATCTTTGTATAATGTTAATCTTGTACTTCATATTATAAACTTTTTTACAAATGCAAGACAATCAATGTATTTTGATATATTGGATACAATTGTTAAGAATAGAGTACATAGTTTATTTTCAGAACCAAGTGCTTTAGCACAATTTATTTTTATAATAATGCCATTGCCTATAAATTTATTTTTTTCTAAGTATAAATTATTTGAGAATGCTTTAACAAATTTGATTGTAAAAAAAACATTAATGCCATTAACATTAATACTATTGTTGCTTACAAAATCTCCAATTTATTTAATTTTATGTTTTATAGAATTTTTTATCCTAGTTGTAATTGTAAAATTTCAATATATAAAAAAACACATAATTCAAGTAAGTTGTACTACATTTATTTTATTAACATTGTTAATTTTCGTGTCGTCATCTCTATTAAATGATATTTTGATAAATAATACAATCTTTTCAAGGATTCAAATAACATTGGATTGTTTAGGAGATTTTAAAAAGTTTTCACAGTTAGAGATATCTTTGGCTACAAGAATTGTGTCCTATGTAAATCAAATTAAAGTTTTTTTAGAAAATTTTTTATTTGGAGTTGGAATGTATAATGCGGAATGTTATTTGAATAATAAATTTTTAAATTCACCATTGCCGTTAACTATTGAAAATTATTATGCATATTATCGAAATAATTTATTAGTGGATTTAAATAGAAGTCTTGTATATTCAACATTATCTGAATTGGGTATGATAGGTTTTATAATATATAATTTTTTCGTAATTAAGAATATGATAATATTAAGAAAAATTAAAAAGTATTATGTCGCAATTGAAAAATGTTTTGTTCATAGTTTTTATCAAATAATTTTGATGATAATAATTATATCATTTTATAATTTAAATATAGAAACTCCTATAATTTGGATTATATTTGGTTTTGTTTTAGTTTTTTTGTTTATGTTAAAATCAAGGAGAAATAAATAAATGATAGATAAAATACAAAAATATTTAATTAAATATTATAATTATCTTAAAAGATTAACTCAAAATGTTAATAATGAAGTATCTTGGAAACTATTCAATAATACCTCTAAATTAAAAAATGAATTTGTAAATTGGATATTTAAAAATAATTTTAATCCATCAAAAGATTTTGTTCCTTTAACAGATAAAAATGTTATTATAGATGATGATTTGCCGAAACTAATAACTTTTTATTTACCACAATATTATGAAAATGAAACTAATAATAAAAATTTTGGTAAAGGTTTTATGGAATGGTATAATGTAACAAAATGTATTCCTCAGTTTACAGGACATTATCAACCCCATTTGCCAATAGATGTTGGATTTTATAATTTAACTCATGATGACATAATGTATAGACAAATAGAACTCGCTAAAAAATACGGGATTTATGGGTTTTGTTTCTACTATTACTGGTTTTCTGGAGATAGGTTATTAGAAAAGCCTTTGGAAAATTTTTTAAACAATCAAGAATTAAATATACCATTTTGTTTGTTCTGGGCAAATGAGACTTGGACTCATCTTTGGGATAATGGTAATCATAGAGATATTATAAAAAAACAAGAATTATTAGATGATGATGATGATAAATTTGCAAAGGATATTCTTAAATATTTTAACGATAGTAGATATATTAAAATTGGTAAAAAGCCTTTATTAATCATTTATAAATCAGAAATTTTTGAAAGAGATAGATTTAAATCTTTTATTCGAAACTTACGAAAAATAGTAAAACAAGCTGGTTTTGAAGATATCTATCTAATGGTTTCAGATGAATCATACCAGCCAATAGATTTGAATTACCTTGGTATTGATAGTGTTGTTGAATTTACATATAAATATTTACGTAAAAATGCAAAATTATTAAATTTAAAAAATAAATATGTTAATCCATATTTCAAAGGGAGGGTTTTAGACGTTAAAGCTTTCTTAAATGATAAATTACATTTACACCAAGAAAAATATAAAACTCATAAATCTGTATGTGCAAATTGGGATAATTCTGCAAGAAAAGCATATTCTGGTGCTGAGATATTTTATATGTCACCAGCTGAATTTGAACTATGGTTAAACGATTCTATAAAATGGACAAGACAAAACTTGAGCAAAGATGAACAAATTGTGTTTATTGATTCATGGAATGAATGGGCCGAAGGAGCACATCTAGAACCAGATCAAAAATACGGTTATGCATACTTACAAAAAGTTATGGATGTATTGGGAAATTTTAAAAATAATATTGATAAAGATAAAATTGTTGTTGCAGGTATTAGTATAAATCATCCAAATAGGGGTGTTAGTGCTCTGCTTTATGGTCATTTTGCACTTTTGGAAAATAAATACAATTTTGATACTATTTATTCGCTCAATGTTGCAAAAAAAACTTATGAAAAACAATGTACATCTGTTATCAATGGTAAGAGATTTCAATTTAAAGAAATGTTTTTTGATTGGAAATTATTTATTTTGGCTTTGTTTCAAGTTCCTTTCATAAAAGATTTAAAAAATTATAAAGGTAATAAACTTATAGAGTTTTTAGCTGATACACAATTATATTGTGTGTCTAATGGTGGTGATGGATTTACAGATATATATGGTTTAAAACGTTTATTTTTAGAATTTTTATACATATTTGTACCTGAGTTAATGAAAATTAAAACAGTGTTTACACCACAGACAATAGGACCATTTAATACTATTATTGGTAAAATATTTGCATTTTTAACTTTAAAAAATAGTTCAAAAATTTTTACAAGAGATGATAGAGCTGATATTTTTCTAAAGAAAATAGGTGTTAAATCTTTAATGGAATATGATTTATCAGTTCATATGCAACCAGAAATTATTCCTGACTTATTAATACCCCAAAATTCAATTGGATTAAATATAAGTGGGACTTTGTATTATAAAACAGATTTATCTAACACAGAAGCATTTAATAACTATAATCTCTTTGTAGAGAATTTAATAAAATTTTTAACAAATAATGGGTGGAATGTGATTTTAATCCCTCATACTTATAACACAGAGAAACCATATTATAGCGATGATTTATTAGCGATTAAAGAAATTGCGGAAAAATTAAACTATAATAATATTTATGTTATAGATAAGAATTATACAGCACCACAATTAAAGTATATAGTATCTAAAACAGAATTTATGATTTCTTCAAGAATGCATGCAAATTTAGCGGCTCTTTCAACATCAACTCCTACAGTTGGTTTAGCATATAGTTATAAATTTGCAGGTACTTTTTCGAGATTTGAGGTCGAAGATTGTGTAATTGATATCCAAAATATTGGAGAAAATGATTTTAAAAAAATATTTGATAAAATTCAGAATCTAATTGAAAAACGACAAAACATTAGACAACGTTTAGAGATTGTAAATTCTAAGATTAAGGTCCCAATAATATGATAAAAATCATAAGTTCTGTCAACAATTTATTAAAGGAACAATTATATGCTATTTCATTATATATTAGGCAAATTTCTGGAACTATTGTTTTATTTATTATTGCAAGATATTTAAGTGTGTTTGATTATGGCTTATTTACTAGTTATAAGAGTATTATTACATTTTGTTTTATGTTCGCCAATATGGAATATGCAAACTATATTTTGGTATCTTCTAGAGCAAATATAAAAGAAGTAAAACTAAAAATTTCATTATTTCTATTGAATGCAATTTTTATTGGCATACTAATAGCTTTCGGCTCAAAATTCTTCCCTCTTGACAGCCATTCTTTATTTTATCTCATAATAATAAGGACATTTTTTGATAGTATTTTCTTTGGATTAATCTTGCCATATTTTCAAGCAACAAAAAATTTTACTACCATTGCTAAAATTAATATTGTATATGCTGTTTGTATTTCTTTAATAGCAATATTTTCATATATTTTCAAACTTTCATTATATAAATTTTTAATTTTAAATATCATACTTGGTTTTATTAATTTTATTCAATGTTCATATTTTGCGAAAATAAATTATCTATTAGTTTTTAAATATATAAAAAGATTTATAAGGATGCTGGACAAAAGTATTTTCGGATACGTTTGTTCGACCATATCTAATTATTTATATGCTGAAACTTCGTCATTGTATGTTGCAACATTTTTACCCAAAGAACAGGCTGCTCTATATTTTTCTGCTAATACAGTTGCTATGATAGTTGGACTTTTTTCGGCGGCTCAAACTCAAAAAATGTTACCAGATATAATAAAATCAGATGTTGAAAATATTAAAAAAGTTCTGAAAAAAAATTTAATTGTTGTAAATTCAATTCTAACTTTTATTTTTGTTCTAATTATGTTGTTTGGGAAAATAATAATGAAATTACTTTTTGGGCAAGATTATTATACTAATGCTTATCCAATATTGATAATTTATTTTTTGGCCAATATTTTTATTGCAAATGGTGCTATATTGGGAGTATACTTAACTGCAATAAACAAACAATGGCTAAAAACAAGATTAAAAATAGAAACTACAGTAGTAACAGTACTAGGATTAATAATTCTACATGGATTTGGTATATATGGAGCTGTTAGTGTTTTGCTTATATCATCTGTTTATGTTTCAATTAGATTTATGATTTATAGCTTAAAATATATTAAATTGGGGGCTTGTTATGAAAAACAACTTTAACACTGTACATTATTTGATAGCTTTATTAAAAGCTTATGGTATAAATAACATTGTATCAAGTCCAGGTATGCAAAATTCTTTTTTTAATGCGACAGTACAAGACGATACAGATTTCAGATGTTTTTCTATTATTGATGAGAGAAGTGCAGCATACGTAGCAACTGGTCTTGCTTTTGAGGAGAACAAACCTGTTGTTGTTGCTTGCACAGGTGCAACTGCAGCTAGAAACTATATGTCTGCACTTACAGAGGCTTATTATAGAAAAATTCCTATTGTTGCAATAACATTTTTTAACCCAACTAGCAATAAATTTAATTTAGCACCACAATATACAGACAGAAGTGTTAGTCAGAACGATATTAAGTATATAAGCATAGAACTTCCATTAATTAGTACGCCAGAAGATGTTATTAAGTGTAATACCTTTGTAAATGCAGCTTTAACTCAAGCTTTTTATCAAAATAAGCCTGTACATATTAATTGTCCTGCTGATTTAAATTTTGAAAACTTAAGACAGGATTTGCCTAAGGATTATTGGAAAACTGATTATTATACTGAAGACTTTGAAGATGTATGTAAAGAGTTAGAAAATAAAGATTTTGCAATATTTATTGGTTCTCATAATAAATTTTCAGATGAAGAAGAAAGGGCAATTTCTGATTTTGCCGAAAGTTGGAATATTCCTGTATTTTGCGACCATACATCACAATATCATGGAAAAAACAAAATTCATACATCACATGCATTTTATATGGTAAGGAATTTAGCTCAAAAGCCAAAGTTAATAATTGATATCGGTAATATTTCAGGCGATTATACATATGGGGCTATTTTTAAAGATGCGGAGGTATGGCGGGTTTCTATTGATGGTTCGTATTTAGGACGTTCAAGCAGACCACTTACTAAAATTTTTGCTATTACTGAAAAGATGTTTTTTAGCAAGCTAATTAATAAGCAATACAACAATTCAAATTATTATACAAAAATAAAAAATAGTATTGAAAAGATTAAATATCCTGAATTGCCATTAAGTACTGCGTATGTATGCCAGTCTCTGGCAAAATACATACCTAATAATTCCTCACTGCATCTGGCGATTTTAAATTCTTTGAGAAATATGAATTTCTTCAATTTACATTCATCAATTTCTGTTAATTGTAATGTTGGTGGATTTGGCATTGATGGAGCCGTATCTACTTTGGTTGGGCAATCTGTTGCAAATCCTAATAAAAAATGTTTTGGTGTAATTGGGGATCTCGCATTTTTTTATGATATGAATGCACTAGGAATTCGGCATATAAGAAATAACCTAAGAATTATTGTTATTAACAATAATAAGGGTATGGAATTTAGAATTGGTAAAGAGTTAGAAAATATATTACACGATGATATAGATATTTTGATTGCTGCAGGTGGGCATAACAAAGGGGGAGCGAAAGGTTGGGCAGAAGCATGCGGTTTTGAGTATTTATGTGCAAATACGAAAGAAAATTTTAATAATCAAATAAATGCATTTTGTAATGAAAATTTTTCAAAGCCTGTTTTATTTGAAATATTCACAAACACAAAAGACGAACAAGATGCAATAAATTCAATATGTGATTTTAATAAAAATAAAATAGAAGAAACTCTAATAAAAAGTTATAAAGCTATAATAAGATAGGAATGTTTATGAGAAAGATAGATAAAGAAAAAATAAAAACTTGGTTTGTAACAGGTGCTTCAAGCGGAGTTGGATATGAATGTTGTAAACAGCTTTTAGAAAGAGGTTACAATGTAATAGCGGTTTCAAGAAAAACTCCAAACATTGACAATGCTAATGTATTATGTCTATCTGTAGACGTAACTAATCCCGAAACAATCAAAAGAGCAATGCTAAGTGGAATTGAAAAATTTGGAAGAATTGATGTTCTCTCAAATAATGCCGGAATTTCTTCAAATATAACTATCGAAGAAGAAACATTGGAACATATGAAAGAAGTTATGGAAACAAATTTTTTCGGAACATTCAACACTATAAATTCTTTTTTACCTTATTTTAGAAAAAATGGTAATGGAACCATTATAAATAATACATCACAATCCGGTTTATCTCCTAGACCATTGGGAGGAGCGTATTGTTCTTCAAAATATGCAATTGAAGGTCTAACCGGAGTTTGCTGGATTGAAGGTCAAAAATTTTGTAGAGTGATGGCGTTTGAATTAGGTTGGTTTGAAGGAACCAATATTATTAATAAAAATATTAACTATTATAAAGAAAGTGCTTATGAAGAGTATAGAAATCTTCATCCAGCACATAAACATTTCTATTATTCCTTTAAAAATAATTTAGATTTTGCAATCAAGTCTATAATAGATCAAGTAGAAAAAGAAACACTTCCAAGAAGGTTAATTTTAGGAAAAGATGCTTATATTAGAATAAAATCAGAAAATGAATCAATAAAAAATAATCTAAAAAATTCAAAAAAACAAGCATTAAAATGTGCTAAGTTTGACAAAGAATTCCCTAAAAAAGTAATAAAAAAAATTAGAAGTTATATGGGAATTTAATAATTATAAATATTACAAACTTTTTCTAGTAAATTTTATGTTAGAATAAAAGATATTTATTATAGGGAGATATTAATGGAAAATTATAATTATAATCAAGAATTAGATGAAGAATTGACGATTAATATAAAAAAAATCTTTTCTGCTCTTTTTTGTAGAAAAGGACTAATTGCTAAAACTTTTATTACTATATTAATATTTTTCATATTATTGACATTCGTTTTACCAAAAAAATATAAAGTCGATGCGGATTTATATATTAACAAATCTAACAATTCCAACATGGCTGAAATTAATCCGTATTTTATCTCAGAAATTGGTACAGGTTCTGGAATGGCTGCTATGCTCTCAGGCGGGGGGAACTTAACAAATGAACTTGAGCTTATGCAATCACCCCTTGTTATAGATAAAGTTATTCAAGAAAATGATATCCGTTATACAAAACTCTTTGGTATTTTCACAACAGTTAAAACTGACAAACTTATGACTACAGATAAATTTCTTAAGAAAAAAGTTTCTTTTGAAATAAAAAAAGGCACAAATGTTATTACTATAAGCTATAAAGATAAAGAGAAAGATTTAGCTTATAATATTGTTAATTCAATTATCAATAATTATATAGAACTACACAAAAGTCTAAACACTGACAAAGCGAAATCTGACAAATCGGTGCTAGAAGCTGAATATAATAAAGCTAAAGATAATTTGAACAAAAAGATGAATGCAATCAGCGGAATACCCTCTCAAGCAATTGCAGGTTCAGGTGGCATTACTGCTATGAGTGCTTTTTCAAAATCTGCCCAAAATGCTATGTCAAGTATTCAAGGACAATATGTTAGTGGAATCAAATCAGAAATTGCACTCAGAGAAGAAACTGAAAAAGTAGCAGAACTTGCGAAAAAAATAGAATGGGCAAAATTAGTTGACAATATGTCTGATTCTTCTAATGTTATAGTTTTAAAAGAACCAAGACGCTTACAAGAATATGAACAATCATCACCTAAATTGTTTACAAATATCATTTTAGGTATAGTTTTTGGAACTATTTTTTCATTCTTTGCAGTAATTTTTGCAGAATTAACAGATAGAAAACTTTCTTTCTCTATGCTTTCAGATAATATTATTTATGATTTAAAGAAAGATTTTACCGATTTAAAATTGCAATTGTTAGCAAATCAAGATAAAAATATTTCTATAGTTACATTTGAAAATCTTTCAGATGATATTTTATCAAGCTTAAAAGAGTTTAAAAATATAACTGTAATTAAAGCAGATATTACAAATGAGTTTGTACAATATATAAATAAATCAGAAAAAGTTGTTCTGTTTTCAAAAATAGGTCAAACTAATTCTAAACTATATAAACAAATAAGAACAATCCTTACTGATATGAAGAAGAATATTTTATTGGATTGTCTTATAAAATAAATTAATAATTAATAATAAAAAAGGGATTGATATTTAATCAATCCCTTTTTAATTAGATATTTTATTAATTTCATTTCCAATTTTTATATATAAATAAATTAATAACAAACCTAAAATATAAGCACCTAAAACATCTGTAGGGTTATGAACCCCAATCCATATTCTGCTTATACCTACAAATAAAATCCAAATAATTGAAATAATAATACCTATATTTCTAAATATTTTATTTTCGCAATATTTATATAAATAAAAAATAACCATACTCCAAAGGCAAATAGTTACCAAAGAATGACTTGAAACAAAGCTAAAACTGTCAGGATGAATTGTTGTTATTTGAAGTTCTAAAGAAGGTCTTGGTCTTTTTATAATCGGTTTAATTATACAATTAATTAAAAAAGTAACTAAAGGAACAGAATATATTAATAATAAATTCCAATATAATCTTTTCTTTATAAAAAATACAGAAAAGCTTAAAAGAGGAATTATTATCATTGTAGTATATAAAATACAATCAGGCAGCATTGGAATCCATAAGGGTAAAAAGGCTAATTTCTCCTGAATATAAATTATAAAACTTTTGTCCCATTGACTAACAACAGGACAAAAGTTTATTAAAATCACTAATATAATAAATAAAAAGCTTAATATTATTACTTTTTTCATTCTACTTACCGCAACAGCAGCAATTACCTGCACAACTATTTTCTACTTTATTTTGAGGTTTTTCTTTTGAACAGAAATTATCTCTATCTATATAATATTCTCCTTCAAGTGGGAAAATAGTCATCCAAAGATTTTCTCTCCAATCTTTATCTAAAATTTCTTTAACATCTTTTGAATATTTATCAATTTTAGAAGTAATTTCCGGATTAGTTAAATAAGCAGCGGCATTTTCATGCGTTTCATAAGGTTTAAATTCTTTATAGTATTTTCTTAAAACATCAGGCCTATCAACAATCATACAAGGTCTTAGCATGTTACCATCTTCATAAGGAATACCATCTCTTATTGCACGCATAAATGGCGATGCCAATGCTTCAGTTAAAGTACAGTCTTTAAGATTATGAGTTGCTAAATGAACAAACGTACAAGGTTCAACATCACCTCTTGGGTTAACGTGAACATATTGCCTTCCGCCTGCAATACAACCCATCATTTCTGGACCATCACCCCAAAAATCAACTGTCATCATAGGAAGAGTATTTCTTGCATTATATACGGCTTTTAATATCTGACGTCTTTGCTCAGCATTTGGAACCATACTAACATCAGGACTATCTCCAACAGGAACATAATGGAAAAACCAAGCCCATAAACAACCTTTATCTGATAACATTTGCATAAAAGAATCAGATGTTACTTCATCACAGTTTTGGCTTGTTGCCGTAATACTTGCACCAAAAAATATACCAGCCTTTTTAAGCATATCCATTTTTTGCATTACCATATCAAAACAGCCTTCACCGCGAACAGCGTCTGTATTTTCTTTTAATCCGCCAATTGAAAACATTGGTTGAACATTGCCAAGTCTTTTTAATTCTTCAACTGTTTTTTCAGTAATTAAAGAACCATTTGTAAATGTTATAAAAGTACAATCATCAAATTCTTTTGCTAATTCTAAAAACTCTTTTCTTGCAAAAGGTTCTCCGCCCACAATCGGAAATATATGAATACCCATAACATCTCTTGCTTCAGTAAAGATCTCTCTCCATTTTTCTTTAGTTAAATCTTCTTTAACATCATATTCATGAGCCCAGCAGCCCTTACAATTAAAATTACATCGTTTTGTTATACTTGCCAAAAGTACTGTCGGCGGGAAAAATCCATTTTTATTATTAAATTCCGTTCTTTTTCTTAAATTGTCGCCATAATATCCGTTAACAAAGAAATTTTTTATCCATTTATTTCTGCAATTAGGATGCAATTCTGTTAATATTTTCTTCCACCAATAAAGATGAGGATGATTTGTTTTAAACAACCATTGCATTCTTCTTGCATGATTAATACCACCTTTTGAACCTGATATTTTTTCAAATATCTTTGCTAAGTTTATAAGTTTTTCTTTACTAAAATTATGACCTAAATAATTTAGCAACATGTCTATAGCAAAATTATTAACACTTAATTTAACCCTGTCAAATTTTCCCATTGAATTTGACTGCCAAGCTACTGATTGTTTCTCTAGTTTCATTTACATATCTCTCCTTAATCAACTTTATTATACGTTAAACATAACAAAATAAAAGCAAATAACCACTATTGATAACTAATATTAACTATGCAATAATCGAGTTATGAAACAAGTTCTGGTGGTAAATAATCCTAATGCAGGAAGAAAAAAAGCTTTGAAATATAAAAAAGCTGTTTTGAAGTATCTTTTTAACAAGAATTTGCCCTTTAAAAGCATATCAATAGAAGAACTGGGGAATATAAACTTTGAAGAGTTTGATACAATTATTGCAATAGGAGGAGACGGAACTGTTAATAAACTAATTCCATTTATTATTAACACTGAAAAAATACTTGGAATAATTCCTTGCGGTACCGCTAATCTTTTAGCTGCTAAACTAAATATCCCTGCAAATATTCATAAGGCATTAAAAATAATAGATAATCAAAATTGCAGCAAAATAGATACTTTTAAAGTTAATGATAAATTCTCTATTTTAAGATTTGGACTCGGATTTGATGCTGATATCATTTGTAATACACCACAATCTTTAAAAAATAAATTTGGTTACTTCGCATATTTTATTGCAGGAATTTTGTTTGCACTCCGTTTAAAACAAAGACAATACAATTTATTATATGATAATAAAAAGCATAGTGTTGTTGCAACTTGCTTAATTGCTGCAAATGCAAGTAATATGTTTAAAAACATATTTTCTGTCTCTAAAAATTGCAAACTAAATGATAATTTAATGGATGTATTTATATTAAAAGTTAAAAATCCTATAATGTTCTTTTTTGAATTTTTACAAATTATTTTTAATATAAAAATTTCAGGTTCAAAAGCCATGTACTTTCAAACTTCTTCTTTAAACATAAAAAATGACTTTTTTAACTGCCATTTAGATGGAGAAAAACATAAATTTAAAGACGAAGTTAATATTACAATAATCCCTGAATCAGTAAAAGTATTTTCGAATATCTAAAAAAACCGGTTAGTTATAAAGTCTTTCAATGCTATTTCGGCACTTAACAGCGTTAAACATAAAACGGAGAAGGTGGGATTCGAACCCACGGTGCAGATTACTCCACACAACACCTTAGCAGGGTGCCGCCTTAAACCTACTCGGCCACTTCTCCAAGACGTTATAACAATATTATCAAAAGATATCATTTAATTCAAGTATTAAAAATGCTTAATTTTTAATATTTTTCTGACAAATTTTATTTTCTCAGTTTTTGTTCTATATAGTTATGAGGGATAAAAATTGAGAATTCCAATAAATTGCACATATAAACCAAATTTTGGTTATGATAAACAATTAAATGAGGAGCTAAAGCAATCTTTAAGCACATTTCCAGATAGACAATGGGCGCAAACTCTTTCTTCTATGAATTCTTATTGTAATAAATTAGAAAATAATTTAATCAGAGAGTCTAAAAAAACAGAAAAATCCGACTCCAAATTTCAAGATTATTTAGATATTTTTCTTTCTTGTAAGCAAATATTAGCTGGTTTCATCTCTATTACTTTTGATCAATTAAACTATGCTGATAGAGAATTTACTCATTATCATGATGAATTTCTTAAAAATGGTTCAAAAGATAATGACTGGAGAAAGGATGCTTGTGAAAATTTAAAAGATTGGCTTTCTCCCGAGTTATTAAAAAAACTAAAAGATAAAAAAGATCAAGACGAGTCAACTATCACAAGCAAAAATACTGAATCTACAGCTCAATCTGATAATAACATTAATAACTTAACTCCTACAGCTGATTCTTCGAAAGCTTCAAGTGCTACAGAAACAATTTCATCTAAATTATCACCAAAATCGTTTTTGGAAGAATTTAAACCTGATATCTCTACACCAAAAGGATTTATTGATGTTGCAGGCATGGAAAATCTAAAAAGAGATTTGAGAGAAGGAATCATCGATTTTATTCAAAATCCAGAACAAGCAAAGATCGATTTAGAAGAATATGGAAAAACCCTTCCAAATACAATTCTTTTATATGGTCCTCCCGGATGTGGTAAAACGTATATTACACAAGCACTTGCCTCAGAAATTGATGTTCCTTTATATTTATTAAATATTAGTAAAGCTGGCTCTCATTATATAAATATGACATCAAAAAACTTGAAAGCAGCTTTTGATGAAGCTATTGCTATTGCAAAAAATACTGATAGACCTTGCCTTCTTTTTATGGACGAAATTGATTCTTTAGGTTTTGATAGAAATTCCAGAATGGAACCTGACGATTTAAAGCAAATTTCCACTATGTTACAAGCTATAGACACTGCAAAAAAATCGAATGTTATAATAATTGGAGCTACAAACAAATTTAATTTGTTAGATCCTGCTATAAGACGCAGATTTGACTCAAAAGTTTTTGTTGATGTTCCTGATATTGATTCAAGGAAAGATTTATTAATAAAGAATTTGTCATCTTTAAAGAAAGGACAAGCATTGTTGTCTTCTCAAGATGATATTGAAACAATTGCTAGAAAATTAGATGGATTTTCTAATAGTTCAATATGTATTATCTCAAAACAAGCTGCACTTAATGCAATGAGAAGAAATAGAGCAAATATATCACTTGAAGATTATATAAAAGCAATAGAAACAACTTCAGAAGAAAAACCTGACAGAAAACAATACAAAGCAGAATTAAACGAGACTAAAAAAACAATTGGGTTCTGCAGTTGTTAAAACAGATTTATACTTGTAGATGTTTCTTAATGGACAGTAAGCTTCCGCCAGCACTGAAAAAGATTGCCATTATGAATAAGCAAAATACAACAACATTCATTGCAAATTCTGATGGCTGCACATTCAAAAAATTATGAAGTCTTAATAACCAATTTTGAACTGTATTTAATGGTATTAAAGAAATTATTGCACCTAAAAAGCCATAAATTGCACCCTGTAGTATGAGTGGGATTTTTATATACCAATTACTAACACCCATTAATCTCATAATTTCAATTTCTTCTTTCTTAGATTGAATTACAAGCTGAATAGTACAATTTATTATTATTATAGTTAACATTGCAACGGCAATCAGCACTAATATTGTAACTGTATTAAATACAGTCGTAATTGTTTGCAATTTTTTAGCAATTTCCTGAGCATATGACATATTCTCAATTCCGGAAATTTTTTTCATATTTTCACAAACTAAAGTAATATTTGAAGGATCATCAACTGTAACATGTAAAGTATCAGGAAGGGGATTTTCCATACCACTAACATCAATGTCTTTATTCATCTCTTCCCAAGCTTGCTCTTTTGTAATAATTGTTATCTTTTTTACGTGCTCAATTTCTCTTATTCTTGATGACATATAAACAGGATCAACATTTGGTTTTAAGTATACAGAAATTTCAAATGCATCTCCTAACTTATCAACAAAAGCACTTAGAGAAAAACTTGTACGGAATAAAGCGCCAAAAATAGTTAAAATAGCCGCCATTGCAGCAATTATTGCAATATTAATTAATCCGGTTCTTTTAATTCCATATATTGTTTCCATAGCAATTCTGTACATAATTCTGACAGAAGATAAGTGACGTTGGGGAATATGCTTTTTTACAGTTTCTTTTATTATTTTTTTTCTGTTATTCATAAGTACCTGCCTGAACATCTCTGATAATTTGACCTTGATCCATTGTTATTACTCTTTTTCTAAAATAATCAACAATATCTCTGTCATGAGTTGAAACAATAACAGTTATACCTTTTTCGTTAATTTGTTCCAAGATTTGCATAATTTCCATTGAATTCTTTGGGTCCAAATTTCCTGTAGGTTCATCAGCAATTAGCAATGGAGGACCATTGACTATTGCTCTGGCGATACTAACTCTTTGTTGTTCACCACCGGATAATTCACAAGGTTTAGCATTCATTTTATTCAAAAGACCGACAACTTTTAATGCCCCGGTAACCCTATCTTGAATTTCTTTAGAGCGCATACCCAATGTTCTGATAACTAACGCAATATTATCGTATACACTTATATTCTGTAATAATTTATAATCCTGAAATACAATTCCCATACATCTTCTTATATTGGGCACTCTATCATTCGGAAGTTTTGCAATATTAATGTTACCAATCATTACAGTACCAGATGTAGGAACTTCTTCTCTATATAATAGTTTCATCAATGTAGATTTACCTGCACCTGAAGACCCTGTTAAGAAAACAAACTCACTTGACATAATATCAAGATTTATATTTTGAAGTGCATAGTTATTTTTATATTTTTTATATACGTTTCTAAGTTGAATCATTTAATTAACCTTACTATTTTTTCTGCTAATTTTTCGGCATTTAAACCATAAAAGTTCATTAATTCTTTCGCTGTACCACTTTGCCCGAATTCATCATTTATACCAATTCTTTTAACTATAGTTGGATATCTTTCACTTAAAAACTCACATACAGCACTTCCAAGTCCCCCTATAATAGAATGATTTTCTATTGTTATAACTTTATTTGTTTTCTTTGCCGATTTTAATATTGATTCTCCATCTAACGGTTTAACAACAGGCATATTTATAATTTCAGGATCAATACCTTTTTCTGATAATATTTTAGCACAATCGATAGTTTCTACCAAGGTTTCGCCATTCGTAATAAGAGTAACATCTTTGCCTTCTTGAATAATATTTGCATATTTGTAATTGAATTTATAAGATGAATCAAATACATCAGGAAGATTTGTTCTTGCTATTCTTATATATACAGGACCATAATATTCAGCTGCGAATTCAATTGCTTGCCTAGTTTCTTCAGCATCAGCTGGAACTATTACCATCATATTGGGAATACTTCTCATTAATGAAATATCTTCAAGCGCTTGATGACTTGCTCCATCTTCACCAACAGTTATCCCGCCATGAGTTGCTGCAATTTTTACGTTCAAATTTGAATAACAAATTGTATTTCTTACTTGTTCCCAAGCTCTTCCTGTTGCGAACATTGCAAAAGTTGATACAAAAGGAATTTTACCCGTACAAGCAAGCCCAGCGGCAGTAGTCATCAAATCTTGTTCTGAAATTCCAACATTAAAAAACCTATCTGGAAATTCATTTGCAAACAGCTTAGTTTGAGTCGAACAAGATAAATCTGCATCAAGTACAACTATATTCTTATTCTTTTTGCCAAGATCTACAAGAGTTTTTCCATATTCACTTCTAACTGATTTACATTCTCTATTCATAAAAACCCCTATTTCAACTCAAGTAATGCTTTTTGAAGTTCTTCATCATTAGGTGCTTTACCATGCCAGCTCGCATTGTTTTCCATAAAAGATACGCCTTTACCTTTGATAGTATGTGCAATAATTACACAAGGTTTTTTGGACATTTTAGCTTTTACAATTGAATTATAAATATCCTTTATATTATGGCCATCAATTTCTATTGTATCCCATCCAAATGCTTCAAACTTTGCCTTAACATTGCCAATTGATTTTACTTTTTCTGTTGAACCATCAATTTGTAACATATTTCTATCAACAAAGGCAATGAGATTATCAAGATTATTGTGAGAAGCATTCATAGCTGCTTCCCATACACTTCCTTCTTCAATTTCACCATCGCCCATATATACAAACACTTTGCTTTCTAATTTATCTAATTTTAAACCTAATGCAATGCCACAAGCTATTGATAAGCCTTGTCCTAATGAACCGGTAGAAACTTCAACACCTTTCAATAGTTTACTACAAGGATGACCTTGTAATCTTGAACCAAATTTTCTAAATGTTAATAGTTCTTCTTCCTCAAGATATCCACAATGTGCCATTATTGCATATAATGCCGCAGATGCATGACCTTTTGACAATATAAATCTATCTCTTTTTTTATAATCAGAATTTATATCACATTCAGGATAATGATTCATACACTTTGTAAAAAGTACATTTAAAATATCAATGCAAGAAAGAGAGCCACCTGGATGCCCTGATTTTGCATTATGAATCATAATCAAAACTAAGCGTCTTAATTTTTTTGAAACAGCTTCTATACTATTTATTTCTATCTCAGAGATTTGGTTTATCATTTAATTTTTCCTTTACCTCAATTTTACTTTTTTTTACTGATAGCTTCCATTATAGCTTTAAAAAGAAACATCGGTAATGTCTTATATATACGTTTTATTCGCTCAGGCTGTTTATATGTTCTATATATCCATTCACAACCCATAATTCTATAAAATTCGGGTGCTCTTTCAACTTCACCGGCCCAAACATCAAAAGAACCGCCAACACCAATAAAAACTGCTTCCGGTATTATCTTTCTACATTTATTTATAAATATTTCTTGCTTTGGAGCACCCAATGCAACTAATACTAATTGCGGTTCAGATTCCGCCAATGCATTTATAATTTCATCTTCTTTCGATGATGTAAAATATCCATTTTTATAATAACAAATATGAATTCCCTCAAACTCTGATTTTAATCTTTTTACAGTTGTTTGAAGCACGCTTTCTTTAGCTCCAATGAGCGCAATTGAATATTTGAAAATTTCACAGGATGTTATTAATTCATGCGCCAAATCAATACCTGGAATTTGTTCTTGTTCTATTCCTTTGAGTTTCAAAGCAAGCTTTATACCGGAACCATCAGGAATAACCATATCTGCATTTCTTAATATAGAAGAAAAAGCCTTACTCTTACCTGCAAGTTCAATCATCTCAGGATTAATAGTAACAACTTGCATTCCTTTTTTCTCTTTTATTCTTTCTAAAATAACTTTTACTGCTTCATCAAAAGTCAGTATATCTACATCATATCCTAATACTTTATGCGTTTTTCTTTCCATAAAATAATTCTATCATACAGAAATAAATTTGTTAAAATATTACAATTTTATTTTATTATTCAATTTTTCATTAAGCTCATTTGCAGAATCTTCATAGCCAACCCTGCCCATCAATGCATACGTATAATTTTTAGATTGTTCGACACCTGGCTGATTAAATGCATCTATATTGTATAGTGCCCCTGTAATAGCTGTTTGAACTTCAAACATATACAACAACTGACCAAGATAATATGGAGTAACTTTAGGTATTGTTATGGTAACATTTGGTCTTTTATAATCAATTAAAGACGCCATTGTTGAATCAGCTTCTGCATTAAACAACTGATTCATAGTTTTTCCGCCTAAATAACTAATTCCTGTATATTCAAATATATTTGGAATTTCTAATGTTGTATCAAAGTCTTTAACTCTTAAAAAGTTGATAATTTTATCATTTGGACCTTCATTATATAACTGTATTTGTGAGTGTTGGTCCGTAACTCCTATTGCTTTTACAGGCGTCTGTCCTGTATTAACAATATTATTATTTTTATCTCTTTCTTTACCCAAAGATTCAGCCCATAATTGGCAATACCAATCAGCGACATATCTTAATCTATTTGAATATGGCATCATAACAGAAATTTTCTTACCGCATTTTATATCCATAAGAAAATGAATCAAAGCATTTTGAGCTGCAATATTATAATTAATATCTGTATTTTTTAGTGCCAAGTCCATATCCTTAATACCTTGGGTAATTTCTTCTATGTTTATTCCAACTAACGCAAAAGGTAATAAACCAACAGCTGAAAAAACAGAAAATCTTCCTTCTACATCATCAGGAATATAAAATGTTTTATAGCCTTCTTGATCAGATAATTGTTTTAATATACCAATATTCTTATCAGTTGTGGCTATAACATTTTTTCTATAGTCATCACCAAGCTCCTTTTCCATTAAGTCTTTTAGAACCATATATTGAGCCATTACTTCTGCGGTGGAACCTGATTTTGTTATAACATTTACTAATGTCTTCTTTAAATCCAGAATTTTTAATATTGAATTCATTTGATCAGGATCTATATTATCTAAGAAAAAAATACGGGGATAATTATTTCTTTGCTCTTTAGTTAAAAAGTTCCAATAAGGTGGTAAAAGCGCTTCACATACTGCCTTTCCGCCCAAAGCCGAACCACCAAGACCCAAAATTAAAATATCATCAAAACGATTTTCTACCATCGCAGCAAATTCTCGAACATACCAGCTTGTTTCTTCATTATATCCAAGATTCATCCATTGTAATTTTTGACCGGGCTTATCTTTATTTGAATTTAAATCTGCTATTATTTTATGAATAATATCTCTGTAGTTATCAAACTCAGCATTAATATCTAAACCGTTTTCTTCGCCAATTACTTCTTGCAATACATTACGATAGTCAAATTCTATCATTTTACCTCGCTTAATTTTATTACGTTCGGGTCGTGCACTATAAAGAACCAAATATTATTGTACATGCTTACAAGATATTTTAAAGATATTTTGAAGTTATATGTTACATATTTTTTACTTTTAATGTTACAATTCAAATATGAAGGAATTAGAATTTTTAAAAATAATAGAAAAAACATTGGATTCATCATCTTTTTTAGGTGATGATTGTGCTTTTTTAGATGATTTTGATATTTTTGTTACACAAGATACACTTGTAGAAAATATACATTTTTCTTTATATACTACTACACCATATTTATTAGGAAGAAAAGCAGTAAGTGTCAATTTGAGTGATTTAGCGGCAGCATTATCTATTCCAAAATACATTTTAGTTTCATTATCAATACCTAAAAATACAAAAGATTCTTTTGTAGCAGAACTATATAAAGGAATTAATGATGTCTGCAGAGAGTTTGGAGTTAAAGTTGTCGGTGGTGACATTACAGGAAGCGAAAAAATTGTTATTTCTATATCAGCAATTGGTAAAAAAACTTCTTTATATTTATCATCTCGCTCGAATGCAAAGAAAAATGACTATATTCTTGTAACAGGGCAATTTGGTTCAAGTTCTGCAGGTTTATATGCCCTTTCAAATTTTTTACAAGCTGATAATAAGCTTATAAATTCACACCTAAATCCTACTCCAAAGGTAAATGAAGCATTAAAATTGGCTACATTGATTGATAGTGATATTGCTGTAATGGACTGCTCCGATGGACTTATTGATGCTCTTTATAAAATTTCTTTAGCAAGTATGCATAGCGTTAAAGTCGATTTAAATATGGTACCCGTAAGTGATGAATTGAAAAATTTTTGCAGTCAAAACAATATAGATTATAAAAAATTTGTAAAATGGGGTGGGGAAGACTACGAACTTTTAATTTGTGTTCCGGAACAAACATTTCTAAAATTGGATAAGAATCTATTTACTTTAATTGGCAGAGTACAAAATAAAGATAACAAGCCAGCTGTAATAATTAAGGATGACAAAAGTATTGAAAAAATAACTTATGATACATTTAAAGAAAATAGCTTTGATCATTTTTCTTTTGATTTGTAAATAAAAATAAATTTTATTTGAAATCAACGCAAAAATTTCTTTTATAGTTTTTGTTCTAATTGTATAGATAAATGGTTTATTTATGAATATTCTAGCCCAACAACTTTCAAAACAAGGTATATACCAATATCCTGCAGACAGGTATAATTCAAATATTGGTGAGAAAAAAACAAAAACATCTATTTTTTATATTAATGATATTCATGGTCAAGTACCAAAAATGCAAAGACTCGTTTCTGCCTCTCATCACGCAGGTCTAAATGCAGCAAATAATGGTTCAGATATTCTAAAAGTCTGCGCAGGAGATACTTTTATAGGTACAGATGAAAAAAGGAACCTTGCTGCAGCAAGGTTTTTAGATACAGCAGGTATACATGCCCATGCTTTAGGTAATCACGAATTTGACATAACAGCATCAATTTGCGGAAATTTACTAAAAAATTCAAATGTCAAAACACTTGGTATGAACTTAAATTTTCCAAATAATAACACTCCATTAGCTAAAAATGTTTTACGCTCCACTGTAATTTACGGCACAAGTGGTGAAAAATATGGTCTAATTGGTGTTCAGCCTTCAGATTTAGCTTCAAGAATAAAGAAAAAAGAAATTCTCGAAGGTATTACAACAGATGACAAAGAACAAACGATTATTGAACTCCAAGAAGAAGTTAATAAATTAAAACAACAAGGGATAAATAAAATAATATTATTGTCACATGAAGGATATTCAGTAGAACAAGAAATTGCTCAGCGTGTAAACGGTATTGATGTAATTATAGGAGGACATTCTCACGATCTGATTGAAGGTGTTACAGATGGTGAAAATCTTGTATATTCTCCAACAGGAGAACCTGTCATTATAACACAAGCCGGAAGAGACGGGAATCATTACGGAATTTTAAACCTGGAATTTGATGACAAAGGACAAGTTACATACGTACAAAATAATGTAATGGATACAAACTTACATAATCCAAACATGGTTATGACCAAAATTGTTGATTCTATTTTAGGAAAATCTCCAGAAATAGGTGTATTAAATCACGTTGACCCAATTCCCAAAAATAATTTACTGGAAGAAAATCCTTGGGCAGACTTTGTTGCCGATGCATTAAGAAAAAATCTTGATGCCGATATCGTTCTAATTAACTCAGCTAATTTTAGAGGAAGTGTTGACCACGGCATTGTAACAGAAAGAGACATTACAAGTATTTTTCCGTTCAACAATAAATTATTTAAAGTTAAACTAAATGAGAAAGATTTAGTTGAAGCAATAAAACAATGTGGAAAGTCTCTATCTGCAAAAAATTCTAAGCCAGGCATTATGCAAGTTTCAGGACTTACTTATACATTAAATTCTCAAGGTGATTTAACTTCTTTATACTATATTGATAAACAAGGTAATAAAAAACAAATTGACATTAATAATCCTGATGAAGACAAGGTTTACACTGCTATTTATGATGAGTTTTTAGTAGGTGGAGGTGACGACCTTGAAATGTTAAAACGCGATGATGATGAAATTATAGAACGTTATCCTTTTGACAAAGATAAAGTGACTATTGAATACATTAAATCACTATCTAGACCTTTCGATGTACATACAGATGAAAGAATTAAAATTCAGAAATAATGCAATCTTAATAAATATTTAATTTGACCTTTTTTTGCTTATTTTTTAAAATTATATATATTAGTATATTTACATGTTATAGATAGTATATTCCGGAGTATGAAAATGAAAATACATAATGTGGCTGTTATAGGTTGCGGTATTTGGGGGAAGAATGTTGTAAGAAACTTTTATAACCTTAATGCACTTCACACTGTATGTGATTTAGATGAAGAAAACAGAAAAAATTTAAAGAATCAATATCCGGACGTAAACATAATTGCAGACTCTAATGAAGTATTTAATAATCCTGATATAGAGGCAGTAGCTGTTGTTACACCAAGCCACACACATTATAAAATAGTAAAAAAAGCAATAGAATCAGGTAAACATGTTTATGTAGAAAAACCAATTTCAACCGTTTCTGCAGAAGCAAAAGCATTAACTGATTTGGCAGATAAAAACAATATGGTTCTTATGGTCGGACACTTATTAATGTACCATCCTGCAGTTAACAGATTAAAAATGCTAATTAAAGAAGGTGTTCTTGGTGAAATCAGATATGTACAAAGTGACAGATTGAATATTAATCATTTTAAAAATGACAGAAGTGTAATGTGGGATTTAGCACCGCATGATGTTTCTATGACCAGTTATATATTAGGGAAAGAACCTGTTAGAGTCATAAGCGCTGTCGGAGCCTCTTCAGATAATAATGACATTATGGATGTAACACACGTAACGATTGAATATGAGGGCGGAATTATAGCACATTTATCCGACAGTTGGATACACCCTCAAAAAAGAGTTAATTTACTTGTAAGAGGAACAAAAGCTACAGCTATTTTTGATGATACCGTTGCTGAGAATAAGCTTCAAATTTTTGAAAGTTCTTCACCAAAAGTTTCTAAAAATGAAGTACTGGATTATATAGAAATTGAACCTTTAAAATTAGAATGCCAACATTTTCTAACTTGTATCGAACAAGGGAAACAAGCAAGAAGTGACGGACATAACGGATTTAATGTAGTAAAAGTTTTGGAAGAAGCTGAAAAAATTATGCTGGGTGAGAAAGTTAAGGCATTAGATTCAGTTAATTTTGCTCTTTCAAGAAGTAAAAAATAAATATTATTGGGGACATTATAATGGCAAATTTATTAACAATTTTAAGAATGATACTTGCAGTTTTTGCTATCGAACTTTTATTCTCAGGCAGACCTGATTTCGCTATCACTTCAGTTTTTTTAACATTGTTTGTAATTATACTTGATGGGCTGGATGGAGTTGTTGCTCGTGCTTTAAATGAACAATCAAAGTTTGGTTCTGTTTTTGATATTTTAGGCGACAGAGTTGTTGAAAATCTTTATTGGATTGCCTTTGCCGTAATTGGCTGGGTTGGGGTTTGGGTACCAATGGTTGTAGTTGCAAGAGGTATTCTTACTGACGGTCTTAGAAGCATTGCTTTAGCTCAAGGATATACGGCTTTTGGTTCTTCTACAATGATGCAGAACAAATTTTTTCACTTCTTAACCGCATCAAGATTTTCCCGTGCTGTTTATGGTTTTGCAAAAACGCTTGTATTTATAATGCTAATTATTGCAAACATTCCTAATATGGAGTATTTTGACGGAATGACAGTTAATTCATTCTTATTTTATAGTAATATTCAGCCTTGTTTAATTAAAATCGCAGATATTCTTGTTTATATAACTGTTGCAATGTGTATTATAAGAGGTGTACCTGTCTTAATAGAAAGTAAAAGATTTATTAATAATGATAAAGAGTAAATTCAATATTGTATTAATAGAACCCGAAATACCACAAAACACAGGAAATATTGCAAGACTTTGTGCTTGTACGGGTTCAAATTTGTTTTTAGTTGGGAAATTAGGTTTTTCTTTGACAGAAAAGCATCTAAAAAGAGCAGGATTAGATTATTGGGATAGCGTAAAAATATACAAATATGATTGTCTTGCTGATTTAAAAGCGAAATTCCTTAATGCAAAGTTTTATTATCTTACAACAAAATCTAAAAATTTATATACAAAAAAATATTTTAACCCTGAAGATTTTTTTGTTTTTGGTCCTGAAACAAGAGGGATACCGGAGTCAATTCTTAATGAAAATAAAGATGATTCAATTACAATTCCAATGATTGAAGGACAAAGAAGTTTAAATCTTGCAAATTCAGTAGCGATTGTTTTATATGAGGCAATAAGACAAAATGGTTAAATTGATTGATAATAAATTAGTTTATGGAAAACTTCCCAAAAGACCGGAGGACTCAAACAAGGGAACTTTCGGAAAAGTATTAAATGTAGCAGGGTCAAAATCTTTTATAGGAGCTGCTTTTCTATCTTCTATCTCTGCTTTAAAAGTTGGAGCAGGATATGTATCACTTGCATGCCCGTCAGAAATTGTTCCCATAATTGCGCCTATGGCACCTGAAATCACATATTTACATTTAAAAACAGATCAAAACGGACTTATTTCCGCTGAAAATTCTATTGAAAATTTATATTCCTATAATGTTCTTTCAATAGGATGCGGCATATCAGTAAGTGATGATATAAAGAAATTTGTATGTTATCTTCTAAATAATATAAATAAAACTCAGAAAGTTGTAATTGATGCGGACGGAATTAATGTTCTTTCAAACCATAAAGGGGAAATTTCTTTAAAAAACACAGTTATAACTCCACATCCAAGAGAGCTTTCGAGATTATTGAATGTTTCTGTTGAAGAAATTCTTGAGAATAGAGAAAAATACGCACGTATAACATCACAAACATACGAATGTATCACTGTATTAAAAGGGCATCACAGCATTGTAACAAACGGAGAAAAAATATTCATAAATCAATCCGGTTCTTCCGCTCTTGCAAAAGCAGGTACCGGAGATGTGCTAACAGGCATTATTGCAGGTTTGCTTGCTCAAAAATTAGCACCATTAGATGCTGCAATAATTGGTACATATTTACACGGACTAGCAGGAGATATTGCTGCAGCAGATTTGACTAAATACGCTGTTTTAGCAACCGACATAATCGACTATTTGCCATTTGCACTGAAAATGATATTATCAGAAGAATAGGTTCTTTTCTATGTCAAGTGATTCAATAAATGAAATAAAAGATAAGCTAAAACAGAATCCAAACGATGTTAAATTAATTGAAGAATATGCTATAGCATTATCCGATATTGGAGAAAATCAAGAAGCACTAAAAAATTTCATATATCTAAAGAAAGTTTCTCCTAACAATCCTCATGTTTACTATAATATTGGCATAATATTAGAAAAACTCGGTAAGAATGATGACGCAATTATTTCTTATGAAAAAGCGCTATCGATTGCACCAAATGATACTGATATTATGTATAATCTTGCAAATGTATATATAAAAACCGAATTATACAATGAAGCAGAAAATCTTTTATTAAAAGTTGTTGATATTGATAAGAATGACGAAAATTGTTATTTTCATTTAGGCGAAATATATACAAGAAAAAAAAATTTTGAAAAATCAATCATATATTTAAAAAAAGCACTTGAATTAAAAAGTGATGATATTTTTGCAAAATTTTATCTTGCATATGCATATAAACAAATCGGTAACATTGAATTGGCAATAAAATATTATGAAGACGTTATATCTCAGAATCAAGATTACAGTTGGGCTTATTATAATTTAGCATCTATATATTCGGAGCAAAATAATGATGATCAAGCTATATTATATTTAGAAAAAACAATTAAGACTAATCCTCAAGATTTAAAAGCTATAAAAATGATTGTAAAATTGTTTTCAAAACATAAAAAATACTCGGCAGCAGAAAAAATATTAAGACAAGCAATGCAGAATATGCCTGACGAAGCAGATATATACTATTTTATGGCTAGAGTATACAAAGAATTAAAAAGCCGAATTAATTATGTAAAATATTTAAAAATGACATTAAAAAAACAGATTACTTTTTCAGGAGATATAAATACTTTAGAAGAGGAAATAAAAGAAGCTGAAAAGAGATAACAAAAATGAGAGTTCAGAATAGAACTCTCATTTTTGCCGTGCCACTATCTATCGGCAAATACAAATACAGTTTTCTTTATATATACCTACTTCGAAAATAAATACACCCATAGTTTACACCTTAGTGCTGCTACGTTCCCGTCCTGACACGGTTCGATGGACTATGCCGTAAATACTTGCGCTATCAACAATATATATAAAGTCTGCCGTATTCATACAAGTCTCACAATAGGCTCTGCACCCCGCTATGCGTTCGGGTCGAGAGATCCGCAATGTCCCCGTGGAGCACGGCTTTATAATTATAAAATAAAAATATTTACATCGCAAATTAATTATTACATTCTATTTCTTCTTCAATTCTAATTAATTGATTATATTTGACTGTTCTTTCACTTCTTGCAATTGCACCCGCTTTTATTTGTCCTGCATTTACACCTACTGCAAAATCAGAAATAAATGTATCTTCCGTTTCTCCGCTCCTATGTGAGATAATTGTTTTATAGTTATTCTTCTTTGCGAGCTGAATTGTATCTATTGCCTCAGTTAATGTTCCTGTTTGGTTTGGCTTAATTAATATTGCATTTGCAATTTTGTCATTAATTCCATCTTTTAATTTCTTATAGTTTGTAACAAATAAATCATCACCAACAAGCTGACATTTTTGACCCAGTTGTTCTGTTAATTTTTTCCAGCCGGCATAATCCTCTTCATCCAAACCATCTTCAATTGAAATAATAGGATAATCTTCTAAAAGTTTATCTATATAATTAATCATTTCATTACTTGATAATTCTAATCCTTCTCCTTTTAGAAAGTACTTCCCGTCTTTATATAGTTCTGAAGCAGCAATATCCAGAGAAATTTTTATCTCATTAGTGGTATATCCTGCATTATTTATTGCTTGAATTATCAAATCTAAAGCTTCTTTATTTGTTTTTATATTTGGAGCAAACCCACCTTCATCTCCAACTGAAGTAGAAAAGCCTTCTTCATTTATTATTTTTTTTAATTCATAATATGTTTCTGCACAGATTTTGATGCTTTCTTTTATATTATTACTACATATAGGATATATCATAAATTCCTGAAAATCGAGTTTATTGTTTGCGTGCCTGCCACCGTTAATTATATTCATCATTGGTATAGGAAGAATATTTCCATAAATTCCACCCATATACTTATATAAAGGTATTTTAAGTTCTTTTGCAGCAGCTCTTGCAACAGCAAATGACACACTTAAAATAGCATTTGCACCATAATTTGACTTATACTCTGTCCCATCGCATTCACACATTAATAAATCAATTTTTCTTTGATTAAATACATTTTGTCCTAATAAAATTGGTCTAATTAAATGTTCTATATTGCTGATTGCTTTATATACACTTTTTCCACCAAACATGTTTTTGTCACTATCTCTTAATTCTACAGCTTCAAATTTTCCTGTAGAAGCGCCTGACGGAACTGATGCTCTGCCGAAGACACCACTTTCTAAAATTACATCTGTTTCTATTGTAGGATTTCCCCTTGAATCTAATATTTGTCTTGACTTAATATCTTTGATTTTTGATTTCACAAATTATCTCCTTTTTATGAATATTCTCATATTCTTATGAAATATGGTATAATCTACATGTATATTTCTTAGGAGGGAAAATGAAAAGTACAAATCCTATTTTTAATGAAAGTGTTTATGAACAAGCATATGCTTTGACGGAAAAGCCTATGACCGTTGCAGGTACAATGAATAAACTTTTGATTTTATCACTTATAATGATAGTTTCTGCGGCGGCTGTATATTATCAGTTTTCAATGGGACGTTATGATTTTGTTAATATTCTCATGTGGATAGGTCTTATAGTAGGACTGGTTCTTGGTATAGCAATTCCTTTTATGAAAGATAAATCACCGTATTTGGCGCCAATATATGCTTTTGCGGAAGGGGCTTTAATTTCAGGTGTTTCTTGTTTCTTTGAAAAAATGTACGAAGGTATTGTTACACAAGCAATTTCGGTTACTTTTTTAGTTGTATTCTCAATGGCTATATTGTATAGAACAGGCATAATAAAGGCTACTCAAAAATTTAGAGCTATAATTCTAACTGCGACACTAGCTGTTGGTTTATTCTATTTAATAGCAATTATTTTATTATTGTTTAAGGTAAATGTTCCATATTTTTACAACAATTCTAATCTTGCAATTGGAGTTAATGTTGTTATTGCACTTATTGCTGCATTAAATTTAATTATTGACTTCGATAATATTGATAATGGTGTTAAGGCTAATTTACCTTCTTATTTTGAATGGTATTGTTCTTTTGGTCTGTTAGTAACAATTGTATGGCTATATATTGAAATATTAAGATTATTGGCAAGAACAAGAAGTCGAAATTAATTATTGCTACCTGTTTATTTAATAAAAAAGACCGATATAAAATCGGTCTTTTTTATAATTCATTTCTACAGGTTCCAGTATTATAAAAATCCAGCAGGTTATTTAAACTATTTATAATCATTTCATTAACAGCTGAATCTGTGAAAAATGCCATATGCTGTGTAAGAATTACATTGGGAAATTGTCTTAGATATGCCATATCTCTGTTTTTTATTATATCTGTTGAGAAGTAATGATGATATATTTCATCCTCATTATCAAATACATCCAAAGCAAGTGCCCCAATTTTTTGAGTTTCAATACCTTCAATTAAATCTTGTATGTTAGTCAATTCACTTCTTGCTGTATTAACTATAATAACTCCATCTTTCATTTTTGATATACTATTTTTATTTATTATTTCTTTATTTTCTGGTGTTAGAGGTACATGTATTGTAATAATATCAGATTCTTTTAAAAGTTTATCAAAATCAACATATTCAGCAAATTCTTTTACTGAATTATTTTGATATTTGTCATATGCAAGAATTTTACATCCAAAGCCTGATAGATTTTTAATTACTGTAAATCCAATTCTTCCTGTACCAATAACTCCAATTGTCATATGTCTCATCTCTTTTCCCATAAGACCATTTAGAGTGTAGTCATTTACATTTTGCCTCCACATTGCCGGTTTGTATTTCCTTATTGTAAGCAGCATTAACATTACAGTAAAATCAGCTACCCCATTTGGTGCATATGTTACATTACAAACTTTAAGGCCAATTTTTTTTGCATAATCTAAATCATAATGATTATAACCGATAGTTCTTGTTGAGATATATTTTACACCATAGCTTTTTATTTTATCCAGCAGTTTTTTATCTAATTTACTAAAACCAAGTGTTGTAATAGCATCTGCATTTTTACATAACGCTATTGTTGTATCATCTAAAATTTCATCTGTACTAACAACTTCTATTCCATTATCTATTTGAAATTCTCTTATTATTGATTCTTCATAAGGCCTTTTTTCAAAAACTGCTATTTTCATTTTAAAATCCTGCTATATTTTCTTCTCTAGACTTTTCTACTTCACATTTTACTTGAAAAATTTGTCCATATAACTCGCAATTCATATCCATTTCTTTTGCTTTGGCTTGTGTATAATTCATTAAATTATATATTGGAATTAAGTCATTATCTACATTTTTCATAATCCAGTTGAAATCAAGATTTAATACAACACTTTTTATATTTATTTCTTTGCATTTCTCAAGCCAAAGCCTAATTTCTTCTTCCGTATCATTGAGTCCGGGAACTATTATATATTTAGCTTTTACGAAATCTGCCCCTAATGGCTGATTCTTAGCATATTCATTTAAATTTTCCCATACTTTATCATATGATTTTACTTGTTTAACTTTTTCATGTACTCCTTTTGAACCAGCATCTATTGACACAAGAACACGAACAACACCTTTTTTTAAACCTTTAATTATAGCATTACTTTTTTTAATTGCATTTGTATGTATTATTATTTTTGTAAAATCATGCTTAATAAATTCATTTAATAATGCTTCAAATTCTTTATAAATTGTTGGTTCGCCTCCTGCAAAATCAATAGTACCATCTTTTTTTAAGATGTTATTTTTTATCATGTCTTTTATTAATGGAAGCACTTTATAAACTGTAGTATTTTCCAGCACTTCTTTATCTCTGGGGGCTTGACAATATATACAATTAGAATTACAAGGAACCCATGGCGTAAGTAGCAAGTAATCAATATAATCGTCATCATCCCAATTCTTAAATGATGTATTTACACAATTTTTACAAAGTTCAGGACAAGAGTTTTCTCTATATTTTTTTCTAAGCTCTCTTTTTATATCAAAAAATTCTTTCCAGTTTATTTTTTCTCCATGATAATTTTCATAAATGATCGGACGCCCTCCATATCTTGGATTAAAGTTATTACAAGAACGAATTCGATTACAATGGTCAAGAACCATTCCATGTTCAATATAACTGCAACTTTCAAAACCTTCCAATTTTTATTCCTTTACATCAAATTATATTCTGTCACTAAATATCTGAAATTATTATATTCTACCAAGTTTAAATCAAGCTCTTTTGCTCTTTGTATTATATAATTGCAGAGCTCAATAAGATACTTTGGTTTTTCTTCGTTTTTAGCTCTTAGTTCTTTGCAGTAATCATTTTCAATATCAATAACAATTGAATTTATTCCTGACTTTATAGTTAAATCCATCCATTTATCAATTTCATTTTTATTTGTATTTACATTAGGAATTAGTATAAATTTTGATTCGACAAAAAATTTATTATCAATATCTTTTTGAGCTTTTGCATACTTTTTTGCATTTTCCCAAAATTTATCAAACTTATCAACTCTTTTTACTGCTTTGTATGTTTCTTTTGTACCGGAATCCGCAGACAAACACACAGACAACTTCTTTTCTTTAATACCTCTTTCAATTGCTTTCGAATATTTTATTCCGGAAGAATGAACCGTTATACGCTCTGCACCATTTTTTAATAAGAAAGTGACTAATTCTTCAAATTCATTAAGAATGGTCGGCTCACCACCCGCAAAAGTTATCTCCCCATCTGGTCTAAATAATTTTTTCTTAAATAAATCTTTTACCATAGGCAATACTTTATAGTGAGGTCGAGAATTAAACGCTTTTTTGTCCCATTTTGTATAACAATAAATACAGTCACTATTACAGTGAGTCCAATGATTAAAATGGATATAATTTATATATGGTGTTGATTCTTCCCATCCTCTATATACTAAATTAAAACAGCCTTCACATCTTGGATCAATAATTCCATTTTTATTGTCGCTAATAAATTTTTCTTTTAGATTTAATATGTCATCCCAACTAACGCCCTTACCATTATAGCTTTCCTTTATATAAAGTCTGCCACCGCCTTTATGACAACACAAACAACACATCTCTATATGATCATTTTCAAAACTTAAACCATGTTGGAGCCAATGACAACTTGTATATTCTTGCATTTAATTTGCTCCTTTTTTTTCATTTTTGAATTTCATCATATGTTCTGCTCGCTCATATAATTCGTACTTTAAGCCTAAACTTCCCGCTTTTTCTTTTGCAAAATCAAAAAATTCAATTATATTATCAGGAACATTTTCTCTTCTTGCATAAAACCACTTTGATTCAATTTCATGCAACACACAATTAATTCCGTTTTCTTTTGCTTTTTTCAACCAAAGCTCAATTTCTTCTTTACTGTCATTAACGCCGGGAATTAAGATATATTTAACCTTAACAGCAAAAGGATCTTTCTGATGAGAAGCATACCTTTTTAGGTTTTTCCATACTTTATCATATGACTTAACTTGTTTTACTTTTTCATGCATATGTTTTGAACCTGCATCAACAGAAACAATAAGATCAACACAACCGTTTTTTAAGCCTTTTTCTATTGCTCTCGAATATTTTATACAAGAAGAATGTATACGTGTAAGCGGGAATCCAGCTTCCATAAATATATGCAATAATTTATCAAATTCTTTTAATAAAGTTACTTCTCCACCCCCAAAACTAACGTGTCCGTTTGGTCTTAAAATATCTCTTTTTATCATATCTTTCAGTATCGGAAGAAAATTATAATTTTTAAAACGATTATAGGCATCTTTATCTGCCATAGTATGGCAATATGAGCATCTGGAATTACACTTTGTCCAATAATCAAGATTTATCATACTTATCTTTGTATGATCATCCGGCCAATCTCTTTCTTCTAGGAATATGCACCCTTCACATTTAGGATAAACTTTTCCGCTCTTATGAATATCTTTCATTTGTTTTTTAAAAGAAAAAAATTTATCCCAATCTACAGGCTCACCTTTGTAATTATCTTTTACAATTGTATTTCCACCACCCTTTGCGCTATATAAGCAACATACTTTATATGCATCTCTATCAAAATTTATTCCGGATTCTATCCAATAACAACTTTTATAACGCAAAATAAATCCCTCTTATGATAATTTTATCATAAGCATTTTAAAAAGTGAAAGGCATTCTTATTGAACGCCTTTCTTATTATCTTTCTTTATGTCTTCAGCAACATGGAATTTTGTAGTTCCTGTTTTAATTTCTCTATATTTATACACGGCTTTTGGAATAATATATCCTAATATAATACAAGAAATACCTATATTAGCCATTACTGATGCAACTTTAAGACCTTTTGCCTTATTTAAAAAGCTTTTAACCGGGGAATTCGCAGCCTTAAATGATTCTTCCATAGCAGTTAAATTTTGAGCTAATGAATCAAAAGCTTTCATATCAATATATTTTGACGTATCAACTACAGATTTTCCGGCTTTGTCTTTAACTGTTGAAATAATTTTTGATTTTTTCGCAGCTTGAACAAGCGTATTATCAGGATTATTAACAATAAAGTTAAGTTTTTCGGTAAGAGATTTTGATAATGGAGCTTGTACAACATCTGACGAAATTTTACCGTTTTTTAGTGCCTCAGAAAATTGGCTATCCATTAAAACATCAATAGGCAAATCAATTGGCGTTTTTAATATTTTTGATGAAAACTTATTTATTCCATCTTCAATCATTCCACCGAATTTATATAAGAAGAATAAGAAACTACCTTCTTTTATTGCATGTTCACAGAACTCAGTTTTATTTCTTGAACAAGCAAGTCTTTCGGTTGTAATACCTGCATCAATAATTTTCATATTATGAACAGGATTAAACATTATTGCATCAGAAACATTTTTTACAACACCTTTGAATGATGGTGTTTTTTCATTTTGTTTGCTATTTGAGGTAAAATCCTTAAATGAAGAAAATACACCTGAATCATCTTTAGGAGAACTGATAAAGGTATCTTGCATTTCTTTCTTCATGTCATTTATTACAGTATTTTTAGTATTCTTTTGTTTAGTTTTCGTAAGTAAAAAGAAAGTAGCTAAAGTTAAGGCTGTAGCGGCAATTATTTTACCTTTATAGAGATTTTTTGCTTTTGTACCACCATCTTTTAAACAATCTGCAAGTGCTTGCTTTACAGTTTGTGTTTTAGAGTTTGACATTATCCCTTTAGCATTTTCTAACGCCCAAGATGAATACTCCTTATCTGCAATGATTCTTGGATCTACTGCGGGATTTATTTTTGCGGCTTTATATACAGTCCATTCAATTAATTTTTTATAAAATGGAATTCCGCCAATCCAAATAGCTTGAGTTCCAAATTCATCAATGGCTCTGTCTATCCCTTCAACTTTTCCGCCTTCTTTAAATGACTTGTATGTAAGACTTGTGCTGTCTACACCGTCTTTTACCATAATAGGTATTAATGAATCTTTATTTCCTAGTGTTGATATAACTTTTGTAGTAATAGCTTGTACTGTCATATTTTTTCCTTTTATTTACCTTATTACAAGCCCCAAATTAAATTTCTCAATTTGACAAACGGGGTATTTGCCTTTTGATATTTTTCTGCTCGTCGTAAATTTTTCAATTTTCTTCTCCTTTAATCAATAAAAAACCTTCTTTAAAAAAAGAAGGCTTTTAAATACTGTCATAACAAAATCGTTACGATTATCTCGTAAAGCCTCCTAATTTATAGCTGCGTCGATTTTGTATGAATTTCATGTTTTTACCTCAGTCATATTATAACATATAAAACATTAAAAATAATTTTTTTGCTATTTAATCTAATTTTATTCTGCAACTTCAACAGTTTCTTCAATTTCTTCCTTTAATACTTCAGAAGCTGTAACATTTACACCAAGTGTTACTTTTACTCTTGATGTTAATTTTATTGTCATATTAAAACTTCCTAACTTATTAATTGGAGCATCTAAAGAAATTGTCTTTCTATCTATATCAATATTTGTTTTAGCTTTGATTTCTTCGGACAATCTCTTTGTAGTTATTGCTCCGAATAATTTACCTGATTCACCTGCTTTAGCAGAAAACTCAATAGACCCAAGTTCTTCAATTTTCTTTGCAACTTCTAGAGCTTCAGCATGCAATTTTTCTTGTTTTGCTTTTATTCTTGCTAAATTTTTCTCTCTATTTTCTTTAGCTCCTTTTGTTGCTACTTCAGCAAAATTTTGTGGTAATAAGAAGTTTCTTGCATAACCATCTTTTACGTTAACAATATCACCGGCTTCACCAATATTTTGTACATCTTTTTTTAGAATTACTTCCATTTTATATCTCCTTAATAGTATATTGTCGAATAAGTATTAAAATCATAATAAAAACATATTATTTTGTCACGCTTATATTAATAAATTTAACCGTGAATTAATGTTTATACTATTCAATACTACTCCACAACAGCAGCATTAAGGTCTTCTACCATTTTATCAGGATCAATTCCATGAACTTTTGCACCAGCTTCTAAATTTTCAAATCTTGCAGCAGCACAACCAATACAACCGAACCCATATTTTTGAAAAACTTCAATTGTTTCTGGGTGCGCTTGTAATACTTCTATAATACCCATATCTTTCGTAATTTTTGTCATTTAAGTATCCTTTCCTTGCTTTTTTTTCCCTTATCATTAAAAATTATACATCAAAAGTATTGGAAAGGTGTATATGGTCAAGTTTATTATTGATGTTTTTTGTAAAGATACAATTATTGGTTTATCACAGTTTGAAGATATTAGAAAAAATAAACTATATAAGAATAAATATTCTCCTCTTTTTAAAAAAGCAAAAAAAGAAAAAATAAGATTCAACACATTATTTATTGATCAGACTGCTTATCATCTTTAAGAAGTTTTTCAAAATCAGATGGTTTTATACTTTGTATAAAATTTCTGAATTCTTGAGACTCAGCTTCATCTTTTTCACTATCACAAGATACACTGCCATCTGCTAAAACTTTTGCTGAAACAAAAATTGGAGCATCAACTCTTATTGCTACAGCAATAGCATCTGATGGTCTGGAATCAATAGTGACTTCTTTTCCTTCATCATTTATTAAATATATTGTTGAAAAATAAGTTTCTTTTTCTACATCATTAATTTCAACTCTATCTACGCTGTAGCCGGTTTTTTCTATAACATCAATTATTAAATCGTGTGTCATCGGCCTTAGTACTTTTATATTTTCAATTTTTCTTATAATTGCACTTGCTTCGGCACTGCCTATCCATATCGGAAGTGCTTTCCTGTTATCTTTATCATTTAAAACTATTATAGGTGAACCGCTTGCCGTATCGATTGCTATACCCATAACTTTCATTTCTATCATGTCTTTTTCCTTATAGTAATTTTGTTAGTATTTCCGGTCCATCATCTGTTACATGTACTGTATGTTCAAAATGAGCTGAAGCTTTTTTATCTTTTGTTACTACTGTCCATTCATCATCAAGAACAATTACATCATCACAACCAAGATTTAACATCGGTTCTATGGCTATAGTCATTCCTTTCTGTAATACTAATTGATTATTTGTTCGATAATTAAAAACAAACGGATCTTCATGCATTTCTCGACCTACACCGTGACCGCCATATTGTCTTACAATTCCCAAATTATATTTTTTTGCAACATCTTCTATTGCGCCTGCAACATTTTCAAGTCTGTCATTGCTTTTCATATGTTCTAAGCCGGAAAATAATGATTCTTCAGTTGCTTTTAACAACATCTTTTTTTCTTCTGAAATTTCTCCTACTGCATATGTCCAAGCACTATCTCCGACAAAACCTTTATATGTTGCACCAATATCGATACTTATTATATCTCCATTCTTTAATACAACTTCATTCGAAGGTATTCCATGAACAACTTGCTCATTTATAGATGCACAAATAGTACCTGGAAAACCATGATAGCCAAGAAAAGTTGGATCTGCTTTATTGCTTTTTATTATTTTATACGCAATTTCATCAAGTTCTTTTGTTGTAATACCTTCTTTTATAACCTCTTTCATTGTTGCATGTACCAAAGCAACAATATTTCCGGCTTGCTTCATTAGATTAACTTCAAATTTTGACTTCCTATGTATGGACATTTTATTTTATTGCTCCTGTAAGATTTTTGTATATTGTATCTATATCTAAACTTGCATCTAACTTGGTTAATAGCCCTCTATCAGCATATAATTTGATTAATGGTTCTGTTTGTTCAAAATATGTTGCGAATCTTTTTGTTGCAACTTCTTCTGTATCATCATCTCTTCTTATTAAAGCCCCACCACATTTCTCACACTTTGTTTCATCTTTTAATTTCATCGTTTTTAAATTATATATTGCACCACATTTGCTACAAGAACGTCTATTGACAAGTCTTTCTACTAATTTCTCTTGTGCTACTTCAAAATAAAATACTTGTGGTTTTATATCATTATCTTTGTCAATTTCTCCTAAAATATCATCTAAAGCATATGCTTGTTCTAAACTTCTTGGATAACCATCTAAAATAAAACCATTAACACAATCTTCTTTTAATAATCTATTCTTTATTATCTTCGAAACCAACTCAATTGGAACAAGCTGACCTTTTTCCATATAACTATTAGCTAATTTCCCTTCTTCACTACCAGACGCTACAGCCTCTCTCAATAATGAACCTGTGTCTATATGTGGAAGACTATATTCTTTTGATAAAATTTTTGTTTGTGTGCCTTTACCGCTTCCCGGTGGTCCAATAAATATAAATTCTTTTTTCATATTTTTGTCCTCGTGTCTTATATGTCTATCTAGTTAATTATATCACATCAAATTTTTTTGAATAAAAAAAATGAACCTTTTCAGGTTCATCTTTTGTTTTTTATTTTTTATTGTTTCAGAAAACTTTCATAATTTTTGGGTAGTAAGTTAGTTCTGACTTGATTTATAAAATCTAAAGCAACACCAACCATAATTATTAATGAAGTAGCTCCGATACCTTGCAGTGTGGTTATTCCTGTAATATTACATGCGATAGAAGGTATCAATGCAATTGTTGCAAGAGCTAATGCTCCAATAAATGTAGTTTTACTTAAAATCTTATCCAACGCTTCTGCAGTCGGTTTACCAGGTTTAATTCCAGGTATTGAAGAACCATATTTCTTCAAATTCGTTGCAATTTCTTTAGGTTGTAAATTTGGAATTATTGATGCATAGAAAAAAGTTAGTCCGAATATAAGCAAAAAGTATATTACATTGTATGTTATTTTTGACGGACTCAAAAAATTAGACAATGAAACAATAATATTTCTTAGAACTTCATTGCTTATATTAGCTTGGCCAAACAAACCCAATATTGTTGTAGGAAACAATAAAATTGCAATAGCAAAGATTATTGGCATAACACCACCCGGATTTAATTTAAACGGAATATAAGTATTGGTTCCGCCATATACTTTATTTCCTACCTGTCTTCTAGGATTAACAATGATTACTTTTCTTGCAGATTCTTGCATTATTACAATGAAAACCATTGTTGCAAAGAAAATAAGCAATAATAACAATAATCCCGGCTGTAATGAAGAATTGCCGCTTACAAGTGTTGCTGTTTGACCGGCATAAAAAGGTATTTTTGAAATAATACCACAGAAAATTAACATTGATGCACCATTTCCAATACCACGTTCTGTCATCAATTCAGCCATCCACATTGTAAAAGCAGAACCAGCTGTTAATATCACTATAGAACCAATCGCAAACGATATTATATTTACATCAGGCATTATTGCACCGCGAGCAGTTTTTGTAAGATAAGCTACAAATACTAAAGCCTGAATAGCTGCAATTATTATGGTAAAAATACGAGTATACTGTGATAATTTTCTTCTTCCAGCTTCACCCTCTTCTTTCTGCAACTGTTCTAAGTGTGGTATTACTACAGCTAATAACTGCATAATAATTGATGCTGTTATATATGGACCAATACCAAGTGCTATTATAGATACGTTCCCAAGCGCGCCGCCTGAGAACATATCCAAAAAGCCAATAAGATTATTTGTAGCAGCAAGATTTGCAAAGTTTTGACCATCAATTCCAAATAACGGCAATTGTGCACAAAGTCTGAATACCATAATCATTACTAAAGTAAAGATGATTTTTGTTCTCAAACCTGCAATATTTAAATTTGATAACATTGCCTGCAAATTTTGCTGATTTGGCGTATATTGTTGCATTATACTAACTGAGCCTTTCCACCTGCTTTTTCAATTTTTTCTTTTGCTGATTCTGTAAAATATCTAGCGCTAACTTTAACAGCTTTAGTTAATTCTCCGTTACCTAATACTCTTAATGCCTCAGCCTTTGAACTAACTTTTCCTTCTGCTTTTAATGATTCTAATGTAATTTCGTCAGCTTGTACATTAGCCAACTCACTTACATTGATTGCAGCATAACATATTGCATTAAAGTTCTTAAAGCCTTTTAATTTCGGCATTTGTCTGTAACCAGGCATTTGACCGCCTTCAAATCCTCTTTTAGATGATCTTCCGGCTCTTTGACCTTCACCATTGTTTCCGCGACAAGATGTTTTTCCCCAGCCTGATGATCTTCCGCGACCTACTCTTTTTATTTTTCCGGTAGAACCTTCAGCCGGTCTTAAGTCTTCTATTTTTATTCTATCTGTCATTTTAAATCACCTTTCATACTACTCAGCTACTTTTAGTAAATGAGGGATAGCATTAACCATACCCATAATTACTGCTGAATTTTCATGTTCTACTGTTTGATCTTTTTTTGTTAAGCCTAGAGCTTTTGCTACTCTTCTTTGCTTTTCTGTTGAACCAATCAGGCTCTTTACTAATGTTATTTTTACTTTTTTATTTGCCATTATTCAATTCCTCTTAGTTAAGCATATCTTTTAATGATAAACCACGTCTTTTTGCTACTACATCAAATGGTTTTAATGCTTGTAGTGCATTTAATGTTGCATTTGCTGCGTTTAATGGTGATTTAGAACCAAGTGATTTACTTAATATGTTTTCTACACCTGCTAATTCTAATACTGCACGAACTGCACCGCCTGCGATAACTCCGGTACCTTGTGAAGCTGGTTTCAACATTACACTTCCTGCTCCTGAACGGCCTGTTATAGGATGAGGAATTGTTGTTCTATATATTGGTACATTGATTAAATTCTTTCTTCCGTCAGCTACTGCTTTTTGGATTGCGATAATTACTTCTGCTGCTTTTGCACAGCCTACGCCTACTTGTCCGTTTTTGTTTCCGACAACAACTATTGCTCTAAAACTTAATTTCTTACCACCCTTAACAACTTTGGTAACTCTTCTTACTTGAATTACTTGTTCTTTCCATTCTGTCTGTTGTGGTTCAGAAGTTGTTTCAATTTTTCTTTTTTTAGATTTTACTTTTGTTTCTTCCACGTTAATAACCTTTCTTTAAGTTTTAAATTTATCCTAAAAATAAAAAAACATGACTAAAAGGACTTGACTTATCTTAGCATAAGCACCTTCTTAACATGTTATTAGTTGGATTTTCTTTTTCTGACTATCTCATCATATTATAAAAATTTTTTTTTTCAATACTTTTTATTTCATTTTTAAGTATTTTGAATCTTTCCAAGATAAATCTATATATTTTATTTTATCAGACATCTGTTTTATTTCTGGTAAAATATCGTGAATAACTTTTATTCTGTCAAATACTGAAACATCTATTTCGCCAAGTTTCAATTTTACAGACTCTAGTTGTGCAAAAGCATTATGTTTTATCCGTAAATCTATATATTCCAATTTCTCTCCCGAATATTCTTCTATAAGGCTTCCCAATTTATACAAATCACTTATTTTTTCTACATCCCATTTTTCATAATCATCATTTGTACCATATGTCAATATTCTCACAACATCATATTTATCGGATAAAGGTAAATATTCTCTCCCAATTAATTCCCCGGATATTGAAAGAGCAGCTACTGCCGGGGCTTCTTCAGACGGTGATATTACTATTACGGGAGTAACTTCTTCTAACATAACAACAAATCTTGCAGGAAACCAAAATCTTCTTACGTATGCTCTTTTTACAGGAGATAATTGCTCTATTTGGTTAGCTATTTCTGCCGGATTTACTTGATATATTGGCTTCTTTTCTATTGGAAATTTTTTCATTTCCTCTATTACTTTTTTTTCGGATACTATGTCATTTCCTATAATTTCAAGCTGTTTCCCAATTCCTTTTTCATATAAATCATTTGGTAAAAACCAATAATGGCAAATAGCTAATCTGTATGTTGCATAAAAAATAAAAAGAATAAATGAAAATCTCACTAACTTATATATTCTTCTTATAGCAATTTCACCACGACGCGCTTTTCTTCGCAGTTTCTGTTGTTTTATTCTTCTCTGTACAACATATTCATCTGACATTATCTGTTTAGTCCTGCATTATTTAATATCATTAATACTAAATCATCATAAGTTATACCCATTACAGCCGCTTGGGCAGGTAAATCGCTTGTATCTGTCATGCCTGGGCTTGTATTTATTTCAAGGAAATATGGTCTGTCATTTATTACCATAAAATCTATTCTTGAAACTCCGGAACAACCTGCTGTCTTGTGTGCTTCTATTGATATCTCTTTTATTTCTTTTGATGCTTTTTCTGTTAGAGATGTTGATGGAACGATAAAATCAGACATTCCTTTTGTATATTTCGCTTCATAATCATACCATTCATTTTTCGGTCTTATCTCTAGTATTTCTGTAGCAAATGTTTCATTATCTTTTTCTAATACACCTACTGTTATAAAAAATCCATTAATAAATTCTTCTACAAGTACATCATCATTATATTTTATTGCTTCTTTATAGGCAGGTAAAAGTTCTTTTTCTGTATTTACTTTTGTCATTCCAAAACTTGAACCTTCACATACCGGCTTTGTTATTAGCGGGTAATTTAGATTTTTACATTTTTCTAGTACATCTTCTCCCTTTTTTATGAAAACAGATTTAATTAATGGAATATTTTTGTTTGTAGATAGTACTCTTTTTGTATATTCTTTGTTCATACATATGGAACTGGCCATTACTCCACTTCCTGTATATGGAATTTTCAAAATTTCAAGTATTCCTTGTATACAGCCATCTTCACCATATTTCCCATGTAATGCATTATATGCTACTTCTATATTATTGTTTATTAGTGTATTTGCAATATTTTTATCTACATCAATTAATTGTGCATTTTTATATCCTAGTCGTTTTAATGAGTTTAGGACATTGTTTCCTGATCTTAATGAGACTTCTCTCTCACTTGAAAGTCCACCGCACAGTACTGCTATTTTTGTGTCGTTTGAATATTTCCTGTAATTATTTCCCATAATTTATACTCTTCCGTTCCCTTATCACCTATATATTTTATTTCAGGTCTTAATTCTATTGTATATTTTTCTTTGACATTTGAATACATTTTGTACATTAAAGATAATACATCTTTTGATGTTGCATTGTCATAATTTAAGATAAAATTAGCATGATTTTCAAAAATCTTTGCACCGCCTGATTTTTCACCTTTCATTTTACATAAATCTAAAAGTCTTCCTGCTGAATCATTCTCGGGATTCTTAAATATACTCCCTGCATTACCATACATTAGCGATGGTTGATGTTTTTTTCTGAATTCCATATTTCTGTTCATTAGTTCTTCTATTTGTTCAGATGTACCATCTTTCAATTCAAATTCTGCATCTAGCACTATGTAATTTGAATTTAATATCTTAGACTTTCTATATGAAAATTCCATAAACTCTTTATTGAATGTTAATATTTCTTTTTTTGCCAAATCAAATACTCTTGCTGAAATAAATGTATCTGATATAAATTGGTTATGTGCGGAGGCATTCATACATATCATTCCGCCAAAACTGCCGGGGAAACCAATTAAAAATTCAAAACCACTCAAACATCTGTTCTTACACTCTTTTGAGACAACCGGACCTCTGGCTCCGCATTCTACATATAACTTTTTTCTTTCAAAATTAAATTTATTTATATCTTTAGTTATAATTATTTTTTTATTTATATCTTTTGAACTGAATAATACATTAGAACAATTACCCAAAATATATTCATATTCATCTTTATTGAGTAATTCTACAAGCTCATCAACAGACTTCGGGAAAGCAACCTTTTTAACTTTACCTCCAATTCGAAATGTTGACTCATTTTTTATTTCATAATTTTCAAATATTTCAACCACTTATTTTGCCTTTTTATAACATTCGTCTAAAAGACTTCCGAGTTTTGTTATTGTTCCTGCTCCGAGAGTAATTACTATATCATTTTCTTTTAACTCTTGAATTACTTTATTTGATATATCTTCAACAGAACCTGAAATATATGTACAATCCTTATGCCCTAGTTCTTTTACAAAGAGTTCTGATGTAACCCCTTCAATTTTTTCTTCCCCGGCAGAATATACATCTGTAACAATCAATTTATCAGCATCAACAAAAGCTTTTTTAAATTCGCTCCAAAGACTTTGAAGTCTTGTGAATCTGTGAGGTTGAAATATAGCAACAACTCTCTGATTCGTACTTTTTGCATTATTGGCACTTTTAAGAGTAGTTTTTATCTCACTGGGATGGTGGGCATAATCATCATAGACTACAATATTATTAAATTCCGCAACTTTTTGAAAACGCCTACCCATCCCTGTAAAGCTATAAAAATACCGGCTTATTTCTTTAACATTAACTTGTGCTGTTATTAAGGATACATATACTGCTAATGCATTATATACATTATGTACTCCTGGAATTGATAACTTGATAGTATCTATTTTATTTCCTGCATTATAAATATCAAACTCTGAGCCAAATCCGTTATATTTTATATTTTTTGCAATGTAATCAGCAGATTCTAATCCAAAAGTTATATAATTATATTTTGGATATAGTTTCATAAACTTTTTATTGCCATCATTATCATTATTAATTATTACTATTTGATTTGGATTATTTGAAAGGTATTTATTAAATGTTTTTGCAATATCTTCAAATCCATTTTTATAGTAGTCAAGATGATCTTCTTCCATATTATTGATTACAGCAATATCGGTTGAATATTTTTGTATTGTACCATCAGACTCGTCTAACTCTGCAATAAAGTATTTATTTCCGGCATATGTTCCATTTGTTTTAATATCAGGAATTATCCCACCAACAACATATGACGGATTTAAACCTGCTTTTGATAATACATATGAAGCCAAACCGCTTGTTGTTGTTTTACCATGAGTACCTGAGTAGCCTATAAAATAAGAATCTTCTCTTGCTGAAAACTCATCAGATATCATTTTCAAAATATCGGAGCGGTGATAAATATTTAATCCAAGTTCTTTTGATTTTACAATTTCAACATTTGATGGTTTAATTGCACTACTTGCAACTACAATCATATTTTTTTTTATTAAATTCGGATTATGTCCAATAGTAACTTTTACACCTTTTTCTTGAAGTAAATGCGTATATTTACTTTCTTGAACATCAGATCCTGTAACTTCGGCTCCTCTTTCAACCAGATATTTCGCCAAAGCACTCATTCCGACTCCACCTATTGCTACAAAATGAAAATATTTATTTTCAATATCCATGAATATTTCTTTCAACTAATCTACATATTTTATATTCTATTATAAAAATAAATCGCAAAGATTATATTTATATGCTATTTTTTTTCTTTTTCCATCTGTCTTTCATATTCAAGCCTGTTTATTCTAACCTGCTCATCCTGAATAGTTCTGTTAATTTCTCTCTTAACTACATCTTTAACACAAATATCAAAATCTTTTGGATAATATGTTTTGCACATATTATATCCGCTTTGAAAATTATATCTTCTTAAATACCAATATTCATATAAAGGTACTATTTCATTCTTATATCTCGAGCTCACACTCGAAGTTATATTTTCTGGAAGTGGAGAAGTATATGCCATATTTATTGGTACTATTTGCTTCCAATATATATCAAAAACTTTATCCTCAATTTCTTTTTCATAACAACATTTTCGTCTTACATCATAAGTATATTTTTTTCCATTATACTTTGTGACTAATGTAACTATTGTACCTTCTCTTCCATTAAGCAAATTATATATTTGATCTTCATATAGGTATTTTGTTTTCTTTTTATCTATAGAAACTATTTCACTACCAAGCGGAATTTTTCTTTCTTGGGCAGGTGAATCAGGTAAAAACTCTTGTATAAAGCTTTTATTATTTGTATGATCTTTAAATAATTTGACACCTATTCCGCAAGTATTATAAGCACCAGAAGATATTCCAGTAATATATATTATAAATGCAATTAATATAACTAATTTTTTTATCATAAATTTCTCCTCAGTTACAATTATAATTGTATTTATCACTTTATACAAATTATAACATTTTGTTTTAATTAATATTTTTCAATTTGTTAAATGGTTGAATTATTCTTTAAATAATTGTACAATTAGGGCACTTTAGTATGATAAGAGGTATTTATGAAATTACATGTACAAACTTTATTTGTTGCTATAGGATTAGGCATAAAACGTAATTGGCATATATTCATTGCTATTATAGCCGGTATTTTATTTGGCAATTTTATCCACGAAAATCCGACAATATTTACACCACTTGTTAAAATACTTAATATAGTCGGTCAAGCATTTATAAGAATTATTCAAATGGTTGTTATTCCGCTTGTTTGCAGTGCTATTGTTGTTGGCATATCAAGTATCGGTGACAGCAAACAAATTGGTAAATTCGGAAAGAAAATGATTCTATATTATGGATTAATTACCGTTCTTGCTGTTATTATTGGTGCTGTTTTAGTAATGGTATTTAAACCAGGTATTGGTGTTCAAGAATATATTAGTCAGACATCTGCTGCTGAAATTCAAAATCAGGTTAATAGTGTAATTGCACAACAAAAAGGACAAATCGGTAATTTATTTCTTAACATGATTCCGCAAAATCCTTTAGAGTCACTTGCAAAAGGTGAAATGATTCCTATTATTTTCTTTGCATTAATTTTCTCATTAGCTTTATCTAAAGTCGGCGAAATAAATAGACCCATAGTTTCTTTCTTTGAGTCTGTATTTGCCGCCACTATGAAAATTACAGATTGGATTATGATATTTGCAGCTCCCGGTATATTTGCATTAACAACTGTTGCTGTTTCTTCTTTCGGATTAAGCATTTTCTCTACTATATCAAAATTCTTTGCTGTAGTTTTTCTGGGCTTTTGTATTCAGTTCTTTATCGTATACCCTTTAATATTAAGGCTGTTCAGCAAAGTTCCATTTAGTACCTTCTACACAGCAATTATTGAAGCTTTGCTTGTTGCTTTTGGTACAGCAAGCAGTAGTGCTACATTACCCTTAACAATTGCTTGTTGTGAAAAAAGAGGAATTTCTCATAAAGTTTGCAGCTTTGTTCTTCCTTTAGGCGCTACTTTAAACATGGATGGAACTGCCTTATTTCAAACTGTTGCGGTTATATTCTTAACACAAGCTTATGGGGTTACATTGGAGCCAATACAAATAATTCAAATTATGATTTTGGCAATAATAGCCTCCAGTACTTGCGCAGGTATTCCGGGTGCAGGTTTAATTACTATTGCACTTGTATTAAACGGTTTAGGTTTAACACCTCAACAACTAGTAGAAGGTTTCGCTTTCTTATTTGCAATCGACCGTGTTGTTGATATGATTAGAACAGCTGTAAATGTGGCAAGTGATGCGGTTGTTGCTGCTGTTATTGCAGATAATGAAAATGAAATTGATTATGATCTGTTAAATAATACAGAACAATATAAAGAAATCATTTAATTGATTTCTTCATATTTAAAAAGAAAAGCTCCCAAATGGGAGCTTATTTTTTTATCTGTTTAAATTAATCTACCAAAACTTGTTGAATTTCAACATTTGGCTTTCCCAATACTCTCACAAGCTCTAACACAGATGCCTTCATTTGACAACGCTGTGATGTCCCGTTAAAAAAGTCTGTGTAAAAACAACCTTCACAAACACAACCCCTTTTGTAACATTCTAAAGCTGTATTTGTCCATCTTCTGACAGCGATGGATCTACCCATATCTCTGCTTCTTAGCACTAGATTTTCCTCCTTGAAATAATCCCCAATGATTTAGTAATGTAGTATTCTGTTAGCATGTACATTCCCTAATATCTAATAATATTATTATATATATTTAGATATGTATTTCAAGGAAACTATACTCAATTATTACGTTATGATACAAAAATTAATAATATAAGAGATTGTGTATTATATTTATTTGTTGAATAACAAATTTTTCTTTTTTTTTAATTACATAATATTAGGAGAAATTATGGAAATAATCAACAACAATAAATATTATGTTTTTAATTCTTATATAAGAAAAGATAAAATAACAAATCAAAATTCTAAAAATAATTTCCTAAACTTCAAAAATTATAGCTCTACTAATACAAGTTATTTAAGTTTTAAAGGCTCTCAAAAGGTTCCGTTTACAGATGAAGATTATAAGAATGCAAAAAAAAATATTCAATTGTTAATTCAAGAAGCAAAGAAGAAAAAACCTAACCATAGCTACTTTAATTTATATGATTTAGATAATTTAGAAAGAATCAATGGTATTCAAAAAGGAATTAAAGTTTTTGACGGTTTAACTATTAACGAAATAGCATTTATATTAAAATCACCTAAGGTTTTACTTAACAGGTGTTGTTCAAATAACTGTATCCACTGCGCATATATGGCAACTCCAAGTTCAAATAAAACATTAGATAAAATGTCCTATGAAGATTTTGTAAGTCTAATTGATGGTATTTCTGAATTACAAAATAGAGTTGGAGAAAATATTATAATTGCAGATTCTATTGGTACTTTTTACGATTCAGATTGCATGGAAATTGAATTAAAAGATAGAAACGGAAATGTTTATGATTACATTGACTGTATTGAACTATTAAATTCTAAAAAGTTTTCACCTCCAATTTTTGACACATCAGGTTGGAATCCAAAATCTGAAAAACACCAAAAAAGGGCAGAAAAGTTTGTTGAATACTTGCAAAAACCACAAAATTCGAGAAAAATTAGTCAATTCAATATATCAATTAATCCATTTCATATAATTTTTGCAAAAGCAATGGAATTAAAATCAAAATTCAGATTTATTAAAGCAAAAAAAATGGAAGAAAATTATGTTGATAGAATGGCGAATATGCTTTTCACTTTTACACCGCTTCAAGATACTGATGTTCAGTGGGGTGTACTTGCGAGAGCAATTCCTGGGAATAAATCAAAATATAACTACAATGCTCTATATAGAATTCAAATAAAAATCATTGATGCATTAGCTAAACGCTATAAACAAGATTTAATTGGAGAAAGAAAATTTGTTAAAAATAGCAGTGACATAAACAAATATCTTGATTTTTATAAGAGGATAATAATGGGTACTGAAGAATATCCTTCATTTGATCCAATTGGAAGAGCAGAATCCCTTTTTACGGATAGTGAAATAGAAAATCCTTTAGAAGAAAGAAAACAAGCAATGATAAAGGGTTTGGATAATGGTAATATAAAATATTATGCACGTCTAATTAATCCTAATGGTAAAATTTTATTGTTAAATGATGATATTTCCGTTACAACAGATCTTGAGCTGAACTTTGAGAATAAAGGTAAAGCTGTAAAACCTTTTGCTAACCAAATTACTGAATATATTTATACTGCACAATCAGAGGAAGATAAATAATGAAAATTACTTTAAATCAATATCCCTCTAATCCAGTTTTCAAAGGAATAACATCTATTAGAGCTTTAACAGACTCTCATCAAGAAGCACGTGCAGAAAGTGAACTTTTGTCTAAGATTGCAAATGATGCAAAAAAACAAAATAATATTTTAGTCCTAAATTGCGGTGATCTGTTTTGTGGTGTATATTCCAGGGACTTAATGGCCGATTTATATTTAAAGTTTAAACAACTAAATCCTAATGTTGAAATTGTTATTGCACTTGGAAATAATGATCCTATTTCTTCAAAAGATAAATATGCACCCAAAAATCCTGATGATAATAGAAGTTCTGTTGATTTTTATAAAGATACGATTAATGAATTCAGAAAAAAAGGAATATCTGTTGTTTGTGCAAATATAAAAGATAAAGATACAGGTAAAACGCCTTCTTGGATAGAACCTTATACAATAATTGAGCGTGATGGTGATAGAATTTTTGTTACCGGATTTTGTATTGACAGGTTACCTAATAAACAATTGAATATTGACGTCATAAGTCAAAATGAAGCTTTTGATTCTTTAAAAAAAACCATTAAAATGGAAAAACCTGATGCTATAGTTGTTTTAAATCATGATTATTCTGATACCAGTCGCGATTTGTTTAATTTTGCAAAATCGCTTGGCATTAATATTGATTTAATTGTTGGCGGGCATGATCACGACAACCCTAAAACAGAACCAGAAGTGAGATTATATTCTCCCAAAACATTCAGTAAAAGTATGTTTGAAATAGACTTAGCAATTAAAGATAATGTTAACAGACTTATGAACATAAATGAAGTTGAAAGTGGAAAATCAAAAGTTTCCGATGAATTTGAACAAATACTTCAGCCTTATGAAAAACAATCTGGAATTTTAGACAGTGTTGCACCACATGTTCTTAATCTGCCCAAATCTTATTCACATCCCGGTTCTTTAGGAACTTTTATTGCAGATGGAATTAAAAATTTCGCAGGTACAGATATTGCATTTTTTGCTTCAAATATAGTTAAAGTACCTCTATACTATCAAGAGGGAAAAGATGTTTTAAACTATGATACAAGAAAAATTATAACATTTGATTCTACAGTTCAAAAGACAGAACTTTCTTCAGGGGAATTAAAAGAAGTTCTAACGTCCGCACTCGAAAATAGACTAAAGCTGGGTGAACAAAATTCAAGGTTTTTACAATGCTCCAGCAATATTAAAATTGTAGGAGAAGGAAATTCTTCAGATAAAACATATTTTATTAAACAAATATTTATAGATGGGCAACCGCTTTTAGATTCAAATGGAGAACCAATTAATCCTGACAGAAAAATTTCCTGCGCCTTTGATAATTATATTCCTACCGATGGCAGAAGTTTAGCATTACAAAATGCATCTAAAACAGATGTATTTGTTGATGATAAAAAATTAAGAATTGATGAAGTTCTAAAAAAACAACTTCAATCTGCTGAAGGTAAATACAAAAAAGGAACAACTTATCCGAAATTTAAATTAATAGAAAATATAAACTAATTATGTTAAAAGCAAGCACCTTTAAAATGTGCTTGCTTCTTTCTATATCTATCTATTTATCTAAAACTTATTGTCGGGAATTTTTTCATTAATCCTGATTTTATAGTATTTATTTGACTTTCAATAACTTCATCAGTTAAAGTTTTTTCTTCATCCTGAAGAGTTATTCTGTATGCCAAACTCTTATATCCTTCTTGTATATGTTCTCCTTCATAAATATCAAACAAATTTGCATTTTTGAATAACTTACTGTCTGCGCTTTTCTTTATTGCTAATACTATTTGATCATTATTTACATCTTTTTCTATTGCAAAAGATATATCTCTTTGTACCTCTGGGAATTGCGGAAGAGATTTATACTTTGTTATATGACTTGATGTTGCTTTAATTAATTTACCCAGATTTAATTCAAATAAATATACATCTTGATTAATTTTCATTTTATCTTTAATTATTGGATAAATTTCACCAAAGTAACCGATTGTTTCAGGGGTTTTTCCTAAAAGAATGACTTTTGCGCTTCTTCCCGGATGTAAATATTCACATTCTTCAGCCGGTGAGTATTTTATTCTTCCTGAAATATTTAAAAGGTTAAATAAACTTTCCATTATACCTTTAAGTGTATAAAAATCTATTTTTGATGATTTCTTCCATAGATTTGAATTAGTATCTCCAGTCATAATACCAGAAATCATCCGGTTTTCTTCTACTCCACTATCTATTTTTTCAGCAGGTTTCTTTATAAAATATGTTTTCCCTGTTTCATATAGCCAAATATTCTTTTGTCCATTATCAAAATTGTACTTTAATGTACTAAGCATATTTGCTATTGTTGTTTGTCTTAGCATTGTATGTTCATCTGATTGTGGATTTTGAACATATACAGCTTCTTCTTTGTTATAAGATAAACCAAATTGTTTTAATAATGGCTCTCCTATTAATGAAGATGTCATTGCTTCATTAAAACCATATCCTAAAAACATATTATTAATTAATTTTAATAATTTTGCTTCTTCTAATATTTCTGGAGATTGAGTTTTATTTGGCAATGTAGGAGCTATTTTATCGTAGCCATATATTCGGGCTATTTCTTCTATTAAATCAACTTCTTGTTTTACATCGTTAATTCTAAAACTCGGTACTTTAAATTTTGCAGCTGCTTCATTTTTGCCTAACAATTCAAATCCTAAATTTTCTAATATTTCAATACAGGTTTGAGATGGGATTTCTATTCCTAAAATTCTTTTTATTTGGTTAAATCTTAATGTTATTTGAACATCATCAAGTTTATTTTTGCCTGTTTCTGCTACTCCTTCTACTTTTGCATCTGCATATTCTGTTAATAATTGCATTGCCCTTAAAAGCGCAGGTCTTGTTGATTCAATATCTACACCTCTCTCAAATCTAGCACAAGCTTCACTTCTATAGCCTATACTTCTTGAACTTTTTCTATTTGTCGGGGCTGTAAAATATGCAGATTCTAATACAATATTTTTGGTATTTTCATCTACTTCGGAATTTTCTGCACCAAAAACGCCTGCAACACAAACACCTTTTTCTTTTGTTGCACATAATATGCTGTCAGTATTTAGCTTTCTTTCAACCCCATCAAGTGTTACTATTGTTTCTCCTTCTTTTGCTCTTCTTACACATATATATCCGTCTAGTTTATCCATATCAAATGCATGCAAAGGCTGTCCATATTCCAATAAAACATAGTTTGTTATATCAACAACATTATTTATTGATCTAATTCCAGATACTTCTAATCTTCTTTTCATCCATGTTGGTGAGGGTTTTATCACAACATCTTTTAATATACCTGCTGCATAATATTTACAGGCATCTTCTGCTAATATTTCTACTTTGAATTTATTTGTATATAAATCTTTTGTTGATTCTATCTTGGAAAAATTCAACTTTTTATTAAATAGTGAACAAATTTCTCTAGCTACACCGATTACAGACATTTCGTCACCTCTATTTGCAGTAGGTGCAACATCTAATATTGTATCTTCTTTTATATTCAATAACTCTTCAAGTTTTGTTCCAAGTTCTATATTTTCATATAATCTGCTTAATATCAGTATTCCGTCTTCTTCCTGCATGCCATCAAGACCAAGTTCGTCCTGAGAACACAACATACCTTGAGATTCAATTCCTCTAATTACAGCAGGAGTTAATTCAAATTCTTCGCCTGTTTTACGATTTAATACTTTAGAACCGACAGATGCATAAGGTATAATTTGTCCTTCTTCAATATTTTGAGCACCACAGACCACTGTTTTTGTACAATTTCCTAAATCTACTTCAACTAAGTGTAGTTTATCAGCATTTGGATGCTGGGATATTTTTTTTATTTTTGCTGTTATTATATTTGTAAATTTAGCACCTGTTTTTTCAATGTCTTCTACTTCTAACCCGCTCATTGTTAATTCATGAACAATTTGTTCTACTGTTAAATCACTTATATCAACAAATTCATTCAACCATTCTAGTGAAATTTTCATCTCTAAGCCCTCTTTAAAATATATGTTTTATTGTAGTATAAAGACATTTTTATGTCATCAAATATACATTTTACGATTTTCTTTTATAAAATTTTATTATGTATTCACCATTAAATTCTTTATTTGAATATACATTAATTTCATTTACATCTTTGTTGAGAAGCCAAGATGGGAAACTATCAAAAGGAATTAACATTTTTCCTGTCTTTTTAACTTTACAAGATAATTCAGAATCCGAATTATTTATTTGAATATAAAAATTCTGATTTTGTTTTAACTTATTAACAGGTTCAATATATATAAAATCAAATGTTTCTCCTGATATTTTATCCGGAAATCTAATATTTAATGAGTTATAGTCAATATAATTATAACTATCGACCATAACCTCTTCCAAAGGAAGATTTTTAACAGAGTTACCCCAAGCTTCAGGTAGAAAATTCAATTCTCGAGTGCCAAATATATTATCTAATTTATTTATTTCCTCTTTTGAATAATTAGCTATGCCATCAGTTTTAATAAGAAACGTATTATTATTATCAGAAAAAACAACCTTATATTTTAAACTTAAAAGAATACATCTGTAAAGAGAATTAAGTCTTAAAGACAGCCTTATATTATCATGGAATATTGAATCAGAATCTATCAAAATAATATCAGGCAGATTATTAGTTAATTTCTGAACTATTTCACTTGACTGCTTTGAAGATATAGCATTATAAAAAGAAATAAATTTTATAGGTATTTTTTTATTTAAATACAAATAGTGCATGCCTCTATTTGTTAAATCAAGAAATATTGAATCTTTGTTAGAATTATTTTCAACAAAATACTTTACACTCTCTATTCTCTTCTTATAATCAGTTTTAAAATTTACTGAGCCTGTGTTACAAAGAGAATTATTATCTTTTTCTAAAGGCAAATATTTTAATTTTAAAGGAAAAATAATAGACGATAGAATTAAAATACTTATTAGGATAAGTGTTAAAAGAATATTAATGTTTTTCTTCGAATACTTATAAAGAAAATAAGGTAAAATCAGCAATATATAAGCTTGAGAAATATATTCCAATCGAAAGAATAGCCCGTAATCCATTCTTCCAAGTGTATAACTTAATGATATTATAGGAAATATAATTGCAAAAAGTAAAAAGTAAACGGAACTTGCACTTTTTTTTATTTTTACTTGCTTTATTAATTCTAATATTAAAACAGGTACAAACAACAAAGCAAAAAATTTATATATACATACAAACAACCTAGGCAAACATAAATTTAATTTACCGTATGTATTTCCAAATGCATAAAGATTACCTTTTATATATTCAGGGGCTTCTTTTAAATACTCGATAATTGTCGGATGCATAATTACAAGTAATATCATTACAGGTAAAAGTGATACTATTATTTTAATTAGTTTCTGACTATCTTTTAATTTAAATATTTCATATATCTGATATAACAACATTGGAATACTTGCAATAAACAAAAATGTTCCTATTGTCGTCCAAATCATACAAAAAGCAAATGAAATCAAACTATAAATACACAACCAAATATATCGCTTTTCTACCAAATGCTCTTTTATAATTAGTAAATATGTTGTTATAAAAAACAAGGCCGGATTTGTTGCTTTATATAATAATAAAGGTGCGATAAATAACTTATTGTTTTCAAAAATAATTAAACCCAAATATATTGTTAAAATAATTAATAAATTTTTGAATAAAGTTTCGCCCAAACAATATCCGTAAATATTATTTTCATTGAAGATATAACAACCAATCCAACTTGGTATTACATCTAAATACCCATGAACGAGCATTATATCTTTATAATAATCAAGATTAAAATTATTATGCATTAAAAAAGTAGCAAATTTTTCACCAAAATGATGATCATCTGTCGGCCCATATACAATATTGTATGAACAAAAAATAAAAGCGAAAATTATTCCGGTTATTATTAACGATGAAAATCTATTATTCTTATCGCTATATTTTATTCTTAAAACATCAAATACAGATAATAAAACAAACAAAAATAAAATCGTTAATACAATTGGGTAAAACTTACCATTTAGAGGATATAAAAATACAAAGCCAAACACTCCTAATATCTGGTATTTTAATAAAAAATTTTTTATATTATATAAAAATTCTGAATATTTTATTTCTTTTATTTTTATTTGCTGTATATCATTTCTACACACAAAAAACTTTTGTCTTAAAAAAAATGCAAATGAATAAATACAAAAAAATATAAATAAATATATAAAATAAATATAAATATCTAAATTTTTATTATGGTCCAGATATATTGATGTACCTACATAGAAATCATTTAATTTAGAATATGTACATTTTAAATATAAAAAATCATAAATTCTAACAGCAAGAAAAAACGACAAAAGTCCTGCCAATAATATATCTATAAATTTCAAATTATTAATTATATTTTTCATACAGATATCCTAATCGTAATGTTAGCATATTTCATCTTTCATTACTAATAGTTAAAATTTTTACAAAATTATTATAATTGTTTAAAATTAGTGTATGAATCGAAATTTTACGTCAAAATTATTAATAGTATTCATTTTTTTCATAGTTTCATTTACTATCTATATATTGTCATCTAATCATCTTGACAACAAAGTAAATGATACATTTGTAAAAATATTATCAAATATTCAAAACAAAAAAACATCTGATACAGTAGTATTAGTTGTTATAGACAATAAGTCTTTAAATAAAATACCTTGGCCTTGGAGGAAAGATTTATTTACTGATATATTTTATTTCTTAGAGAAAGAAGCAGGCGCAAGATCTATTGTTTTCCAAAATTTAATAGTTTTTCCAGACACATATAATCCAGAATCTGATGACATATTTTATAAAAACTTAAAGAAACACAATAAACTTATTAATAGCTATATACTTTTAAACTCAAATGTTGCAGGAGATGTTTTACCTCAAGAATATGTTCCTATATTTGAAAAAAAATCTAATATAAAAATTATCAATAAAACAAAAAAGAAATTGATACCATCATATAAAGCAATAATAAAGTTACCTAAAGATTTGCTATTAAATACAAAATTTCTTGCTTCATCAATAATTCCGGAAGATAATGACGAAATTGTCAGAAATTATATGCCAGTTGTATACTTTAACGGCAAATTCTTCCCTTCTATTGCACTCAGTGCATATTCCATGTACACAGGGAATAATACATTTATTCTTTATGATAATTATTTGTGTTCTGCAGATAATTGTTTATCACTGAAAATGCCTATTTTTTATACAAAAGGAAAAGATTACATCGGTAATAATGTTTTTAGTTTCATATCATATTTAAATTGGTATAAACCAACAAGCGACTACTACTCACATAAAACATATTCTGCCGGAGATGTTTTAGTCTCTTATTATGCAATAAAAAGTGGCAAAAAACCAAAAATCGACCCTTCTGCATTCAAAAACAAAATAGTAATAGTTGGTTTAAATGCTGATAAAAATGTATGGGATCAATTAAGTGAAACTCAAATTCTCAAGAAGCAGGCTGATATTGATGTACACGCTACAATGATTGACAATATGCTTAATAATAAATTCAAAACAAAGAATAACAATGACTATACCATTTTTATAACACTTATTTTTTGTTTATTCATAGTAAGAGGATTCAGAAACTTTAAGAATAATCTACTATTTACAACCCTACTGTCATTGATTTATTTCTCTTACTATTTATATGAATATTTTATTTACATTTATATTCCACCAATTACACCTGTTATAACAATGTACACAGTCGCTTTTTTAAAAAATATATATTCAATTATTACAACAGATAAAACAACCGAAATGTTAAAACACGCTATGGGGAAATATGTTTCCAAAGATGTAATGAAAAAAGTTGTATCTGATATAGATAAACTCAAATTAGGTGGAGTAAGAGCAGTTGTAACAATTTTATTCGTTGACATAAGGAATTTTACACAAATTTCAGAAGAACTATCTCCGCAAGAAGTTTCATCAATTTTAAATGAGTATTTTTCAACTATTGAACCAATTATCGGTAAATACCACGGAATAGTAAATAAATACATGGGAGACGGTTTATTAGCAGTATTTGGGGAACCAATAAAAAATTCTCAACACGCTATGAATTCTATTAATTGTGGTATTGAAATTATTGACCAGATAAAAATACTAAGAGAAAAACTTGTACAAGAAGGAAAACCAATAATAAATATAGGAATTGGGGTAAATACCGGAGAAGTTTTTGCCGGTAACATAGGAACTGAAGAAAGATTAGAATACACAGTTATTGGCGATAATGTAAATTTAGCTTACCGTATTGAATCATATAATCAAATTTTAAAAACACAATTTTTAATAAGTGAGTCAACATATGAATTTGTTAAAGATCACGTAGAAGTTGTAAAATTAAGCAAAGTAAGCATTAAAGGAAAATCCAAACCAATAGATATATATGAAGTTTTGAGTATAAAATAATGTTTGATAATCATCTTAACAGAATTGATATAGAACAAATCAAGCGTGCAATTCAAGTAGAAGAAAAATATAAGTTTATAAATATAATGGGAAAAGAATCAGCTTTTTCCGGCTTTATGATAAAACAAATAAAATTAATATATAAATTATCAGGAAAAAATCCCAAATGGCTACCTATTATTGAAGCTTTTGGATTCTATCCTCAAGAAAATATTTTTCAAAGAAAAAAAACAATTAACCGATTTATAACTATGCTAAAAAAAGAACTATCTTCTGATAAAGATAATGAAACAGACTCTAAAAAGAATATAAAATCTATTTTTGATTCTGATGTGGTTATGTTAAAAGGTGTCGGACCAAAGTTCGGATATTTACTAAATAAACTTGGAATTTTTTCAATATATGATTTAATAAGCTATTTTCCTAAAAAATATATAGATTATTCTTCTCGATGTTTAATAAAATCATTGAAAGAAAATGAAAATGTCACAATATATGGCAGAATATCTGCTCTAAACGCTTATACAACAAAGAAGAATTTAACAATAATAAAAGTCACAGTAAGTGATGAATCAGGAACATTAGATTTAAATTTCTTTTATTCTAAAATTAACAAATATTCCCTAGAAAGATATAAAGCTCAATTTCCAAAAGGAGTTTCAATTATTGTATCTGGCTGTGCCAAATTTGACAAATATTCAAAAAAAATGACAATAGATAAACCACAATTTCAAGTTTTAGGTGAAAATATTATAGAACAAGAAAATTTAAATATAGCAAGAATAGTACCAGTATATCCTTTGGTTGAAAACTTAAATATAAAAGCGCTAAGAAAAGCAATTCATAATGCAATTGAAGAATACAAACCATATATAGATAATCTCATTCCGGAAGAATTAATAGAAAAATACTCAATGCCAGATAGAAAAAAAGCAATTGAAGTAATTCATTTTCCACCAGATACTTCTCAGTTAGAAAAAGCAAGATTTGCCCTTGTATATGAAGAACTATTTTTATTACAAATAAAAATGCTTTCATTAAGAGAACTTACTGCAAAATCATATAAAACTGTTGCACTAAATATACGAGATAACGGTTTAGTGCAGACTTTCATAAAAGAGCTTCCTTTTGAATTAACTGATGCACAAAAAAGAGCGGTAAATGAAATTTTAAATGACATTAATTCTGATAAACCAATGCAAAGATTATTACAAGGAGATGTTGGCAGCGGGAAAACTGTTGTTGCTTGCATAATGCTTTTAGCAGCAATAGAGAATGGTTTTCAAACAGCAATAATGGCCCCCACGGAAATTTTAGCTCAACAACATTTTAATAACTTTATAAAATGGCTGACACCTTTAGGTATAAATGTTGCATTATTTACATCGTCAAACTCAAAGAAGCAAAAAGAAAAACTTGAAAAAGATTTAAGAAACGGACAAATTAATATTGCAGTTGGAACACATTCATTAATTCAAGAAAACGTTGAATTTAATAACCTTGGGGCAATAGTTATAGATGAACAACATCGTTTTGGAGTAAAGCAAAGGAATTTACTGAAGAACAAAGCGGAAGTACCACAAATGCTTACAATGACAGCAACCCCAATTCCCAGAACATTAGCGCTTACTGTACATGGTGATTTGGATTTAACAATTATTGATGAACTACCTAAAGGAAGAAAACCTATAAAAACCGCTTTATTAACATCATCACAAAGAAAAAAAGCATATGATCTAATAAGAACAGAAATAATGAACGGACATCAAGCATACATTGTTTTTCCGTTAATCGATGAATCTGAAACATTATCTGCAAAAGCTGCAACAAAAGAAGCTGAAAATCTCAAAAAAAGCATTTTTTCAGACTTTAGTATAGGACTTTTGCACGGTAAAATGAAAACAGAAGAAAAAGATAAAGTTATGTCAGACTTCAAAAATAAGATTTATGATATTTTAGTTTGTACTACAGTTGTTGAAGTAGGTGTTGACGTCCCTAATGCAACAGTAATAATGATAGAAAATGCAGAAAGATTTGGACTATCTCAATTACATCAATTAAGGGGCAGAGTTGGCAGAAATAGTCTTCAGTCATATTGTATTTTAATTTCTTCAACAAAGAATGAAGATACAATTAAACGCCTTAATGTTTTAGTTCAAACAAATGACGGTTTTGTAATAGCCGAAAAAGATTTAGAAATTAGAGGTCCAGGAGAATTTTTAGGCATAAGACAAAGTGGTTTGGTTGAACTTCATCTGGCTGATTTAACAAAAGATTTATATATATTGGAAATGGCAAGAAATGATGCTAAAGAATATATGATTTCTTGCAGTAAAGAGAACTATCCGATTGCTCTTCAAGAATATATTAAATCTACTTTGAGCATTATAAATGATATACCTAATGCAGATTAACGACATAATTTAATAAAAAATATTTAAATTGTTATTTTATTCCGAATTTGATAATATAAAACAAGTTTGGAGGTCCTATGTCGTTAATAATATTATTTAGCGCAATTGTAATTTTTTCTTGTATTATTACCAATAAATTCTCAAATAAACTTGGAATACCGGCCCTTGTATTTTTTATGTTTTTAGGTATTATATTTGGTTCAGACGGACTTTTGAAACTTTCTTTTGATGATTATGAATTAACATCAAAACTATGTTCTGTTGGATTATTATTCATAATATTCTATGGCGGTTTTTGTACTAAAAAACCTGACAACAAAATCACAATAAAAGCTATATTATTATCTTCTGTCGGAACTGCCTTAACCGCAGGTTTTACAACATTATTTTGTTACTATATATTAAAAATACCATTTGCAGAAAGTTTTATTATAGGAGCTATAATTAGTTCCACAGATGCAGCATCTGTTTTTTCAATATTACGTTCAAGACGATTAAATTTAAAATATAATACAGCACCTCTTCTTGAAATGGAAAGTGGAAGTAACGACCCTTTTGCATACCTTCTTACAATGTTAGGTATTATTCTAATAAAAGGCGGCAGTTTTTATTCTCTTACACCATTACTTTTTAAACAAATAATTTTTGGAGTCTTTTTTGGTATAATCATAGCATTTGCAGCAATTCTTATTTTCAAAAAAACAAAATTAATAACAGAAGGTACTGATACAATATTTGTCGTCGCCGTGGCGCTTTTATCTTTCTCATTAACAGATTTAATTGGTGGTAACGGTTACTTAAGCGTTTATTTAACGGGAATTATACTTGGAAACAGTGATATTAAAAATAAAATAAACTTAATATATTTCTTTGATGGAATTACATCATTATCACAAGTTGTTATTTTCTTCTTAATAGGTTTTCTTTCTTTTCCGCATAAAATTCCTGAAATACTCATGCCTGCAGTACTTATTACTGTTTTTCTAACATTTATAGCAAGACCTTTAGCCGTTACTCTTATTATGTTGCCATTTAAAGCAACGTTAAATCAAATAAATTTTATATCTTGGGCCGGTCTAAGAGGTGCGGCTTCAATAGTTTTTGCAATCTTAGTCGTTTCGGAATGCACATCAATGAAATATGACATTTTTCACATTGTATTTGTTGTAGCACTTATATCTGTTACATTACAGGGTTCATTATTACCAATAATTGCAAAAAGAACATCCATGATTGACAATTTATCGGATGTAAGAAAAACATTTAATGATTATCAGCAAGAAGCAGCTATTACATTAAATAAAATATTAATACAAAACTCTCATCCTTGGATTGGAAATTCTCTAAAAGAAATAAATTTAAGTGACAATTCTCTTATTTTGGTGATAAATAGAGATAATGAAAAGATTTTTCCAAAAGGCGAAACTATTTTACAAGAAGGAGATGAAATATTAATAGGTACAACAGTTGTCAAATCAAATTATGACATAAGTCTTTCAGAAACTTTAATAGATAAAAATAGTGAATGGGTAAACAAAAAAATAAAAGAAATAGAATTTCCATCAAACTTTCTTATAGCAATTATTAAACGAGACACTGCTTCTTTTGTTCCAAATGGAGACACGGAAATAAAAGAAGGTGACACAATAGTTTTTTACACTAAATAAATAGAAGAAAAAGACCGCTAATATTAGCGGTCTTTACTCTTTCTTTTACCGAATTAGTTTGGGCTTGCAACAAATATATTCCCTTCTGCAAAGTCCACATTATATTTCTTGCAGAATTCAGAGAATGAATTTTTTGCTTTTTCGGAATCATAAACAATACCGGTTTGCAAATCAGTATTATTTGCAAAATCGTTCATTAAGAACTCAGGTATACCATAATATTTGTTTTCAGTAGTATTACCATGAACTCTAAATTCATTTGCAACATCTTTTATCAATTTTAAATAGGCTTCAGCTGTACCAATATCATCCCACACAGCAGGTTTGCCACCTTTTGTTTCAAGTGGTACTGTATAAACCTTCATCACATTTCCTTCTTCATCAAGAAGTTTCTCCTCATTTGCGAGTCTAACAATTTCAGGCATAACATGAGCCCCAAGACCTGTTTTCGCAGGATCCAATATACCTTTGGCTGTAAGTACTTTTAAAGCTTGAGGACTTAAGAAATAGAAACCTGGATTTGCCAAATATGAATTTTCATCATTAGGATTTAATGCAGTTTGAACTTTTCTAAATTCATCCATAGCTTTATCATATGAACCTGGCTCTACGAAATCAGTAGGAATAGGAGCATCTGAAGTATATTTTGGTTTTTCTAAAAATTCCTTTATTTGAAGATTTCCATTATCGTCTTTTTCTACCCCTAATAGACCAAAGGATTTTGCTCTTTCAGGATTTACAGGATAATAAGGAATTACTAAAGCAGCATGGGGGAGATTTTTTAAAGCATTATATGTACGGCTTATATCTGCATTTGTAAATATATCTGCATTTAATATGATAGCCGGTTTGTCATTACGGATAATATCTCTTTTCAAACCTTCAGCAATAGCACCGCCGTCTGTCTTATATTTATCAACAAAACGAGTATTGCCGCCATTAGGAATATCATGTGCTTGACTCAAATACCTGACAGAGTCGCCTTCTCCACCAGTTAATACACCTGCTGAAGCAGCTAAGTTTAAAGCTGTAGCAATAATTCTATAATTATTATCAGTAGGTAATTTACCAGATGGTTTATTTTCAAATTCTCTCGTTATATTAAAGAACCTTTCTCCAAAACCGCCAGCCGGAATAATTATAGTTGGATCATCAGCTTGAACAACATCTGCATAATCCCCTTTAACAGCTTCAGATTGCAAGCCTGATTTCATATAAGAATCAACAGCATTAAGAGTTCTTGGCTCTTTATTTAATGTAGTAATAACTGTTCTTCCCTTGAATGAAACATTCTTCTTATCACCATTTGGAGTAGGTTGATAATCACCAACCATCTTTAAATCAAAACCATCACCTTTAATACGACTTCCGGCTAACATTTTAATAGACTTACCATCTAAAGAAGGGTCTTTTACTGTAATTTCAGGCATGAACTTACCTTGTTTATATGTAACGATTGGCAAATCAGTCTTAGAACGGTCTACTCTACCAACAAAAATAGTATGCCCCTTATCATTTGATATTCTATATACATCTAATCCATCTTCTACAGATTTCACAACATTTAATCCTGCAGCATTAAGATTTTCTTTTCCTTTTGGCATTTCTTTTAATGGTAAATCAATTGTTTCATTTATATCCAGAAGATTAGGAATTCTAATTTCTTTATCATTAATTATTGAAGCTTCTAAATCTGTAAAGCCATTAGCGCCAGTACCAAAACTTACAGTATGAGCAGTTTTTACTCCATTTAAAGCTTGAAGTGCATTTACAAAACCAGCACCAGGTAACTCACTTGGTTTTACAATAGGATTACTTTCTTGTTTTACATTTGATTTAACTCTAGGTATACTTTGAAATTTAATGTTAGAGTTTACTGAATCAATTTTGTTAATCATTTGAGATTTCCTTTCACTATGCCCTCTCTATCTAATAACACATATAACATTTATATTTTAAGGACGCATTCGCTTTAAACCCTCTAAAAAAAAAACTTATTATATTTAGAATAAAAATATTCATTTAATTTACAAAAAGTTACATAAATTTTTAATAAAGACTCTAGTTGGATGCATCATAATATCTAAAAGAATAATATCATTATAAGAAAAATGATACAACATTTTATAGAAAATTATAAAATCTACACAAGATACTCAATCTGTGAACGCCTTTCTGCCTGATCAATCAGAGTATTATATCGTTTTTCCGGAATATAAAACTCACCAAGATTTGTTTTTGAAAATTTGGCTCTTTTTAAGGAAGGTAGTTCATCTTGTGTAAAAGCAGTATAGACTGTTGAATCAAATCTTTCACCAGCACGTTTTACAATATATGCCAACATGGGTTCAGCACCGTTTACATAATTATAATTAACACCAATTTCATCAATTAAAGTAGATAACCCAGGATTTTGAGCATCCGATGACCTAAAATGATGAGATGTTTGTGCACAACAAATCACTTCTTTTGTTTTATCATTTTGCAAAAGATAAAATTCTCTATTAGGATGTCGTTCTTCAACTGCTTTAAAGAAATCATTGCGAATACATCTTGTATTTTTGCTATATCTAACATCATCTATATCAGACAATTTATGCGGATCCATTTTATATAATGTCGCACTCACCTTATCTTTCCCAGGTTGTTGTTTTAACATACACGATAATACAGCTGTTTTACCGAAGGATGCACTATTTCCAGCTCTTGAAATTTTCATATTTATACCCTTATATATATTAAATTTACACAATATATAAAACCCAAGATAATTTTCTTTGCTATTAAATTTAAAACAAATATAATGTTATTATGCTTAAATACTTTTTAGAAAAATACTATATAAAAACTGGAGGATTCTATCCTTTTTTTAAATATTGCCCTACAATATACAAATATTACTTTCTTAACAAAAGGTATTTTGATACAGTAGGCTATTGTCCCAATCTCAAAAATCCAAAAACTTTTAATGAAAAAGTCAGATGGTTGATACTAAATGAAAAAACAGATTTAAAAACAAAACTAACAGATAAAATACATGTAAAAAATTGGGTTAATGATAAGCTTGGCAAAGGATATTGTGCTGAATTATATGGAATATGGAAAGAATATAAAGAGATAGATTTTTCTACACTTCCTGATAAATTTGCGATAAAAGCAAATCACGGATGGAAAATGAATTTATTTGTATTAAATAAAGAAAATTTTTCAAAAACAAAAAGTGATTATGCAGAATCTACCACAGAAAAATGGATACAGACTAATTATTTTGATTTTAGTTTAGAACCACAATATAAAAATATAGAAAAAAGATTATTTGCCGAAAAACTTAGAGAAATGAATAATGGAAACTTCGATTATGATTATCAAGTTCATTGTTTTAATGGAGAACCTAAACTTATTGAAATAATGCCCCCGCCATTATCTGTTCCTTTTAGAGGGGTACGAGCTATTCAATTTTATGATATGAAATGGAATTTGATGCCGTTTACATACCATTGGGAATATGATGAAAATATAATAAAAAAACCAAAATTTATTGATGAAATGTGTGAATGCGCAAAAGAGCTGTCTAAAGATTTTTCATACGTAAGAGTTGATTTTGGGTTGGATGGAGACAAGGTAAATTTTGCAGAAATGACTTTTTCTCCTTCTTCAGCAATGATTCAATTTAATTGGCCTAAATACGATAAAGAATTGGGGGATATGATTGATTTACCAAACATTTAATTATTTTTGTTTTATAATAATTAAACGACAAAAGGAGGTTTTCTATGAAAGTAATTAGAATTTTATCATTATTTCTTTTATTTTGTTTTCTTTCGGGTTGTTTTATGCTATCAGGTTTCACCTTCTTTGATAAGAAAAAATCTGAAAATGTATTAATTCAAAAATATAATCAAGATAAAAATGATGTTTGGTGTGTTACATTCCAACTGGTATGGAATGAATTTATGGATAAAATGTTTAATGGTCAACCCGTAAACTTTGCAGATGGAAATCCTAAGATTGCTGATGAATTAAATAAAAGACTATATACAAAGGATGATATTTCAGAAGATTCATATTATATTGAAAGCGGAAAAATTTCCAAAAGTTTGAAAAAACAAATTCAAAAAGAAATATATAAAAAGTTTAAAGAAAAAAGCGATATATTGGATTTAATTGATTGGAGCGCAAAAGATTCTTATTTATTCTACTCCATACTAAAAAAAGATTTTAATTTTTATACTGCATTTGATAAATTAAAACCTGCCCCTTTTAATAATTCTGAAGAAAAAGTCATATATTTCGGTATAAAAAATAAATCAGATAAAGCTCTTTATAAAAATTTAGAAGTTTTATTTTACAACTCTGCTGAAGACTATGCTGTAAAATTATTGACAAAAGAAAATGAAGAAGTAATTCTATATAGAACGATTTTAGACAAATCATTTGAAGAATATTATTCGTATATTGTCGAAAATGCAAATCCTACTAATTTTACAGAGAAAGATATATTAATAATACCAGAAATAGCCGTAGATAAAACATTCTCATATGATTCTTTATGCGGTAAGAAAATTATCGGAAGTGAATATGTAATTTCTCAAGCATTGCAAACAATCAAGTTTAAAATGGATAATAAAGGTGGTTCTCTAAAGAGTGAAGCTGCTCTTTCTATTATGAAGACTGCTCTATTACCAGAAAATAATTTTCCTAAATTTCTTTTATTTGATAAACCTTTTATTCTGTTCTTAAAAGAACAAGGCAAAGAGAAACCGTACTATGCTATGAAAATTGAAAATATTGACTACTTAGTTAAGGAGAAATAAAAATATATTAATGTTCATATTTACCGGAATTTTATAATTACATACAAATGCTAGAAAATAAATAAATGAGCTTGTTTGAAAAAAAAATAAATGTTTTATTTGAATGTAATTCTTGCAGAGATTATGCTTTTGCACAAGCATTTTCCAAATCACCAATATTAGAAAATCTATTTATATTTGGAAATAATACACTTGCAAAGGCTTATGGTACTTCGGTAAATATGAACTCTCATAATTTTTTAAACTTTGCAAAAGAAAAGAATATAAATTTATTTATTTCTTTCAATGAAGCAAACACTCTAATGGGGTTAATAAACTATTACAAGTATAATTTAAAAACTCCTAGTATTGGAGCTACCAGATATTGGTTCTATTTGGAAGCCTCGAAAAGATTTGCAAAAAATTTTATGTTAATGAACGGAATATTAACTCCTAATTTCATTGAACTCCATTCTGTTGATGAATTAAATATAGCTATTAATAAATTCGGATTCCCTTTTATGTTAAAATTCAACGGATTATCAGCCGGATTTGGAAGTTATAAAGTAAATAATGTTGAAGAAGCAAAAACTGTAATTACAAACTTAGCATCTCGGTCACAAAAAGAACATATCAGCTTCAAATGTAATTTTGAATTTGATAATGACATACATGTTATTGCCGAAGAATATATAGATGGTGAAGAAATTTCGTTACTAGCTTTATGGGATGGAAAGACTCTAAAATCTTTTCTTCCTATAAAGGACTATAAAAAAGCATTGAACGGTGATAAAGGACCAAATACAGGCGGAATTGGCGGATATATGCCATATAACTTATCTTATGAAAAAAGCGAAATGCTGGATGAATACATAAGAAAATTAAGAAAAATATTTATTGATTTTAAACCAAATTTTACAGGATTTATCTATTCAGGAATTATATTTTCAAATAACAGATTATATGTTTTAGAATATAATATGCGACCGGGCGATCCTGAAGGACAAATTCTTTCATCACATCTCGATATAGATTTACTTACACTACTATATGCCACATCAATTGAACAACTTGATAAAATTAATATAAAATATAAAGAAGGTGTAACCGGCTGTGTTGTTTTATCAAACAAAGATTATTATAATGACATATATAAAATTCCAGGTGAAATAAAACAATATTCAAAATCAATTATACATACAGATAATATTTCGAAAGAAATAAACTTATTTTATGGAAGTACATTATTCGATAAAAGTAATAACTGTTTTATTTCAGAGACTCCGACTCGTTTAATAAATTTCTGCAATACATCAAAAGACCCATTTAAAATAATATACAATCAACTTGACAAAATAAAATATGAAAATATATATTATAGAACTGATATCGGCAAATAATTTTATATAGAACTATGAACAAAATTCAAAAAAAAATAATATTAACTATAACTATATTTTTACTGGTAAACATCCCTTCTAATTCATACTTTGACATAAGTACGCCTGTAGAAGGAGAATCTATTGCAAATGATGCATTGCAAAAGAAAGTCATTGAGAAAATATATAAAGAAATATCTCCGCAAATATCAACTTGCTCAAATTTTTCAATAGAAAACACACAAATACTACATTATCCATATGATATAAAAAAGAAAAAAAATAAAATAATAAAGGGATATTGGAAAGAGCTATGGACTCTCAATGCTTGTAACGAAATAAAGCAAATTCCTATTACTTTTTACATAGACTATAATATTACTACATTTAACATAGATGAATACTTCCTTCTAAAATAAGAAAATAAAATATGTAAATTTTTAAAATAAAACCGACAAAAAAAAACATATTCATTTTTTGAGAAAATAAAAAAGAAGGTAAATATGATAAAAAGTGTTCATCAAGTTTCATTTAAAGGCTATATTCCCGTAAATTATTATGCAAAAAATCCCAAAACAGATAAATATGTACCAGTTATAAGAAATGAAAATATAAAGAAATGTCATAGTTTTGTAGTAAGAAACTTAAACGGTACTGCAAAAAACATGAAAAATACTGATTTTGTAAATTTTTATAGAAACTATGATCCGGACTACAGAAAAATACCTCAAGTACACTCAGTATATGACAAGGATAGTCCAACTGTATATTTAGTTTCAGGAAAAGATGTCGATACAATAAAAGAGCTTGCAAAACCAGTAGGACGAGCAAAAGGAGAAGCAATAGACAGGCTCGGACATTCAAAGTCCTTTGAAGCACAAATTGCGTCTAATGATTTTTTTAAAAATGTTAAACAATTTTTAAAAAATAGCTGTCGCAGACTAAAATCACAAGACAACAAAAACTTATCCCTAAGAGTATATTTTGACCCCAATTACAATACAAAGGATAAACTTGTTGGATTTACATTTGTCAAAGCAGAATTTATAAAAGACGAAAAATAACTTTATTTAACTCTTTTAAATATGACAGTAGATTCGCCTGCAAGCTTTATAGGAATATTATTAACACCATCTGAACTAATCGTATTTGAGTTAATAAAATTACCGGTTCCACCATATTTTCTATCATCAGTATTTAAAACTTCAACCCATTCTCCCGCTGGAAACTTTATATAATAATCAGCAGCATTATAACGAGGATAATCAGAATCATTAAAATTAGTTATAGAGAAAATTTCATTATTATTATCAACATCTTTCGCATGTGTAGCAATAACTTGTGAAAATTGATGTTTAACAGTATTTTCAGCTATAAGAACTCCTTTTGTCAGCGCAGAATTTTGTTCATTTAATAAATTCAAATCTCTTGTAAGATTTCTAAATTTATTCATCATTGATTTTGCAGCTGAAGAATATTTAATATGACCAAATTTAGAATCTAATAATGCAGGTTTTCCTGGCTTATAACCCTTTTCGACATATAAATAATCTTCATTTTTTATAGAAGAAAATTCTCTAAAGAACCTAAAAGGTGTCAAATCTGCTCTTTCATCACCTTGGAATATCATCTTTGGTCCTGGAATCGAAAATGTACGAGCTAAAGCCATTTTATTTTTGTCAAAACTTCTGGTATACATTCGTCTTAGACTATCATATGTTATCCCGGAATTTTTCTTAATTCCGTTAGTTGCTAAGACTTCATCTTTAAATGCTTTATCAATAATATTAATCCATTTTTTGTATAAAATACCATCTGTATTATACCTGTCAAGTTGACCGGTCTGAAGTAAAATGGCAAGTTTTTCTGCAATAAATTGAGCTTTCTGAATTGCAACAGTATTCATTGCTTCATCTATACTACAGCCTTTAAGCTCTTTTAAAGCAAGTGCCCTTTCTTTATCTTTATTATCAACAACAACACAATCATTAAGATGCAACATTGGAGCAATTAACTTGGCCAAAAGTCTGGAACCTTCATAATTTCCTATTTCATCATGACTCATTACATACTTTACTCTATCTTGAGAACAATAACACGCTTTTTCAAATCTATCTAAATTTATAACACCGTATAACCCATCTTTTAATGTATGATAATAATTAAAATCCCATTCACTGTCATAACCAAGTCGACCTAATGCAGTATTTCCATTAGAAATATTCTCTATTGCTCCACAATGAATTTCTTCATTCTCACCTATTCCACTTTCAAAAGGTTTTAAAGGGTTCACAACTCTTTTATCATGTGGTTCATCAGAATTATTCCAGAAATTTCCATTATCATCTACACTTATAGAACTTCTTCCATCTTCTGCTATTAAAAATGCTTCAGGTTTATGGTAGTTAATTTCAGCCGCAATTTGTTTCATTGTGTAATCTGATTCCATAAACTTAGTCATATCTAATCTAAGACCGTCACAATGATAATTATCAACCCAATTAATCGCAGCATTTACAATATAATCTCTAACATATCTCGAGTTTTGTCCTTCGAAATTAAATGCTTCACCAAATGCATTTTTGCCTTTTATGAACGGACCGGTTTTTAAAAGAGTTGCTCCATCTGGACCTAAATGATTAGGCACCATATCCATAATAACATTTAATCCTTGTTCATGCGCAAAATCAATAAAAGATTTTAAAGCATCCGGACCGCCTAAGTGTTCAGAAGGAGACATTTTGTCAACACCATCATAACCCCAGTTAAAAGAATATGTATTTTCTACAGGCATAATTTCTATAGCATTAAAACCAAGCTGCGGAAGTGATTTTATTACAGCTTTTGCGCTTTCAAAAGTTCCTTTTTTAGTTAAACTTGCAGTATTAAATTCATAGATTCTTGCAGAATCTACCCTTGATAATCCATTTTGATTATTAGCTAATCTCGAAATTCTTCTTTTATCATTTTTATACCAATTTTCATCTTTCCACTCATATAAGGAATGATCATAAACTGTAGAAGCACCAAGTAAACTTTCTTGTCTGAAAGAATATGGATCTTTTACCCGAGCAACTTCTCCATTACCTTTATATAGGGTATAAAAATATTTATCTCCATGAGAGACTTCGCCAGCTGGAATTTTTTTATCAGTTACAAAAACACCATTTCCAGAATTCATTAATTGATATGTTTTTACAGAATTTTCATTATTTCGCTTTTGAACAGTTACTTCTACTTTTTTTGTATCAGGATATGTTAATAATTTAAAAGAAACCTCTTTCGAATCCGGATCAACAACAGCACCCCAGCTCTTATGTTCAGCCCAAGTACGACCAAATGAAACCGGTTTATAGCAAATACCAGATATAGAATTAATTGAAGGACACAAATTTATATTCTTCTTATGAACACTACTAACTGGTAAACCATTTTTTTGCAATACATTTACAGAATTAATACCATTAACTTTCACAATAAAACCCCAACACTAAACACACAAAATATAAGTTTATTGAAACATATTTTGTGCCATTTATACAAAATTTGTAATAAAAAATTTACAATAAAATTTGATTTTTTCTTGAAAATTTATTAATATTTTTAGAAAAGAAAAGGAGAATATTATGCCGGATTTAAAAGGAAGTAAAACAGAACAAAATTTAATGACAGCCTTCGCTGGTGAGTCTCAAGCAAGAAATAAATATACATATTATGCTTCTCAGGCTAAAAAAGAAGGATTTGTTCAAATTAGCAAAATTTTTGAAGAAACTGCAAATAACGAAAAAGAACACGCAAAAATATGGTTTAAATATTTACACAACGGTTCTATTCCAGAAACTCTCAAAAATTTAGAAGATGCCGCAGACGGAGAAAACTATGAATGGACAGACATGTATGCAACATTTGCAAAAGAAGCAAAAGAAGAAGGTTTTGAAGAATTAGCTGTTCTTTTTGACATGGTTGCAAAAATAGAGAAAACCCACGAAGAAAGATATAGAAAATTACTTGAAAGCGTTAAAAACGACAAAGTATTTGCAAGAGATAAAAAAATTGTTTGGGAATGTGCAAATTGTGGTCATCATGTTGAAAGTGAAAAAGCCCCTGAAATATGTCCAGTATGTAAACATCCAAAAGCATATTTCTTTGAAACTGTTATAAATTACTAAAAAGAGACCGCTTAATGCGGTCTCCTAAATTTTTATTATGCAGTTGTTGAGTATACAACACCAGTTTCTTGAGCGTTATCTAATACAACTGGGGCTTCAAGTAAAAATTTCTGCGCTTTATATTCGAAATCAGAAATTTCACCCGCTTTGTGTTTTTGTTCAAGTTCTTTCAATTTTTCTGCACGTTTTATTTCTTCTCTAACAATTTTTCTAATTTCTTGTTGTCTTTGTATAACCTGTATTGGTGTTTGTGGCATTTTTACACTGTTTAAAGCTGTTGTACTCATAACTTCTCCTTACTTTATAAATAATACAAATTTAATTTATATCCTATAAAGTCAAAATTATGTACCTTATTGCTTGTAAAAACTCTATTGTAAAGAAATATAAACAAATTATGATATGAAACCAACTTGGTTTCGACCGTTTTCTTTTGCTTTGTACAGACATTTATCTGCATATTCAATAAGTTCTGTCGGTGTTTTTCCGTTTTCAGGATATGTAGAAACTCCAAGACTTATTGTTATATTAACTTCTAATTCAGGAGTTAATTCGTATTTTTTTTCTGCTATTATTTCACAAATTTTTTGAGCAGTTTTTATAGCATCACTTCTATTAGTATTGTTAAGGATAATAGTCATTTCTTCACCACCGTATCTGCAAACTAAATCTTCAGCTCTTACACTCTTTTTAAGAGTACTAGCCACATGTTTTAATACAGCATCCCCAGCTTGATGTCCATATTTATCGTTAAATTTTTTGAAAAAATCTATATCAATTAATATTAATGAGAAACTGTTTTTATTTCTATCTGCTTGAACAATTTTCTGTCTAATTTGTTCTTGAAAGAAACGATGGTTATATAATTCTGTTAAACCATCAGTTGTTGCTAATTTATATGTATATTCAAAATCCCTTGATTTAAGTAAATATTTAATAATAAAAGAACAAATAAAAACAAAAATAGAACAAGCAACCGGAATGACAAGCCAAACCCATACATTATATTTTTCCATGACATATGTAGTAAAATATGAATATGTAACTGTCAGAAATACAAATAAAATCAATGAAACATAAACCGATTTTATCCTGAATACCGTAAAAATAACTGCTGCAGACAGGATTATCGATATTAAAATATTATATGGCAAAGATGCATTATGTATTAATGAATTATCAAGTATATTATTGAATAAAGTTGTATGGATTTCCACACCAGGCAAATATTTACTTGTCGGAACAGTCTTAATATCAGAGAGAGCAAAAACATTCGTTCCAATATATACGATTTTATTTTCAAACAAATTATCAGGTAAAATAGCTCTCTTACCTTCTTTTTTGGCCTGAATAGATTTAAAAATTTGCCAAAAAGATACATATTTAAATGTAGTATCAACCTCTGTACCACTTTTTCCATACCAATTTAAAATTGCTTCACCATTTTTAGTTAAAGGAATCTTCCTTTTTCCTAAAAGTAAATTATTGTTGGAATCTATAACCAAATCTTCTATATTTTCATTTTCATACTCATTAAGATAATCAATCATCATTTTAACAGTCATATAAAGATAATATTCATCTTGTATTACAGTATAATTTGTTTGATTATATTTGGGATATTTTACAATTATAGGAACAGTTCTTGTATAACCATCATCAGATTTTGGAGTATTAATATGTCCAATATTTTTAGTAGCATTGATAATTTCAGGCATTATTATACGACAATTTGTATACTCATACGGATAAAAATTATCAGAAAAAACTTTAATTTTAGATTTTATTTTTTCATCTATACTTGGCGGTTTTCTTAAATCAAAAGAATAGTCATCAAAGTTAAATGCAGTATAAGTATTTTTATATTTTTTAAATCCTTCAATAAGTTTATTATCACTATTTGGAATCCTGTTTAGCGATTTTATAAATAATAAATCAAAAGCAACATATTTAGGTTTCTGGCTTTGTATATAATCAAGAATTTCAGCATAAGCGTTTCTCGGAATAGGCCAATCTCCGTATGTTTCAATCAAGTATTCATAAGAAGGATCATCAACAGTTACAATTATTATATCTTTATTAACTTTTTTATTTTTAGATATTATATTTTGTCTTATATCAAATGATTTATTTTCTAATGTTTTAATTAAATTCTTTGTTTCTACATTCTGAAGAAAAATAAAACCAAAAATAAAAATTACAAATAAAATAAATGAGAAAAAAATATCATAACGATGCCTGTGTATCAAATTAATAAATTTATTCATAGACTCTCCAATAGGTAATAATTTAATTATTATCTATTTTTGAAGTTTTTTCAATTTCTTCAATATTCTTTAAAAATATCTTATATAAATAATTTAATTCATCAGGATTAACTAAGAAACCAAGTAAACAATGTTCATTTAAATTCATTTATAAAAACCTATCAAACTATATTTATAATTTTAAACTTCTCATAAAACTTAACATCAACTCATAGTATGAGTAATTACATTAAATTTATCAATTATTTATATGAATTTTAATTATTTTATAATTCAAATTTTTAAATAAAAGTAATTAGCCATAATTATTGTAGGAAAAGGTAATGAATAGAGAGTAGCATACATATCATAATTCAAAGATAGAAATAATATAAAAGATTATAAAAATACAAAAAATAAAAATAGATAAAAAAGAAATGTTTGCCTGTAACATTTCTTTTATGAACAAGGAGGAAAAATGAAATTAAACAAAATGACACTTGCCGCCGTAGTAACAATCGGTGTTTTAGCAGGTACAAATGCAGGTTTTACACAAGAAACAGCAACTGAAATGTCAAATGAGCGTTTGGCAGCTTGCCCATTGTCTGGATGCCCTTCTCCTGTGACACCACAAACAGCAAAATGTCCAAAATGTCTTAATGATATAGATAGTTGTACTTGTCAACCTAAACAAGAAGAACAATGTGACCCTTGTGCAAAGAAAACAGATTGCGATAGCTGTCAACCTGTAGCACAAGACTGTAACCCATGTCCATCCGTAGCACAATGCCCACAACCATCAACACCAACTTGTGCAGTATGCCCACAGCCGGCAGATGGCAAAAAATTCCAACAACAAGTTTATGCTTACCCTAATGCCATTTATGGAAACAACCAAGTTGTTGGAGAAAGAAATAATGGTTTGTTTCTGGGAGATGATTCTATAACATCATTTTCAGGCGTTCCTGTAGCAGAAGCTCAAACAACTACAGTTGGATGTGGTTGTGATGATGGAAGCATGACAGGAGCTGCAGCTCCACTTCCATGTTTGGATAATCCACCATGCGCTACTGGTATACCCGTAGACAGGAATCCGCAAAATATAGATGGAGCAGCATGTCCAATGCAAATTCACACAAATACAAGTATGGAAGCAATAAAAAAATCTATGGAACCATTTGAATATTCAGCAATGACAGGAGGAGCAGCTCCAATTGCAAGTGTATTTGAAGATGTTCCGGATGGTTATTGGGCAAGCTGTGATATAAATACATTAACAGAAAATAATATCATAGCAGGATATCCTGATAGAACATATAAACCAAGCTTACCTGTATCCAGAGCAGAAATGGCAACATTAGTTGTAAAAGGCTTTAATTTAAATGATGATGTATCTTGCCCATCAAGCATGTTTAAAGACGTACCTGAATCACATTGGGCAAATAAAACAATTGCAAAAGCAGTTGCAAATGGTTTAATGACAGGATATCCAAATAATATGTTTAAACCAAATCAGCCAATTTCAAGAGCTGAAGCATTTTCTATAATGGCAAAAGGTATAAATTGTCCAATGGATGAATGTAAGGCTGAGACAGTTTTAAGCCAATATTGTGATGGAAATGATGTTCCAAATTGGGCTAAAGTACCAGTCGCAAAAGTATTAGAATCTGGCGGAATATCTGAATTTCCAAATTCGAAAGAAATTGCACCGAATAAAGACGCAAGCCGTGCTGAAATTGCATCAATGTTAGAGAATGTTAGAGTCGCAATGGGCTATAGTAAGACAGATGATATAGCTTCAGACTGTGGATGTGAACCCAAAAAAGCATATTATGAAAGTGAAGAAGTAGTAACTATCCCAACACTTCAACTTACATTTAATGACGAAATTAGTGCAAAATCAGCTAATATTGGTGACAGGTTTGCTGCTACAACAATTGATTCTGTAACAATAGATGGTGTAGAATTCCCGGCAGGTTCAAGAGTCGACGGTAAAGTTCTTGAAGTAGTAAGACCAACAAAACACTGCCAAGGTGCATTAAAATTATCATTTAACACAATAAAATTTGGGAAATGCAAAGCAGAATTACCAAACCAAATCTTAACAGCACAAGTAAATAAGGTTAAAAAACCAAATGCACTTGCACGTATAGTTGAATTCCCATTCACTTGGACGGGTGGTTTACTTGGTACTGTAGGTAGAACTGTTGGTGGCGCTATAGTAAGTGCAAGTAATGCTGTTGAACAAACTGTAAGCGGAATTGGTGTTGGTACCGGTGAAATATTCCAAGGTGAATTTAAAGCTGCCGGTAGAAGCTACCTTGATGTAGGTAAAGCTATTGTGAAAGCTCCTGTTGATGCAACAAGAACTGCTTTATCAGGTACTATGGGATTATTCCAATATACCGGTGATGAAATTACATACTTAGTTGATCCTAACGGAATGAAAGTATCTTCTATTAATCCAAGAGAAAAGGTAACAATTGCTTTCGGATGTAACGAACAATAAGTAAAAATCTACAAAAAAAAGAGGTCTTAGTTTTTCTAAGACCTCTTTTTTATTAAAATAAAAAAAAATTAAAAAAATATGTTAAAATTAACATTAATAGAAAAGAGGTTTATATGAAAGATAATACTGAATTTGAAATTGACTGTCCTGCGTGCGGAAAGAAAATGAAAAAAATCTATATGCCTGAACAAGGTATAAATTTGGATGTTTGTGTAAATGGATGTGGCGGCATATTTTTCGATAATAGGGAACTTGAGAAATTTGATGAAAATAAAGAAGATATTTCCCCATTAATATCTTTATTCGAAAATAAAAAATTTAAAAAAGTTGACGAAACGGATTTTAGAATTTGTCCACTTTGTGGTCAAAAAATGGTTAAAAATTATGCCAGTGCAAAAAAAGAAATTCAAATTGATGAATGTTACTCTTGTGGCGGTAAATTCCTAGATTATGGTGAACTTGAAAAAATAAGAGCACAATATGAAACTGAAGAAGAACGAGCATCTGATGTTATTTATGAATTGTATTCAAAAGTTGGCATTGAACTTGAAGGTTTTAAACAAAAATGTGCAAAAAGCAAAATGAATTCAAGCGTTCTAACCAAATTAATTAAAATTAAATATTAGAAAAGTCCCTAAATAGGGACTTTTTAAATTATTTTATATATCAATTTTTTCCATTAACTCATCAGATATATCAAAATTAGAATAAACATTTTGAACATCATCATGTTCTTCTAATTTAGACATTAATCTTAAAATATTTGTTGCTATTTTTTCATCAGTAACTTCTACTGTATTTTCGGCAATTCTGGTTAATTCCGCAGAAGCTCCTTTAAAACCTTTTTTTTCAAGAGTTTCAACACAAGATTGAAAATCTTCAGGAGATGTTATAACTTTATAAATATCATCTTCATCTATAACATCTTGTGCATTAGCGTCTATTGCAGCTTCAAATAATTTATCAAAATCTGTAGTTTCTTTTGGAAATTCAATAGCACCAACTTGTTTAAACATCCAGCCAACACAACCGGTTTCACCTAAATTTCCACCAAATTTGGAGAAAAAGCTTCTTATATCTCCTGCTGTTCTATTTCTGTTATCAGTCATTGCTTCAATAAATATAGCGCTGCCGCCTGCACCATAACCTTCATATGTTAATTCTTCAACATTATCAGCACCACCGCCGCCTGCACCTTTTTCAATCGCTCTTTTTATATTATCATTTGGAAGTCCTGCAGCTTTAGCCCTATCGATAGCTGTTCTTAATCTAAAATTACCATTTGGATCCGCTCCGCCCATCTTCGCTGCAACAATTATTTCTCTTGAAAATTTTTGAAAAGTAACTCCTCTGGCAGCATCTACAGCAGCTTTTTTGTGTTTAATGGTTGACCACTTTGAGTGTCCTGACATATATTATATCCTTTCATATTTTTTTACTTTATATTACAATAAAATTATGGAAAATGAAATAAATATCAATTTACAACAAGCACTAGATGCATTTAAGGCAACAGATTACGAAAAGGCTGTTGAATCATTTCTTAAAGTATTGGAAGAAGACAAAAATAACCCCAATATTCTTAATAATATTGGACTATGTTATGCTAAGTTGGCAAAAGACGATTTAGCAATTGAGTATTTTATAAAAGCGCTGTCTTTTAATCCAAAGTCTGTACAAACATATATAAATCTTGCAGATGTATATTATAGGAATAAAAACATTATTGAGGCTATAAATTTATTAGAAAATGGTGTAACACTTATGCCTCAAGAAATTGCATTAAAACATTATTTATCCCGCTTTTATGTCGAAGACTGCAGATATGATTTAGCAATGGATCAATTATTTGAAATTTTAGATATAGATGAAAATAATGTTGATGCATATTGGGATTTAGGAAATATTCAATTTGAACTTGGTGACTACGATAGTGCTGCTGAAAATTATGAAAATGTATTAGAAAAAGTTACTGATAATGCTGTTTTATATTATCAAACAGCAATAACTTATGAAGCAAACGATAATACAGATAAGGCTATTTCGAATCATTTAAAAGCAATATCATGCAACGAAAATTTTCACCCCTCTTATAAAAAATTAGGTATTTTATTTTTAGCACGAAATGACAAAGAAAGTGCTATTGAATATTTTCAAGATTATTTAAATTTTGACTTACCTTCTGATGAAAAGAAAAATATTGAAGAAATCATTTCCAGAATTAGCAAATAATTATATTCTTACGGCTAATAAAATATTTATATAGTCATAACATAATTTATTAGTGTTATGACTTTGGGATATTTTATATGAAAAACATTATTATTTATACTGTAGACTACTGTCCGTACTGTAAAAAGGCCGAAATGCTTTTTCAAGAGAAAGGTCTCGATTATCGAAAAATTGATATTTCAGAAAATGAAGAAGAATACCGTAATAATTTAGGCGAATACTATGGTATTAAAGGACGCGTAACTGTACCACAAATTATAATCGGTAATAAACGCATTGGCGGCTATGATGATTTAAATAAAATGAATATATCAGGTGAACTAGATAAATTATTAGAAAATCAGGTTTAATATGATGAATAAATTTTTTAATTACTATGATTCTTTATGCGTAGGGGCAAATACACCTACCATTTTTGCATTTGATCCATATGTTACTGCAATAAAAGAACTATTTGTTTCTGAACTTCAACAAATCGTTTTTTATATAGAAAAATTAAAAGAATTAGAAATTGATATGAGTTTATACACAGACAAAGTAATTGAGTTCATTTCAATTTTGATAGTAAATCTTGATTTTAGGAAGGAAAGTTTCTTTGTAATAATAGAAGATTTATATAATAATAAAAAAATGCTTGAAAAAATGTATATTTCTGCTTGTGAAAAGGTGAACCAAAAAGCAGAATTAATTCCTGAAAATAAAGAAAATTATTCTTCCAGAGATGTTATACTAAAAGCTTTAAATGAAAAAGAAAAAAATATTCAAGAAAAATTTTCAAAAATAAAGCTAGATAAAAATAAAAAAAATCTATATGAAATAATGATTAACCTTGTACTAAATTCGTGCAATTGTTTAATTGAATTAAAAAATTATAAAATAGATTTTCCTGAAGCAAAAAACGAAGTTTTAAAGCTACTAAATACAACTAATTTCCCAGATTTAACAGATAAAGATTTGATATCTGTTATAAAAAATTTTTCAAAATGTAATTACAAAATTATGAAATTACTATATAATACCATAATCCAAAAATTTGGTCCTGTATGCGAAATAACTGTACCATTATGCAAGAAAAGAGGTAAGGCTATACTTGTTTCAGGAAACAGTTTTCTTGATTTAGAAAAAATACTTATTGCAGTAAAAGGCTTAAATATAAATGTATATACACACCACGAAATGATTAGCGCATTTCAATATAAACAATTTTCAAAATTTACAAATTTAGTTGGTCATTATCAAAAATCAGATAATAATTTCCAACTAGATTTTGCCTCATTTCCAGGTCCAATATATATATCCGGGAATTCAGTACCCAAAATAGATGTAATACGAGGGCAGATATATACCGCAGAAAAATATCCGGCCTTTGGAATTGCAAAAATTGAAAATAACAACTTTGATCCCTTAATTAAATATGCTCTTGATTCAAAAGGATTTGAAAATGAAAAAGAAATTAACAAAATTAAAATAGGATATGATGTAGAAGAACTAAATAAAAAAATTGATATAATCTTAGATAAAATAAAACAAAAAGAAATTAAAAATATATTTATAATTGGCATAATAGATCAATTCAATCATTCAAATAAATATATAAATGATTTTTTAGAACATTGCCCTGATAATAATTACATCATTTCACTTTCATACAATAGAAAAAGAGAAAATTTATGGCATGTAAACTCATATTTTGATTTTTCTGTCGTATATAAAATAATTGAAACCTTAATAGAAAAAAATCCATCAATCAACAAAAAAATTAGTGTTTTCATAACTGATTGTAACGCTACTACCATTGCACATATATTTAATTTAATTCATTTAGAAATAAATAATATTTTCTTAGGACCATGTTGTCCTAATATAATAAATCCAGTATTAATTGATGGATTATCCGAACTATTTAATGTCAAAAAAATAACAAATGCTGTTGAAAATATTAATTCTATAAAATAAAAAGAGGAAGCAATGCTTCCTCTTTTCTATCAATATTTTTTAAATATTAACACTGCATTATGTCCTCCAAATCCAAAAGAATTTGTTAAAGCAATATTAACATTCATTTTTTCAGCTTTGTTTGGAACATAGTTCAAATTAGCAACTTCTTCATCCAAATTATCAAGATTAATTGTCGGAGGAACAATATCATTGTTAATCGCTTTAATACAAATAACTGATTCAGCAGCACCTGAAGCACCAAGCATGTGACCGGTTTCCGATTTTGTAGAACTTACTCTTAAATTTGGGTTTACGGTTCTATCACCAAAAACATTTGCAATTGCTTTTGTTTCTGCAATATCACCAAGATGTGTACTAGTTCCATGTGTATTAATATATTGCACATCTTCAGCATTAATTTCTGCATCATTAAGCGCAAATTCCATTGCTTTTGCAGCACTTAAACCCTCAGGATGAGGTGCAACCACATCATAAGCATCGCCAGTCTGACCATAACCGATAATCTCAGCATAAATTTTCGCACCACGTTTTTTTGCATGTTCTAATTCTTCAAGAACCAGAATACCTGCACCTTCTGCCATAACAAAGCCATCTCTGTCTTTATCATATGGTCTTGATGCTTTTGTAGGTTCATCATTCCTTTTTGAAAGCGTTTTAGCTGCAGTAAAAGCACCTAAACCAATTGTACATATAGCCGCTTCACTTCCTCCTGCTATTACAGCATCTGCTTCTCCATATTGAATTGTTCTAAACGCATCACCAATACAATGTGCAGCAGTTGCGCAAGCAGTAACTATTGCTTTATTTACACCTTTCGCACCAAATTCTATAGAAATTTTACCTGCACACATGTCACAAATCAACATGGGAATAGTAAATGGTGAGCATTTTGTAGGACCTTTTGATAACATTGCCTCATAACTTTTCTCAATTGTATGAAAACCACCAGCAGCACTACCAACAATAACGCCAAATCTATATGGGTCAATATCCGATTCTTTTATTCCAGAATCAGAAACAGCCTCTCTTGCTGCGACTATAGAATATTGTAAAAATTTATCCAGTCTTTTAGCTTCTTTTGGTTCAAAATAATCAACAGGATTAAAAACAGACTCTTTTATTTCTCCGCCTATTAATACAGAATGACCGGTCATATCACCCATGTTTTCAATTTTAGATATAGCACTTTTACCGTTAACAACTCCATCCCATAATTTTTCAGCCCCAACGCCAAATGGAGACACAACGCCCATACCTGTAACTACTACTCGTTTTTTTGTCATTTTATACACCTATAAATATCTTATTATAATTGAATGAGGAGAACTTGCAAACCAAGAACCCCTCATTAAAATTCTAATTAATTATTTGAGCGATTAAGAATTTGCTTCAATGTAATTAACTGCATCTTGTACTGTTGCTATTTTTTCAGCATCTTCATCAGGAATTTCACAACCAAATTCTTCTTCAAAAGCCATAACTAATTCAACTGTATCTAAAGAATCAGCACCTAAATCGGCTGTAAAACTAGCTTCAGGAGTAACAGAGCTTTCATCAACACTTAATTGTTCAACTACAACTTTTTTTACTCTTTCTAGAACGTCACTCATTTTTTTTCTACCTCATTTTTAACTAATACTTAATTTATTTTATTATTCTTAATATATTATACTATTTACATTTAATTTTGCAAATTTGTAAACTAAATAACAAGACCGCCATCTACACCAATTACTTGACCGGTTATATATGTTGCATCTTCTGCTAAAAATTTAACAGTTTTTGCAATATCTTCAGGTTGACCAAGTCTCTTTAATGGTATATGTTCTACCATTTTTTCCGTATCTAAGTCTTTTGTCATATCAGTTTGAATAAAGCCTGGAGCAATTGCATTAACTCTTATATTTCTTGAACCTAATTCTTTTGCTAATGATTTAGTAAACCCGATTAATCCTGCTTTTGCAGCTGAATAATTTGCCTGACCTGCATTTCCATACTGTCCGACTATGCTTGACATGTTAATAATACATCCTGAACGTTGCTTAATCATCGTTCTGATTATTGGACTTGTCATATAAAAAGCACTGCTTAAATTTGTATTGATTACGGCATCCCAATTTTCTGCACTCATTCTCATAAATAAACCATCACGTGTAATGCCTGCATTATTCACCAGAACATCAACTTTCCCAAAATCAGCGAGAACATCTTCTACTGCTTTTGCACAAGCATCTTTATCTGCAACATTATATTTATATGCTTTTGCTTTTATATTTAATAACTTTAATTCTTCTACAGTCTTATTTGCCGCTTCATCATTTCCTGCATAACTTATAGCTACATCATAACCTGCTTTTGCAAGTTCTAAAGCACATGCTTTTCCTATACCTCTTGATGCACCTGTTACTAATGCAACCTTCTTCTCAGACATTATACAAGCTCCTTTTCTTTTATTTCAGATACTACATAATTCAATGATTCATAATCATAAATATTCATAGTATTAAGTTCTGTGTTAATCTTCTTATTTAATCCGGCAAGAACTTTTCCCGGTCCGATTTCAATAAAATTAATAGTATACTCTTCTGCAATTTTATTAATAGTTTTTGCCCAAAGTACTGAAGAACTTATTTGTTGCGGAAGCTTATTTTGTAATTCTTCACCGAAAATTGTCGGTTTTGCATCAACATTTGTAAATACGGGAATTTCAGCATTTTTAAATTCATATTGAGAGACGAAAGTGCTAAATTCACAACCGGCATCTGCCATAATAGGAGAATGAAATGCCCCTGATACGGCTAAAGGAATAACTCTTTTTGCACCAGCTTCTTTAAATATATCAAGACTCTTACTAATTTCTTCTTTGTCTCCAGTAATTACAACTTGTCCCGGAGAATTAAAATTAGCAACATATACATTATTTAATTTTCTTGTAATATTAATAACAGCTTCATCATCTAATCCAAGTACTGCAGCCATACTGCCATGAGTTGTTTCAGCTGCTTTATTCATTAAATAAGCTCTTTTTTGTATTAACTTAAGGACTGATTTTAAATCCAAAGCACCAGAAACATATAATGCAGCATATTCACCTAAACTATGACCGGCACAACAAACAGGCTTTATATCAATCTGTTCTCTAAGTGCTTCAAGTGCAGCAAGAGAAACTGTAAGTATACAAGGCTGAGAATTTATAGTTTTCATTAATTCTTCTTCTGAGCCATTAAAGCACAACTCCGAAATATCATATCCTAAAACCTCATTCGCAATATTGAAAACTTTTTTTGCAGCAGGAGAATTTTCATATAAATCTTTGCCCATCCCAACTTTTTGAGCACCTTGCCCTGGAAAAATAAAAGCATATTTTTTCATTATGCAATCCCTTCTCTTAACCTAACAACCGTTGTTCCAACTGTCATGCCAGCACCAAACCCTGTTAAAATTGCACTACAAGGAAGTTTCATTTTCCCGCTTTCAATAGCTTCAACTAATGCAATAGGTATAGATGCAGCAGAAGTATTAGCATAATCTTTTATATTTGAAATTACATTTTCAGGATTAAATTCTAAACGTTTTTCCAATGCTTCAATTATCCTCATATTTGCCTGATGCGGAACAAGGTAATCAATTTCATTCATTTTTAAACCTGACTTTGAAACACATTCTTCTATATATCCAGGAAGTTTTGTTACAACATATTTATATACTTCTTTACCATCCATCTGAACATACATTTTAGGCTCATCGTTTGGTTCCACAAGCGGACAATTTTTACCTGGAGTTGCCATTTTTATAAAATCACCAAGATGTCCTTCCGCCTTTAAATCAACAGCAAGTATATCATCTTGTTCATCATCTGAAACTGTTAAAACCATAGCGCCTGCACCATCACCAAATAATACACAAGAAGCTCTGTCTGTCCAATCTAAACATCTTGAAACAGCATCAGTTGCAACAACTAATATATTTTTTGCCATTCCGGATTTTATAAATCCTCTGGAAATACCCATTCCATATATTAGTCCGGAACATGCTGCAGTTATATCAAAACAAGCAGCATTTACAGCACCAATAGCAGCCTGTATTTCACAAGCAGTAGACGGATAAATATGCGTACCCAAACTTGCTGCTGCTATAATATAATCGATTTCTTCAACATTAATTTTTGATTTTTCCAATGCTTTTTTTGCAGCACCAATGCCCATCTCAACAGCAGATTCGTTTCCGGATAATACTCGTCTTCTTTCTATCCCGGTTCTAGTCCTTATCCATTCATCAGATGTATCAATTATTTTGGTTAAATCATCATTTGTAATTACAGTTTTGGGAACTTGAAAGCCTAATCCTGCAATTTTTATCGGAATATTCATTCTACTCTATCTCCCCATAATAAGATGCAATACTCTTATTTACACCAGCCTCAACTGCATTATATGCAACTTTTACTGCATTTTTTATTGCATAAGCAGATGAACGTCCATGACATATAACTGTTATTCCTTTTACTCCAAGTAAAAGAGCACCGCCAAATTCTTCATAATTAACTTTCGCATACATTTTCTTTAATATAGGTCTTACTAAAAAACCAATTAGCTTTGTGACAGGGTCATGATAAAACTCTTGCTTTACCATATAGAAAAACATTCTTGCTACACCTTCTATAGTTTTCAATGTTACATTTCCGACAAAGCCATCACAAATAATTACATCACAATTACCTAAGAATATTTCTTTACCTTCAGCATTACCTATAAAATTCAACTTATCTTTATTTTCTTCAAATATTTTATACGTGTCTTTAGCAAGTTCATCACCTTTACCTGCTTCTTCACCTATATTTAATAAGGCTACTCTTGGATTTTCAATTCCTAAAACAGATTTTGCATATGTTGACCCCATTATACCAAATTGATATAACATCTCAGGAGTACAATCTGTATTTGCACCTGAGTCCATTAAAACCAAAGGTCCTTTCATTGTGGGCAATACTGTTGCAATCGCAGGTCTTTCAATACCATGAAGTCGTCCTAAGCCAAATAAGCTCGCACCCATGGCAGCACCTGTTGAGCCCGCTGCCACTACTGCATCTGAACTACCTGTAACTACTGCATTGACGGATAGTACAATAGAAGAATTTTTCTTTTTTCTTATTGCTTGTCCTGGAGCTTCACCCATTTCTATTACTTCTGAAGCATGAGTCTTTTTTATATCAAGCTTTTTCGTATTGACCTTTATCTTTTTCGCTGCAAACATCCCTCCGCCTACAAGTATTCCTTCTTGATCAATTCGATCAAGTTCACGTTCGATATCATATAATTTTCCGACTAACTCAATGGGAATATTATATTCCATTGCAGCCCATACAGCCCCTTCTACCACAGCCTTAGGAGCGTAATCTCCTCCCATTGCATCTATAGCTATCCTAGTCATACTTTCCTATATCCCCATTTTCTACTTATTATTATTCAGCGTCTTTTACTTCTGTCTTTTCAGCTTTTTTACTTACTTTTACACCTTTATATGTTCCACATTCTGTACATACTGTATGTGTTAATACTGTTGCACCGCAATTTGTACAAATTGTTGTTTCAGGAACTGATCCTTTCCAATTTGCTCTTCTTTGTGCTTGTGCTGATTTACCTGTTCTTTTCTTTGGTACTGCCATGATTTTATTCCTTTTCTAGTTTTATATTCTTAAATACTTCTAATCTTGGATCTGTGAAATCTGTTTTTATATATTTATTAACAATTTCACTTCCATTACAATTTATATCACAAACAAGCTTATTTGGTATATGTAATATTACACTTTGGTAAACAAAATCTGAAATATTTATTTCATCTTTACCATTTAAATCTTCTATAAAGCAATCTTGTTTAATCTCAAACTCGCCTGTATTACTGCAAAATGAACTATCTTGCGAAAAAAACTCTTCTACCTCTATATTAAATTCTTTTGTAAATTCTTTTAAACATAAATCACAAATTAAATTTAATTTTGCATTTATTTGACCACTTATTTTTATAAGTGAACCGATTATTTCTAATTTTAAATTAGCAGACACAGGCACTTCTTTATTAAATTCTTCAAATATCTCTGAAAAATTTATTTGTTTCACCTTGTTCTCTGTATTATCTATCTCTGATATCCTAATATACATATTTTTTTATTTTAAATAGAAGATATTTTTTGTCAAATAAAAAGGAACATTTAAAATGTTCCTTTTTATTTTTATTTCTAACCGCCTCCTGCGTTATACGAGAACGATCGCTGCAGATTTTGTTGCAACATTTGATCTGCAGATTGCAACTCTGTATTTGCAGCTTGAAGTTGTGTTTGTACTTTCTGCATTCTAACTTCTAATTGTTTATCTAAACTTTCTAACTCAGCCTTTCTTGCTTCAAGTTGTTTTACTGCAGGAGAATCTGTATTTCCTATATCACTTATTTGACTTGTTAGTTGAGATATTGTATCTGTAAGATTAAGCTTTTGCGTAGTAATATCATTTAACTTACTTTCAAGCTTATTTACATACGCTGTCAGATACATTTTTCTACTGAATGCTATTAGAAATCCCATAGATTTTACCTTGTCTGATTTAGTGACCTTCCTTTTAAAAATACGTGCTCTGAATTCTGTGCTAGAATTAGTTCCGTCTTTTTAAGCTTGTATTTTTCATAATTAATACGGTATTCAATTTTTTTTAATTTTTGTTTCACTGTTGCAATTTCTTTTATATAAGCCAATGTGCTTGCTATAAAGATTTTTATTGGGTTGTTCTTTTTCAAGTATGCTCTGGTGAAATTCAAAAAATTCCTTACCCTATTTATATGAATTTGTAGTGTTGCCTTTGCTTTAGGTTTTGCCACTAAAATACTCCTTGCTTTGACAAGACTACAATAATACTAAAACATTTAAATAATATTTATTGCCTACTACTTTAATATTATTAATAGCCCCGTTTTTACCTTTTTTATTCTAAAATTGTTGATATTACTGTTTAATTTATCGGTTTCACTATTTTTTTCTTTAATTTTTTTTTTTATAAAAAATAAAAAAGTTTACATTTTTTTACAAATGTAAACTTTTAATTTATTTTTTCTTACGTTATTTATAAAAATTAATTACATCATTTATTAAATTTATAACTTTTGTTGTTAGTTCTTCTATATATTCGGCACTCGTAAGACCATTAACAACAATATCTGCATTTTTCATTGTAGGTCTTATATATATTTGCGCTGTAGTATTAACATCGTTAAATTGATGTTCAGCCGCACTACCTGTTTTTCCTCTTAAAATTGCTCTTGAAAACCATCTTTCCTTGATTTTTTCAAAAGGGGTAAATACATAAACCTTTATATCAAATAAATCAACTAATTCATCACCTAAAACATATAATCCTTCTGCCAAAATAGCACGTGTTGGATTCTTATATGCACGATTTGGAATACTTTCACAAGTTACAAAGTCATATTCAGGAGCATTTACGCCACATCCGTTTTTTAAACTTATTAAATGAGCACGCATTAAATCTAAATTTATAGCATCAGGCTTATCAAAACTAAAACCTGTTTTGTATAATTCTTCATAACTACCTGCAGCTTTTAATTCTTCAGATGTATCCTTATAATAATCATCACAACATAATGTTGTATATGTTTCATTGAATAATTTCTTTCTTAAAGCCTTTGAAACATAATTTACCAATGTTGTTTTACCGGATGCCGATTCACCTGTTATACCAATCAAACACTGTTTTCGTTTATTAATTAAAAATTCTTTTACGGATTTAATAATTAATTTTTCATTTATAGAAAGAATTAAAGGCTGTTTTTGCTGTCTGTCCTCCTCAAGTATATCTTTTATTCCATCAACTATTTTGAATACAGCTATACTAATATCTCTGTTCTGAGAATCTCGATATTGCTCTGTTTCCAATATACTCTCTCTTGACATTTAATACTCCGCTCTTAAATCTTCTCACTAATATAAAAAGTAATTATAAAATAATTTGTTAGGTCATGTCCTCAATCTTAACATTTATTACAATAATATTTAACATAATTTTCTAATTCATATATTCTTTCTTCAACAAGCATTTTTACGAAATCAAACCTTGCTTGAATTTGTTTTTCATTATCTATTTTGCTTGAAAATATAAATTGTCTTTTTGTATTTGCTATAAGACTATCTTTTAATTCTTTTATTTTATAACATATTGATATATCTATATATCTTATATCTTCATACATTGTTGATAATATTTCATTAATTGTAAAAAGTGCATCAAGAGGTTTATTCTTATAAACAGCATTTTTTAAATAACTTAAATTACTTTGAATTTTTCTATATACACTAAGGATTTTTTTCTTTTTATCCACTAAAGTGTTTGTAAAGTAATTAATTGTTGTTTGATAACCTTGCAATATTAATTTTTCTTTTACATTTTGATTTATATTGAAATCAAAAAATATTACTTCTTTTGCATCCAGAATAACATAATCATATCTGTCATTTTCATGATTCAAGTTATATACATTCTCTGTACATAGATACCAAATAGTACTAATTACAGAATTAAGATAGTCTATTGGATTTTTGATATCAGTTCCTTCTTTTGTACCTTCAAGTCTAAATTCTAATATCCTGTTATTTGAAGTATCAAGCTCATTGTATATTTTACAACCTGCCCAACTTTTTATTAAATCACCGTCAACAAGTAACGACTCACCAATACTTATTGGTCTCATTAATCCAGGCATACATGCGGATGTTCTTATTGCAAAAGCTACTTCTTCATCAGGAGTATTTTCTTTTGAAAAAATATATGGAGTATTTGTATTAATATCCAAAGTTAAAATATGCAAATTCTTTTTTAAATCTTTAAATTTAACTTTTGAACTTTCTTTATATTTACTGCCTAGTAATTTTTTTCCAATTTTTTCTCTCAACCAATCAAGAAAAATTTCACCTTTACTTAGTGATATATCAGTATTAAATATATTTATATTTATATCTCTAAACATATTAAAATTAAAATCGAAAAATAATTCTTGTATTTCTTTTTCATCATATCCGGCTGCTAATAATCCGGCAAAAACAGCTCCAACAGACGAACCCGCAATATCATCTATTTCTATATTAAGTTCTTTTAATGCTTTGAGTACTCCGACATAGCACATTCCACGTACTCCGCCGCCACCAAATATACAATTATATTTTATTGAACTTTCCACAACATTACCTCTTCTTTTATACAATAATAGCCTAAAAATTCAATAATTGAAAATTTAGGCTATTTATTATACTTCTTCAAAAATTATTGGCAGTTAGCAGCTTCTTCTTCTGTTACACCTTTAATTGTCAAACTTACTTTGCCTCTGTCATCAATTTTAATAATTTTAACAGTTACAATATCTCCCACATTCAACTTACCTTCAATAGTGTCTATTCTCTCTTTACACACTTGAGATATATGAACCATGCCATCCTTTCCGGGAGCAAGCTCTATAAATGCTCCAAACTGTACTATTTTGACAACTTTACCTTTACATACCAAACCTTCAACGGGTTTAAATGTCATTTGGCTAATCATATGTCTTGCAATATCTGCACCTTCTTTGTCATTAGAAGTTATTGTAACTCTGCCATCATCTTGAATATCTATTTCCGCACCTGAAGCTTCAATTATACCTCTTATATTCTT